>JAHDKT010000060.1 GCA_018436725.1 Synergistaceae bacterium | reverse complement strand
GATATGGAAAGAGCGCACTATTCGAAGCCAGGCATGATAAGAGAACGATTTGAAGAAGACAGGACAAAGCTTCTAACACTTGCACGGAGTAAGTACGATGAATCGATCCTCCTGGCTGTTCGCACAGATGCTCACGCGAAGTTCACTCTTGAAAAAGGAAGGCATACATATTCAAGCGCTCCAAAATATGCAAAGACCGAGATATGGGCAAGACTGACCGCACATGAAGTTACCGTAATGGATAGTGACTACAAAGAGATAATCACTCATCCGAGATTGTATGGACAGATGAAGAGAGAATCCATGAACTGGATCCCTTATCTCACCCAGTTATCCAGGAGACCCGCAGCACTGAAATACACGGGTATATACGGACTGTTTCCTTCTCCACTACAAGAGTTTCTTGAGCAGAGTGATCGTTCAAGCAAGAAAGAGACTCTCAAGATCCTTGCAGAGCTGAGCGAAGATACAGGCTTTTTGAGTGCAGTAGAAGCCTTTCTTGCAGCTCTAGAGAGAGGAGCAAAAGACAGCGATAGTGTCCTTGCTATATTCCGGCGGCTCAATACGGAAAGCTTCGAGTTCAGTCCCGTTTTACTCCCGAGTGACATACCAGAACTCCCGCCTCTTAAGAACAAAGCACTTGACTATGATCTATTCCTGGGAAGGAGTAGCCAATCATGAAAGAGCAGATTGCGTACTGCTGCAAGAAGCTACGCCTTGGAAGGAAGATAGTGGATGTATTTGAAGAGGTAGAAGCAGACAACAACCAGGAATACCTTATGAAAATACTGCAGATTGCTCTGGATAACCGTGAAACCTCAAGGAAGAACCGCCTGGTAAAACAGGCGGGCTTCTATGCCATGAAGACATTCGAAGATTTCTCGTTCGAAGAGATACGACTACCTCAGGACTTAAGTCCAGAAGAACTGAAGAAAGCCTCTTTCGTAGACGAGAAGAAGAATTTGATTCTGTACGGAAACGTTGGTACTGGAAAGACTCACCTTGCTCAGGCAATCGGTTTGGAAGCCTGCAAAAAGAACAAGGTGGTTCGT
>JAHDKT010000086.1 GCA_018436725.1 Synergistaceae bacterium | reverse complement strand
CCTGTTTCACACAAACAATGATCTTCATGTTCTCACCCCTTTATTTCAGCAAGGCGCCGGCGACAACCATCAGCTGCACTTCGCTGGTACCTTCGTAGATCTCCGTGATCTTCGCGTCGCGCATCATTCTCTCCACGGGGTAGTCGCGCATATACCCGTATCCGCCGTGAAGCTGCACGCACTTCGTGGTAACTTCCATAGCCGTCTGAGAGGCATAAAGCTTGGCCATCGCCGCCTCGACGGAAAATCTGGCTCCGGAATCCTTTGTCGCTGCGGCGTCATAGACCAGATGTCTCGCAGCCTCGATCCGCGTTTGCATTTCGGCAAGCTGGAACTGCGTGTTTTGAAAAGCGGAGATCGGCTTCCCGAACTGCTTCCGCTCTTTGACGTACGCCACGGTTTCATCCAACGCCCCCTGCGCGACTCCGAGCGCCTGAGCTCCGATTCCGATGCGTCCTCCATCCAAAGTCCCCATCGCTATACCGAACCCTTTCCCTTCCTTGCCGAGCATATTCTCCTTAGGAACCAGGCAATTCTCAAAGATAAGCTCGCACGTCGAAGAGCCCCGTATCCCCATCTTCTTCTCTTTCTTGCCTACGGAAAATCCCGGGAATTCCTTCTCGACGATAAAAGCCGAAATGCCTTTTGTCCCGAGGCTCTTGTCGGTCATCGCAAAGATAATATACACATCGGCCTGTCCGGCGTTGGTAATAAAAATTTTGCTGCCGTTGAGAATGTAATTTTCTCCGTCAAGAACGGCTTTCGTCTGTTGTCCTGCCGCATCGGTTCCCGCTCCGGGCTCCGTAAGCGCGAAAGCGCCGAGCTTTCTTCCGGAAAGAAGGTCGGGAAGATATTTTTCTTTTTGCTCCGGGGTACCATACTTGGAGATCGGATCGCACCCCAACGACGTGTGCGCAGAAACGATGACTCCTGTCGTCGCACAAAATCGGCTCATTTCTTCAACGCAGAGAATATAAGTTAGCGTGTCGCAGCCCTGCCCTCCCCATTCCTTTCCGTACGGGATGCCGAGGAAGCCGAATCGGGCCATCTTTTCCACCGTCTCGGAAGGGAATCGCTCGTTTTCATCAATTTCCTGCGCCAAGGGCTTTACTTCCTTTTCCGCGAAACGACGAAAAAGTTGCTGCGCCATTCGCTGCTCTTTACTCAATGCAAAGCTCATCTATTCGCCCTCCAATCATCTTCTTCGCAAACACTTGAATTTATGAAACAACAAGAAGCGGAGGCGTCGTCGAACACGGACAACGCCTCTCCGGGAAGTTACTTCGGAGGCATCACCGTCGCCGTCCCCTTCAATAAAAGCTCCCCTGCCTGATTCGTGCACGTTGTCTCCAGTTTGACGATATTTTTCTCCGAAAGCATCTCGACCACTTTCACTTTCGCCTCGACAGTGTCTCCTATGCGTGTCGGAGCGGTGAATTTAAGAGTCTGCTCCAGGTAGATAGTACCGGGACCGGGGAGCGCCATGCCGAGCGCGGCGGAAACAAGAGAGGCCGTCAGCATTCCGTGGGCGATTCGCGTTTTGAAACGCGTACCGGCCGCGTACGCTTCGTTGATATGCGCCGGGTTTTGATCTCCGCTGACTCCGGCGAACAGATAGACGTCGGTCTCCGTCAGCGTTTTTTGGAACACGCCCTCGTCCCCTATGTTCAAATCATGGATCGTTTTTCCCTTCATTTCTTTCCCTCCTCATTTCTTCCGATAAAAACCGGTACAAGAAATCTCGGATTTTATCGAGCGGCGACTTGTATTCCCATTGGCTCCTGGCGGAAAATACGGGAATCCATTGCCTTGAGATCTCCTGCGATGCGCGGTTTGAAATCCATATGCGCCAAAACGTCGTTTTCCAAAGAGACGCCCGGGGCGATCTCGGTCAGCGTCGGCCCGTCCTCGGTAAGTTCGAAGACGGCGCGCTCCGTTACATAAAGGACGGGCTGCCCCTTTTCCACAGCGTATGTTCCGCTGAAGGTAATCTGCTCCACATCATCGATGAATTTTTTGATTTTCCCCTCTTTAATGATCTTCAGCGCACCGTTT
>JAHDKT010000108.1 GCA_018436725.1 Synergistaceae bacterium | reverse complement strand
GGTTTCCCCGGCGTCGAGGTCGAGGGGAGCGTCTCCCGCATCAGCCCCTACGTCGACACCTCGACCAGGACGCTGCAGGTGGAGGTCGTCGCCGACAACGCCGCCGCCGGAGGAGCGCTCAAGCCGGGAATGTTCGTCTCCATTCTCTTCGCGGAGGCGGAAGCGGTCGACGCGTTGACGATCCCTTCGCACGCGCTGCGTGAAAACGGCAAGGTTTTCGTGGAAAAGAACGGAACGGCGGAGGAGCGAGCCGTCGAGACGGGGCTGACCCTGCCCGACGCCGTGCAGATTCTCTCCGGGCTCGAAGAAGGGGAGCGCGTCGTCGTCGGAGGAAAGAACCTGAAAGGCGGAGAAAAGATCGTCGTCGGCGACTGATTCGGTGTTTTGCTGCGGGAGGGGGGCGATGGCGCGCCGCACGGAGTCCAGGAGCCGACGTGCGGTGTCGGCGCTTCCCTTCCGGCTCTTCCCGCCAGTGTTCGACCGCGCCCGCGGGGGAAAGAGCGTATCGGGCGCGGTTGTCGATGGATAACCGCGAAGAGCATGGTGCTTTTCCGTTCGTTCACGCTCGGCTTCCGGCGAGGAAGCGTTCGAGGAGACCGAAGACCGGCGCCGTACGGCGTGGGCGTGGACTAAAAGAACATGGGAACACACGCTCAGTCGATCTGAATCGCAATCCGCATTACAAAGTCCTCTTCCTTTTCCGTCATGAAATATGTAAACAAATCGATAATATAGGCATTGCCGGTGATTCTGCGTCCGGACTCCTTTATAAAGTCGACGAGCCTCTCTCCCGAGCGGGGCAGGTCTTCGTACGGCCCTTTGTGGATCATGGTCGCGTAGTGCGAGGCGGGTTTGAGGAACGAATACTCGCTCGCTACGGGCGCCGATAGTTCGCTGTAGCAATAGTTCGCTTCTTCCATCTCTTTCCTCGCAAGGTTTTCCCTTGTGACGATCGCTCCCACGTCGAATGAAAGCTGCATCGAAGAAAAGGTTTTCAAGTTTTCCATCAGCCTTTGAGACGCTTCCGCCCAGGCGATCTCCTCGCCGCCTCGGCTGTAATCCAGCGGAACAGCGAGCAGATACTGCTCTTCGACATACTCTATGGAGGGTTTGTTCGTCTCGAGCGAAGGAGCGCTTTCCACGCGTTCGATCACATTCTGGAGCAGTCGTTGCCTCTGCGCAAGGCGCGCCAGCTCTTCCCCGAAGCGTTCTTGTTTCATCTTCAGCGTCGCGACGAATTTCTCCGGATCCATCGAAACGAAGTGCTCTTTGATCTCGGAGAGCGACGATCCGCACTTCTTCAGGAAGACGATGATGTCGCACACGAACGACTGCGCCGGCGTATAGTACCTGTAGCCGTTCTCCTTTCGTACCTCCGGACGAAGCAGACCGATCTCGTCGTAGTGAAAGAGCGTCTCTTTCGTTACGCCGCAAAGCTTCGCGAATTCTCCGGTCGAAAGAAGAGGAACGTTCTTCTCCATTATATTCTCCTCCTTGACTATGGGGTAACCCTATACCATATCCTACCCGATGCACATTCATTTGCAAGAGGGAGCGTCATGCGAAATGCGATCGCTCAACACTCCGATACAGGCGGTCCGATGCGCTCGATCTTCGGACGAGCCTTCGAACGAAAGGAAGCGGATTTCGAATGAAAATAACGTCCATCTCACTAAGGCGCCCCGTCACCGCGCTCATCTGCACCGCGGCGCTCGTGTTCTTCGGGGTTTCGTCGCTGTCAACCATGGGAATGGAGAATATGCCCGATATCGCTTTCCCCGTGGTCATGGTGAGCACCGCGATGAGCGGCGCCAGCCCCGCGATCATGGACAACGACGTGGCGGACGTCATCGAAGAGAAACTGAGCGGCATCTCCGGCGTGAAAAGCATCTCGTCGAGCAGCTACCAGGGGCTCAGCATGACGCTCGTGGAGTTCGAACTGGACAAGGACGTGGACGCGGCGGCCGCGGACGTCAGGGACAAGGTCAATCTCGCGGCGGGCGAGCTTCCCAAGGAGGCGGAAACCCCCGTCGTCGAGAAGTTCTCCATGTCGGACGAGCCCATCGTTACCGTGGCCGTTGCGGGAGACATTTCGTACGGCGAGAAGGCCTGGTACGCCGACAAGATACTCAAGCCGAGCCTGCAGTCGGTGGATGGCGTAGGCAGTGTCTCTACGCCGGGTCTGAGGAAAAGAGAGATACGAATCTGGCTCGATCCCGCGAAGCTCAAGGCACGGTCGCTGAGCGTCAACGACGTCTCCTCGGCGATTCAAAAACGGCATGTCGACCTACCCTCGGGAAGCGTGAAGACGGAGCGGAACGAGTTTCAGCTTCGGTTGAACGCCGAGTACGCTTCCGCGGAGGAGTTGCAAACTCTGCCGGTGCTGGTGAAGGATGGCGCGACGGTGCGGCTCGGCGACGTCGCTCGGGTGGAGGACGGGTTGGAGGACCGTGCGAACGCGGCGATGTACAACGGGAAAGAGACGATTCTTCTCGTCGTCTCGCGCCGGCGGGGGGCGAACGAGGTGGCTGTGGCCGACGAAGCCCTGAGGCGGATCGAAGAGATGCGGAAGAGCGCGCCTGACGGAGTCGAGATCAAATTGCTCTTGAGCACGGCCGATTATATCCGGCGTTCGATGAAGGGGGTCGGAAGCGACGTCCTGCTCGCCGTCGGCCTGTGCGCCTTGTTGATGCTCTTCTTTCTCCAGACGTTCCGGGCGACGTTCGTCACAGTGATCGCTATTCCGATCTGTCTTTTGGGCAGCTTCCTCTTCCTGAAGGCGTTCGGCGTGACGATCAACGCCCTGAGCATGATGGGAATTTCTCTCTCCGTCGGCATGGTGGTGGACGCGACGACGGTCGTGCTGGAGAACATCCACCGCAGGATGAGAATGATCGCGCATCCTGCGGAAGCTGCGGAAACGGGAACGGGCGAAGTGGCGTTCTCCGTTATCGCGGGCGGGATGACCACAGTGGCGGTCTTCGTTCCCATCACGTTCATGGGAGGAATCATCGGGAAGTTCTTCTTTTCGTTCGGCATCACCGTAGTGTGCACGATCGCGATTTCCGTGCTGCTCTCCCTCACGCTGACGCCGTTCGTCAGCTCCCGGATCATGCGCGCGGAGGAGTCGCAAAATCTTGTCGCGCGCGGCATACGCGCTTTTCTGGAATCGCTGGAGGGCGCCTATAGGAAGCTGCTGACCCTCGCGGTCCGATTTCGTTGGGTTACCATGGCGGCGGCGCTCGGATTTTTCGTTCTTGGAATTTTCTTCGCCGCGAATCTGGGGAGGGCTTTCTACCCCTCGGAGGACGAGGGGCGATTTACCGTCTCCTTCGAACTTCCCGACGGGACGGCTCTGGAGGAGAGCGAACGCTTTCTCGTACGGCTTGACGGAATGGTCCGGGAGCGGAACGACGTCGCCTTCACCTACGGCGCCCTCGCGAGCGGAAGCAGTTCGGAGACGAATCAGGGAAGCCTGTATGTTGTTCTTGTTCCCAAAAAAGAAAGAGCGGATATCGAGGAAATCAAGAGCGAGCTTCGCCGCGACTTCTCAGCTTTTTCCGATGCGAAGTTGAAACTCTCGATGCCGGACGGCCCCGACATCACGATGAACCTCTCGGGGAAGGATTTCGGGCGGTTGAGCGCGATAGCGGGAGACATCCTGAGGGAGCTTGCGGGAGAAGCTCGTCTCGCGGACCTGGATATCGACGTGCGTCTTGAGAAGCCGCAATTGAATATTCGCCTCAATCGTGCGCGGGCGGACGATCTTGATCTGGACATACGCTCCATCTCGGAGGAGATAGGGGCCTATTTCGGAGGTCTGAAGGTCGGGGTCTTCAAGGACGGCGGTTTTCGGTACAACATTCGCCTTATGGCCGAGGCGTCGTCGAGAATGCACGCGGAGGACATCGAGAAAATCTCCGTGTTCAACGGCAAGGGGGAAAGCGTGTCTCTCGCGGGTCTTGTGGAAGTGAAGAAGGAGTTCGCCCCCAACGTGGTGAAACGGTTGAACCGACGACCTTCGGTGCAGATCGGCGCGAACGTTTCGGGAATATCCACCGGCGAGGGACTTGCGATCATCGAGGCGGCCGCCGCGAAACACCTTCCCGAGGACGGAAGCGTCGTTCTCGCTCCGTCGGGGCAGTCGAAGGAGATGCAGAAGGATTTCGAACGCTTCTTCACGGCGCTGGCGACGGTGGTGCTGCTCGTCTACATGGTGATGGCCATTCAGTTCGAGTCGTTCATGCACCCGTTCACCATCATGTTCTGCCTTCCGCTGCTGACGCCGGGGGCTTTCGGGCTGCTTTTTCTCGCGGGGAAGAATCTGGATATGATGTCGTTGATCGGCATCATCCTGCTGGTGGGCATCGTGGTGAACAACGGCATCATTCTGATCGACTTCATCAACCAGGAGCGGGAACAAGGAATGGATAAGAGGGAAGCCGTGATCAACGCCGGACCGCTCCGACTGCGCGCGATCCTGATGACGGCGGTCTCGACCATCGTCGGGGCCGTTCCCGTGGCCCTGGGCGTCAGCGAGGGGGCGGAATTGCGACAGCCCATGGCGATCGCCATAATCGGCGGGCTTGCGACATCCACGCTGCTGACCCTCTTCATCGTTCCGGTCGTCTATCTGATTCTCGACGACTTCAAGGAGAAAACGGTCGCGCTCCTCCGATGGGCGCGCAGAGGACGCATGCGGCGCTCGTCCGCGTTCGCGCGTGAAAACACCGAAAGCACCGGGAGGTAACTTATGAACTTCGGTAAAAAAACGATACTTTGCGTTATGACGTTTCTTCCGCTCGCCGCGGCCGCTCTTTCCGTCGAGGGTGCGGAAAGGCTCACTCTCGATCGGGCCGTACGTATCGCTCTCGAACGGAACCTCGACGTCCTCTCGGCGCGGACGGAGCGGGAGAAAGCCGAAGGCGTCCTGATCTCCGCCCGGTCGGGGCTGTATCCTTCGCTTACGATCGACGCTTCGTCCACCCGCAGAGAGGATACCGGCGGCGCTCCCGAAAGAGCGAACGGCGCGGCGATCACGCTTTCCCAGACGCTCTACGCGGGAGGAACGATCCGAGCCGGAGAACGTCAGGCGCTCGTCGGTTCCCGAAAAGCCGAACAGGAACTTGAATACGCGCAGGAGAACGTAGCGAAGGCCGTCTGCGAATCCTGGTACGGTTTTCTTCAGAAGGAGGCGGATCTGCGGACGGCGGACGAGGCGCTCGCCTACTATACGACCTCCTGGACGGACTTTCAAAAACGGTTGGAACTGGGGCTTTCCACAAGGCTGGAGCTAGCCCGGGCCGATCAGCAGCGCGTCAATGCGCGGGCGGATCTGATCTCCGCGCGGAATGAACTCGCCAAGGCGAAGGTTTCTTTGCTGACGCTGCTTCGAATAGACCCGCGAAGCGAGGTCGAGATCGACGGAACGCTGGAGACCGTCGCCGTCGAAGGCGACGCGAAACGCTCGCTCGAGAAGGCGCTTTCGACGCGCCCGGACCTTCGGGCGCTCGTTTCGGAAGAGGAGGCCCGGAAAGAGGCCGTCGTCGTCGCGGCGGGAGGGATGAAGCCCACGGTGAAGTTGTCGGCTTCCTATCAGTTCAACGACACGTCGTCGGGCCTCGCGGCGAACAACGCGAACGAATGGACGGCCACGCTCTCGGTCGCCGTTCCCGTGTACGACGGAGGGTATGCGAAGGGGCGCGTGCGGAGCGAGAAAGCGTCGCAGGAGCAGGCCCGCCAGTCGACGGAGAAAAAGAGAGACGCCATCGGGGAGGAAGTTCTCGCAGCGTGGATGACGCTCGTCAGCACCCTGGAAACGGCGGAAGCCGCGAAACAGAACGTGGAACTCGCCAGGGAAAGCCTTCGTCTTGCGGAGGTGGGCTACCGCGAGGGGGTTAATTCTCAACTCGACGTACTCCAGGCGAAGACCGTTCTCACGGAAGCGCAGCGGAAGCTCTCCGGCGCGCTGAAAGAACACAATCTCGCGTTCGTCGCCCTGCGCATGGCCGAAGGAACGCTTGCGAGCGTTTTCGAAAACGATCGATAAAGGAGACAGGATCATGAGCCGTAATCATCAACACAAGTTCTTCGGCCTGAAGATGGCGCTCGTTGTTCTCTTCGCGGCGCTCTTTCTGCCGGCGCTGCATCTTCTTCGTCCGGAGTCCTCCTCTCCAACACCCGAGGCGGCTCAGGAAGTTCCTTCCTCCGCCGTCAGGGTCGCCGTCGTGTCGGCGGAACGGCGTCCGCTCATCCGCCGGGGTTTTTCGGCCTCGGCCACTCTCGAAGCCAGGGAGAGCGTCGTCCTTCTCTCGAAGGTCTCCGGCAGGTTGAGTGAGATGCGCGTATCGCAAGGAGACGGCGTTAAAAAAGGGGACGTCGTCGCCGTCCTGGATCACCGGGATCAGGACGCGCAGGTGAGCGCGCTTCAGGCGCAGGTGAACGCGGCGAAGGCGGAGGCGGAGCAGGCCGGGGCGCAGCTTGAGAACGCGACGAAGGAAAAGGAGCGGTACGAACGACTGCGCAAAGAGGGGTACGCCACGCAGCAGGAGCTGGACAGCCGAATCATGACCTACCAGTCGGCAAGGGCGTCGTACAACAGAAGTCTCGCCTCGGTGAAGCAG
>JAHDKT010000074.1 GCA_018436725.1 Synergistaceae bacterium | reverse complement strand
GAAGAACCGGCTGAGGTCGCCATGGCCGAGCCGACCGAGGAAGCTGCCGCCGAGGAACCAACCGAAGAGCCGGTAGCTGAGGAGACCGAGGAACCGGCTGAGGTCGCCATGGCCGAGGAGCCGGCTGAAGAGGCCGCCGAAGAGATCGTGGCCCCCGAGGGTCTGATCGACTGCGAGCTGTACGACCTGAGCGACTACACGATCGGCCTGATCACGGACGTGGGCCAGATCAACGACAAGAGCTTCAACCAGAGCTCGTGGGAAGGCGTGCTGGCGGCTGAGGCGTGCGGCGCGACCGTCAACTACATCGAGACGCAGGACTCCGCCGACTACGCCAACAACATCGCCGAGTTCGCCGAGCAGGGCTACGACATCATCGTGACCGTCGGCTTCGCCCTCGGCCCGGCGACCCTCGAAGCCGCCACCATCTACCCCGATGTCATCTTCCTGGGCGTCGACCAGTTCCAGGCCGAGACCGTCGAGAACGTGGTGGGTCTGGTCTTCAACGAGGATCAGTCGGGCTTCCTGGCCGGTGCGCTGGCCGCCCGCCTGACCGAGACCGGCACGATTGCCGCCGTGCTGGGCACCGACCAGGTGCCCCCCGTCGTCGCCTTCAAGGAAGGCTACGAAGCCGGGGCGCGTTACATCCACTCGGACATCACCATCATCTCGACCTACCATCCCGGCGCCATCGACCAGGCGTTCACCGACCCCGAGTGGGGCGCCACCACCGCCAAGCAGGCGCTTGACCAGAACGCCGACGTCATCTTCGGCGCGGGCGGCAAGACCGGCAACGGCGCCCTCATCGAGGTCGCCAACGCCGTGACCGCCGACGGCCCGCCGCCCTTCTGCATCGGCGTCGACACCGACCAGTGGCTGACCGTCCCCGAAGCGCATCCGTGCCTCGTCTCCAGCGCCATGAAGCTGCTGGACAAGGGCGTGGCCGACATCATCATGTCCATCGCCGATGACGCCGTCCCGGCGGGCAACTTCTTCGGCGACGCCGCCCTCGCCCCGTACCACGACCTGGCCGACCAGGTCCCCGACGAGGTCAAGGCTGAGATCGAAGAGATCGCCGCCGGCCTGGCCGATGGCTCGATCGCCACCGGCTATGGCGTGGCTGCCGAAGAGGAGCCTGTCGAGGTCGCCACCGAGGAAG
>JAHDKT010000084.1 GCA_018436725.1 Synergistaceae bacterium | reverse complement strand
GAGAGGCGAAAAGAGGGGCGAAGAGAGAGGCGAAAAGAGAGGGCGCGAGCGTACGGCGCTCCGCATGCTGGAGCACGGAATGGATGTGGCGCTCATCGCCAAGCTTGCCGAACTTTCGGAGGAACGCGTCCGCCAGCTCGCCGCGCAGTCCTCGCCTCACTGAGGAGAAATGAGCATGCCCTGCAACTGGGTCGACGGCTGGATCAAGGAAGGCGAAGAGAAAGGCGAGCAGAGAGGCGAAAAAAGAGGTTTTGAACTCGGCAAGATTGAAACAGCTCGCCGCATGCTGGAGCACGGAATGGATGTGGCGCTCATTGCCGAACTTCCGGAGGAGCGCGTCCGCCGACTCGCCGCGCAGTCCTCGCCTCAATGACTGCTCGGACTTTTTCGAGCGCTGCGTTGTCTCAAACCAGTATAAGAGGAAAGCCGCTGTTTTTTCAAAAACGAAAACGGCGGCTTTCTTCGATTCTTGAAACGGCGCCTGACTCCCCGACCCGAGATGAGTCGTACCCGCCGGCCGCGAATGCCGAGGTTTATTTCCCCGACGCGCAGAGGAGCTTTTCGCAGTCGGGGAGCGAGACGCCCTCCTTGAGCACGTATTCCAGGCCTTCCAGAGTGTAGTTCAGCACGAGTTCGCGGGGGAAGTTCGTCTCCTCGATCAGCTCTTCGCAGAGCGAGAGGTCGCCGACGTCGAACGCGATGTGGGCGTCGCTGTTCATGACGACGCGGGCGGCGTGGACGCGGCAGGCGTTCAGCAGGCTGATTGCGTTCTTCCGTCCGTTCACCCGACCCGTGCTCGGGCGGAAGCTGGAGTTGTTCAGCTCCAGCGCCACATGCTCCCTCGCGGCTGCGGCGGCGAGTTCCTGGTAGTCGAGCGGGTAGCGGTCGTCGTCGGGGTGGCCGATGATGGTCACGAAGGGGTGGCGCATCGCGTCGACGAGGGCGCGGGTGTTCTGCTCTCTTGTCCCCGATGAAATGATAGGGGGGTGCAGGCTGGCGATGACGTAGTCCAAGCGTGCGGCCATCGCCGCGTCCACGTCGACGGCGCCGTTGAAGTCGAGGATGTCGGCTTCGATGCCGCGATAGATGCGGACGCCCAGGACGGTGTCGGGGATGATTTTGAAGTTCATGAAGTACATGGGGTCGGGTGCGCCGGGCATCGAAGGGGCGTGCTCGGAAAAGCCCATCGCGGCGAGTCCCCGTTCGCTCGCGGTTTCTATGTTCTCCATCAGCGTGCTGTAGGCGTGCCCGCTGGCCAGTGTGTGCGTGTGCAGGTCAAAAAGCGGTTTCATGTGATCTCCCTTTTTCATTGTTCTCCATGCCGGGGCGTTTCGGCGGCCTCTCCCGAAACAGGGAGGGGCGCTCGCTCCCCGGCGATGCGGTCCGTGTGCGCCGGTCTGTTGTACACCATGAAGGCCTCCCTGTCCAGTCCGTCCTCCCGGCCGTCCCGGACGGTTCCCTCGAAAACGAGGCGGACGGAGTTTCCCGGGCGGTAGTCCTCGAAGGCGTCCGCGTAGACGGTGAAGATGGTCCCCTGACAGCGCACCGCGTAGTGGATCTCCCGGCCGTTGTACTGCTTGTTGGCGATCCTCCCCTCCAACCCCCGTCCTCGGGCGGCGATGCGGAACTGTTCGGGGCGGACCGGATAGACGCCCATTCCCCTGAAGACTTCGGAAACGGCCGCGCCGTCGAAGAGCAGCGACGGGTCCTCCTGCACGGCGAAACGATCCCCCGTCCACGATCCCTTGACGAAGTTGCACTTGCTGACGAATCCGGCGGCGAAAGGCGTCCTCGGATGGAGGTAGACCTCCCTCGGCGTCCCCGCCTGTTCGACGCGTCCGTTCTTCATGATGACGAGGCGGTCGGCCATGGCGAGCGCTTCTCCCTGGTCGTGGGTGACGTAGACGATGGTCGCGCCGGTGAGCCTGTGGATGTCCTGAATTTCTCGGCGCATCTCGATCCGCAGCTCCTGGTCGAGGGCGCTCAGCGGCTCGTCCATCAGCAGGATGGAGGGCTTGGAGACGATCGCGCGGGCCAGGGAGACGCGCTGCCGCTGCCCACCGGAGAGTTCGCCGGGCAGGCGGTGCTGCAGCGACGTCAGCCCCGTCGCTTCCAGGGTCCGTTCCACCGCTTCCCGCTTCTCCCGTTCGCTCGTCCCCTTGTGGCGGGGGCTCTTCAGCGGAAACTCGACGTGGCGGCGCACCGTCATGTGCGGCCAGAGCGCGAACGACTGAAAGACCATGCCGAGGTCGCGCCGCTCCACGGGCACGTGGACGAGGGGCGAGGAGTAGACGTCGTCGCCGAAGGTCACCGTGCCTTCCGTCGGCCGGAGGAAGCCGCCGAGTATGCGGAGAAGGGTCGTCTTACCGCAGCCGCTCGGGCCGAGGACCGCGACGAACTCGGACGCTCCTATTTCGAGTCGTATGTCATCGAGCGCCCGCGTCCGGCCGAACCAGTGGGATACGCGCTCCAGCTTCAGTCGTTTCATTCTTTTTCTCCTTTTGCCGCTCGAAAAGTTTTTTGTATGCCAGCGCGGCGCCGTAGCCCCCCAGCACGATAAG
>JAHDKT010000048.1 GCA_018436725.1 Synergistaceae bacterium | reverse complement strand
CGTATGTCATCGAGCGCCCGCGTCCGGCCGAACCAGTGGGATACGCGCTCCAGCTTCAGTCGTTTCATTCTTTTTCTCCTTTTGCCGCTCGAAAAGTTTTTTGTATGCCAGCGCGGCGCCGTAGCCCCCCAGCACGATAAGCACGACGACGGCGGACATCGCCGCCGCGAGGCTGTAGTCGCCCGCCTGCTGGAAGTTGAAGACGGTCAGTCCGATGGTCTTCGTCCCCGCCGCCGAAAGAATGGAGGAGAGCGTCAGCTCCGTCATCGCCGGGATGAAGACGAGAAACGCGCTCGCCAGCACGGGTTTGGTCAGCAGCGGGACGAGAATCTTCAGCCAGACGGCGAACGCGCCGCTTCCTCCGGCTCTGGCCGCCTCCTCGAGCGCGGGTTCCACGGTGAGCATCGCGTTCACGCTCCCCTTGATCTGGAGCACGAGGTAGCGCGTGACGTAGGCGACCGCCAGAATGCCGATGGTCCCGTAGATGCGGGGTCGCACCCCCGGAATCGGCTCCACCCAGTGGAAGATCATCGAGAGGGCCAGCACGATGCCGGGGATGGCGTACGCGAGGGAGGCGCTCTTCTCCAGCACCTTCACCGCGCCGCTCTTCTTGCGGACCTTCAGGTAGGCGGCCGCCGTCCCGACGAGGATGCAGACGGCGCACGTCGCGGAGGCGAGCAGCAGGCTGTTCCGCACGGCGCGGAGCACTCCCGCGTTGGTCAGCAGGTCGCGGAAATTCGCCATCGTGAGGTTGTCCGCCGCGTATCCCAGGCCGTACCGCTTCTGCATCGCGCTGAGCGCCATGAAGAGCAGCGGGACGATGTTGAACGCGAAGAGACCTCCCAGCAGCGACCACTCGACTGCGGCGCGGACCTTGGGCGTCAGCTCGATGCGTGTCGAGGCGTCCTCTCCGACGCTCTCCAGTCCGGGGCTCCGCTTGACGAAGAAGCCTTCGAGGAGGGCGCCGCCGATGGCGAGGAGGGAGAGCAGCACCGAGAGCACCGCCGCGTCGGAGAAGGAGGAGGGGCCGAAGCCGATCGCCTTCTCGTAGATATAGGTGCTCAGCACCGGTATGCCCGAGGAGATGCCGAGGAAGGCCGGGATGGAAAAGTTGTCGATGGTGGCCAGGAAGGAGAGCATCGCGCCGCTCGCCACGGCGGGCGCGGCGAGCGCGAGGTTGATCCGGAGCATGGTCTGGCGTCGCGTGTACCCCGCGGCCATCGAGGCCCATTCAAGGTCGACGGGGATGCGCCGCAGCATGGCCTTCACGATCATGTAGACGATGGGCGTCGCGCACATGCCGTGGACGAAAATGATGCCGCCCATGGAGTAGAGGTTGACGGCGGGGAGCCCCGCGGAGGTCAGCCACGTGTTGATCGCGCCGTTCCCCGAGAGCAGCCCCGTCCAGGAGAGCGTGATGATGTACGAGGGGATGATGAAGGGGAGCAGGATCAGCACCTCGGCGAGACGCCGCCGCTTCAGGTTCGCGTAGGCGACGAGGAACGCGAACCCCCCGCCGAAGAGCACGGAGAAGGCCGTGGCGCTCGTCCCGATGATCGCCGTGTTCCTGATGGCCAGCCGCGTCCGCTCCTCGGCGAGGAGGCGGACGTAGTGCGACGCGTCGTACCCTGCCTCCCCGGCGAAGCTTATCAGCAGCAGGCGAAGCAGCGGCGCTATGAAAAAGAGGAAGACCGCGCCGTAGAAGGCTGCCTTCAGAGCGCGGCTTCCGAAAGTTCGTGCAAAGTGCCGTACGCGCACCGTTCTCCCCGGTTTCTACTGGAACATCGCGCTGAATCGCGCCTTTTCGGCCTCTCGCGCCTCTTTCAGCACGGCGATGTCGTAGACCATGCTCTTGATCTCGCCCACCGACTTCAGCCCTTCGGGGGCCTCGACGCCGTCCTTGACTGGAGTATACCCCATCTCCGCCGCCACCTTCTGCCCCTCGGCCGAGAGGACGAAGTCGACGAAGGCCTTCGCCAGCTCGGGAACTTCCGTCGTCTTCAGGATGCCGATCGGCTCGGTGACCGCCGGGGATCCTTCGAGCGGGTAGACGAACTCCACAGGCGCGCCGTCGCGTTTCGAGCGGACGGTCATGAAGTCGACCACGAGTCCGCAGGCCTTCTCGCCCGCGACCACCGCGGTGAGGATTGCGCCGTTCCCCTTCTCGACGCGGACGTTGTTCGCCTTCAGCGCCTCGTAGAACTCCCAGCCGAGCCCTTCGGTCCGGGTCATCACGCCGAGGTTGTACGCAGCCGCGCCGGAGTAGAGCGGGCTGGGCATGATGATGGCGTCCTTGTACTCGCTTTTCGCCAGGTCGGCGAAGGAGACCGGAGGTTCTTTCACTTTCCCGGTGTTGTAGATGATGCCGGTGCTGATGATCTTCGTTCCCGCATAGGTGCGGTCTTTGTCCAGATACTCCTCGGGGATGCCCCTCGTCTCGGGGGAGTCGTAGGGGAGGAGCATTCCGTCCTCCTTGAGGCTCTCGAAGGTGACGCTGTCGGCCACGAGCAGCACGTCCGCCAGCACGGACCGTACCTTGTGCTCCGCGCGGACCTTGCTGACGACCTCCTCGGTTCCCGAGCGGAAGACGTCCACCGCGACGTCCGGATGGCGTTCGTTGAACGCCGCGATGAGTTTGGTGACGTCGCGCTCGGGCTGGGACGTGTACAGGGTCATCCGCCCCTTGAGCGGGGCCGTCTCCGCCGCGCAGGCCGGTCCGAAGACGCCCGATGCGACGAGGGCCGCCGCCAGCGCGCAGACTACGATTCGTTTCAGATTCATTCAGTTCTCCTCCTTGCGTGTGGGTCCGCGTTTCGCGGGTTTTCGCCGCCTTCGCCCCTGGTGGGTTCATCGACCGGAGGCCGGCGACGCTCCCGCAGAGTGTACGGCGCAGACGTAACAAAAGCGTTGCGCGGGTGTAACCGCAAAGCAACATTATACTGCATGGCTGCGCGAAAAAGCGTCCAGCCTGCGCGGCGAACCACGACCCCGTCCGCTGTGCCGGACGTCGTCCTACGTCCTCGGCGTCGCCGACTCCACTCCGCGCTTCAAGGCGAGGCGGTTCATTTCTAGCAGTTCGGGGCGCTTCCCCAGCTTCTCCTCGATGGCGTCGAGCATCCGCCGTTCGGTGAGGACGCCGCTCAGCGCGATGTACGCGCCGATAACGACGATGTTCGCCACCTTCGGCGAGCCGATCTCGCGCGCGATGTCGTCGGCCGGAATCTCCGCGAGTTTTACGTCATCCCGCCCGCCGTTCCAGCGGCAGAGCGAGCTGTTGAGCAGGACGAGCCCCCCCGGACGGACGGAGGCGAGGAAGCGTTCCAGCGACGGCTGGTTCAGCGCGATAAGCGTGTCGACAAAGCGGGATTCGGGAGCGCCGATTTCCGTGTCGGCCAGGGTGACGGTGCAGTTCGCGGTGCCGCCGCGCTGCTCCGGGCCGTACTTCGGCAGGAAGAGCGCGTTCCCGCCCGCCTTGCAGGAGGCGTACCCCAGCATCTGGCCGATGGCCATCACTCCCTGTCCCCCGAAGCCCGCGATGGTGATCTTCTTCTCCATGATCAGTCCTCCCTGTCCCTGAAGACGCCCAGCGGGAAGGCCTTCATGCTGTTCTCCCGCATCCAGTCCAGACACTCCAGCGGCGAAAGCCCCCAGTTCGTCGGGCAGTTCGAGAGCAGCTCGACGAAGGTGAAGCCCTTCCCCGCGCGCTGCAGCTCGAAGGACTTCCGGAGCCCTTTTTTCGCCTGGATGACGTTCGCCGGGCAGTCGAGCGAGAAGCGCGCGATGTAGCGCGGCGCGCGGAGCTGCGAAAGGATCTCGCACATCATCATCGGGTAGCCCGTCCCGGCGGGGTCGCGCCCCTCCGGCGTCGTGGTGGACTTCTGTCCGACGAGCGTCGTCGGGGCCATCTGGCCGCCCGTCATGCCGTAGGTGCCGTTGTTGATGAAGATGACGGTGAAGTTCTCCCCCCGGTTCGCGGCGTGCATGATCTCCGCGAGGCCGATGGCGGCGAGGTCGCCGTCCCCCTGGTAGGAGAAGACGAGTTTTTCGGGGCAGGAGCGCTTCACGCCCGTGGCCACGGCGGGAGTCCGTCCGTGCGGTGAGACGACGACGTCCGTGTTGAAGTGGAACATCCCCAGCGTGCCGCAGCCGACGGGAAGCACCGCGACGGTGTCGGCGCGCGCGTCCAGCTCGTCGATCAGCTCGGCGATCAGGCGGGTGGCCACGCCGTGCAGACAGCCGGGACAGTAGCCGGTCGCCCTGTTGGTCAACGACTTCGGGCGTTCATAGAGCGCGTCCATTCTACTTTCCCTCCTCTTCGACGATCCGCAGCAGCGCGTCCTCGATGTCCTCGTTCGTCAGCACCACGCCTCCCGAACGGCCGCAAGTATGTACCGGCATGGCGTCGGCCACGCCGAGGCGGATGTCGTCCTTCATCTGGACCGGCAGGGTCATCTCCGTATCCAGAAGGAAGCGGACGCGGTTCCGGTCCAGCCTCTTCAACGCGTCGTACGGAAAGGGGTAGAGGGTGATCGGGCGGAGCATCCCGGCCTTCACGCCCTTTTCGCGCAGAGAGCCTATCGCGGTGCGGGCCGCGCGGGCAGCCGTGCCGTAGGCGACGATCACGTACTCCGCGTCGCCGAGCATGTACTCCTCGGCCATGACTTCGTTGCGCGCCCAGGTGTCGTACATCTCGCCGAAACGGATGTTCAGCAGCTCCTGGCGGTCGGGCTCCAGCAGGCATGAGGAGACCACGTCGACGACGCCGACGCCCTGCGGGTTGAAACAGCGCGTTCCCCACCCCGTATATTTGTTGCGCACAGGCTCTTTCGGCTCGGGGAGCGTCACCGGCTCCATCATCGAGCCGATCCACCCGTCCATCAGGACGACTGCGGGGTTCTGGTACTTCACGGCGAGGCCGAAGGCCTTGTAGGTGAGGTCGATCGCCTCCTGCACCGTGCTCGGCGCGAGGACGAGCACGCGGAATCCGCCGTGCCCCATCGCCTTCGTGGCGTGGAGATAGTCCGACTGCGCGGCCTGGATGGTGCCGAGTCCGGGCCCTCCGCGCATCACGTTGACGACGACGGCCGGCAGCTGCGCCCCCGCGAGCGTGGAGATTCCCTCCGCCTTCAGGCTGATCCCCGGCCCCGAGGAGGATGTCATGGCCAGCTTTCCCATGGCCGCCGCGCCGTAGACCATACAGACGGAAGCGACTTCGCTCTCCCCCTGCAGAAAGACCCCGCCGACCTGCGGCATCCGCCGCGCCATGTACTCCGGGATCTCGTTCTGGGGCGTGATCGGGTAGCCTGCGAAGAAGCGGCATCCGGCGAGGATCGCAGCCTCCGCGACGGCTTCGTTTCCCTTCAGGAATTTCTTTTCCATAGTCTCAATCCTTTCGCGTGGCGGATTGCGGAGCGCGTGTTTCCGCCCCCGTCATCTCTTGAGCGCGATGGCGCCCTCCGGACACATGACTGCGCATACCGAGCAGCCGACGCAGTGCTCGGGGTGCGCCGCGACGATAGCCCGGTATCCTTTCGAATTGGTCGCCGGCCCGACTGCCAGTACGTCCCGTTTACAGACGTCGACGCAGAGGCCGCAGGACTTGCAGAACTCGGCGTTGATGGTGATTTTCACCGTGATTTCACCTCCCTCCCGTCAAGATGAAGGGCGATGCCCGCGACGGGACAGTCGACGAGAGGGCGCACGGACTCCAGAAGAGGGAGGCGGACGCAGAGACGGTCGAGCGGGGCGCCGAGGCGTTCCAGCATCGGAAGCAGTCTGTGGTGTCCTTCAAGGACGTCGTCGAGCGTCGTCTCCCGTCCCAGGTTCGGATTGCTCACCACGCGCGGAGCGGGGATGCGGGCGGAGGCGACGATGCGCTCCATGTCTTCGCGGAGGCTCTGCTCGTCGGAAAACGGGCGAAAGATGTTGATCACGTAGAACGCGGCGGCGTCGGCTTCGCGCAGGGCGTCGAGCCGGCCGAGCGGCCTCGCCCCGGCGAGGTTGCCCCCCACGTCGAGGATGCAGCGGCAGTCGGGGTTTCGCAAAAAGTCGGCGACGGCGTCGGGGATGACCGGGGAGTCGAGGAATTCCGCTCCCGAGTGAAAGACGACGCCGGAGCGCTCCAAGAGTTCGCGGCAGGTCCGGGAGCGGAAGAGCGGCTTGGTCTGGTCCATGTCGAAAAAATGAACGGCGAGGCCGCGGTTTTCAGCCGCTTGCAGCGCCATGTTGACGGAGATCTCCGACTTGCCCCCGCCGGAAGGTCCAAGAAAGACCGTGTTGCGCACGCCATCGCCTCCTCCGGTACTTGATATCCGAATATTATCTATTTATATATAAACTGTGAAATAAAGACGTTTCAAATAGGATGCTAGTACCCCCGCCTGCATTTGTCAATGCTTCCGTCCCGTCCTGTGTGACTCTCGATCCGAATTCACCGCGAACGAAGGGTTTCATTGCTCGCTCAGGAATTTGCACGATAAAAATGCAATGACTTATTATGAATGTTCGACGTTTTTATGGTGAATAAATTTCGTCATCCATCTTCTTCCATTAAACGCTTCATGCTATAATTCTTCAAAAGAGTTCTTGGGTGAGGGAACTCCATGTGGGGAGGGCTTCTTTCCGTGGAAAAAAAATACACAGCGCTTCTCTGCGACGATTCTACAGTGGTTCGAAAAATGCTCCGTCATATTTTGAGCGACAGTCTCGTTGGGACGATCTTCGAGGCCGTCGACGGAAATCAGGCCGTGGAGATGTACCGCCTGCACCGTCCCGATATCGTCTTCATGGACATCGTCATGCCGGGCAAGACGGGTATTCAGGCTCTTACGGAGATACGAGCGCACGATCCGTCGGCCCGCGTCGTCATGGCGTCGTCCACGGGAACCACAAAGAACCTGAAAATGGCCATCGACTCGGGTGCGTCGGATTTCATTCAAAAGCCTTTCGAGAGGGAGATCGTGCTCAAGCTGATACGTCGTATTCTGGAAGGGGAGTGGGAGTAGTGTTCTCAAGGCTTTTCGGGCAGTTTCTTCTTCAGGAGGGCTTCGTCACCGCCAGCGCCCTTTCGAGCGCTCTGGGGCGCCTCGGCGAGGTCCGCCCCCTTATCGGGATGCTCGCGCTCGCGCAGGGGTACATGACCCCGGATCAAGTCGTCGAGATCAACGAGGCGCAAAAAAAGGCCGACCGTCGTTTCGGCGAACTCGCCATAGAGAAGGGGTACCTCTCCGTAGACCAGCTCGAATCAATCATCTCGGCTCAAAAAAGCGAACATGTGCTCCTCGGACAGATCCTCGTCCAGGACGGAATCCTTTCGCACGACGGGTTTCTCCTCGTGCTCGAAAAGTACCGCAAGAACGCGGGGCTCTCCGAAGAGGGATACGAGGCGGTCAAGGCGAACGACGTCGAAGGCGTGGTCTCCTCCATTCTCGTCGGACAGCCGGGAGCGGGCAAGGCCGTAGTCAAGAGCTGGGCCACCGTCTTCATGAGGAGCGTCATCCGCTTCGTCGACCCGGGCGCCGCCATCGACCCTCTAGTGGAGGAGAGCTACAAGAGCTTGCGAGGATTCGTCCAGCGTATGAAGGGCGACCATCGCATTTCGGTCTTCATCGCAGCCGAGGACGACGTGTTCGTCGACCTCGCGCGGCGTTTCACCGCTTTCGAAATCGATTCGTTCGACGAGATGGCCGAGGCGGCGGTCGGCGAGTTTCTGAACCTCGCCGACGGACTGTTCACGGTGAACTGTTCCGACGAGGGGATCGAGCTGGACATGCGGCCGCAGGAGCATGTGGAGAGCATATCGTCGCTTCCGCTCGGACGCCCCGACGCGCTGCTTCCTCTCCTGCTCCCCAAGGGGATTCTGTGGGCGGGTCTCTGCATCGATCCTCCGCGGTAAACCGGCGCGCCGAGGCACGGCGACATAGCGGCGTCCAGCCCATCCGGGCTGGACGTCGCTTTTTTTCCTCCTTCGCGCCGTTCGTTCCCGGGGCTCTGGACGAAATCTTCTTTTCCCTGTACCCTGTAGCGTAGAAAGGAGGTGGAAAAATGGGCAAACTGACAGGCAAGAAACTGCTTCTCCTCGGTGAGCGGGACGGCGTCCCCGGCCCCGCCATGGAGGCGTGTCTGAAGGCGAGCGGCGCTTCCATCGAATTCTCCGTGACGGAGTGCTTCGTCTGAACCGCCGCCGGAGCGATGGACCTGCAGAATCAGCAGCGTATCAAGGACGCTGCCGAGAAGTTCGGAGCTGAAAACGTTGTCGTCATCCTCGGTTCTTCCGACGCCGAAGGCGCGGAGATCTACGCCGAGACCGTGAGCAACGGCGATCCGACCTATGCAGGCCCTCTCGCGGGAGTCTCGTTGGGACTCCCCGTGTACCATGTTTTCGACAGTGAAATTCGCGACGAATGCGATCCTGCCGCCTGGGAAGAGCAGATCGGTATGATGGAGATGGTTCTCGACCCCGACGCCCTTGCGGCGGCCGTGAAAGGCATTCGGGACCAGTTCAGTACGCACTCGCTTTAGGAGTGCGGGCGGCCCCCGACACGACGGATCGTGAGGGGGCCGTTTTTTTGCAGGCTTTTCTCGTAGGAGACCTTACACCTATTTTGTTCGGCTTTTTCTGTTATGATATCATGCGCTGAAAAGCAAAACGCTCTTAATTTTATTTATAAAGAGTGGTATTTGTTATTTTTTTATGAGTGTAATATTAAAATTTTTTTGTAGGAAAATTCTCAAGGTTCTCCTGTTTTCAAGCTTCCGATTTCGGAGGAGATATTACGTTATGTTTAAATCGCTAAAATTTAGAATGAATATCGGCTTTATGACGATTATTTTTATTGCTGTTCTCCTCGTCGGCCGTGCGGCGAGTATATATTCCATGGAGGAGTCAAAACGGAATTTTGAATCCCACGCCCGGCGGCAAATGCGTACCCTCGCTGCTATGACCGATTTTTTTTACGACGAAGTGCGCAACGACATCGATCAGCTCGCAGGGGCTCCCGTTGTAAGAGGGGAGGATTCCGATATTCGGAGATATGCGACGTCCGGCAAGGGAAATGAAACGCCTCCTTCGAGTAAAGGAGGGAGTGAACGTGGAATATACGAACTATTCGAATATTATGCGATGTACCACCCCGGAACGCTTCGTGTATGCATGGCGACCGAGAATGCGGAGTACGTGCAATGGCCCGGGGCGGACGTCGCGTCGGATTTCGATCCCCGGGCGCAGCAGTGGTACGCGAAGGGGATGCACGGGGCGGGAAGAGTCGTCGAAATGGAGCCGTATCTTGAGCTGTCCACCGGGGAAATCGTGGTGCGAATTGTTCGGAGTTTCAAGAACATGGACGGAGATTCTTACGGCGTTGTGGCGATCGACATCTCCATGCGCAGGCTGGCGATACTGCTCGCCAGAAAAGTGATCGCCGAGAGCGGCCGGGTCATGATGATCCATAAATCCGGTATCGCGCTGACGGATCTGGCGTTTCCGGAGAGCGATTTGAAAAGCGTCTCCGAACTCGGTATAGAAGGATTCGAACGGATGTTCGAGCCGTACGCGCTCTTCAGCGCGACGATCGACGGCGAAAAGCATATTCTGAACAGCGTGCGCTCCGACGCAACGGGATGGATCTTCGCAGCCGTCGCCCGGGAGAAGGACGTGTCGAGCGCGACGCGCGCCATTCAAAAGATGCTGTTGCTGGTCTCGATAGGCGTGGGGCTCGTGAGCGTCATTCTGATCATCGTCTTTTCCTCGGTGCTCACGGAAATCGTCAGGACGCAGGAGGCGCAAATACGCGAGAGCGAAATGCGGCACAGGATCATTTTCGAAAAGTCCCCGCTGGGCATGATCCGCTTCAGCGACGACGGCGAAATTCTGGACTGCAACGACAAGTTCGTCGAGCTTATGGGCTCGACGAGGGAGAGGCTGATAGGATTCAACACGGCCCGCCGGAGTTCGCCGGAGATGCGGGAAAAGATACGTATCGCGCTCGAGGGGGAGCCTTCGGTGTACGAGAACGAATACACCTCGGTCAACGGAGGCAGGACGCTCTATCTCCGGGTCGTGTTCAATCCGATCGAGCCTGGCAAGAACCCCACGGGCGTCATCGCCACTCTCGAAGATATCACCGAGGCGAAAAAAGCGGAAGCCGCGCTGCGCGAGAGCGAGATGCGCCACAGAGTAATATTCGAGAAATCGCCGTTGGGGTTGGCGCGCTTCGACCGCGAGGGCGTCGTAACGGACTGCAACCAGAGGTATATGGAGATCATGGGCGCGACGCGGGAGACGTTGATCGGTTTCGACGCCCTTCGCCGGAGTACGCCGGAGGTGCGCGAAAGAATCGAGGCCGCGCTCGCGGGAGAACCCTCCGTCTACGAAGGGGAGTTTACGTCCGTCACGGGAGGCAGGACATTCTACATGCGCGCCGCGTTCAATCCGCTCGAGTCGGGGAGGCCCTCCTCCGGCGTGATCGCGACCGTGGAAGACATCACGGAGCGGAAGACTATAGAGCGGGAGGTACGCGCCAATCTCGAAGAGCTGGAGCGCTTCAGCCGTCTCGTGGTCGGACGCGAGGAGCGCATGATGCAACTCAAGAAAGAAGTGAACGACTTCCTGATCGCACAGGGGGACGCTCCGAAGTACAAAATCGCGGAGTAGCCGACGCGCTTTGAAGAGTTTCGTTGCGGAGGAGGAGATCGGCATGTTCAAGGAAGAAAGAAGCGAGCAGATGTTCCACTGGGGAATGATAGGCGACATCGGCGAAGGGCGTCCGAACCTCGGCAACCAGATGGATCTGAGCGTCTATCGACTGATGCAGTTCACTCTCCGCGACGTGATGATCCAGCGGTACGGGGTCGAGGCCGCCGACGACATTTTCCGCAAGGCCGGCGAGATGGCGGGGCGCGAATTCTGCAAGGCGTTCATCGACAAGTCGTGGGATTTCAACACGTTCGTCAAGCGGACCAAGGAGCTTCTGGAGACGTTGAAAGTGGGCATACTGCAGATCGAGGAAGCGGATCTGCAAAACATGCGTTTCATCCTGACCGTGGCGGAGGATTTGGACTGCTCCGGACTTCCCGTGTGCGACGAGACCGTCTGCGTATACGACGAAGGCTTTCTCGGCGGCCTGCTTGGCGAGTACGCCGGCGGAAAGTTCGCCGCGAAAGAAGTGGATTGCTGGTGCTCGGGAGACCGCGTCTGCCGCTTCACCGTCGATCAACTGTCCGCGGAATGAATCATGCTGCTCGTCGATCCGGCCGCCCTCGATAAGATAAGCGAAGCGTTCTCTCTTCTCCTCAAGGGAGGCGCCCCGAAGCCGCTCTTCTTGCCGCCGGAACACCCCGACGACGAGCTGAAGCAAGTCTACGGGTACATCAACGCGTTCCTCGGAGAGTACGCGACCGCGACGGAGGCGGTCTTCGCCCTTTCCAAGGGGCGATTGGATTTTTCCCCTCCCGACAGCAAGCTTGCAATCGCCTCCTCCATCAAGAGCTTGCAGGCGAGCTTGCGCCATCTGACATGGACTACGCAGCAGATCGCCAATGGAGACTACGAGCAGCACGTCAGTTTTATGGGCGATTTCGCGGAGGCCTTCAACTCCATGGCCGCCCAGCTCAAATCGTCGTTCGAACAAAGGGAAAGCGCCAATCGGGAGCTTCAAGAGCAGGTCGAAGAGCTGAGCAAGGCGCGCAGGGCGATGCTCAACATCATGGAGGATCTCGATGCCGCACGGAAGGAGGCGGACGGAGCCAACAAGGCGAAAAGCGACTTTCTGGCCCGCATGAGCCACGAGATTCGCACGCCGATGAACGCGATCATCGGCATGAGTCACCTCGCGCTGCTGACCGAACTGACCGCGAAACAGCACGACTACGTCTCCAAGATTCAGGCCGCCGCGCATACTCTTCTGGGGCTCATCAACGATATTCTCGATTTTTCCAAGATTGAAGCGGGAAAGATGGAAATGGAGCGCATCCCCTTCTCGCTCGACGAGGTGCTTTCCAATCTTGCGAATATCGTGGCCATCAAGGCCGAGGAGAAAGGACTCGAGCTGTTTTTCAACGTCCGGCCGGACGTCCCGGACGCCTTGATAGGCGACCCGCTCCGGCTGGGGCAGATATTCATCAACCTGGTCAACAACGCCGTCAAGTTCACGGAGAAGGGCGAGATCGTCGTCGGCGTCGAAATCGAACGACAAGACGAAGAAACGGTCGTGCTGCGCTGCACGGTGAAGGACAGCGGCATCGGTCTCACCGAAGAACAGCGGATCCGTCTCTTTCAATCCTTCAGCCAGGCGGACGGTTCGCACACTCGAAAGTACGGAGGAACCGGTTTAGGCCTCGCCATCTGCAAACGTCTGACGGAGATGATGCGGGGGGATATCCGTGCGGAGAGCGAACCGGGGATGGGCAGCGCCTTTATTTTCACGGTTTCGTTGGGGCGAGGAAAAGAGGATGTTCGCGAACGCTATGTTCCGGCGGTGGATCTTCGAGGCATACGGACGTTGGTGGTCGACGACAATGCGACGGCGCGCACGCTGTTTACGAAAAGTTTGGAGTCGTTCTCCTTCCGGGTGACCGCCGTTCAGTCGGGAGAGGCCGCGCTTGAAGAGCTGAAGGCGGCTTCCGCACGGGGAGATTCTTACCAACTGGTGTTGATGGACTGGAAAATGAGCGGAATGAACGGCGTCGAGAGCGTGGCGCAGATACGATCCTGCCCCGCCCTCTCCTCCGTTCCGCGTATCATCATGATCACGGCGTACGGCCAGGACGAGATCCGATGGAGCGCCGAAGAAGCGGGAGCGGACGCGTTCCTGATGAAGCCGGTCAACCAGTCGGTGCTTTTCGATACTATAATGGGAGTATTCGGACATGGCGCTCGTTTCAAGAGTACGTCTCCGGCGCCGGAAAGTAATGAACCCGAGGGAATGAACCGCATCCGGGGAGCGCGTATCTTGCTCGCCGAAGATAACGAGATCAACCGGCAGATCGCCGTCGAGCTGCTCGAAAAGGCCGGCATGGCGGTCGACGTGGTAACCAACGGAATCGAAGCGGTCGCGGCGGTCGACCGTTCGTCGTACGATCTCGTCTTCATGGATATTCAAATGCCGGAAATGGACGGCTTCACGGCTACGCGGGAAATACGAAGGCTGAAAAAAACGGACGTCGCGGAGCTGCCGATCATCGCCATGACCGCCCATGCATTGGCGGGCGACAGGGAGAAGAGTCTCGACGCCGGTATGAACGACCACATCACCAAGCCCATCGACCCTTCGCTGCTTCTTCGCACGCTGCTTCATTGGATACGACCCGGCGCACGCGCTCTGCCGGAGAACTTCGTACCGTTGTCGAAGATACTCGAAGAGGGACTGAACCGGAGTGGTCTGCCGTTGAAGGGAGTCCCCGGAATCAATGTGAAATCGGGTTTGGCGAAGGTTTCGGGCAATCGTCCGCTCTATAGAAAGCTGTTGGCGCAGTTCCGGGATAAATACCTCGACGCCGCGCGGGAGATCGCCGATCTTCTTCGCTCCGACAAGAGCGTCGAAGCCGCGCGGTATGCGCATACAATCAAGGGCGTGGCCGCGAACCTGAGGGCGGACGATCTTTCCAGGGTGGCCGCGGAGCTTGAACGCTCGCTCAAGACGGGAAGAAAGGACGCGACGAACCTTCTTGCGGAGATGGAGGATCGTTTGCTTGTGCTCCGCGGTTCCTTGCAGCGACTTTTTCCGCACCCGGAAGCCGAAACGGAGATGCTCGTCCGGAGCGAGCCGAAGGCGAGCTTCGCACCGGAGAGGGCGGCGAAGCTGGCGCGGGAGATCGCCGCAGCCGTGGACGAAAATGTACCATGGGCGTTGGAGAAGCTGCATGAACTGCGGAACATGGCGCTTCCCGCGCCATTGACGACTATCGCCGGGAGAGCTGCGGAGTATCTCGACAATTTCGACACGGACGAGGCGAAGGTCGAACTTGAGACTCTGGCGGACGCCGTAGAAAAGGAAGCGGAGTGAGAATAATGCTGAATACAAATAAGCCGAGAGTCTTGATCGTGGACGATACGGCCGTGAACATCCATGTCCTCATGGAGGCGCTCAAGGACGAGTACTCGATTCTTGCGGCCAAGGACGGAGAGAAGGCGCTTCGCCTGGCCTCCTCCGAGCCGCAACCGGACATTATTCTGCTGGACATCATGATGCCGGGTATGGATGGATACGAGGTGTGCGCCAAACTTAAAGAAAACCCGCGGACGGGAAACATTCCCGTGATCTTCATCACGGCCTTGACCGAGGAGGACGAGGAAGCCCGAGGTTTGGCGCTGGGCGCCGTGGACTATATCGTCAAACCGTTTCGTCCGCCTCTTGTCGAGATACGGGTACGCAACCAACTGGAACTTAAAAAGCACAGGGATCATCTCGAACTGCTCGTGAAAGAGCGGACCCTGGAGCTGGAGCTGACCAGAGAGGCCACCATCGAATGTCTGGCGACCTTGTGCGAATGCCGCGATCCGGAGACGGGAGGGCATATCAAGCGAACGCAGAACTTCGTCAAGGCTCTTGCCGTGGAAGCCGCCAAGCATCCACGTTTCACGACGTATCTAGGGGCGGAGGTCATCGATTTGCTCTATCTCTCCGCGCCGCTGCACGACGTGGGCAAGGTGGGAGTCCCCGACGAAATCCTGTTGAAGCCGGGATCGTTCTCGGACGAGCAGTTCGTCGAAATGAAGAAGCATACCGCGTACGGGCACGACACGCTTGCCAAGGCGGAGGAAAAGCTGGGGGGCAACTCCTTTCTCTGTCTGGCCAAGGAGATCGCGTACAGCCACCATGAGCGCTGGGACGGAGAGGGGTACCCCCTCGGGCTGAAGGGGGACGAGATTCCGCTCGGCGCGCGGATCATGGCGATCGCGGACGTGTACGACGCGATCATCAGCCGTCGCGTCTACAAGCCGCCGATACCTCACGGAGAAGCCGTCGGTATGATTATGAAGGGCAGGGGGACGCAATTCGACCCCGATCTGTGCGACGCGTTTTTGAACATCTCGGACAAATTTCTCGCGATCGCCATGGAGTTCGCCGACTTCGAAAAGGATGAAAAAAGGGTCAGAGATTCGGAAAACAGATAAAAGACGATTGGTTCATCGCGCCGAAAGAGTCCGGCGTTGCGTACCGCGCCACTTCCATTGCGCGCCGTGTTCAGTACGGGGAGCGGATACAACCGTTCCCTGCCTTCGCCATGCGGGGCCCGGGCGGGAGAAAAAAAGAGGGTTTTACTTCGCGCCGTCCGCGGACGGCGCGAACGCGCCGTGCCTGATGAACTTGAAGACCTCCTCCACAAGCTCGTCCGTCGGTTCTTTCCCGTCGAAGACGATGCACTTCAGGGCCACGAAGTTGTAGATCCCCATCAGGATGTAGGAGAAGTACTCCGGGTCCATCTCCGTCAATTCGCCGCGCTTCTGCGCGTCGCCGATGCGCGTGACGTAGCGGGCGGCGAAACTTTCGTAGTAATTTTTAAACGCGTCCATATCTACGAACTGGGCCTGCCAGACGATCTTGAAGAGCCCGATATGCTTCGAAGCGAAGGAGAGGAACGTCTTGAGTCCGACGAACTCCGCCTCCTGCTGCGTCCGCACCCCGGAAGCGGCGGCGCGTATCTCCCGCCTGAGGCGACGCCCCAGTTCGTCCAGAAGATAGCGGAACGCGCTGATCTTGTCGGGGAAATAGATGTAGAACGTCCCGGAGGCGATCCCCGCTTTTTTCGCGATGTCGCTTATCTGCGTGTTGTAATACCCGCTCTCCGCGAACAGCTCTTCCGCCGCGTCGCAAATGCGCTGCAACGTCTCCGCCCCCCGGGCCGTCTTCGGTTTTTTGACCAGATTCACGCTACCACCCCGTTCGACGAATCACTTCGCCTCACATGATAGCACAGAAGGGCTGATGCGATCGTCGCATATCTCCTTCAACCCGTAAAAGGACAGGGCGGCGTTGATAAGAAACGCCTCGTGTACGGCGGCGACGCTGGAGCCTTGTTGCAGCGAATTTGCAAGAGCGCGCCTCTCGGTTCCGTAGACTGAAATAACAGAAAAATGGCGGAAAGTCCTTGACAGGTTTCATGGAGGAGTGCTATTCTGTGCGTATTATGAAGCATGATTCATGTTTCATTTCGACGCGCCCGGATACGTGCCGGACCGGGCCGTCGAGGCGTCGCATATTCGAAGGAGGGGATAGGTAATGGATATTTCAAGGAAAAGATCCGCACTCATGGTCCTCATCGCGTTCCTGTGGCTCGGCATCACCGTACTTGGCATGCAGAAACTGTTTTTACCCGCAATGATCCTCGGAGTCGTTCTTATGTTCGCGCACATGCTTCTCGGCGTGGCCCGCAAAGGCGTCGTCTCAGGGCTGTTTCTGACGTACCCGTTGCTGGCGTGGGGCGTGCTCTGGGGGGCGAGCTTCGTCCTCTCCAAGCGCTACTCCGATGCGTTCGCGGGGCAGATGCCGGCCTTCACCATTCTCGGTCTTCACCCCTCCTTCGCGTGGACCGTGCTCACCTACTGGATCGGTGGTATGCTGACGCTGACGGTCGGTTTCATGCTCCTCAGGAGCGAATGGCTGTCCGATAAGGACTGGGACGAGTTTCTGGCGACAATCGCAAGCGACAAGGAGGGTGCGTAACTATGGAAAAGACACTCATCATCGGGTTTTCCGTGGCGATGATCGTCGCCTCCTTCCTCATCGGATGGTGGGCGAAGAGAAAGGTAACTTCAAATAAAGCCTTCTTCGGCAGCACCGGCATGTTCGGCCCGCTCGCGGTGGGCCTCTCCAGCACCGCCGCGGTGGCCAGCGCGTTCGCCCTGGTGGGCGTCCCCGGCATCATCTACGCCACCGGCAACCCCATGACCTTCTGGATGCTCTCCTCCGCAGCCTTCACCATGGCCTACATCATTCTCGGCAAGAAGGTGCGCGCGATGGCCGAGATCGGCGAAGTGGCCAGCCTCGGCGACATCTCCGATCTCCGCTTCAACAACAACAGGCTCATCAAGGCGCTTCTCTCCGTCGTCATCTTCCTCGGCTGCATCGCCTATCTCTCCGCGCAGATCAAGGCCGGTTCGGAACTCTTCGCCCATCTTCTGGGGTGGGAGCCGATCGTCGCGGCCTTCGTCATTTTCGGTATCCTCACGGTCTACACCGCCATCAGCGGCGAGGTCGGCGGTCTTCTGACGCAGGCGTTCCAGGGGCTGGTGATGGTGGCGGCGGGCGTGATCATGATCGTCTCCTTCTACGCTATGACCGGCGGTTTCGGCAACGTCATGCAGGCCGTGGGCTCGCTCAAGGAGGCCGTCGGCGGCGACGTGACCAAGCCGCTCGGCCCCGACTTCCTCAACGCGTGGGGCAGACTGCCGGGCACCATCAGCATGGTCTGGATGCTCATCCCCATCCTCGGGACCATCGGCCAGCCGCAGGTGCTTACCAGAATGTACGCGCTGAAGAACCCCAAGGAGATGCCCAAGCTGAGCCTCTACGCGGCGCTTTCGCACGCCGTGGTGGGCTTCTTCGCGGTGGTGGTGGCCTACGGCGTGCTCTTCCTCGTGGCGACGGGCAAGGTGAATCCGCTTGCGGTGGCCGACCGTGCGATCTTCGTCTTCGCCGACGAAGCGGGATTCGTCGCGCAGCTCTTCGTCTACGCGGCGGTGCTCGCGGCGGCGATGTCCTCCGCAAGCCTCTTCCTCTCCATCTGCGCCGGGATCATCTCCAGAGACCTGCCGAGCGCCCTCGGGATGAAGGTTCCGGAGAACCGGCAGATCGCGGCGTCGCGGATCACGATGTTCGCCATCGGCATCATCTCCATCTTCTTCTCCATCTACAGGGGGGACATGGTCGCCATCCTCGGAACCTTCGGCTGGGGCACGCTGATGAGCGCGACGTTCCCCGTCTTCATCATCGGCCTGCTGTGGGACCGCGCGAACGAGGCGGGCGTGATGACCGGAATGATCGCCTCCCTCGGGCTGAATCTGCTCTCCCTGACGTCCTTCAAGTGGCCCGGCGGCATGCCCGGATACTTTTACATCATCGCGATCTCGGTGTCGCTCACGATCTTCGTTTCGCTGATGACGAAGGAGCGGAAGTTGAACAAAAAGTTGCAGGCCGTCATCGACCTGTAGACGCGTTCTTCCGGTCCGCCTCGCTCGTGCGGGCGGACCGGCATTTTTGAAAAAACCAAGGAGGAGATCGAAATGAAACTTCTCGCCCTGAACGGGAGCCCGCGGGCCGACGGCAACACCTTCCGCTACCTGACCATGATCCTGGAGCGCGCGAAGAGCCACGGCGCGGAGACGGAGCTTGTCCAGCTCGCCGACAAGAATCTCAGGGGGTGCAGAGGGTGCTACGAGTGCATCGCCGCCAAACGCTGCACTCTGGACGACGACTTCCAGGGCATCTTCCCGAAAATGGCGGAAGCCGACGCCATCCTGCTCGGCTCGCCCGTCTACCACTCTTCGATCACCGCTGAGCTGAAGGCGGTTCTCGACAGGGCCGGCTTCTCCGGGCGCTGGGCGAAGAACGAGATGAAAAAGGAAGGCGAGAGCTACACCTGTGGGACAACCGCGCTCTCCGGGAAGGTCGTCGTGCCGGTGAGCACCGCGCGCAGGGCGGGGCACAACTTCGCCTTCGCGCAGATGTTGCTCTGGGCCGCGGCGAACGACTGTCTCATCGTCGGCAACACCTACTGGAACGTGGGGGTCGCCGGGAAGGGCGGCGCGAAGAACGCCGAGGAGGACGAAGAGGGCGTCGGCATCATGACGAATATCGCGGACAGGGTCGTCGCCCTGCTGAAGCGTCTGTAAGGAGGGAGCGGACGATGTCGAACAGCTGGATAGGCAACTACTCGTTCTTCCGCGCCCGTATCGACGCTTCGCGGGAGGCCGTCTACGACCTCGATACCGAGACGCGCTACACCTACGGCGACCTGGAGCGGCGGGCGAATCTGCTGGCGCGCTACCTCAAGGAGCAGGCCGGAGTGCGCAAGGGGGACCGCGTCGCCTTCATCGCGCGGAACTGCATCGAGATGATCGACGCGTACTACGCCACGGGCAAGTTGGGCGCGATCTTCGTTCCGTACAACGCGCGCCTCTCGGTGAGCGAGCTGGTGCAGCTCGTCAACAACGAGACGCCGAAGGTCCTCTTCTACGAGGCGGTCTTCGCGGATAAGATCCCGCATCTGAAGTCGGGCTGTTCCGTGGAGAAGTACCTCGTTCTCTCCCCCGGGAAGAACCCGGAGAGCGACACGACCTACGCCAAGGCGACGGGGCACGGGAACGACGCTTTCGTCGGCTGCGACGAGCTTGATATCGAAGATATCCACATGATCATCCACACCGGCGGGACGACGGGGCTCCCCAAGGGCGGGCTGATCTCGCACCGCTGCGAGCTGTTCAACTGCCTCAACGAGATCTGTACCTGGAACCTGCACCACGAGGACAGCACGCTGCTGCTGCTCCCCCTCTTCCACACCGGCGGGTGGAACCTGCTGACCCTGCCGCTGCTCCACGTCGGCGGACGGCTGATCATCAACAAGCAGTTCGATCCGAAGAAGACGCTCGAGGTCGTCGAAAAGGAGCGGATCACCACGCTCTTCGGCGCGGCCACGATCTTCAGAATGATGGTGGAGCTGCCGGAGTTCGGCTCCGCGGACTTCTCCAGCGTGAAGTGGATCATGGCGGGAGCCGCCCCCACGCCCATCAACATCATGGAGAAGTTCTGGGACAAGGGCGTGAAGTTCGTGCTGGGGTACGGCATGACGGAGGCCGGTCCGAACAACATCTCCTCGTGCGCGCACCTCATATCCGAAGACGTCATGAAGGCGAAGTACGCCTCGGTGGGCAAGCCGATGTACCTCTCCATGGTGAAGCTCGCGGACGACGACGGGAACGAGATCACCGCGCCGAACACCCCCGGCGAGCTGCTGTGGGGCGGGCCGCAGACCTTCTCCGGCTACTGGAACAACCCTGAGGAGACGGCGAAGACGTTGAAGGACGGCTGGGTGTATTCGGGCGATATGGCGGTGCGCGACGAAGACGGCTACTACTACATCGTGGGCCGGAAGAAGAACATGTTCATCAGCGGCGGCGAGAACGTCTTCCCGCCGGAGATCGAGCGGGCGATGTACGACATCGCCGAGATCCACGAGGTCTGCGTCTTCGGCGTTCCCGACGAGAAGTGGGGCGAGGTGGGCAAGGCCGTCGTCTCGCTGAAGCCGGGGAAGAGCGCCTCGAAAGAGGCCATCGTCGCCGCGCTCGGCTCGAAGCTCGCCCGCTACAAGATACCGAAGTACATCGCCTTCGTGGACGAGGTGCCCAAGAACAACGTGGGCAAGATCGTCGTCTCGAAGGTGGTGGAGCTGTACGGCAGGGCGACGGATTAGATGGGAGTGACGTTATTGAAATCCGCTGATTTAGTGGGCATACGCAGTATAGGGAGCTACGTCCCGTCCGGAATCAGGGGCAGCGCGTACATCGCGGAGGCCTCGGGGATACCCGAGAAGGTCATCCGGGAGAAATTCGGCATCAACCTGGTGCACAAGGCTCCGCCCGAGGAGTCCGTCTCCGCGATGGGCGCGAAGGCGGCGCTGAGGGCGCTGGAGGGGATCGACCCGGCGACGCTCGACCTGGTGGTCTACTGCGGCAGCGAGTACAAGGACTACTACCTGTACAACTGCGCGGCGAAGATCCAGCACGAGATCGGGGCGGTCAACGCGAACGCCTTCGAAATTCACAGCCTCTGCTCGGCGGGGGTCTACTCGCTCAAGGTGCTGAAGGGCATGATGCTGGCCGACGACGATCTGAAGCGCGTCCTGCTGGTCTCATCCTCCAAGGAGGGCGACCTGATCAACTACGCCGACGGTGATTCGCGCTTCATGTTCAACTTCGGCGACGGCGCGGCCGCCGTGCTTCTCGAAAAAGGGCTGGAGCGGAACGTCGTTCTTGAGACCGCCATGATCACCGACGGCAGCTTCGCGGACGATATCGGCGTCATGGGCGTCGGGTGCAAAAACTTCGCGCATTTCAGCGACATGCCGTACGGCGACCGCTTTTTGAAGGTCGCGGACATCGCCCGGATGAAGGAGCGGCTCGATCCGGTCACGCTGGATAACTTCGTCCGGGTGATCGAACGGGCGGCGGAGAAGAGCGGGTACGCGAAGGACGCCATCGGCTTCATCGCTCCCATCTTCATGAAGCGCTCCATCCTGGAGACCATGCTCGCCAGCTTCGGGCTGAGCGAGGAGAACTCGTTCGTGCTGGAGGACTACGGGCACTGCCAGTCCGCCGACGCGTTCATCGCCCTCCAGAACGGGGAGTCGCTGGGGAGGCTGAAGGACGGAGACGTCGCCGTCCTCGTCGCGGCGGGTACAGGCTACACATGGGCCGCCACCGCGGTCAAGTGGGGACCGTGGAGCGCGTAGCCGCAGGAGGCACGGAGGGGAAGCCGCCCCGTCCGGGGCGCGGAAGGAGGACGCTATGAAGGGAAAGACGATCAAGGAGATCCATGCGGGCGACACGGCCTCGTTCCAGAAGACGCTGAGCGAGTCGGACGTGTACCTCTTCGCCGGGGTGAGCGGAGACCAGAATCCGGCCCATATCAACGAAGTATTCGCCTCGGGGACGCGATTCAAGACCCGCATCGCCCACGGCATGCTCGTCGCCTCGCTGGTCTCCGCCGCGCTCGGGACGAAGCTGCCGGGGCCGGGGACCATCTACCTGGGGCAGACGATCAAATTCACCGCCCCCGCCCATATCGGCGACACGGTGGAGGCGCGGGTGACCGTCGCGGAGATCGACGAGCGAAGGAACATCGTCACGCTGGAGACCGTCTGCACGAATCAGGACGGCAAGGTGCTGCTCGAAGGCGTCGCGACCGTGATGCCGCCGAAGTGAGGGAGGGAACCCGATGAGCGAACGGATAGTGCTTGCGGGCGCGGTGCGCACCCCGATAGGGAAGTTCGGCGGGACGCTCGCCGAGGTCCCCGTCGAGAAGCTCGGCGCTCTGGTGATCGAGGAGGCGCTGCGGCGCGCGGGCGTTGCACCCGGACAGGTGGACGAAGTCCTGATGGGGTGCATCCTCCAGACGTGCCGCGGGCAGAACGTGGCGCGGCAGGCCGCGCTCGGCGCGGGGCTCCCGGTGGAGGTCCCGGCCATGACGCTGAACAACGTCTGCGGCTCCGGCCTCAAGGCGGTGAACATGGCCGCCGACGCGATCCGCTCCGGAAGCGCGGAGATCGTCGTGGCGGGAGGCATGGAGAACATGTCCGCAGCCCCCTACGCGCTGGAGAAGGCGCGGTCCGGCTTCCGCATGGGCGACGGCCGCTGCGTGGACACGATGGTGCTCGACGCGCTCACGGACGCCTTCAGCAACGAACACATGGGCGTGACGGCCGAGAACGTGGCCGGGAAGTACGGAATCACCCGCGAGATGCAGGACGAGTTCGCCGCCGAAAGCCAGCGGAAGTGCGAGGCGGCCTGGAACGCCGGACGGTTCGACGAGGAGATTGTCCCCGTTCCGGTGACGGTCAAGAAGCAGACCGTCCTCTTCGGGCGCGACGAACACCCCCGAGCGGGCGTCTCCGCCGGGGAGCTGTCGGCGCTGAAGCCCGCCTTCAAAAAGGAGGGCGGAACGGTGACCGCGGGGAACGCCTCCGGAATCAACGACGGAGCGGCCGCGGTCGTCGTCGTGAGCGAGCGGAAGGCGAAGGAGCTGGGCGTCGTCCCGATGGCTGTCTTCGAGGGCGGCGCGTCGGCGGGGGTCGACCCCTCGGTCATGGGGATCGGCCCCGCGTTCAGCACGCGGAAGCTGCTGGAGCGGACGGGGCGGAGCATCGCGGAGTACGACCTCATCGAGGCGAACGAAGCGTTCGCGGCCCAGGCGCTCGCCGTCGGAAAGCTGCTGGAGTGGGACTGGGGCCGGGTGAACGTGAACGGCGGCGCCATCGCTCTCGGGCACCCCGTGGGCGCTTCCGGCTGCCGGATCCTCGTGACGTTGCTCCACGAGATGCGGCGAAGAGGCGCGCTCCATGGACTCGCCACGCTCTGCGTCGGCGGGGGAATGGGCGTCTCGACGGCCGTCGGACTCTACGACGGTCGGTGATGGAAGGAGAGGTGCTTCATGAGATTGCAGAATAAAACCGCCATCGTCACCGGCGGAGCGCGCGGCATCGGGCAGGCGATGTGCGAACTCTTCGCCTCGGAAGGCGCGCGCGTCCTCGCGGCGGACATGTCGGATCCGTCGTACGAGAATCCGTCGGTCGAGGGGTACAGGCTCGACGTCTCCGACCCGGAGGCGTGCAAAGCGTGCTTCGAGTACGCGGTCGGGCGGTACGGCAAAATCGACGTCCTCGTGAACAACGCGGGAATCACCCGCGACGCGCTGACCCGGAAGATGACCGACGAGATGTGGCGGAAGGTCCTCGACGTCAACCTGAGCGGCGTCTTCAACCTCGGTCGGCTCGTCGGCCCGCACATGCAGGAGCACGGGGGCGGCTCCATCGTCTGCATCTCCTCCGTCGTGGGGGAGTTCGGCAACATCGGACAGGCGAACTACGCCGCCGCGAAGGCCGGGATGATCGGCCTGGCGAAGACCTGGGCCAAGGAGTTCGCGATGAAGGGCGGCAACGTCCGCGTCAACGTGATCGCCCCCGGATACACAATGACCGACATCCTGAGCACCGTGCCGCAGGAGCTGCTGGACAAGTTCGCCGCCATGACCATGCTCGGGCGCCTCGGGCGGCCGGAGGAGATCGCGAAGGCGGCGCTCTTCCTGGCGAGCGACGACGCGTCGTACGTCACCGGGCATGTGCTCAGCGTGAACGGCGGCATGCGGCTGTAACGAACGAATCAAATCAACCACCCGCCCCGCGCCCGGCCCGTTCGCGGAGCCTCGGCGCGGGGCGCGGCACTTTCGGAGGCATACCGGATGAATTTTGAACTGAGCAAGGAACATCGGATGGCGAGAGAACTCTTCCGCCGTTTCGCGGAGAAGGAAGCGCGGCCTCTGGCGCAGGAAGTGGACGAGAACGAACGCTTCCCGTCGGAGACCGTGGAGAAGATGGCGCGCTCCGGCTTTTTGGGCATTCCCTGCGCCAAAGAGTGGGGCGGCCAGGGGTGCGACACGCTGACCTACGTCCTCTGCGTGGAGGAGCTGAGCCGCGTCTGCGCGACCACGGGCGTCGTCGTCTCCGCCCACACCTCGCTGGCCTGCGACCCGATAGAGAAGTACGGCGTCGAGGCGCAGAAGCGGAAGTACCTCCCCGATCTTCTGGCCGGCAGGAAACTCGGCGCCTTCGCGCTCACCGAGCCCGGGGCGGGGACCGACGCCTCGGGACAGCAGACCAAGGCGGTGCTTGAAGGAGAGAACTACCGGCTGAACGGCAGCAAGATCTTCATTACGAACGCCGGGCAGGCGGATGTGTATATAGTGTTCGCGATGACCGATAGAAGCCTCGGCACGAAGGGGATCTCCGCCTTCATCGTGGAGAAGGACTTCCCCGGCTTTTCCGTCGGAAAGAAGGAGTTGAAGATGGGAATCCGCGGCTCCTCGACGTGCGAACTCGTCTTCGAGGACTGCGTCGTGCCGAAGGAGAACCTTCTGGGAAAAGAGGGGAAGGGCTTCTCCATCGCGATGGGGACGCTCGACGGCGGGCGCGTCGGCATCGCGGCGCAGGCGCTGGGCATCGCGCAGGGGGCGCTCGACGAGACCGTCTCCTACGTGAAGGAACGCACGCAGTTCGGCAAGCCGATCGCCGCCTTCCAGAACACGCAGTTCCGGATGGCGGACATGAAGACGCGGATCGAGGCCGCCAGACTGCTGGTCTACGGCGCGGCGCTCGCCAAGGACTCGGGCGGACGATTCTCCGTCGAGGCGGCCATGGCCAAGCTCTTCGCCTCCGAGACCGCGATGGCGGTGACCACGAAGTGCGTCCAGCTCTACGGCGGCTACGGCTACATGCGCGACTACCCCGTGGAGCGGATGATGCGCGACGCCAAGATCACCGAGATCTACGAAGGCACCAGCGAAGTGCAGCGCATGGTCGTCGCCGGCGCGCTGTTGAAGTAGGGGGGAAGACCATGAAGATACTCGTGTGCATCAAACAGGTGCCCGACACTACGGAAGTGCGCCTCGACCCGGCGACCGGCACGCTGATCCGGGAGGGAATCCCGAGCATCATCAATCCGGACGACAAGGCGGGGCTCGAAGCCGCGCTCCGGCTGAAGGACGAGCACGGAGCGAACGTCGCCGTGCTCAGCATGGGGCCGCCGCAGGCGGATCTCGCGCTCCGCGAAGCGCTCGCCATGGGCGCGGACGAGGCCATCCTGCTCACCGACAGGGCGTTCGGCGGCGCGGACACCTGGGCGACCTCCTCGACGCTCGCCTCCGCCATCTCCGGCATGGAGTACGACCTGATCATCACGGGCCGTCAGGCCATCGACGGCGACACCGCGCAGGTGGGGCCGCAGATCGCGGAGCATCTCGGCATCCCCAACATCAGCTACGCGGAGGATCTGCGCGTGGAAGCGGACTCCGTGGTGGTGCGGCGGCAGTACGAGGACCGGAGCCACACGCTCAGGGTGAAGATGCCGTGCCTGATCACCGCGCTCTCCGAGCTGAACGAGCCCCGATACATGACCCCCCGCGGCATCTTCGAGGCCTTCCGGGAGAGGGAAGTGAAAATCCTGACCCGCGCCGACCTTGCGATCGACGACGGAAACATCGGGCTGAAGGGCTCCCCCACTCGGGTGATGAAGTCGTTCACCAAGGCGGCGAAGGGGAAGGGAACCGTGGTCGACCTGGACGCGAGGAGCGCGGCGGACTGGATCACGGAGAGACTTCAGGAGAAGTTCGTGCTGTGAGGAGGCTGTACTATGGAAAAGCGTGAATACACGGGCGTTCTGATCTTCGTCCAGCAGATGGACGGGGAGGTCGCTCCCGTCTCCCTGGAACTGCTGGGCAAGGGGCGGGAGCTGGCGGCGGCGCTGGGAACCGAGGTGACCGCGGCGCTCCTCGGCTCCGGGATCGATCCGCTCCTTCCGCTCTTGGCGCGCTACGGCGCGGAGCGTATCGTCGTGGTGGACGACCCGGCGCTGGAGACCTACATGACCGAGCCGTACACGCGGGCGATGGCCGCCGTGACGGAGCGCTTCAAGCCCGAGATCCTGCTCTGCGGCGCCACCGCCGTCGGACGCGATCTTGCGCCTCGCCTCTCCGCACGGCTGCACACCGGCCTCACCGCCGACTGCACCGGGCTGGAGATCGACCCGCAGACGCGGAACCTGATGATGACGCGTCCGGCCTTCGGCGGCAACATCATGGCGACCATCGTCTGCGCGGAGCACCGTCCGCAGATGGCGACCGTCCGTCCCGGCGTGATGCGGCGGATCGAGCCGCTGGAGGGCGCGCAGCCTCCTGTGGAGCGGATGCGCGTCGAGGGGCTCGCGGAAGGGATGAATGTGGAGATCCTCGAAGTCGTGAAGAAGATGAGCGCGAAAAGGGACATACAGGAGGCCCGGGTGCTCGTCGCCGGAGGGCGCGGCATGGGAGGACCCGAGAACTTCGCCGTCCTCGAAGAGCTGGCGGAGGTTCTCGGCGGAACGGTCGCCTCCTCGCGGGCGAGCGTCGACGCGGGCTGGGTCGGGAAAGACCGGCAGGTGGGGCAGACGGGGAAGACCGTCCGTCCGGACCTCTACATCGCCTGCGGCATCTCCGGCGCCATCCAGCACCTCGCCGGAATGGAGGAGTCCGGGATCATCGTCGCCATCAACAAGGACCCTTCGGCCCCCATCTTCGAGGCGGCCGACTACGGCGTGGTCGGCGACGCGCTGAAGATCGTCCCGATGCTCGCCGAGAGCATCCGGAACGCGCGCGCCCGGAAGGCGGAGGTGTAGCGCGCAAGAATCGCGCATCGAACCCCAGTGATCATTTCGGTCTACGGATACGGCCCTCTTCTCTTTGGGAACAGCGTTCATCCGGTTCTCCCTCCGAAGGCCCTTTTCACTTCCGTGAAAAGGGCCTTTCACTGTATGGAAAAGAAAAGTTTTGTACGGAGTATACGTTGCATCTTCGTCCGATGGAATCCTTGACAGTTTTCATTGCATATGATAATTCCAATAAGATTGAGTTTACGGCGTAGCCTTGTAATTTAGTTTTTTGTGCAAGGAGGGAAAAGGGTATGGAGATCAGCAAAGAAACGTTGCTCGGAATGTACCGGAAGATGTTGACCATCAGGAGGTTCGAGGAGAGGGCTTCGGAGCTGTACGCGGCGGGCAGAATGCCCGGCTTCGTCCATCTCTACATCGGCGAGGAGGCGGTGGCCACCGGAGTCTGCGCGTCATTGACCGACAAGGACTTCATCACGAGCACCCATAGGGGGCACGGACACGTGATCGCCAAGGGCGGGAAGACCGACCTGATGATGGCGGAGCTGTACGGCAAAGTCACGGGGTACTGCAAGGGGAAGGGCGGCTCGATGCACATCGCCGACGTCGACCTCGGCATCCTCGGGGCCAACGGAATCGTCGGGGCCGGGCAGCCGATCTCCGTCGGAGCGGCGTTCGCCTGCAAGTACAAAAAGACGGACGCGGTGGCGGTCTGCTTCTTCGGCGACGGCGCCTCCAACCGCGGCACCTTCCACGAGGCCATGAACATGGCGTCCTCGTTCAAACTGCCCGTGGTCTTTGTCTGCGAGAACAACATGTACGGCATCTCCAACTACCAGAAGCACCATATGAACATCAGCGACATCGCCGACCGCGCCGGGGCCTACGGCGTGCCGGGGGTCAGCGTGGACGGCAACGACGTGATCGCCGTCTACGAAGCGGCCTCCGAGGCCGTGGCGCGCGCCCGCCGGGGCGACGGCCCGAGCATCGTCGAGTGCAAGACGTGGCGCCAGCGCGGACACTTCGAGGGCGACCCGGCGAAGTACAAAGATCCGGAGGAGCAGAAGGCATGGCTCGCGAAGGACCCGATCCCGCGCATCGAGGCCAAGCTGATCGAGCTGGGCATGGCGACGCAGGCCGATATCGACGCGATGCGGGCGAAGGTCGACGAGGAGATCGAGGCGGCGGTGAAGTTCGCCGAGGACAGCCCCGAACCGGGCGACGACGAACTCCTTACCGACGTGTGTGCCGGCTGAACGGCGCGATGACCGAAGGAGAGTGGCGAAAATGGCACAGATGACATATATGGAAGCGCTCAGGGACGGCATGCGGATGGAGATGCGCCGGGACGGGAACGTCTTTCTCGCAGGCGAGGACGTAGGATTCTTCGGAGGGTGTTTCGGCCAGACGGCGGGGCTCTTCGACGAGTTCGGCAAGGAGCGCGTGGTGGATACCCCGATCACGGAGACCGCGATTCTCGGCCTCGGCGTCGGCGCGGCGGCGGCGGGGCTCCGTCCCATCGTCGAGCTGATGTTCATGGACTTCATGGGCGTCTGCATGGACGAGATAAACAACCAGGCGGCCAAGATGCGCTACATGTTCGGCGGCAAGGCCAAGCTCCCGATGGTGGTGCGCACCACGTGCGGCGCGGGAATGTCCGCCGCCGGGCAGCATTCGCAGTCGCTGGAGGCGTGGCTGGCGCATATTCCGGGGGTCAAGGTGGTCATGCCCGCGACCCCGGCCGACGCCAAGGGGCTGATGGAGGGGGCCGTCAGGGACGACAACCCCGTCTTTTTCATCGAGCACAAGGGCCTCTTCGGCATTTCGGGGGAGGTGCCCGACGGAGAGTACGTCGTGCCTCCGGGGAAGGCGGCCGTGCTCCGCGAGGGGAAGGACGTCTCTTTGATCGCGTGGTCCGCGATGGTCCACAAGGCGCTCGCCGCCGCCGACATGCTGGCGAAGGAGGGCATCTCCGCCGAGGTGGTCGATCTGCGGAGCATCGTGCCGCTGGATAAAAAGGCCGTTCTCGACTCCGTCTGCAAGACGGGGCGGGCCGTCGTCGTCCACGAAGCCTGCCGCACCGGCGGCTTCGGCGGCGAGATCGCGGCTATCATCGCGGACGAGGCGTTCGACAGCCTCAACGCGCCCGTGAAGCGGGTCACAGCGCCCGACACGCCGGTACCGTTCAACGCGCGCCTGGAGAAGCTCTACATACCGAGCGCGGAAAAAGTCGTCGCGACGGTCAAGGAACTCTTCTAAACGCTCCGGAGCGGCCGGGGAAAGGGGAGGGGCTCCATCATGGGAAAAGACGTTCCGGTCGGAATCATAGCCAACCCCGCGTCGGGAAAGGATATCAGGCGCCTGGTCGCTTACGGTACGGTCTTCGACAATCAAGAGAAGGTGAACATCGTCCGGCGTATCCTCCTGGCGCTCGACGCTCTCGGCGTGGGGCGCGTGCTCGCGATGCCGGACTACTACGGAATCGTCCGCAGGGCGGCGGAGGGGGTGCGCTCCGACCGCCCCCTGCGCCTCGACGTCGAGATGCTCGACATGCCGCTCACCGGCACGCAGATCGACTCGCAGCGCGCGGCGGAACTTCTCTGCACGGAGGGGTGCGGCTGCATCGTCACGCTGGGAGGGGACGGGACGAACCGGATGGTGGCGAAGGGCTGCTGCGACGTCCCCCTCATGCCCGTCTCCACGGGGACGAACAACGTCTTTCCGCTGCTCATCGAGGGGACGACGGCGGGGCTCGCGGCCGGGGTGACGGCGCTCGGCTGCGGCGAGGAGTGCACGGTCCGCAGGAGCAAGAAGCTCACGATCTTCAAGAACGGGGAGGAGGCGGACATCGCCCTCATCGACGCGGTGGTGCTGCAGAGTCGCTTCATCGGTAGCCGCGCGATGTGGGAGGTGGAGAACATGCGCTGCTGCGCGGTGACGAGGGGAGAGCCGCACAACATCGGCGTCGCCTCCGTCGTGGGGAACATCTCCCCGATCACGCCCGAGGACCCGCACGGCGGCTTCCTGAAGTTCGACCCGCAGCGGTCGGATATCTTCGCCCCCATCGCGCCGGGGCTCTTTCTTCCGGTGGGGGTCGCTTCGTTCACGCACCTCATGCCCGGCGAGGAGATACAGGTCGCTCCGATTCCCAGCATCATCGCGCTCGACGGCGAGCGGGAGGTCGATCTGCACGCCGGGGACTCGGCCTCCATCAGGCTCGACAGGGACGGCCCCCGCGTGGTGGACGTGCCCGCCGCGCTGCGCTGGGCGGCGGAGAGCGGCTTCTTCCGCGACGCGGAGCGCGTGGGGCGCCTTGCCCCCCTGTAACGATACGCACGCACCATGCCCGGGGTCTCCTCTTTTCTTGAGCGGCCTCGGGCTTTTTTCCGCCGGAGGGAGTGTTTCGCCCCTCCGGCAGACTGAAAGAGAGGCGAGAAGATGGCTGTAGAACTTGTGATGCCGAAGATGGGGCTCACCATGACCGCGGGCTCCGTCGGAAAGTGGCTGAAAAAGGAAGGAGATCAGGTCGCGAAGGGGGAGCACGTCGCGGAGGTGCTCACCGAGAAGATCACGAACCTCGTCGACTCCCCGGCGGACGGCGTGCTGCTCCGCATTGTCGCGCCCGAGGGAAGCACGCTTCCCATCGGCGGCGTGATGGGGTACGTCGGCGCGGTGGGCGAAGCGGTTCCCGGCCTGCTCTCCGCACCCGCAGGCATTCCGAAAGAGGCGTCCCCCGCGGCGCAGGTCCCACAGGCGGCTCCGGGCGGCTTCCCGACGGAGCGGCCGTCCCACGTCAGGATATCGCCGGTGGCGAGGAAGATGGCGCAGGAGCACAACATAGACTACGCGAGCCTGCGGGGAACCGGGCCCGACGGGAGGATCACGAAGGAGGACATCGAGGCGGTGCTGGCGTCTCCGGCCGCCGTTCCGCAGCCCTCCCTTCCCGCCGCCGGGATCGCCGCGGCGCCGCTCCCCGGAGGGGCTTCTCCGGATGCGCCGCTTCCGGGCTCCTACGAGGAACGCCCGTACTCCGGGGTGCGGCGGATCATCGGCGACCGGATGCTCTCCAGCTGGAGCGCCGCGCCGAAAGTGACTCATCACGCGCGGGCGGACGCGAAGGCCCTTCTGGAGCTGCGCGCCTCCATCAACGAAACGCTGGAGAAGGAGGAGCGCGTCGGCGTGACGGACATGCTGGTGAAGATCACGGCCATGGCGCTCCGGCAGAAGCTCTTCATGAACGTCTCGCTCCGCGGCGACCGCATCGTTACGTTCCGCGAAGTGCATCTGGGCGTCGCGGTGGCGCTCGAAGGGGCGCTCATCGTGCCGGTGATCCGGAACGCGGATGAGAAGAGCCTCGCCCGTATCAGCCGCGAGGTGAAGGACCTTTCGAAGAGGGCGCGGGAGAACGCGCTCGCTCCGGAGGAGATATCCGGGGGCACCTTTACGCTGACCAACCTGGGAGGGTACCGCTCCACGGAGTTCTTCACCCCCGTCATCAACCAGCCGGAATCTGCCATCCTCGGTGTGGGCAGGACGAACGACATGCCCGTCGCGGTGGACGGACAGGTCGTGGTGCGGCCGATGACGGCGCTCTCGCTGGCGCACGACCACAGAGTCATCGACGGCGCGCCCGCGGCGGAGTTCCTCGCCCTGCTGATCGAGCTGATCGAACATCCGTTCAGGGTCTTCCTCTGAGGTGTATGATAGCGAAGACAACCGGCGAGGCCGGGAATACATGGAAAGAGGGTGCGGCATGGAATCGTGGAAGGGGTGCGCGTATACCGCGCTGATCGTCTTCGGATACCTGGTGCGGGGGAACAAGGTGCTCATCGTCCGCCGGGCCAACGAGCCCTACAAGGGGCAGCGCACCGTCCCGGGGGGGCGGAAGCAGCGGGGGGAGACCCTGCGCGAGGCCGCGGTCCGCGAAGTGGAGGAGGAGACGGGGTGCAGGATGCGGAGCATGGAGTACGCGGGGATGCTCCACGCGCTCGTCGAGGGGCGGGACATGGAGTACCTCTCGGTCTACTTCCTCTCTCGCGACTTCGAGGGCGAGCCCCGCGACAGCGAGGAGGGGACCGTCGAGTGGATGGATATCGACGAGAGCCTCACGATGGAGGACATGCACCCGACCTATCTTCGCCTCGTGCCGTACATCCTGAAGGGAAACTATCCGGTGGAGGGTTCGGTGCGCATTTCCGCCGACGGGGAGTCGGAATACAGGCTCTTCGGACCGGGGGAGCACCCCGCTCCGGAAGCGCGGTAGAGGCGGGGCGGCTACGAAGCGTGGACCGTATCGAAGAGAGGAGCAGGGGGGAGTTCTTGCGCGGGCTCCCCCCTGATTCATTTCATCCCTCGAGCGCGTCGACGATCTCGCGGATGCGGTCGTCCGCCTCTCCGTACGGCGCCTGGCAGGTACCGACCATCCTGTGGCCGCCGCCTCCGTGCTTCAGCATCAGCGCGCCGATGTCCACGTCGCACGTACGGTTCAGAATGCTGTATCCGCAGGCGATGGCGACGTTCTGCTTCTGCTTGCCGTCGACGATCCAGACCGAGACGTTCTGCTCCGGGTAGAGGCTGTAGATAAGGAAGCGGTTGCCCGTGTAAATGGGAGAGACGTCCCTCAAGTCGGTGACGATGACGTTCCGCTCTACCTTCGTGTGCGTGCGGATCATTTCCGTAAAGAGTCGGGTTTGCTCGAAGTACAGCTCCACGCGCTCCTTCACGTCGGGCTGTTCGAGGATCTCGCCGATGCGCATGTTCCGGCAGTGGTTGATCAGCTCCTCCATGAGCTGGTAGTTGCTTATGCGGAACTCGCGGAACCTGCCGAGCCCCGTCCGCGGGTCGGAGAGGAAACCGAGGAGGATCCACCCCTTCGGATTCAGTATCTCCTCTTTGGAGAGCTGCCCCGAATCCACCTTGTCCACGGCCTCGATCATGTCGCCGTACTCGGGGAAGCGCTCCGCGCCGCCGTAATATTCGTAGATGATCCTCGCTGCGGAGGGAGCCGGGCGGCTCTCGCCCCGCACATCCTTCGACCAGCCGACGCGGTCGTTCTCCGAAGTATGATGGTCGAACCACATTCCGCAACCGGGGACGTACGGGACGTTCGCCAGCACGTCGTTCTCGGTGGGCTGAAAGAGTCCGTCCTGAAGATCTTTCGGATGAACGAACTGCCACGAGTCGATGATTCCCGCCTCCTTGAGCAGCATTCCGCAGATCAGGCCGTCGAAATCCGAGCGTGTGATCAATCGCATTCAGCGTCAACTCCCCGCATGTTTTTCAGGGTTTAGAACCCCTTCTCTTCGAAGCATTATACTCGAAAAGAAGGAGCAGGGCGAACAGGAATATGGAGATGCGGAAGCGGTGATCTCGCCTTTTTTCATCTGCGGTATGGAACCGATCTTCTCAGTTCACGCACAAAGATATACATGCCATCTCGTGGACTGCAAACTGGGAAAAGAGCGGATACTCGGCCCCCTTCGCTTTGAACCTTGTGTTGAACCTTGTGCTCAGAGTGGCCGAAAAGGAACGTTTCTCTTCGGCGAAGACGGCTCGAATCGGATTGTTCCAGCGCCTTGATTTGATAATGGGAAGAGCGAATGAGTCTCCGTAGGCGAGACGTCCGATGTTGATGGCGGCGTTGATGTCTCTGTCGAGCAGTTCCCCGTTTTGGGAGCAGTACATCCGCCCTCTGAGTCCGGCTTTCCCTCTACGCTTTTCCCGATTTGAACATGCGGAAGGAAATTCTTCGAGACCGAGAGCATCGATTTGACTGGTGAACGCTTCATCGACGACTTCCACATCGATATCTTGAAGAATGCATTCGCATCTGAATGCGCTTACGACCTGAATATGCAGGTTTAAAGTTGGATTCTCCTTCAGAGATGCGTAAGGTACCTTGAAGGGGTTTTTTATCGCTCTGTTCCCGATAACGACGGAGCGAATCTCCCATCTGGCGCAAAGAGCAAGAAGATAGGTGCAGCAGGATCGTATGTACGCACGGATGCTTTCAAGGTTTTCTTGGTTCGTTCTTCCCATGCTCCTTGAAGCCGCTCCCTTTCCTGGTGAAAAGATGTTCGGAACCAGAACCGGCGGCGTGTCTTGGCGATCGCAGACAATAGCGAACAGATGCCGCTCGCCGGTATCCATCGCCAATCGATATTGACTTCCTGTACTCTTCATGAGTTCTCCCTCCTTGACTGAATGAAAAGATGCACGAAGGGCGGCACGCGATTTCGCATGCCGCCCTTCCAGGAACGCAACTTCGTTTTGTGACTCCGATGCTGTTGTTCATTTCTTAGGAAGAAGCTGTTCATGTCCACGCCAACCTCCGTGATCGATCAGCAGAGTCTTTTCGATACACTCGCACTATACAAAGCCGCAGATATTTCGTCAATGGAAGGCGGCGTAAGTTTTACTCAGATGTTACGAAAAAAGAAACTCCTGATTTTTCTTCTTGAGATGGTATCATCTTTCAGTGGCTGAGTTTGACCATCAAGGATGGTGATGCGATTATGTCCGTTTGGAGAGGCAAAACGACCGCGTGTCCCTACGATTGTCCGGACGCCTGCGCGATGAAAGGCATGTTCGACGGGACGTCCGTGACCCTGGAGCCGAATACGGACCTTCCGTACACCACGTTTCTCTGCGGAAAGGGGCTGCGCTGGGCTTCGAGGGCGACAAGTTCCGAACGCCTGACGTCGCCGATGCTCCGAAGGGAGGGCGCGCTCGTTCCCGTCTCCTGGGACGAGGCTCTGGACGTTTGGGCCGAGAAGGTTCGTGCGGCGGTCTCCCGGCACGGGCCGCTGTCGCTGATGCACCTTTCGAGCGCAGGTTCGCTCTACTTCTCGAAGCTGCTGCCGCCGCATCTCTTCGCCGCGCTGGGCGGGTATACGACGAAGAAGGGGAATCTCTGCTCTTCGGCGGGGAGTTTCGGCCTTGCGGAGAACTTCGGCGAAGTGCCCGTCACGCGCCCGGAGTCGCTCGCCGAGCATGCGCGCGGAGTTCTCTTCTGGGGGCGGAACGCGCTGGAGACGCACGCGCACGTTGTTCCTCCGCTGCGGCGGGTGCGCGGCCGGGGGGGCGAGATCGCCGCTCTCGAAATCCGCGAGACGCCCACGACGCGCTTCGCCGACCGGTGGTGGCGCGTGAACCCGGGAGGCGACTGGGCGCTCGCCGCGTGGCTCTGCGCAGCGCTTCTGGAGGAGGGGGCGTGCGGCGGGTGGCGGGAACATGTCGAGAATCCGGAGGAGTTCGAGCGCGCCGCGCGGTCGCTCGACGGGGCTTCCCTGCTTGGTGCGGCGGGCGTATCGGCGGAATGCGCGTCGGAGCTTCTGGAGTGGCTGAAGCGTTTCGCCCCGGTGACGCACTACGCAGCCTTCGGCGCGCAGCGGTATATGCACGGGGACGCGCAGTTTCGCTGGATCGGCGCGCTCGCGGTGCTTCTGGGCGCCTTTTCGGAGCCTGGGGCGGGGCTCGCCTTCAGCAAGGACGAGATGGCGCTCTTTCCACCCGACCTTCTGCCGAAAGTCGAACGGGCGCGCAGGCTTCCCGTCGCCACGTGGCCCGTGGAGCTGGAGTCGCTCGATCCTCCCGTCGAAGTTTTGTCCATCTCCGGCGCGAATCCCGTACGCCAGAGTCCGGGGAGCGACCTCGTGCGCGCGGCGCTCCGGAAGATCCCCTTCACTGTGTGCATCGACTTCGTCCTCTCCGACACGGCGAAGGAGGCCGATCTCGTCCTCCCGACCACGACCTTCCTCGAAGAGGAGGGGGACTGGAAGGGCTCCTACTGGCACAACTACGTCGTCAGGAGCGAGCGAGTGCTCCCGCCTCGAGGGGAGTCGCTGGAGGAGACGGATATTTTCACCCGCCTCGCGGGGCGGCTCGGGCTGTCGCTCGACCTGACGGCAATGAAGCGCGAGGCGGACCGGATCATGCTCGCATCTCCGCTGCTGGAGCGTGTAGGAGATGGGATCTACCGATGGGACGAGCCGGACTACTGGCGAACCTCGCGGCGGAAGGCATCGCTTCCCGTGTCGGTCCCGGAGGCGGCGGAGGGTCCGGAGGGCGCGCTTCGGCTGGTAACGGTGCACCGCAAGGAGTACATCAACGGGCAGAGCTGGGACGTTCCGTCCCTTGAGCCGATTCCCCCGCTTTCGGTGCACCCGGCGGACGCGGCGTCGTTCGGCCTGAAGGGGGGCGAGGAGGCCGTCGCGCGCGGGAGAAGAGGGGGAACGCTCCGCGTCGCCGTCCGGGAGGACGCCTCGCTCGGGCGGGGGTACTGCGTGCTCCCGCAGGGTACGGAGGGAGTGAACGCGTTGACCGATCCGCTGGCGAGCCCCGGATTCGGGGCGCCGTTCGCCGAAAGCTGGATCACGCTCGACAAGGGGTAGCAGACCCCGGCAAGGAGGTTTCCCGTGCGCATGCGTTTCGCGGTGTATCTGGTGGCAGGTTATGCGGTTCTGGTGACGATCGCTTTTTTCTTCGCGGACAAACTGCTCTTTTTTCCGCACCCTACGCTCTGGGCGACTCCCTCCGAACGGGGGCTTCCGTGGGAGGACGTGCGTTTCGGGGCCGCCGACGGCACGCGGCTTCACGGCTGGTACGTGTCGGGCGACGGGAGGGGCCCGGACGGCGCTGTGAAGGCGACGGTGCTCTTCTGCCACGGCAACGCGGGGAACATCTCGCACCGGATCGACTCGCTGGCGATCTTTCACCGGCTCGGCGTCTCCACCTTCATCTTCGACTACAGGGGCTACGGGGAGAGCGAGGGGACGCCCTCCGAACAGGGGGTCTACAGCGACGTGGAGGGGGCGTGGAACTGGCTGACGAAGGAGCGCGGCGTTCCCCCGGAGCAGATCGTGCTCTTCGGCCGGTCGCTCGGCGGCGCGGTGGCGGCCTATGCGGGAGAGAAGTTCTCTCCCGGCGGGCTGATTCTGGAGTCCACATTCACCTCTCTGGCGTCGGTCGGACAGGGGCACTACTTCTTCCTCCCGGTGAAGCTGATCGTGGGGAACGCCTTCGACACGCTCTCCCGCCTCGAACGGATAGACTGTCCGATTCTGGTGGCGGCGAGCCCGGAGGACGAAGTGGTCCCCGGCAGGCACGGCAAGGCTCTCTTCGAGGCGGCTCGGGAGCCGAAGTGGTTCCTCCCGCTGAAAGGGGACCACAACCAGGGCTTCCTGACGACGGGGAGGGCGTATGTCGACGGTCTGGACGCGTTCTTCCGGAACGTCCTCGGAGAGTGAGCAGTTCACTACAGATAAGGAGATGTTTCTCGTGGAGTTTTTCGCATCGCTTCTGAAGAACCACCTCTTCCTGATGAGCCTGACGGTCGCGCTGGGCATTCTCGTCGGGAAGATCGGCGTCCGGGGCATCAACCTCGGCATTTCCGGAGCGCTCTTCGTCGGCCTGTTCATCGGCGCGCAGGGGTACTCCGTCCCGAACGAGTACTTCGCGTGGAACCTGATGTTCTTCGTGGTCGCGGTCGGCTTGCTGGCCGCGGAGGATACCGCGCGCGTCGTCAAGCGG
>JAHDKT010000034.1 GCA_018436725.1 Synergistaceae bacterium | reverse complement strand
CTTCTCGATCCTTACGGCGCACGCCTTGAAGGAGGGCGTCATGGTGTCGGGATCGAAGGTCTTGAGGTCGCCGCTCAGAAGATGGTTGGCGTTCGTCTCCCAGAAGTGGAAGGACATCCAGACCATCCCCGGGGCGATGCGTTTGGAGACGTTCGCTTTGATGCGTACCTCTCGTAGCCGAAGCGCTTGGCGATCTGTTTGAAGATCCATAAGTTCGGCTTCGCCTCGCCGGGGGCTTCCTTGATCTTGCGCACGCGCCTCACCCGCCGCTCGGTGTTCGTGAAGGTGCCTTCGTCCTCGCACCATGCGGCCGAGGGAATGATGACGTCCGCGAAGAGCGGCGTCTCGTTACGGAGAGACGCTTGTCAAAAGTGAGCAAAAACGCTCAAAAGGAAACACAAACAGACAAAAATATCAAAATATTGCATATCCCACCGCGCTCTTTTTATACTGGGTGAACTATGAAGCGCTCCTCTCTTCCAGAGGCGCGCGGACGCGAGAGGAGCTGGTTCGTGTGGATGTGTTCAAGGCGGTCGACATGGCGGTGAAAGGAAACATCTACGAGGGCGGAAAGGTCACCAGCAGAACCATCTGGACATCCGACGGGGAGCGGAAGACGGTCGGGATCATGTTGCCGGGAAGTTATTCATTCTCCACCTCGACGCAGGAGAAAATGGAGATTACGAACGGCGTCGTCGAGGTTCGGCTTGGTGCGGACGGAGAATGGTCCATCCATAAGGAGGGCGAATTCTTCATGGTTCCGGCGGGGATCACGTTCGAGATCCGATGCGCCGGATTCGCCGAATACGTGTGCAGCTATCTGAAGGCGAGCGAATAAGGACAAACGAATACGCAAAGGGGGTACCGCTGTGGTTTTTCGGAAGATGTGGCTCAAGATCAACGGAGCGAATCGAATTTTTATCTGCGATCCTGTGAAGGATTCCCTGTCGGATGTTCTGCGGCGTCTCGGACTGACGAGCGTCAAGGTCGGGTGCGGAACGGGCGTCTGCGGCGCCTGTTCGGTGATCCTCGACGGCAAAGTGGTGCGCTCCTGCACCAGGAAGATCGGCAAGATCGCCGAATACAGCGAAGTCATCACGCTCGAGGGGATCGGCACGCCGGATCATCTGCATCCTCTGCAGGTCGCCTTCATGAAGCTGGGCGCGGTCCAGTGCGGATTCTGCACTCCGGGATTCATCGTCTCGGCGTACGCCCTCTTTCTCGAGAACAAAAACCCGACGCGCCGGGAGGTCCGGGCGTGGTTCCAGAAGCATAAGAACGTTTGCCGCTGCACCGGGTACAAGCAGATCGTCGACGCCGTCATGGAAGCGGCGAAGGTCGTCCGCGGCGAGACGACGATCGACCGGATCGGCCCCTCCTTCTCCACGGTTGACGGTTACTACGGGAAACCGGTCGTCCGCCCGACGGCGCTCGCGAAGGTGTGCGGTCTCGCGGACTACGGCGACGATCAGGAGCTGAAGATGCCCGCGGAGACGCTCCACGTCGCCATGGTGCAGCCCCGCGTGGCGCACCATGCGAAGATCCTGGATATCGACATCTCCGAAGCCGAGAAGATGCCCGGTGTGGCGAAGATCATCCTGGCCGCCGATATCAGGGCTGCGGGCGGCACGAACATCATGGCCGAGGGACAGATGCACGAGCGCACCACGGTCATGGCGCCCAGCCGCGAAGTGCTCAACGAGAAGAAGATCTTCCGGTACGGCGACGTCGTCGCTCTCGCCGTGGCGGACATGAAAGAGCATGCCCGCGCCGCCGCCGCGAAAGTCAAGGTGACGATCGAACAGCTCCCCGAGTACCTCAACTTCCTCGACGCCGTCATGCCCGACGCGGTGCGCATCCACGAGGACACCCCGAACATCTTCTGCATTCAGCCGCTTCTCAAGGGCGCGGGGCTTGAAGACGCGTCGAAGGTCGCCGAGATCATCGAATCCTCCCCCTACAGCGCCGAAGGGAGCTTCTACTCCGCCCGGCAGCCGCACCTCTCCATCGAAGGGGACTGCGTGCAGGCGTATTTCGACGAGGACGGCTATCTCACGTTCCAGTGCAAGTCGCAGGGCGTCTACTCCTCCATCGGGCGCATCGGCAACTCCATCGGCATGCCGAAGGACAAGCTGCGCGTGGTGATGAACCCCACCGGCGCCAGCTTCGGCTGGTCCACCAACGCCGGAGACCTCTGCCTGGCGGGAGCCGCCGCCGTCGTCATGCAGTCTCCGGTCTCCCTGTCGATGAGCTACGAGGAGCACCAGCACTTCTCCGGGAAGCGCTGCGCGTGCCACTCCAACGGACGCGCCGCCTGCGACGAGAACGGCAAGATCACCGCGGTCGAGTTCGACTTCGGCATGGACCACGGAGCGTACTCCTGGGGCGGCGACGACATCGTCACCAAGCAGCCGCGTTTCGCCTTCTTCCCTTATCACGTGCCGCACGCGGCAGGACTTGCCCGCATCGCCAACACGAACCACAACTTCGGCACGGCCTACCGCAGCTACGGTTCCCCTCAGGCCTACACGCTGAGCGAGGCGCTCATGGATATGCTCGCGGAGAAAGCGGGCATCGACCCGTTCGAGTTCCGCTGGAGAAACATCGCCCGCGAAGGCGAGACCAACATCAACAGCTACCCCTTCCGCCAGTACCCGATGGAAGAGATGATGAAGATGATGCGCCCGGCCTACGAGCGCGCCGTCGCCGAGGCGAAGGCGGCGGACACGCCCGAGAAACGGCGCGGCGTGGGGCTTTCCTGGGGCGGCTTCAACGTCACCGAAGGCGGCGCCGACAAGGCCACGGTCGCCATCGAACTGAACCCGGACGGCACGTTCACGAAGTACGATACGTACCAGGAGCTTGGTCAGGGCGGCGACATCGGCTCCCTGATGCTCACGCTGGAGGCGCTCAAACCCCTCGGCGTCACCCCCGAGCGGATCCGGCAGGTGCAGAACGACACGAAGCTCTGCCCCGACGCGGGCATGTCCGGGGCGAGCCGCACGCACTTCATGAGCGGCAACGCCACCATCATCGCGGCCGAGAAGCTGATCGCGGCCATGAAGAAGCACGACGGGACCTACAGAACCTACGAAGAGATGAAGGCCGAAGGACTGGAGACGAAGTACTTCGGCACGTTCTCGAACACTTCGGTTCCCGGACTGTGCAGGCTCGACCCCAACACCGGCGTCGGCGACCCGACGCCCGCCTTCACGTACTGCCTGAACCTGGCCGAAGTCGAAGTGGACACGGCCACGGGGAAGACGAGCGTGCTGCGCTTCACCTGCGTCAGCGACGTGGGCAAGGTGGGGAACATCGACGCCGTCAACGGACAGGCGTACGGCGGCATCTCGCACGCGATCGGTTTCGCGCTCGGCGAGAACTACGACGACGTGAAAAAGCACACGAACATGGCGGCGTGCGGCGTTCCTTATATCGAGACAATCCCGGACGAACTCGACGTCATGTACTACGAGCGTCCCGACGAAGTCGGCCCCTTCGGTTCTTCGGGCGCGTCCGAGGGCTTCCAGTCCTCGGGGCACATGGCGGTGCTCAACGCGATCACTAACGCGTGCGGCGTCCGCGTCTACGAAATGCCCGCCACCCCGGAGAAAGTAAAGGCCGGACTTGCTTTGCTGGCCTCGGGGGGAACCATCGAGCCGCCGAAGAAGTACTTCCTCGGCTCGGATCTCTACGAGGAGCTTGAGAGCATCAAGGCCAACCCGGTCCAGGTCGGCCCCGAGGACTACTTCGTTCCTCTGGGCGGCGCCTCTGCGGAACGCTTCTTCTAGGAATCTTCCCGCGCGTCGGAGAGGAGACGCCCGCCCGTTCGAACACAAACGGACGCGGCGTCTCCTTTCTGTTATATTCAATGAAAAACCGGACGACGCCGGAGGGCGGCCGGATTTCGGAGGTGCTCATGCGTACGATTTTGCGAAGGACATACAGCGTGTGTCCGGTATGCCTGCAAAGGATACCGGCGGTGCATACGTCGCGCGGCGACGAGGTCTTTCTTGAGAAAACGTGTCCGCAGCACGGCGACTTTTCGACGGTGCTGTGGCGGGGCGTGCGCGACCTTGAAGCGTGGCGGGGGAACCAGCCGACGATCGCGGAGGGCGAGAACGAGCAGTGCCCGCATGGGTGCGGCCTCTGTCCCGAGCATCGCCAAAGCACATGCTGCACGGTGCTGGAAGTGACCAAACGCTGCAATCTGCAGTGCGCCTTCTGTTTCGCCGAAGGCGGCCAGGGGGAAGACATCCCGTTCGACCTCGTACGCGAACGGCTTCGCGCGCTCGCGGTACCGGGAAAAACCCTTGTGCAGCTGAGCGGAGGGGAGCCGACCGTCCGCGACGACCTGCCGCTGATCGTGGCCTCCGCAAAAGAGGCGGGGTGTAAATACGTGCAGCTGAACACCAACGGCATACGGCTCGCGGAGGACGAGGAGTACGTCCGCCGTCTCGCGGAAGCGGGCCTGTCGTTCGTCTTCATGCAGTTCGACGGCACGGACGACGCCATCCATCGCGCGCTTCGGGGCCGGGAGCTTCTCGACATCAAACAGAGGGCGATCGAACGCTGCGCCCGGCATAATCTCGGCGTCACGCTCGTGCCGACGCTCGTGCCCGGAGTCAATACGCAGGACATCGGGAACATCGTCCGTTTCGCCGTTTCGCACAGCCCCGCAGTACGCGGCGTTCACTTTCAGCCCGTCAGCTACTTCGGACGCATTCCGTCGGCGCCTGCCGACAGCATGCGCTTCACGCTCGACGAGCTGCTGCACGCCATCGAAGAACAAACGAGCGGCCTCGTCCGGGGAGATTCCCTGCTTCCTTCGCGCTGCAACCATCCGCTCTGCGGCTTCCACGGCGACTATATCGTGACGAGCGACAGGAAACTGCACCCGCTGCACAAAGCAGGCGGGGGGTGCTGCGACGAGCCTATTTCGGCGGACCGGAACAGAGCGTTCATCACAAGCAAATGGCAGCGTCCGGAAGCCGAAGCGTCCTCCCCCGCCCCTGTGGAAGATGATAAAAACACCTGCTGCGAAGCCGACTTGAAGACCTTCGACGGCTTCCTTCGCTTCGCCCGCAGGTACAGCTTCACGCTGACCGCAATGGCCTTTCAGGATGCGGGGAACATCGACCTGGAACGCCTGCGCCGATGCAGCCTCCACGTGTTCGACGACGGGAAGTTCGTCCCGTTCTGCGCGTACTATCTGACGGCATGGGAGCGAGGAGCCTGCAATGGATGAAATCAGACGCATGATAAAGGATCGCTGCATGGAGAAGGAGGAGCCGTTCTGCGCTTCGGTCTGTCCGTTCCATCTGGACGTGCGCGAGTTCATCGCGCGGATGCGGCGGGGCGCTTTCAACACCGCATTCCGCCTCTTTTCGAACACGACCGGCTTTCCCGCGATCGTTGCGGCGCTCTGCCCCGAGCCGTGCGCCGCGGTCTGTCCGAGAGGAACGGTCGACGCCCCCGTTCAGCTCAATCTCCTCGAAAAAGCGGCCGTCGCGTATGCGGCGAACACCAAGCCGAACAGCTACAACCTCCCCCCGAAGAAGGGGCGGATCGCCGTGGTCGGGGCGGGGCTGAGCGGCCTGGGGTGCGCGCTGCGGCTGGCGAACAGGAAATACCGTGTGGACGTCTACGAGCGAAGCGGCCGCGTCGGCGGACGCCTTTGGGCCGAGATGGATCCGGAGATCTTCCTCGCCGACATACGCCTCCAGTTCTCGAACGAAGAGTACGGCCTCTTCCTCGACCACGCGGTCGAAACGCTGGAACCGCTGCGCGCACGGTACGACGCGATCTATGTCGCGACGGGGAGCGGGGGCGACGCTTTCGGCCTCACCTGCGAAAACGACGGGCTCGAAGGCATACCATGGGCGAGTCGTCTACCCGGAGTCTTCCTCGGCGGCGCGCTCTTAGGGGCGAGTTCCATGGAAGCGCTCAGCCAGGGGCTGAAGGCTTCGCTCTGCATCGAAGACTATCTGAAGACGGGCGCGATGCGGAGCGCGGAAACACTCCCCCCGACGAGGATGCGGCAAGCGCCGGAAGCGATCGTCCGCACGCCCGTCGTACTCCCCGCCGACGGCGCGCTCTCTACGAAAGAAGAGGCGGTCGCGGAGGCCGCCCGGTGCATTCGCTGCCGGTGCGACGCCTGCGTTCGCCACTGCGGCCTGATGCGCTCGTACAGTAAGTTTCCGGGGCGCATCGCGGAGGAGGTCGAAATCACGATCACTCCGGGGACGCTCGACGGCAACGGTACGGTGGCCACGCGCCTCATCGCATCCTGCAACCAGTGCGGACTCTGCGCCGAAGTCTGCCCGGAGCGTATCGACATGGGTGAATTTCTGCGCGCGAGCCATCAGGCGATGCGCGAGAAGGGCGCCATGCCGCAGGCCTTCCATGATTTCTGGCTGCGCGACATGGAGTTCGCGAACAGCGAACGGGCCTCCCTGCCGGCGCCACCCCCCGGCGGAGCGAGCTGTACGCGGATCTTTTTTCCGGGGTGCCAGCTCGGCGCATCGGATCCGCGCTATGTGACGGAATCCTATCGTTTTCTGCTCGGTCTCGAGCCCGGCGTCGCCCTTCGGCTTGGATGCTGCGGAGCCCCCGCCGTCTGGGCGGGCGACATGGAGCTGCACCGGCGGGTGCGGGAGCGTATCCTGGACGACTGGCGCTCGCTCGGCAGTCCGCAGATGATCATGGCCTGTCCGACATGCCTGGAGATGTTCGCCCGCTACATTCCGGAGATCGACTGCGCGCCGCTCGTCGACGTCCTCGCCGCGTCCGGGCATCCTCCCGCGGAGCGGGTGAACGGGGAGGTCGTCTCCGTCTTCGACCCGTGCGCGAGCCGCAACAGACCGGAATCGCAGCGCGCGGCGCGCTCGCTCGTCCGCGAGGCGGGGTACGAACTTGCTCCCCTCCCCTACGAGGGAAAGCGGGCGCAATGCTGCTCCTACGGCGGACAGATCGACATCGCCGCGCCGAAGTACGCGCGCCGGCTGGCGGAGCAGAGAAGCAAGGACGGCGAAGCTCCGTACGTCGTCTACTGCTCCAACTGCCGCGACGTATTCGCGCACGCGGGGAAGCCGACGCGGCATATTCTCGACGTCTTCTTCGGGCTGAATGGATGGAACGCCGCGCCGCCAACGTTCGACGAGCGAAGAAAACGGCGCGAAAGCATGAAAACGGACCTTGTTCAGGAGTTCTGGCCCGATATGGAACTCCGGGAAAAAGAGGAGATCATGGAAAATCGAAAAAGTATCGTCATATCTCCCGAACTCAGGGAGAAGATGAACCGCGAGCGGCTTCTGGAGGAGGACGCGCTCGACGTGATCGAGGAGTGCGAGAGAAGCGGACGCAGAATATGGGATCCGTCCGCGGAACGCTTCTTCGGCTGCAAGGAGATCGGTTACATGACGCAGTGGGTGGAGTACGCGTCGTCCCCCGAAGGATACGCGCTCTTCAACACCTATGCGCACAGAATGAAGATCGAGCGGGAGGACGCCCCTCATGGAAGAAACTAAAAAACTCTTCTGCGGAAAGTGCATGGTGGAGATGCTCCCCGCCCCGACCGGGTTCAGCTACCTCGGGCACGCCTTCCGCACGGACGTGTTGCGCTGTCCGTCGTGCGGACAGGTCTTCATCCCGGAGAGCCTCGCGAAGGGGCGCATGGCCGAAGTGGAGACGACGCTCGAAGACAAGTAAGCGTCACATATCAAAAAGCTCCGGAGGCGACGTTACGCCGCCTCCGGAGCTTTTTTATGCCTCTTTCATGAAAGGATACTCATAACGCTCCGGCGGCTGGAGATTCTCTTTGATCGTCCGCGGACTCGTCCATCGCAGCAGATTGAGCATGCTTCCGGCTTTGTCGTTCGTGCCGGAGGCCCTGGAACCGCCGAAGGGCTGTTTTCCCACGACGGCCCCCGTCGGCTTATCGTTGATATAAAAGTTCCCCGCGGCGTACTTCAATCGCGTAGTGGCGCGACGCAGCGCCTCCCTGTCCGTGGCGAAAACGGCGCCGGTCAGACCGTACGGGGACGTTTCGTCGCACAGAGTCAGCATATGCTCGTACTCCTCGTCCTTATAAAAATAGAGCGTAAGCACAGGCCCGAAAATCTCCTCGCTCATGGTGAGAGAACGCGGATTTTTCGTCTCGATCACCGTCGGCTCGACGAAATACCCGCTCGATTTGTCTCCCCCGCCTCCGAAGAGAATTTCCGCCTCGGACGACTGTTTCACCCGTTCGATATACCTCATGCAGTTGTCGAACGAACTTTCATCGATCACCGCATTGACGAAATTTCTGAAGTCGTCCGGCCTCCCCATCGCCATCCCGGAAAGCGTCTCACGAAGCGTCTCGAGAACGGGAGCTCGAAGACTGGAGGGGATATAACAGCGCGACACCGCCGAACACTTCTGCCCCTGATACTCGAACGCCCCTCTCACGATGGCGGTAACCGCGGCGCGCACATTGGCCGAAGGATGGACGACGATGAAGTTCTTGCCCCCCGTTTCTCCGACAAGCCTGGGGTAGGACCTGTATGAACGAAGATTTTCCGCGACGCCTTTCCAAAGCGTGGAGAATACCTCCGTCGAGCCGGTGAAGTGCACGCCCGCAAGGGCGGGACTCCGCAGGACGACGTCGCTGACGACCGCGCCGCTCCCGGGAAGAAAATTCACCACGCCCGCGGGCAATCCCGCCTCTTCGTAGATTTTCATAAGGTAGTAGCTCGAAAGAAGCGAGTTCGTGGCGGGCTTCCAGAGGACGACGTTCCCCATGAGCGCGGGCGCGAGAACGAGGTTCGAGGCGATCGCCGTAAAGTTGAACGGCGTCACCGCATAGACGAATCCCTCAAGAGGGCGGTACTCCACCCTGTTGAGGCTCGCCTCTCCCGATTTCGGCTGTTCGGAATAGATAGCGGAGGCGTAGCGCACGTTGAACCGAAGGAAATCCGCGCTTTCGGCGACGGCGTCGATCTCCGCCTGATATGCGTTTTTGCTCTGCCCCGCCATAGTGGCGGCGAGGAGCGTATCCCTGTATTTACCGCATATCAGCTCCGCGATTTTGAGCATGACCGCCGCCCTGTCCGTCCACGACGTGTGTTCCCACAGCCGCCGCGCCTCCAGAGCGCGGGCGACGGCTCGCTCCACATCTTCGCGCGCCGCTTTATGGTACGTCGCCAGAACATGTCCGTGACGGTGCGGCATCGCAACTTTTCCGGTATCCCCGTTCCGGAGCGCTTCTCCCCCGATGATCATCGGGATATCGACGACTTCGGATTCTATCCTCTTCAACGCCTCCTTAAGCGAATTTCGTTCCGGCGATCCCGGCGCGAAGTCGTGCAAAGGCTCGTTCATCGGTTCTCCAACGCTCAACAACCCGTTTTCCACTGCATACTCCCCCCTCGAATGGTGAAACACTCCGCCGTTGCAGAACGCCTTCTCCCCGCATGGAAGCAGTCTCTTATTCGGCCTCGAAACAGAGGCGCTCGAACCCCAGAAGCGCCGCGGGAACGGCGATCGTCGTCCCGAAGAATACAATTCGCTTCCCCCGAAACGCAATCAGAATCTCGTCGACCGTCCCGTTCACGAGCGTCGACCCGGTCGCCAGCGCCATATCGCTCCACGAAGCGGCGCGCTCCAGATCGCCGTCGCCGTCGAGAACAATCACCCCGTCCACTTTTCTCCCTATGTTCTCCGGATTCAAATCGGTCACGCGCACCCGGTCCGCGCCGAGCGAGGTCGTCAGTCCTTTCAGAATCGCAGGCTGATAGCCGACGAGCGCAACCCTCCCCTTCGCTCCGAGTTCGTCCGCCAATCGAGCGCCTATTTTCTCTCCGCACAGCTTCGGCGAGGAATCTTTACAGTGGACCGTTTTTTCTCCCCACCCGAGATGCTTGCCGACGGCGTTCACGGCGGCGACGAAAAAAGCCCGTTCAAGGTCGTCCCGCAGTGAAAGCTGGAGAATATCGCCGACGGTCCCCCGCCAGGAGGAGGGAAAGGAGGTGAACGCCTGCCCTTTCGCATCCCGGAAACGAGCTTCCACAAGGCGCTCCTGCCCTCTCTGGAGCGCGAAGTCGGTAAACGGCTCGGGATTCCCTATGGCGTGCGCGGTATCCAGAGGACCTATTTCGAGCAACTCGCCGAGGATGCCGGAAGAATCTCTTCGCAGGCGCTCCCGGACCGTTCCGGCAAGACGGTCCAGCGTTCCCCCGCAGTTCACCGCACGGCCTCCGCAGCAGGTTCGAACCCCCATTTTTTCCAAAGAGGCGCCGCGTTCGACGAGAGCAGGTACTTCCAAAATGCCTCGGCGACCTCCGATGGAAACGACGTGCTCAGTCCGCCGACCGTGGGATGCGGAGGAACCGGAAGGCGGGTGCGGAATCCTCCGACCTCGATGGCGAGGCTTTCCGGGATGAGCGCGACATCCGTGCTTCCCGCCCGAACCGACATCACCGCATGCAGCGCGTTTTTCGTAATGACAAGGGCCTGCGACTCCATCTTCTTCTCCCATATTCCATGCGATTTCAAATAGTCCGCGGCAAGAGCGCCGTGGGATGTCGTCTCCGGATCCGGAGAGGCGATACGGAGCGAGGCGAGCTTCTCCTCGCTGCCGAACTCCTCTTTTTCCGCCCAGAGGACAAGATGGCCGCGGGCGCAGACCTGCGTATCCTTCAGCTTTCCTCTTTCAAGAAGCCACTTCGGCCACCCGGGGTCGGCGGCGATTAAAAGGGCGAACGGAGCGCCCGCGTCCATCTTCTGCGCCAGCGGTCCGGTGGCTTCTTTCACGAAGACGAGCTTACCCCCGCCCGCCGCGGCGAACGAAGCGTAGATATCCTCCACGCACCGAGCTATTCCGGGCGATACGGCGACGTAGACGTCTCCTTCCGCTGCGAAGGAGAACGACGAGAAGATACTCGAAAAAGAAAGAAGGCACACCGAGAGAAGCAGAAGCTTGCGAAACACCTTATTGCTCACCGAAAACACCTCCCAAGTCGCAACATAGTTGCATCACCGTACAGGATAACACTCCGCCCCTTTAAATGCAACATCGTTGCAAAATGCTTCGGGACGTGCGATAATACGCCTGTTCTCATACTGAAGGAAACACCGAGGTTTTGGAGTATGCGCAGACTCTTGTTCTCGTTTTGTCTTTTTGCGCGCCCTCCGTAACGGCAACTCACTACCCAAACAAAAGGAGAGGATTTATGTGAAGTCGATCAAAACCATGATCAAAACCGTCGCTTTCATCGCCGCGCTGTCCTTAGTATGCGGAAGCTTTCTCATCGCCGCACCGGCATTCGCAAAAGAGCTGTCCGTTTTCGCCGCGGCGTCTCTGACGGAGTCGCTGACGCGGATCGCGGAGGAGTACAAAAAAATAGCCCCGGAAATAGAGATCGTCTATAATTTCGATTCCAGCGGCACGTTGAAAACTCAGATAGAACAGGGAGCGGAGTGCGACATCTTCCTTTCCGCGGCGCAGAAGCAGATGAACGAACTCGACATCGAGTCGGATCCCAAGATCAATACGAAAAGGCTCGACTTCATAAAAAAAGGAACCCGTTTCAATATCGTATCGAATAAAGTAGTCCTAATCGTTCCGAAAGATCGGAATACGAAGGGGATCGGAGATTTCAAGGACGTCGTGACGGACAAGGTGTCGCTGGTGGCTTTGGGCAATTCGGACGTTCCCGTGGGGCAGTACGCCGAAGAGATATACGAACACCTCGGTCTGTGGGATACGCTGAACCGGATGAGCCGGATCACGTTCTGCAGCAACGTGAAGGAGGTCGTATCTCAGGTGGGCGTCGGGGCGGCGGATTGCGGCGTGGTGTACAGCACCGACGCGGCGGCCGCGGCGAAAAGCGTGGAAATCGCGGCGAAAGCGCCGGCGGGCTCGCACAGACCTATCGTCTACCCTGCGGCCGTTATGAAAAGCACGCGTCTGCCCGTGGAGGCCGCGGCATTCGCCGATTTCCTGCGAAGCGAGGAAGGCGCCCGCATATTCGCGCAGTTCGGTTTCGAGCGTCCTGCGAAGTAGTTTCGGGCATGACTTCCCGATTCTCTTTCCACAGAAACGTATAGAGAGACGCAGTCTTCGAGGATGGATTTTTTCCCTCTCTACAACTCTCTTCGGGTGGCTGCGATATCGACCGCCGTCGCATTTTTCGCCGGCATCGCAGCCGCCTACTATATCGCGAAGACACCGCGCATCGTGAAGGGAATCCTCGACTGCATCCTCACTTTGCCGATGGTGCTTCCTCCCACTGTGGTCGGTTTCTTTCTTCTTAAAACGATCGGCCCTTTCGGTCCCGTCGGGGCTCCCGTCCTGGAGCTGTTCGGCGGTAGGTTGGTCATGGTCTGGTACTCCGCGGTTTTCGCGACGACCATCGTCGCGTTTCCCCTTATGTACCGGACGGTCCGCGGCGCGCTGGAGTCCTTCGACGAGAACCTTCTGTACTCGGGACAGACGCTCGGCCTCTCCAACACGTATCTTTTTTGGCGCGTCGTTCTTCCCAACTGCAAACAGGGAATTCTGGCCGGCACCGTGCTGACCTTCGCACGCGCCCTCGGGGAGTACGGCGCGACGACCATGGTGACCGGATACATTCCGGGGCGCACCGCCACGATTTCCACTACGGTCTACCAGCTGTGGCGGGAGGGAAACGACGCCCTCGCCTACAAGTGGGTCGCAATCAACCTCGTCATCTCGGCGGTCGTGCTGATTGCGGTGAACCTTCTCGAAAGCCGGTACGCGCAGCCTGAAAACGCGGCTCGGGACGCGCTCCGTGAAGACGCTCTCCGAGAGGAGTCGGTGCGGGATGGCGCTCTCCGTTGACATCAGGAAGACCATGGGAAAATTCATACTGGACGTTCGCTTCGACGCTGAGAACGAGGCGCTGGCCTTGCTCGGCTCCTCCGGCTGCGGCAAGAGCGTCACGCTGAAGTGCGTCGCCGGCATTCTGAAACCCGATGAAGGCAGCATCGTGCTCGATGGACGACTTTTGTTCGATTCCAAGAAAAAGATCAACCTCCCTCCGCAGGAGAGGCGTGTCGGGCTGCTCTTCCAAAACTACGCTCTTTTTCCCAATATGACCGTCGTCGACAATATCCTCTCGGGTATGAAGAATGAACGCGGGGAAGACCGTCGTCGAAGGCTGAACAGCCTCATAGACAGGTTTTACCTCCAGGGGCTGGAATCGCACTATCCCGCGCAACTTTCGGGCGGGCAGCAGCAACGAACGGCATTGGCGCGCATTTTGGCGAGCAAGCCCTCTCTCGTCATGCTGGACGAACCTCTCTCAGCTCTGGACAGTTTTCTGCGCTGGCACTTGGAAATGGAACTGGCGCGTCTCTTGGAGCAGTTCGAAGGGACGACGCTCTACGTCTCTCACAACAGAAGCGAAGTCTATCGGCTCTGCAAGAAAGTATGCGTCATGCATCAGGGACGTTCCGAACCGGTCCGCGATGTCGCCGGACTTTTCGCGGAACCGGGCACGCTGACGGCGGCCCTCCTCTCCGGGTGCAAGAACTATTCCAGAGCCACGCGCATCGACGAGCGTTCCGTCTTCGCTCTGGACTGGGGAGTCACTCTTCTCTGCGAGACGCTCGTTCCGGAGGACATCTCCTTTGTCGGCGTGCGGGCGCATTACTTCACCATCTCCGACGAACCGGGAGACCGGAACACGCTCGACTGCACGACGACGAGAGTCGTGGAGGACGTATTCGGCTCCATCGTCATGGCTCGTTCGACGACGGCAAAATCAACGCATGAAAACTCGCATATCCGCATCGAAACATCCAAGGAGCGCGTTCGGCGCCTCCGTCCGGGAGAGAGGATCTTTGTCCGGGCGCACCCCAAAGACGTCATGCCGCTGCGGAAGTGAAACGACCCGGCGACTCCGAACGCCGGGAGTATCCGAAATACAATTCATGGTCTCTCTTCTTCCTTGCGCATCCTCCGCTGCGGAATATGGTGGATGCTTGTTTTGTGCATCCCCGTTCATCATGTATAATGATGCCGGGTTGAAATTCTCCCGTTTGCCTACGGGAACGGCACGCTTCGAGACCGCGGTCTCCGGGGGAATTTCGATACACTCTGCCGAAGGGAGAGCGGGGCTTGTACCCTTTAAATGTTCTTATCGCCGAGCCGGATATTATGCTGCGCACGTTATACAAAAAAACCGTCTCGGAAATTTCCGGGTATGTCTTCGCCGGTTTCGCCGATAACGGCGACGCCCTTCATTCCATCCTCGCCTGCGCTTCGGTGAACTTGGTTCTTCTTGACATCCTCCTGCCGCGCTTCGGCGCTCTCGAAGGCTTCCGGACCATGAGAACGGAGTTCCCCAAGATCGACTTCATCATCCTCTCCTCGGAGAAAGCGCCCGATATCGTCAGGGGGACGATCTGTTCCGGCGCGTTCGACTACCTGATCAAGCCGTTCGAATGGGAGCGATTCGAACGCGCGCTCGTCGCCTACGGCGAATACCACCGCAGCCTCGTCGACAGGAAACGCCCGTGGAGACAGGAGGATATCGACAGACTTCCCGGTTTCAGGAAACAGCTCCCCGAAAATTCGCAGCCCGCGCCGAAAGGTTTTCAGGAGACCCTTCTGAACCGACTCTTCAATCTCCTGCGGGAGTCACCCCGCCCCCTTTCCGCCTCCGAGGCCGGGCGAATGCTCGATATCTCCCGATCGAGCGCCAGACGGTATCTCGAGTACCTGGCCGAGGAGGGGGAGATCACGGTGCAGTACGAATTCACCCAAATAGGTCGGCCCAAAAAACTCTATTCCGTTCATTATCGGGCAAAAGAGAATTCTGTCTGAACTTTTTTCGGCGACACAAACTTGCAAAGGATACATTTAACTGCGATAATATCTGAAGAATCCAGAATAGAAGGGAGTGCATGTCATGAGAATAAGCGCGCGCAATCAGATTCGCGGCAAGGTAACCGCCATCAAAGAAGGCGCGGTCGAGGCGCAGGTGACGCTCGACATCGGCGGCGGCCAGACGGTGGTCTCCGTCATTACTATGGACTCCGTAGCAAATCTTGGCCTGAAAATCGGCTCCGAAGCTATCGCGGTCGTCAAAGCCGACAGCGTGATGCTCGCTGTCGATTAGTTCTTCCGCAAGAATCGGTCACAAAAAAAGCCCCCTGTCGGGGGCTTTTTTATTCTGAAAAGCGTACCGACGGCATAGTTCAGCGGTCGGCGTTGGGAAAAAAGAGCTGCTTCCCGAGGAGCTGGAAGTCGGCGATGGCTTTCTGGGTCGAAGGAGAGATCAACCAGTCGATATACTGCAATGCGAGGTCGTAGCGGATGTTCTCCCACTTCGCGGGGTTCACCGCCATGACGCTGTACTGATTCTTCAGGGAAGCGTCTCCTTCGACGATGATGACCAGGTCAGCCTGTTCTTTGCGGGCGTCTTCGTATTTGATGAAGGTACCGCGGTCGGTGAAGACGTACCCCTTGCGCTCGCCGGCGATCATCAGCGTTTCGAGCATTCCCTGTCCGGTCTGGACGTACCACTTCTCCTTGTCGGGCTCGGACATTCCGGCGGCCTTCCAAAGGCGCAGCTCGGCCATGTGCGTGCCTGACTTGTCCGCGCGGCTTGCGAAGGGAGCGCCGTCTTCGGCGATCTTCTTCAGCGCCGCGGTCACGGAGAGTCCCTTCACCTTCGCAGGATCGGAAGCCGGGCCGACGATGATGAAATCGTTGTACATCACCTGGCGTCGGTTGACTCCAGAGCCTTCCGCTACGAACTTCGCCTCGGCCTCCGGATCGTGGACGAGCACAACGTCGACGTCGCCGTTCCGGCCATATTCAAGCGCCTTCCCCGTGCCGACGGAAACCCAGCGGATTTCGATGCCCTTTTCATTCAAGAGCAGAGGAGCCAAATAATCCAGCAGCCCGGTGTTGTCGGTGCTGGTGGTGGTGGCCATGCGAAGCGCCTCCGCCGCCGTTCCCGTTCCGACACCCGTGAAGAGCATTCCCAATACTAGAAAAACAGCACATACCTTCCGCCAATACATTCCCATTCCTCCTTGATTCGATAGTATGCGACGCCACAAAAAAAGCCGTCTCCCCCATAGACGGCGGAAGACGGCTGCATCAGCATCCGAATCCATCTCCTTGCCGAACACGGGAGGCTCGCCTGTTTCCGGACGAACCCTGACGGCCCGCCGCCGTGGGAAATTCCTGTAGGCAAACGGGCTCGGAGACACGATATTCACTTCTTCAAACATAATGATAGCACAAAAACGCACGATTGAAAGAAGATGCGTTGAACAAATATCGAGTGAAAAGGGAAAAAGCGTTTGTCCGCGACCAATCGACGGGACGCGCTCTTTTCTCCTTGCCTCTCCGCTTCGAAGCGTCTAGAATAAGCGCATACTTCCTCCGAGCCTCGAGGCCTACCGGCGCCCAGCCCACGGCCTTCCGGCCGAAAGGGTGTTTCCGGAAACGGAGACGCCTCCCGTATGGAAAGGGGGGACAAGGCCGCCGCTTCGACGCGCCTTTTCCGTGCCTGCGGGAGAGGTGAACGCTACGCCGAAGGGGTGTTCGACGCTGAACTATCTTTCCGAAGGTTTTTTCCAAGGGGTCGCGCTCATCTTCTCGGGAAACGAGGAGGTCTGGTCGGCGGTCGGCGTGACGCTGAAACTCTCCGGTCTGTCGATGCTCGCCACGCTGCTTCTTGGCGTCCCGGGGGGGTTCGCCCTCGGCTACTTTTCCTTCCCCGGCAAGAGAATCCTCCGGCTCCTTGTGGACACGCTTCTTTCGATACCGACAGTGGTGGTCGGTCTCTTCGTCTACGCGTTCATCTCGAACAGAGGGCCTCTGGGCCAGTTCGAACTGCTCTTCACAATTCCGGGCATGGCGATCGGGCAGACGATCCTGGCACTGCCCATCGTCGTCGCGCTCACCGCCTCCGCCGTCGAGAGCGCCGACAGCCGCCTCCGTTTCACGCTGCTGACGCTCGGAGCGCGGGGACGCCGCCTGCTCTTCTCCACGCTCTGGGAGGGGCGGCATCAGATACTGCTCGCCGCCGTCACGGCCTACGGAAGGGTGACCGCCGAGGTGGGCGTTTCGATGATGCTCGGCGGCAACATCAAGTGGCATACGCGGACCGTCACCACGGCCATCACTCTGGAGACGGGAAAAGGCGAGTTCTCGACGGGCATCGCGCTCGGCGTACTGCTGCTCTGCCTCTCGTTCGTCCTCAACTGGGCCGTCTCCTTCCTGCGCCGGAGAGGCGCGGCATGATCCCCGCCGAAAGGATGTGCGCACCGCGATGATCAAACCTCCGCTCTACGAACTGAAAAACATCGTCTGCGCCTACGAGGACGAGCCCGTGTTGCAGGTGGATTCGCTCTCCATCCCCGACGAAGGCCCCGTCGCGTTCGTCGGGCACAACGGCAGCGGCAAGAGCACGCTGCTGAAACTGCTCTCCTTCCTTCTGCCGCAGGTGTCGGGCGAGCTGCGCTTCCTCGGAGAACTCCCCGACAAACGCGACGACGCCCGTCTGCAGGCGACGCTCCTCCTTCAGGAACCCTACCTCCTCCGCCGTTCCGTCTTCGAAAACATCGCCTACGGGTTGCGGGCGCGAGGGGAGACTTCCCTACGGGAGCGCGTGGCCGAGGCGCTGGAGATGACGGGGCTCCCCGTCGATTTCGCCCGGAGGGAATGGTACCGGCTTTCGGGAGGAGAAGCCAGACGCGTCGCGCTCGCCTCGCGGCTGGTGTTGCGGACGAAGGTGCTCCTTCTCGACGAGCCGACGGCGAACGTGGACGAGGAGAACGCCCAGCTCATGGCCGAGGCGGTCCTCGACGCCTGGAAGCGCTGGAACACCACTCCCCTGATCGCGACGCACGACCTCCAGTGGCTGGACGCCGTGACGCAGCGAAGGATCTTCATGCGCCGGGGGAAGGTCGAACGTATCGTCTATTGAAACCGGATGCGCCCCCGAAATCCGCATAACGGGTCATGATGAAACGGATGAAGATTTCCTCAGCATTTTTTGAGTATACATCGCCTTGTCGGCGTAACGCAGCAGCTCGTCGCAGCCGGAGGCATCCGCAGGAAAGAGCGCATACCCCGCACTCCCCGTAACGCGGATGCTCCGTTCGGAGTCTCCGCATTTTATTATCAGAGCGTCGAGAACCCTTTGCAGAAGAAGTTCCGCATCGCGCCGGGATGAGATCGATTCGAACAGCACAACAAATTCATCCCCTCCGAAACGCGCTACGACGTCGCTCTCTCGAACGGATATCAGCAGGAGACGCGCCGCTTTTCGCAGAACGTCGTCTCCGGCCGCATGGCCGAACATGTCGTTCACCGTTTTGAAATTGTCCAGATCGATCATTGCGACGGCGAACATTCCCCCTGTCCTGCGAACTCGCTTCAACAATGCGGACATGCATTCTTCAAAAGACTGACGATTAAGCAGGTCGGTCAGAGAATCGTGCGTAGCTCTGTAACGAAGCATTCGCCCCATGCGCAATTGTTCGGTGATATCCCTCGCGATAGACTCGAAAGCCGTCACTTTGCCTGCGCGGTCCTTCAACGGAATGATAGTATGCTCCCAATCAAGACGTTCGCCGTTCTTCGCCACCCAAGAGAGGACTACGCCCGAAAGCCGCTCATACCGCCCGCTCCTGATTTTACGGACGATCTCCCGCATGTGCTCCATGGAATCGGGGTGAATAAGTCGCTCGGAAACGGTTGGATCGCAAATCAGCTCATTGAGGGCATACCCCAGTTTTTCGAGTCCCACCGGATTGACGAACTCTATCTCGAGCGTAAGCGCATTGACCTTGGCGATAACCTCCTGAGCATGGTATATCAATCTGTCGTACCGTTCGTAAGCGGAACGCAGTTCGGCCGTGCTCTCGGCGATACGACGCTCCAGCGACTGATTCAGCTCGCGGAGCTTCGCTATCCGTTCCCATCTTTCGAACGCCCCCGCGAAAATTCTGGAAAGGAGCCGCAGCATGGAGAGGACGTTTTCTTCCCAAACACGCTCTTCATGCACAGCGTCGAATCCCAGAAATCCCGAAAGAGCGCCGCAGGCGGTGATCAGAGGCATCATCAGCGCCGAACGTATTCCTTGCGCTTTCAGGAGAGTTCTCAACAGATCGGATTTTTCCGAAAGATCGCAAACACGAGGTATGTTCACCATCTCCCCTGAACGGAAACTAGTCATCACGGAAGGGAACATATCGCAGCGAATCGATTGAAGGCGTGCTTTTTCCGAAGACACTCCCGGCGAGCACCATTCATATGTATTGCTCATAAAGAATTCTCCATCTTCTTCATGAAAAAGGAAAATGTAACTTCGTTCGACGTCGAGAAATTCACCGAACATCTTCAAGCCCTTTTCTACCGCATTTCCGACCTCATTCTCAGTCATACCGGCAAGATCCGAAAGAAGAGCGTTCAAGAGACAACACATCTGAAGCGCCTTCTCTTGTGGTTCCGATTTTTCCGACCCTCTCATCGAACAGCGAATGTCAGGCGAAGAAGAGGAGCTTTCCATTTCAGAAAAAACCGAAAAACAGGATGAATAAATTAAAAAGCAACAGCAAGAAAAATCCCCCCGGAACAAATAAAAACATGATCAGCATTGTATTTGTGATTTCATGTATATCATATACAATAATAATAAAACTATCAATGGTTCTTTGGAATCATTTCAATAAGCCAATATAATTTCTTTTTTATTGTATTAATTATTTAATTATTTTATTAGAAACATCTTTCTAATTATGTTTTATCAAGGTAAATTCAAAGGAAGACATTCGTATATTTCCGCTCTTGCTTGTCGATAAAGCCACTCGAAAGCTTTTCATTATGAGTACTCTGGTCGATGGAGAGTCGTCGCTCGCGAAACATACGGAAATGGAGCGATCCCTCTCAAAATAAGAGGAACGGCATACCGAGCATCGTATGCCGTTCCTCTTTTCATTCGTACAGGTTATTCAGGCGGTCTTTCGCCTTCTCTCGGAAAACTTTCCCTGCGGATTTCTCAGAGAGATTCTTCGTAAATCGCCCGGACAACATCCGGGTCGACATCTACCGGAGCAAGCTGGAGCAGCCCTTTCAACCCCGGCGTTTCGAAGGCGAGACGAGTCAGATCGTCGAGATGCTCCTCTCCGAAACCGAGGTCTTTCAACGTTTCTACAATCCCTACGCCGACGAGCCACTTCTTGACCGCCCCGGCCACGTCGTCCGCGGAAGCGCGAGCGAAATCGAGTTCTCCGAGAAGCGGACGCAGGACGTGGAAGAGCGTTTCTTTCTTCGCGTCGTAAATATGTCGGATGATGGAAGGAAGCAACAAAGCAAGCCCCTGCCCGTGCGTCGTCTCCGGCTTCAGTCCGCTCAAGGGAAGCTCGAGAGCATGCATAATGTACCTCCGTCTACAGCGCTCTTTTTAAATTTGTGATTTATTTATCTTTTTAGATGAACCTTATGGCACTTTATGAACAATACCTTGTCAAGCACCCATGAACGTGCGACGGCATAAAACGCAACACGATTGCAAAACTCGGGAAGAAGCTCTATAATCGTCGCGACGAAGTTTCGACAGGAGGAATTTTTTATCATAACAGCGTCGTTGCGCAAAACGCTTCTTTGCATTCTGTTTCTTTTTCCGGTATTCGGCGCCGCGCTCCCGTCGGCTGCCCGGAACAGCGGAACCGTGGCCGCGGCGGCATCGCTGCAGTCTTTGATGGAACACCTTATTCCATGGTTCAACGAGCAGCGCGGATACGATCTCCAGAGGGTCTACGGCGCTTCGGGCACCCTGGCGCGTCAGATCGAATCGGGAGCGCCTTTCGATCTTTTTCTGAGCGCCGACGAACAGTGGGCGCGCTACGCCGAGGAGAAGATGCTGCTCGAAGGAGAACCGCTCCCCTTCGCGACGATGCCCCTTGTGCTCTGGCACCCGGAGGAAAAAGCGCCATCTCTCGATATACTGCGCTCGGAAAAGCTCATCGTGGCCATCGCCAATCCCGAAACGGCGCCTTTCGGCAGACGGGCGAAGGCCTACCTCATCGAAAAGGGACTCTTTGAAGCGATCGAGACGAGCGGAAGACTGATCATCGGTAGCGACGTGCTCAAGACCGGGCTGGCGGCGAAGAGCGGCGGCGCGGATCTCGCCATCTTGCCGCTGAGCACTGCCTCGGCGCTCGGCGAAGGATCGTGGACGCTCCTCGCCGCTGAACCGCAGACGCTCTTCGGCGGCGTCGTGAAGGGTCGGAGCGCTCCGGCAACCGAGGCGTTCTGGGTCTTTCTCCGCTCGCCCGAGGCGGCTGCGTTCCTGCAACAATTCGGTTTCCTTCCGCCTCGTTGATCATTCGAAACCGGGAAGCGTACTCTCTTCTTTCGTTCACGCAGGAGCGGAGACCGCTACTCGAAAAGGGGGAGAACTTCCCTCCGCTCCAAAATCATCTTCACGAGCGTCGAGTGCGACCAGTCTTTCCCGATGTCGTGCAAATACGTGTCGGCGAAGAGGACAAGCAGCAGAAGCAGCGCGATGACCAGCAAAACAATCAGCGTCTGAGCGAAAAAGGAGATCCCGGGACGGTCTTTCTTCACCGGAGCGTGTTGAGAAGGAACCATTGCAATCACATCCTTGACAGCATCCTTGGGAAAACAGCCTTCCGGAGCATCCGCTCCAGGACTGCGAAAGCATATCCGGAACATGCCCGTATGCCTTTCGCAGTCATTATTGTACAATATCCGGCGCGTTCTCGGAGAAGCGGCGATACACGGGGCTGCATCAGCCCGCCGGTCATGCGGCGTATTTTCGTTTATTCAAAGACGTTTTCCCGCTACCATGAGCATATTCTGCATTCTTGGAGGTCCGCCGCATGTTTTGTACACTTTTCACGACCTTGCTCTCCCGGATACCGGGGAGCGCCGCGCTGCTTATTCGCTCTTTCGGACGTTCTTCGGCGCGCGCGCTCGGAGCGTGACGACGATGCTCCCCCCGCTCCTTCTGAGTCTGAGAGTATTGTTGTTTGCAATCCCCCTGCTTGTCCTGCTCGGAGGGGGAATCGGCTGGCTGCTTGCCCGCTCGGATTTTCCCGGGAAGGGCTTCGTGTCGCTCCTCGTGCAGCTTCCGCTGATCCTCCCCCCTTCGGTGATGGGCTTCTACCTGCTCTTCGCCATCGGGAGAAACCCCTTCCTGAAGTCGCTCGGCATTCTCTTTTCCTTCTCGGCGCTCGTCCTCGCGGCGACGGTCTCCGCGCTCCCCATCATGATCCAGTCGGCGCGGGCGGCCTTCGCCTCCGTCGACGGAGAGCTGGAGGACGCGGCGCGCACCCTCGGCAAGGGTGAGTGGACCGTCTTTCGTACCGTCACGCTCCCTTTAGCGCGGCGCACCCTTCTCGTGGGGCTCGCCCTTTCGGCGGCGCGCGCCCTGGGGGATTTCGGCGTCTCGCTGATGATCGCGGGGAACATCCCCGGGAGAACGCAGACACTCCCCCTCTACATCTACAACCGTGTGGAGACGCTCGACTTCGCGGGCGCGCATGCTGCGTCGCTCCTCCTCGTGGGTACGGGATTCGCCAGTCTCTACCTGGTCAGACGGTTGGAGGAAGGGAGGAACGAACGCCGTGCTGCATGCTGAATTCACCGACTCTTTCGGAAATTTTTCGATGCGCGTCTCGCTCTCGCTGGGCGTGGAGACGGGCGTTCTCTTCGGCAGGAGCGGTTCGGGAAAGAGCATGACGCTCCGGACGCTCGCCGGGCTCAGGACGCCCTCGGAAGGGCGCGTCACCCTCGACGGAAGGACGCTCTACTCCTCGGCGGAGCGGATCGACCTCCCTCCCAGAGAGCGGAACGTCGGGCTGCTCTTTCAGAACCTCGCCCTCTTTCCGCACATGACGGCGCTCGACAACGTGGCGTACGCCCTTCCTCCGGGAAAAAAGGGGAGGGAACACGCCGCCCGGTGGCTTGCCCGGATGCGGATGGAGGGGTTCGAGGACCGGCTTCCGGCGCGCCTCTCCGGAGGCCAGCGCCAACGCGTGGCCCTGGCGCGCGCCCTGGCTGCGGAGCCGAAGCTGCTGCTGCTTGACGAACCGTTCAGCGCCCTCGACGGCCCGTTGCGCAGAAGCCTCCGGCGCGAGCTGCGCGAAATCCGCGCCGAGGCCGGCATTCCCATCCTCTACGTCACGCATCAGATAGAGGACCTCTGCTCGCTCGGCGACAGAGTATTCGTCCTCCGCGACGGGCGGACCGCGGAGAGCTTCCCCGTGGAACGCCTCTGGGAGAAGGGGGCTCGCGGCGAGGCATGGAGCGCGCTCGGCTGGGGAAATCTCTTCCGGGGCAGGATCACCCGCTGCGGAGAGGACTGCGCCTGCCGCTTCGAGGGAGAGCGAGTCGGCCTCTCGCTCGACGGAGGAGCGCATTCGCCGGGCGAGAGCCTCGTCTTCGTCGCCCCCGACAAGATCCGCATTCTCTACCCCGACCTTCCGGTCGACCCCGACCTCGGCGACAACATCTTCTCCGCCGTCGTGGAGGAGACCGCGCCGCTGGGAGGGAGCATCCTGCTCTATCTCGCCTCCGAGAACGGCGTCCTCTGGCAGGCCGAGCACCCCTCCGAGTCGTACCAGGCTCTCCGGCTGCATCCGGGCTCGAAGGTGCGTTTCGCCGTCCCTCCGGCGTGCATCGAGTCGTGGAGCGGAGGGCGCTCCTCCGCGAAGGGATGCTGACATCGGACGCGCTCCTCGGATGATATACTTTCTTCAGACTTTCACATCCAAGGAGGAAAACGTATGTTCCCGACGCTGCTTTTCGTACTGACGCTTCTTCTGCTCCTGGCCGCTTCGCCGTCCGAGGCGAAGACGCACTCCTTTTTCATCACGAAGGAGCAGGCCTACAACGGCATGCTCCGGAGCGACATCCCCCCCGCGCTCACGATAGAGGACGGCGACACCGTCGTCTTCAACACTGTGATGCTGATGGCCGGAGAGCTGTCGCCCGAGATGACGTTCGACGAGATGTTCGCCCTCCGCACGCGCATGAAGGAGCAGGGACTGGGCGTATACGCCTTCACCGGGCCGTTCTTCGTCAAGGGGGCGGAGCCGGGGGACGTCCTCGAAGTCCGTATCAAGCGCATCGTCCCCGGCAAGTACGCCGTCACGCACATCTACCCCGACGATACGGGGATCGGCGGCCTGCCCGAGGGGTTCGAGACAGGGTATCTCAAGCCGCTCCGCCTTTCGGAGGACAAAAAGAGCATTCCGTTCGCTCCCGGCGTGACGCTTCCGGTCCGACCGTTCCTCGGTACGATGGCGGTGGCGCCCCGGCCGGGCGAGGAGCACCCGCCCGCAGTCCCCGGCTACTTCGCGGGGAACATGGACAACAAGGAGCTGGGGCCCGGAAGTACGCTCTACATTCCGGTGAACGTGCCGGGAGCGCTCTTCATGGCGGCCGACGCGCACGCGGTTCAGGGGGACGGCGAGGTGAGCATCGCCGCGGCGGAGACCTACTTCGAGGAGGTCGAGATGGAGTTCATCGTCCGGAAGGACCTTCCGCTGCGTTTCCCGATGGCGGAGACGCCGGACCACTGGATCGTGATGGCCTTCCATAAAGACCTCGACGAGGCGATGAAGGGGGCCATTCGCGAGGCGATCCGCTTCCTCGAACGGGAGAAACGCCTTACTCGGAAGGAGGCCTACTCCCTGTGCAGCTTGGCGGTCGACTTCCGGGTCACCCAGGTTGTGGACGGAGACAAGGGGGTTCACGGCATGATCCCGAAGGCCATTTTCGGGTAAGCGGCAACGGGAGAACTTCGACGAAAAAGGGGAGCGCCCCGCGGTTCGGAGCGCTCCCCTTCGAGTATCGTGCTTGTCCGACTCGGCCTTCGCCGCCTAGAAGAAAAGCTCCTTTGCGATGAAGATCGCCGCCAGCGCCAGCATGATCGGGCTGACTTCCTTCGCCTTGCCGCCGAAGAGCTTGAGGGCCACGAAGGAGATGATGCCGAATTCGATGCCGTGGGCGATGCTGTAGCTGAAGGGCATGACGAAGATGGCCACGCTCGCCGGAACGAAGTCGGTCCAGTCGCCGAAGTCCAGGTCCTTCAAGCTCGCCATCATGAAGACGCCGACGAGGACGAGCGCCGGAGCGGTGGCGCAGGCCGGGACGATGGAGACCACGGGCGAAAAGAAGAGGGCCAGCAGGAAGAGGATGCCCGTCACAAGGGCGGTCAGTCCGGTGCGCCCGCCCTGCTCGACCCCGCTCGCGCTCTCGATGTAAGAGGTGACGGTGGACGTTCCGAGGACCGCGCCCGCCGTGGTGCCGATGGCGTCGGCCATGAGGGCTTCGCGGGCCTTCGGGAGACGTCCCTGGCTGTCGAGCATCCCGGCGCGGTTGGTCACGCCGACAAGCGTCCCGACGGTGTCGAAGAAGTCCACGAAGAAGAAGGAGAACATCACGATCCAGAAGTTCGGATTCGCCAGTCCGGAGAAGTCCATCTTCATGAAGATCGGCATCACGGAGGGAGGCGTCGAGACCAGCGCTTCGGGCGCTTTCGCCACTCCGAGGAAGACGGCGACGGCCGTGATGATGAGAATACCCCAGAGTATGGAGCCCTTCACCTTGCGCGCTTCAAGCGCAGCCATAATGAAGAAGCCAAGGCAGGCGAGGAGCACTTCGACGGACTTCATATTGCCGAGTCCGACGAGGACGGCGTCGTTCTTCACGATGATTCCCGCGCTCTGAAGGCCGATGAATGCGATAAAAAGGCCGATACCGGTGGAGATGCCTATCTTGAGCGACTTCGGGATGCCGTTGACGACGCTCTCGCGGATCTTCGTGAGCGTGAGCAGGATGAAGAGAATTCCTTCGATGAAGATCGCCGCGAGCGCGACCTGCCAGGAGATGCCCATGCCGAGGACGACGCCGAAGGCGAAGAAGGCGTTGAGCCCCATGCCCGGGGCGAGCGCGATCGGATAGTTCGCCATGAACGCCATCAGGAACGTGGCGAGGGCGCTCGCCAGGCAGGTCGCCGTCATCAGCGCTCCGAAGGGCATTCCCGCGTTCTGAAGGATGCCGGGGTTCACGAAGATGATGTACGCCATCGTCATGAACGTGGTGATTCCCGCCAGAACCTCCGTCTTCACATCCGTTCCCGCCTCCTTGAGGTGAAAGCGGCTTTCCAACAATGATGCCATTGCGATTCCTCCTGTCGTTTCCCGCGTTATTTCGCGGGGTCTTTCGAGTGAGAATGTGCTTTCTTACGCTTCCACGAAGAGAGATTGTGCTCCGCCCCTGCCGAGGTCGACGTACCCCTGGTCGGTCAGCTTCAGCTCCGGAATTACCGAGAGAGAGAGAAAGCTCGTCGCCATGAAGGGGTGATTCACGTCGGTCCCCAGCGTCGCCGCGGCCCGTTCCACCTCCTCGAATCCCGAGATTACCGCGTCGGCCGGAGACGGGTTCATCAGTCCGCCGACGGGGAGTGCGAGAGATGCGAGGACCGTATCGCCCCGCACCGCGGCGATGCCGCCCCCCTGTTCGATCAGGAGGGCGAAGGCCCTCCGTAGCGAAAGGATGTCCATGCCCGCCGCCACGAAGTTGTGCGCGTCGTGCGCAACGGAGGAGCAGATCGCTCCCTCTTTCAGCCCGAGTCCGCGGACGAATCCGACGGCGAGCCTGCCGCTCCCCCGGTTCTTCTCGAGAACGGCGAGATAGGCCAGATCGCGTTCGGGGTCGGCCGCCGCCATGCCGTTCCGCACGGTCGGCTCCATGACGAGATGTTCCGTGACCACCTGCCCCCGTCGAAGTCCGACGACGCGCATCTTCGCGCCCGCGGGGACGGGAAGATGGAAGGAGGATTCCTCCGGAACGGAGAGAGCCCCGGCGGCAAGCACCGGCGGCGCGACGCGGGACACGGCGGGACCGGCGAGACGGCCGTTCTCGGCGACGAGGCGTCCGCGCTTCCAGACCTTCCGGACGGAGCAGTGCTCCAGGGAGTCCACCGCGACGAGGTCGGCGAACCTGCCGGGGGCGACGGCCCCAAGGTCGCGCCAGCCGAAGTACTCGGCCGTCGAGAGGGTGACCATCCTGAGCGCGACGAGCGGAGAGATGCCCAGGCGGACCGCCCGGCGGATCTTCTCGTCCATGTGGCCGACGTCGCGCAGGTAGCGGGCGGTGAGGTCGTCGCTCACCATCATGCAGCGGCTGGAGCGCGCCTCGTTCTCCTTGACGATCGGCGCGAGTTCCTCCAGGTTGTGCTCCGTGGCGCCCTCGCGGATCATCAGCCACATCCCGCGCCGGAGCTTTTCGAGCCCCTCTTCCATCGAGAAGCTCTCATGGTCCGAATCGCACCCCGAGAGGAGATACGCGCACAAATCCTTTCCCGAGAGGCCGGGGGCGTGCCCGGAACGGGATCGCTTCCCGGAGGCGTAGAGCTTGGCCCAGAGGGCCGGGTCGCCGCCGATGACGCCGGGATAGTTCATCACTTCTCCCAGCGAGTCGCACCAGCCGCGCTCGAACATCTCGGCGACGGCCCCCGCGTCCAGGGGTTCCAGCGGCGTCTCGAAGGACGAGGCGGGAACGCATGAAGGAGCCGTATAGTGGATATCCACAGGGCAGCCGAGGCTCTCGCGCCACATGAACTCGACGCCCGCCATGCCGCAGGTGTTCGCTATTTCGTGCGGATCGGCGGCGATGGCGGACGTGCCGCGAACCGCGGCAAGCTCGGCGAAGCCGGCGGGAGTGAGCATGGTGCTTTCGATATGGCAGTGCCCGTCCAGGAAACCCGGAGCGAGGACGAGTCCGGAGAGGTCCTCCTCGACGCGTCCGGAAAACCCCTTCCCCACTCCGGCGATCCGTCCGCCGTAGATGGCGATGTCCGCTTCTTCGTATTCGAGGGTGAAGACATTGGCGACCCGGGCTCCGCGGAGCACCAGATCGGCTTGGCGGTCGCCTCTGGCGACGGCGAGAAAATCATCGACATTCACACGCGATTCCTCCCTTCTTTTTCCATGGTGAAGTGTAACGGAAAGAACGCCGATGCGCAATCGGATGAAGAGATGTTTCTTTCTGAAAAGAAACCATCGCCGTGATCGCCGACTGCGCTCGAAGTTCGGACGCGCCTCCCGACGACAGATGAACGACCGACGAATATGGCCGCCGGATCAACGGATCTCCGGGGCGCACAGGCGGTCGTTGGTCATTTTCACGAGGGCGTTCTGAAAAAGCTCCTTCCAGACGGGAAGAGCGGAATGAAGTTCGAGGGGTATGCTTCCTTTGAAGGTCGAATTTTTTCCGAAGATTTCCACGAGCACTCTGATCAAAAGATCCTCGGGGTTCGTCGCTCCCAGTGCGATAACGGAGCGGTCCTTCAGAATGAATGTCTCTCCGGGTTTTCTTTGCCCTCCTCCGGCGAAGGAGGCGACAACCACACATTCGGGGCGCCCATGATTTTCCCCCAATCCGCCCGGGAGTTGAACCGAAGCGACGGTTCCATCTTTCAGGAAAAGCAGGCTTCCTTCCGGGAAAGGCACGACGATGCGCTCCATTAAAGGCACAAGGGCGGTATCGAACTGGCTTCCGGCGCCGGAGACAATGATTTCCAGCGCTTCGAAAGGAAGGCGTCCTTTTTTGTACGGACGCGAAGAGGTCATCGCATCGTAGGCGTCGGCGATGGAAGCGATGCGGACGAGCTGCGGGATAGCTTCGCCGTCGAGAGTCTTCCCTTTGGCGAGTCCATAGCCGTTGCCGTCGGGGCGAAGGTGGTGAAAAGCGACAATAGCCCGAATCATGGGCATGACGAGGTTGTACGGGCGCAGAAGATCGAAGCCGTGCTGCGGATGAAGGCGCATTAGTTCCCACTCTTTTTCGTCGAGCGGACCCGCTTTGTTCAAAACGGAAGAAGGGATGAGCGTCTTGCCGATATCATGGAGCACGGCGCCCATGCCGAGGTTGAGGCGTGAAGTATAGTCCAGATTTCTCACAAGACCGCTCTCCCACGCGATTCGCCCCAGGACGACGGAGAAGAGCATCACCGACCATGAATGTTCGTAGGTATAGGCGTCATAATTGGAGAGGGAACGAAGTTCGGAAAAGACCGGAGTCTCCCCCGAGAAAAGGGCGTCGATCAGAAGCGCCGTCTGCTCGATGACTTCGGAAAGCGATTTCGAGGAGACGGCCCGCTCGCGAACGGTTTTCTGAACCAGTTTTCGAACATTTTGCCGTACCTTGAGGATCAAGCCCGTCGGAAGCGCATGCTTGGAAGCGGAAGCGCGCTCGTCGGCGCTGCGGACGCGCACCGAAACAATACCGTGGCGGAGCATCGCGTTTTTCAACGCCTCGGTGGCTGGGGCGCCTCTCAGAACGAGAGGAGCCCCATGTTCGGAGAGAATGTCCTCGTCGATAATCCAAGGCTGTTGGAGTTCATACACAGGCAACACAACACGCACACTACTCCCCCCTCTCGCTCTCACGGTTCTTTTGAAAGAATGATACTACAAAAAGGCTATTCCGACAGCGGGCGCCTCGCTACAGAGACTGCCTTCGATCGCTCGCTTCCGAAGAGATAGATAACGACTGCATGCCCTCGCTTCGAGAAGAAAAACACTCCCCCGCCCGTTGAAAGGGGGGCGTTCGCTTCAGGTATCCTCGGTTCACCGGGCCGCGCATGGATGCGGGAGAATCGACGATCAACGCGACTTGATCCTCCATTCGAAACTCCGCTTTCGCCTCGATTTCGAGGACCGTCTTTCGCATCTTCGTGCACGACCGAACTTCGCAATAGACCATCTCACCGAAAAAAGATTTTATCACTCGAGAAGTGAAACAACTCATGCTCCTATTCTTCTATTTTTCCAGCAATAGGTTTTTTACTATACTGAGTATAATATAAAAACAATTTGAATAGATGCGTTCTTCATGATAGGCTCGTGCAAATTATTCCACCGGTGTATGTTTGCAGTTCTCATAAGGAAAAACCACTCTCAATTCTTAGGAGGTGTTCCAGAGTACGGCAGTACATTTCCACTTTTCAGGAAAAAGAAAAGCAACGGTTGCGGAAACATCGATCTCACTAAGGGGGTATCGTGTCCATGGCAAACGCAATTTTTCTTCTTTTCATCTGTATGTTCATCTTCTCGGTAGGCGACATTCTGGGAGTGGCCACAAAGGCGCGTCTCTCCTCCGTATTTGTCGCGCTCATGCTCTTTCTCGTCGGTTTCCTCACCGGACTTATCCCGACGGATATCATCAAGCAGGGAATGCTCTCCGAAGTCGCCAGATGGAGCGCGCCGTTCATCATCTTCCACATGGGAACCATGATCAACATCCGGGAACTGGCACACGAATGGAGGACCGTGCTGATGTCCTGCATCGCGATGGCCGTGGCCGCCCTCTCGATCTTCCTCGTCGTTCCCCTGATCGGCATGCAGGCGGCGATCGTCGGCATCCCTATCATCAACGGAGGTATCGTAGCGACGCAGCTTATGACCGAAGCGGCCATGGCGAAGGGATTCACGCTCGCAGCCGCGCTCGGAGCCATAGTCTACGCCATCCAAAAGTTCGTAGGAACACCGCCGGCATCCTTTTTCGGCCTGAAAGAGGCGGAGGTGTTGCTGAAGGAGTACCGTGAAAAGAACACGTCGGGAAGCTCCTCCGACGGGGGCAAGGACATCAAGCGGGCCGGAGCTTCTTTATACGCGTCTCTTGGCCTCGACAAGTATTACACGCCCTTCACCTGCCTCGGAGTGACGGCGTTCTTCGCCTGGCTCTCCTTCTACCTCCAGGGCATCTCGAAAGATATGGGGATGAGCGTAAGCTACTCCATTTGGGCGCTTCTTCTAGGCGCAGTTGCCGGACATATCGGCATCGTTCCCGAAAAAATCCTCGATAAGGGGAAATCATCCGGCTTCTTTTCAATGGTGGTCTTCGCCGCGATCATCCCGTCGCTGGCAACGATCAAGGTAAGCGACCTCCAGACGCTTCTCTTCCAGACGGTCGTCATCTTCGTCGCGGTTCTTATAGGTACCTTCGTCTTCATGTACTACCTGCCTCTCTGGAAAATCGTCGGATCTCGCAACATCTCCGTCGGCATCGCAATGGCGCAGATGCTGGGTTTCCCCGCAACATACCTCATCGCCAACGAAATCGCGACGGCGGTCACCAACGACGAGGGAGAACGTGCCTTCATTCTGAAAAAGATCATGCCCGCCTACGTGGTCGCCGGCTTCGCTTCGGTAACGTCCATCTCCATCATCATCGCGGGCATCTTCGTCGACTTCTTGAAGTAAAAAACGGCAAGGAGGCCTTTTCATGTACGAAAAAGTTTTCAGTCTCATAGATTCCCGCGTTGAACAGCTGATCGCGGACACTCAGGAGTTGGTACGGACTCCGAGCATCAATCCGGGACAGTTCGAAAAAGAGGTCGCCGAAGTGTTCTCCCTTCAGCTCAACAGGGACGGCCTGCGTCACGAAATCGTCGGACCCGAGCCTATGCGAAGCAGCGTCCTCGTCGAAATGTCCGGGGATGCGGAAGGAGGACTTCTCTTTAACGGGCATCTCGACGTCGTTCCCACGGGGGATGAATCCAAGTGGACATCTCCTCCCTTCGCGGCCGAAGTAAGGGGCGGACGCCTTTACGGGCGCGGTACCACCGACATGAAAGGGGCCGTCTGCGCCTTCAAACACGCTATGCTCGCCGTCAGAGACGCCGGCGTACCTTTGAAGAAGAGCGTCTGGCTGCACGCAGTCGCCGACGAGGAGTGCGGCGGACGAATGGGAACCGCTTGGATCGCCGACAACGGTCATCTGCCCGAAGCGGACATGGGCATCGTCGGGGAATGCTCTACGTACAAGGGCGAGATCGGCATCGTCAGAGCGTGCACGGGCATCGTTCAGCTGAAGTTCGAGAGCAGAGGAAAGGCCAGTCACGCCGCCAAGCCGCATGAGGGGAACAACGCCGTCATCAACATGTGCCGCGTTATGATCGCGCTTCAGGACAAGTACGAGAGGGACGAGACCGTCTACGACGAAATGCTCCCCCCGAATACGATCTCCCCGGCGACGACGATAAAAGGCGGCGTGAAGGCGAACGTGATTCCCGACTACTGCGAGGCCGAGGTGGATATCCGAGTCGTCCCGAACATGACTTCGGAGAACGTCCGGGCGAAGATAGACGCGATCATCGACGACGTCCGGAAGGATCACCCCGAAGTAAACGTAACATACACTATGGGACACTGGGACCCCGAGACGCTGGTTCCGGCGGACGCTCCGGTGATCAAGGAGGCCGAAAAGGCCGTCGAGCGCGTCATGGGGTATTCACCAAAACACATGAAGCGGTCAGGAACCACGGACGCCCGCTTCCTGACCGCACGCGGGCTTCCGAGCCCCGTGGCTTTCGGTCCGGGGGACGTACTCATCGGGAAGATGCACGATGTCGACGAAAGCGTCGGCGTTCAGGACCTTGTGAACTGGAGCAAGGTGTACGCCGCGATGATTCTGTCCGTTTGCTCGTAATTTTTTCCTTCATTACCCGACACAGGAGGCCCCCGCGAAAAAACGGCGGAGGCCTCCTGTGTTTTCGGAAAAGAGATGATCCGCAATTCGATGCGGAACGACGACTGTATTCTCGAACTGCTCTCTTTCGCTTGTTCCGTTTACCGAGGCGAGCCCCTCCCGACCGAGTACGGGAGGAGCCCGCCTCGCGGATTTCCTCGTTATGCATTCAGAGGGCGGGAATTTACCCTATCGCGTCCATCACCATCTTCACCGCGCTGACGACGACCACGAAGGCGAGGACGTAACGCACCCACTTGTTCCCCTTCATCACCGTGAAGCGCGCGCCCAAAACCGCGCCCGCCATGCTCCCGACCGCGAGCACCAGGCCCACCGGCACGTTCACCAGGCCGTTCATGTAGAAGATCGCCAGGCTGATCGTCGTGTAGCAGCCGATGATGATCGTCTTCACCGCGTTGCCGCTCACAAGGTCCATCCCGGCGGCCACCACCAGCGCCCACGAGAGGAAGAAGCCCACGCCCGCCTGGATGAAGCCTCCGTAGACGCCCACCGCGAAGAACGCGAGGTACGCTCCCCACTTCGGCCAACGCCGCTCCTTCACCTCTTCCCACATCTTCGGCTTGAAGACCAGCAGCAGCGCCATCAGCGTGATCAGCGCCGCGATGACGAGGTTCAGCATCTTCTTGTCCACCTGCACCACCACGAACGTCCCCACGAGCGCGCCAAGCGTCGCGGCGGCGGCCAGCGGCAGCGCCACCTTGAAGGAGAGCGCCTTCTGCTGCTTGAAGCTCGCCGCCCCCGAAATGCTCTGCAACAGGATGGCGATGCGGTTCGTCCCGTTCGCCGCGGCCAAGTCCATCCCCAGGAAGGTGAGCGCCGGAAGCACGAGCAGCGTGCCGCCTCCCGCGACCGTGTTCAAGAAGCCCTGCATCACGCCGACGAGGACGATCCCCGCCCAGTGGTACCATACCAGTTCCATACAGCTCACGACCTTCTTCAATGATTGAGGGAGCCCCTTCCGAGGCTCCCG
>JAHDKT010000023.1 GCA_018436725.1 Synergistaceae bacterium | reverse complement strand
TATAAAAATGCCGTACCTTCTCCTTCGACATTTCCTCTTGCTCCTTTCTGGTAGTTTCGCTCTTCCCGAAGCTCGGAAGAAACAGCCCCCGCCTCAAGCACAACCACAAAGTGACGGACGGCGACGCCCCGCTTTCGACCGGAGTTCCCGAAACTTCGGTCGAACCATACACCTTCACACAGTGTCAAGGTCAAGCGGCGCTTCTGAAAACATTCTCAACCTGCGGCGGATTGTATCACCCGCAGGAGAAAAAAAGGGGGGGTGATCTTTTTAACCCCCCTTAAAATATCCAGTATTTGCAAGCACTAAACAGTTTTTTACTTTTGAATCGTCATGCGGTCCGAATGACGAACGTATGGTTTTCGACGGACCGCTGGAGTAGAATAGTCGCAACGAACGGCTCTTCATTCGATTCATTATCTAGGAGGCCTCATGAAAACACGTCCGCTCCTCGCATTAGCGCTCCTGCTTCCGTTCATTCTTCCCTGCGCCGCCTTTTCCGCGCCCTTGGACGAGGCGCGGTATCTCGCGCTCGTCATGGAACGGAACAACGACCTCGCCGCCGTCAGGCAGGAGGTCGAGGCGCGCCTCTTCTCCGCCCGGGCGGAACTGGCCGTCCAGCGCCCCTCCCTCGGCCTCTCCGCCGAGGCGAGCAAGTGGCTCGACAAGGACCGGGGCGACCAGCAGGCCGATCTCTCCCTCTCGCACCGCGTCAACCTCTCCGGAGCCTACGGCCTCCAGGAGCGGGATCTGCTGCTCGGCGTCGAGATCCTCAGGAGCAAGTACGCGGACGCGGTCAACGAACGCCTCGCCCTCGCCGCGTCCGCCTACCGCCAGGCGGTAATGGCCGCGCTGAACCGGGAGGCGATGGAACAGATCGTGGAGAAGCGCCGCGAGTCGCTCACGATCACGAAGGAGAAGTTCGACAAGGAGCTGGTCTCCCTGCTGGAGCTGCTGCGGGCGCAGTCGCAGGTGGACGACGGCGAAGCCTTTCTCCTCCAGGCCCGGCAGAAGTACGAGCAGCAGCTCGTGGAAATGAGCGCCCTCGCCGGAGGGGCCCCGGCGATTCCGTCGGTTGCGCTCCCCGAACTCGACGGGACGCGCCTCGTCGTGGACGAGGAGAAGGCGTGGGGAAATCGCCCCGACGTTGCCGCCCTGCTCCTCTCCAAAGAGCGGGCTTCGGTGCAGCGCTCGCTCGCCGCGAAGGGGCTCTCCCCGTTCGTCGACCTCTCCGTCGGGCTGAGAGTCGGACAGGACTACGCCTCGTCCTATGCCGAAGAAAGAACGGGAGAGGTTTTCGTACGCGCCGTCCTCACGATCCCCCTTGCCGACGGCGGGAAGACCTCGCACAACACCGAAGCGGCGGCGCTGATGCTCCGCAAGGCCGAGTACGAGCTGGCCGCGAGGCGCGACGGATTGAAACGGGAGGCCGACCTGGTGCGGGAGCGGTGGACCAGAGCGCTCGAGATCGTCGCAATCCGCCGGCGGCAGGCCGAACGCGCCGACAAGGAGCTTGAAATCGCCGAGCTGATGTACCGCGAGGGAATGGGTTCCCAGCTCGACCTGATCAACGCCCAGGAGGCCGACCAGAAGAGCCGCACCGAATTTTTGAGCGCCGTACAGGAGCTGTGGCTCGTCCTCGCGGAAGCCGACCGGGTCATGGGGCGCTGGTCGCAGCGGTAGAAAACTTGTCGGGCGCGCACACGATACGGCCGGTCGGGATTCGCGCAAGGTCATCATTCATCGTAAAAACCCATCAATAAACGATACAGCAGTTCCGAGTCCCGCTGCGGTACGCGGGGGTGTTCATGTCCGCGCCGCTCGCATTCGAACAAGAGCCTCTGCAATATAGCGCACGCGAAAACGATGGATTTCCGTTCCTGTTTTTCCCCGTACGTTTCTTCCACGAAGCCGCCGGAGGCGAACGCGTCGTTCAGACGCCTTATTTCCGCGTCCAAACGGCGCAGTTCGCCCCTGATGAACACTACATTTTCAAAATAGCTCCTCATAGTTCCATCAGCCTTGGAAAAACTGAAAAGGGGCATACGCCGCACGCGCTTTCGGAACCGATCCGCGTTTCCCTTTCAGCCGAAGCGGCACGGAACGGCGGCGTCCGGATCAGGCCGCGGCCACTCCGACGGCAAGTCCCACGATAAAGACCGGACCGGCAAGAAGGACCAGCAAGGTTCCGCTGATCAATCCGCCCCCGACGACGGCTTCCAGCTCCTCCTCGGTCATCTCCGGGTTCTTCTCGAAGATCACCTTCTGCATCTCCTCCAGCGTGAACTCGTACCCCAGTTCCCCCTTCACGTACGGCTCGATGTTCTCCTTCGTATTCAGCTCCTTCAGCTTTTCCTGCAACTCCGTATCCGTCTCCACCCGTTCGTAAAACGCCTTCGCCGATTCTATCGACATTTTCCGCACCTCCCGGTGTTCAAGATTTTTCGCCGCTTCAGGCGGCCGCTCCCGCCGCGGCGGCCCCGATGACAAGGCCGCCGGCGACCCCGAGCGCGCCCAGGAACACTCCCAACCCGACGGCATCCTGCGTGGTCATCCCCCCGACCACCGCCTCCAACTCCTCGTCGCTCATCTCCGGATTCCTTTCGAAAATCACCTTCTGCATCTCCGCAAGCGTGAAGTCGTACCCGAGTTCATTCTTCACGAACTGCGAGATGTTCTCCTTCGTTCCAAGCTCCTTCAGTTTCTCCTGCAACCCGACGTCCTTCTCCACTCTCTCGTAGAACGCAACCGCGGATTCAATCGACATCCTCGATACCTCCCTTTATAGAAGCCGTTCCGCACGTCTCCGATCTCTCTCCGTTTCAGGCGGCCGCAACAGCGGAGACAATGTAGCCCGAGACAAGCATACCCAAACCCAAAATCGTTGTCAGCGTAATGACGACTCCTCCCACGACGGCTTCCAGCTCCTCGTCAGTGATCTCGGGATTCCGCTCGAAGATCACCTTCTGCATCTCCTCGAACGTGAAATCGTACCCGAGTTCCCCCTTCACGTACTGCGAGATATTCTCTTTCGTGTTCAGCTCCTTCAGCTTCGCCTGCAACTCGACGTCCTTCTCCACTCTCTCGTAGAACGCGACTGCCGACTCCATCGACATCTATAGCACCTCCCCCGAATACGCCCCTTCCTCGCGGAACAGGCGCTGAAACTCCTTTACTTCTCTCCGGCTCCGGCCTTCGTCGCTTCCCCCAGAATCCTCCGGGCGGCGCGGGCAAGCAGCAGCTCCTCCACAAGGTCGCGCGGTTCCAGCCCCGTCTCCGGAATCGCCTCCGGCAGCATCGCCCCGTGCCACGGGAAGCCGTCCGCCCGCAGATGTTCGCGCACCAGCGTCATGAAAGGGGTGGAGCACGCCCGCTCCCTCTCCTCGCGGAGCACTTCGGGCTGCCCGCGCAGCAGCGCGTCGCGCCTCGCGGCGCGCTCCTTCCACTCCGCGTAGCCGCCCCGCAGTTTCAGCTCGTCGAGCACCGCTCCGGTGTTCTTGCCGTGAATACGCCCCTGCATGTACCACCGGTGGAGCTTGTGCAGCAGAGCCTCCTCCTCCAGAAGACGGGCCATCTCCTCTTCGTCGAGGTCGTTCTCCTTCTTCCATGCGGCGAACGCTTCGTCGCTCTTGAGTTTGAAGCGGCGGCGAAGGCGCTTCTCCTCGGCCTCCAGCTCCTCGCTTCGGGGAACCACGCCCCACAGAGCGGCGAGCAGCAGAGCAAGACGCCGGTTCAGGGCCCCGCCGTTCAAGTCCTCCGCCTCGGGGTGGGCGAAGCTCACCATGTCGCCGATCATCCACTGGCGGATCGTGCCGTTCGACGTCGGTACCGGGCGGTCGCGCTGGTCCAGAGATTTGAAGAGCGCGGACGCCTCGCCGGGATCCCCTTTTCTCGCGGAATCACCCCGGACAGTCCTTCCGGACTCCTCGCCCCCGCGCGCGAGTTCCTCCACGCGCCGCAGCAGCGCTTCGGCGTCCTCCTTCACGGGGTCCGGCGCCTTCGGAAGCCACGCCTCGAAGGCGCGCAGCTCCTCCTCGGGTACGCCCTCCGCAGCGGCGGCGTCGAGGAGCGCCCTCCAGGTGCGCTTTCTCCAGAAGAGCCGTTCTGCGAGCGAGAGCAGCGACGAAGCGCTTTCGTCGGAGAGAGTTCCTGCGTTCTTCGCGGCGGCCACGCCGTCCCGCATGGTCACCAGCGGCAGGGTGAGACGGCGGATTCCGTCCGGCGTCTCTTCCCAGTCGCAGAGCACTTCGTCGTCGCGCTCCAGCTCTCCGGATGCCACGCGCTCATAGATGCCTCCGACCCCTTCCATGCCGTTGGGCCCCAGTTCGACGGCGCGGTGCGCTCCGACCGCGGCGGCGCCGACGACCGCCACCCCGCGCGCGAGGGCGAAGAGGATCTCTTTGTGCCACGTCGGCAGGCTCCGGTAGGGGAGTCCGCAGTCGAGCAAACCTATCGCCGACGGACTGTGTTCGCGCACCGCCCGAATAAGGTCGCCTTGCGCGGCGGCGGGCAAAAAGATCGCGTCCGTTTTCGTTTTGTCGACGCCCTCCAGGGAGGGACCGCCGAAGATGATCGCTACCATGAGAACCCCTCCTCGCGGAAGAGGGGGCTTCCCTCTCCGAGTCCGTGCCTGATGGCCGCGACGGCGCGCTCGCCCGGCAGATAGTACGGGAAGATGTACCCTTCGGCGCCGGGAACGACCACCTTCGCCGCCTGCACGGGATCGTCGGGACGGGAAAGCCGGTAGACGATCACCCGGTCGAGCCCGACGGCCGAGAGCCGCCGCACCATTTCGCGAACGTCCTCCTCGAACGTGGCGAAGGGATTGTCCTTCACGCCGCTCATGTCCATCCATTCGCCGACGGCGCTCTCCATCGCCTCCTTCGCGAGGCGCGCGTCGCCGCTCATGAAGCCGCCGAACTCCTTCGACGGAACGATGTCGCGCACGCCGGAGAGGAAGACGCACCGCCCCTGAACCGCCTCGGTCACGGCGCGGATCATCGCGGT
>JAHDKT010000098.1 GCA_018436725.1 Synergistaceae bacterium | reverse complement strand
TACGAGCCGGAAGGTGTTTCGGTCTCCCGTAAAGAGGACGAAGAGACCGCCCGCCGGAAACGCAAGTGTGAAGTTTACGAGGTATACGATTGACGATGCGCTTTATTACGGTGAAGAGAAGAAGATTCCTCCGTCAGTCAGGAGGGGGGGCACTTCAACACGAAACGGAATGCATGGAACTCACAGCCAAGAAAAGGAGATGTTAAAATGAAGGTATTGCAAACATTAGGTAGGCATCAAGGAAATCAAGCCGGTATTTTTCAGTATCGCAGGACTCCTAATGGCGTCAATATTGATGCAAGAGTTGGGCAAGCTGAAAAATTAGTAGATATTTGGATTACTTCTGAAGAATGGCAGGCGATTCTAACAGCATTATCAAAAGCCCAATATGAAACCTTTCGTCTTACACCCTCATCTAATTCGACTGTCACTAAACAACCTAATCAAAGTCTTTATGATTTTATCAGAAAAACACTTCCAAAACCATCCGGAGGTTGGTCTTGGACTGATTCCTATTTATCATATGTATGTGCAATTCTTGAGCATGAAGGCAGCATTGATCTTTATCACGGGCCATTGGGACCAGAATTCCAAGCCGTGATAGCGCTTGCTAGAGATTTTTAGCGAAGCCAGTACGAGTGATTGACATGTGTAATCTACGCAATTGGATTGGTAAAAATTTCTAGAAAGCCTTTTTCCTGACCCTTGCTGTTCTTCGTCTTGTGCTCTTGAATTTTGGATTAAAAATGTTCGCAATATCAAAAAACAGCAGGAGACTGTTTGTTTTTTAGCTGCTTGAGGATAGAGCTTTCATGGGTTGGTAACTGCCAGCCAACCCCAACATCGGAAAATATAGGAGGACGTGTTATGCTCGTTCCCGCTATAGGAAATGGAATAGTTATGCTTATAGGAGTGGTATTAGGTGCAGTTTCTGCTATTATCACAAAAGATTATATTGAGAAAAAGCATGCAAGGTCTGTTGTTAATATTTTGCATGCTGATATATTATTGCTGCAAAGTGAAGTAAAAGAGATACCTGTTAGAAGTGGTAATTTGAAAGCAGCTATTGAGAACACAAGTGAAGAAACAGGCCGCGAAAGGATTTTTCTCCCCATAGATTGCTTGCTTTACGTAACAGCAGAGACTCTAACTTGCATTTACCATGAACACGTCAGAGATTTAAAAGTGTTATTAAAATGGAATATCCTTTCAAAGGAAACCGTATCTAAAATAATAAAATATTATAATACTTTAGCAGTTATTGCCTATAAAAACGAATTTTTCATAAGAGAGCTTCCTCAAACATTGAAGGCCTACACTCCTAATTACATGCAGGAAATATACACAACCACAGTGAAGGGTTTTTTAAATAGCGCATGCAAAGATTCGGAAAACATTAAAAATATTGGGGATGAAATTCTAAAAAATTTAGAAAAAGCGCTTGAATAAACCTTCCTTTTCATGGTTTATTTCGCGTATTCCAAATTATTATTAAACGCCTAGCTCTTTTTGTGGCGCTATAACATGGAGGATTTGGAAGATTTAATCTAAGATATTAGCTAGATAATATCTTGTCCGACTAAGCCCACCTTGTCTCTGCTCGTTCATCGTAGTGTGGTAGGTGTTTTTCAAAGGAACGAGGCGTGTAAAGAAACCGCATCTTCAGATCATGTCTCTGATTTCGTCAGCGTTGTCGCACATCATCAGACCATAGGTCTACTTTTTTGAGGAAAGCTCGGAGAACTGCTATAAGGCATGAATTCACCGAGCTTTCCTTTCCCTCACAATCCCCTCTGCTCCGCCCTCTTCCCGAAGACGCTTCCCAAGTGCCCCGCCTCGCCCATCAGGGGAATGCGCCACCCTTTGTCTCCCAGCTCCAGCAGGGTGATACTCCCGTTGGCGAGTTGGAAGCGCCAGAAGCTGGAGAGGGGGCAGTCGAGCGCCTTCATCAGCAGGACTTTGAGCACGGCGTCGTGGGTGAAGACGGCGACGGTTTCGCCCTTTCCCTCGGCGATGCGGAGCAGGGCGGGCCAGGCTCGGCGTTGCACGTCGGCGAGGCTCTCCCCTTCGGGCATGACGACGGTCTCGGGGCGGGTGTGCCAGAGGGCGAGGTCTCCGGGGTACATCGCCTCCACTTCGGCGGCGGTGCGCCCCTCCCAGAGGCCGTGGGCGATCTCCTTGAGGTCGTCGTCGGTTTCGACGCCCATTCCCATGCGCATGCGGGAGGCGAGGGGGAGGGCGGTGCGGAGCGCGCGGGAGAGGTTGCTGGAAATTATCCGGTCGAACGGAATCTCTTTCAGGGCGTCGGCGACGGCGTCGGCCTGGCACAGTCCGATATCGTTCAGCGGGACGTCGATCTGTCCTTGGAAGCGCCCTTCACGGTTCCACGACGTCTCGCCGTGCCGGACGAGGAAAATGCGCTTTCCCGCAGCTCCCGCTGATCGCGGAGAACTCGTCCCCTCAGCCTCTTTTGCCTCCGGGGAACGCCCCCCTGTAGTTCCCGGCTTCATACCGTTCATCTCCTCCTTCTCATGCTCTTGCCCGCAGCTCATCGCGCCGCCTCCGAAAAGTCGACCTTGACGGCCCAGAGGAGGTCGGCGTCGGCTTTGAACGTCTCGACGACCCTGTCGGGGACGTCGTTGTCGATCTGGAGCGCGGCGACGGCGAGGCCGCTGCCGTTTTTGCGCCCGAGGGCGAAGTTCGCGATGTTCGATCCTGCCTCGCCGAGCAGGGTGCCCACTTTGCCGATGACGCCGGGGCGGTCGTGGTTGCTGAAGAGCAGCACCACCCCTTCGGGGACGAATTCGATCGGGTAGCCGTCGAGTTTGACGACGCGCTGCCGCCCCTCTTCGGTGACGGTGCCGCAGACGGTGACGACCGTGCGCCCCCCCGAGGCGGCTATGGAAAGCTCCAGCAGGTTGCGGTAGGTGCCGCCGTCGGCGCGGGTTTCCTCGACGGCGATGCCCTTGTCCTCGGCCAGAAGGGGCGCGGACATGTAGTTCACCTCGGGGCCGTGCGAGAACTCCAGCATCCCCTTGAGTCCGGCGACGGTGAAGGGGGAGTAGTGGTAGGGGACTTCGAAGCAGACGGGCTCGTCGCCGCAGGTGAAGAGCGGCCCGCGGAGGGCGACTTTGATCTCGCGGACGGGCTCGCGGAGGAGGTTCGCGGCGAGGTACCCCATCTTGCGGGCGAGGGAGAGGTAGGCGCGGCTGCCGTCGGAGAGGAGCTGCTCGCTGAAGGGGAGGTTGACGGCGTGCTCGTACGGCTTGCCGAGCAGCGCGGCGGCGAGGTTCGACGCGGCGATCGCGGCGACGGCGGACTGTGCCTCCTCGGTGTTCGCGCCGATGTGCGGCGTGAGGATCACCTTCCCCCGGATGTCCGACGCCAGCAGCGGGTGGTCGGCTCTGACGGGCTCGCCGTCGAAGACGTCGAACGCGGCTCCGGCGATGATTCCCGAACGGACGGCCTCGGCGCAGGCCTCCTCGTCGACCAATCCGCCGCGCGCGCAGTTCACGAGGTAGGCTCCCCGCTTGCAGGCGCGGAGCGTCGCGGCGTCGAGCATTCCCCGCGACTCTTTGGTCAGCGGCACGTGGAGCGTGATCACGTCGGCGAGGGCCATTCCTCCCCTGAGGTCGTCGACGAGCTGCACCCCCGCGCGGTCGGCCTTCTCCTTCGACACGTAGGGGTCGAAGGCCATGATCTCCATGCCGAAGGCGCGGCAGCGGAGGGCGACCTGGGTTCCGATGCGCCCCAGCCCGACGATCAGCAGGCGCTTCCCCGAGAGCTGCATCCCC
>JAHDKT010000046.1 GCA_018436725.1 Synergistaceae bacterium | reverse complement strand
CGGATGCCGGGGGGTGACTGGAATGAAGCTGATCACAGAACAGGATCTGCGGGCCGAGATAGGCGGCAAGGATCTTCGCTCCTACCGGGTTGACCGGGGGACGATCGTCACCCCTTCGGCTCGCCAGTACCTCAGCGACCGAAAGATAGAACTCCTGGTAGGGGAGGAGGCGCCGGCGCAGCCGACTCGGGCCGCCGCGCCCCTCCCCCCTTCGGGGGGCGAGGGTACGGAGCCGAAGAAGGCCCGGTTCATCGGCCCGGACGGAGGGACCTTTACCGAGAAGCCGGAGCACCTGACGCACCTCTCGGGCAACCGGCTGGTGACCAAGGGGCATCCGCGCATCGCCTTCAGGGGGAGGATGGACAGCCTCCAATCGAAGATCATGGAATTGCAAGTTCGCGCCGTCGAGCTGGGCAACGTCGTGCTCGCGGAGGAGCTGGACGAACTGCTCGACTTCGCGCGCTCGCTGCTGGCCGCCGAGGTGACGGGGCGTCCGGTGGACGACGTACCGCTTCTCGGGCTGGAGCTTGACGAGATCAGGGCGATGTCGCACGCTCCGAAGAAGACCTTCGGACTGGGGCACATCCGTCCGCACTACTCGATGGGCGCTCTCTGCGTCGGGCTGAACGCCCTGCGCTCGGAGGTCCGCGAGGTGGAGCTGGCCGCGTTCCGCGCCTTCTCCGGAAGCGACGGCGCGCTCGACCGCCTGGACGTCCTGCGCGCCCTCAACCGCCTCAGCAGCGCCTTCTACATCCTGATGTACAGGCATCTGCCGGCAGGATTCGATAAAGAATTTAAGTAGGCGACCGACGAGGTTTTTTCGAGTCGTGTCGATCACTTAGTGCGCCGCGCTTCAGGGCGCACTTTCTGGGATTGAGAATAACTTCGCAGCTCACTTGTTGTAAAGATTCGGGGTGTTGTTTTCGTGACTGAAACCGTGCTCAGCGTCGGCATCGACATCGGAACATCGACAACGCAGCTTGTCTTCAGCGCGCTCGAAATAGAGAACACGGCCGGAGTCGCCTCCGTGCCGCGCATCTCCGTCGTGGACAAGCGGATCGTCTACCGGAGCGCCATCCACTTCACGCCGCTGCTCTCCTCCACCGTGATCGACGCGGAAGGGGTGCGGCGGATCGTGGAGGCGGAGTACCGCGCCGCAGGCATGGACAGGGAGAAGATCTCCGCCGGGGCGATCATCATCACCGGCGAGACGGCGCGGAAGGAGAACGCCGAGACGCTGCTGCGGAGCATGGAGGGACTCGCGGGCGACTTCGTCGTCGCCACTGCGGGGTCGGACCTGGAGTCCATCCTCGCGGGGAAGGGCTCCGGAGCGGCAGCGTACTCGAAGCGCGAACGGACGTCCGTCGTCAATTTCGACATCGGCGGCGGCACGACGAACGTCGCCATCTTCCGCAACGGCGAGGTGACCGACACCACCTGCCTCGACATCGGCGGCAGGCTCGTGCGCCTCGACCCGAAGACTGCCGTAGTCGAGTACATCGCGCCGGGGCTCGCCCCGGTGATCTCCTCGCTGGGCCTTCCGCTGACAGAAGGGAAAACCGCGTCCGTGGACGACCTGGAACACCTCTCAAGGCGCATGGCCGCCTTCTTCGACGAGCTGATGGGGCTCGCGCCGCGAAGCCCGCTTTTCGAGAGCATGCTCACCGCGCACGATTTCCGGAGCGGCGACCGGACGGCGAAACACGCCTTCTTCTCGGGGGGCGTCGCCGACGGCATCGCCGGCGTTCCCGACGGAGGGCCGTTCGTCTACGGCGACATCGGCATCCTGCTCGGCCAGGCGGTAAGGTGGACGGAGACCTACCGGACTCTCGACGTCGTTCAGGCGGAGGAGACCATCCGAGCGACGGTGGTGGGGGCGGGAAGCCACTCGCTGGAGATCAGCGGAAGCACCATCGGCTTCTCGGACGAATCGGTCTTTCCGCTGAAAAACCTCCCCATCCTGAAGCTCACGGAGGAGGACGAGCGGAACAGCCTCGGCCACGCGCTTTTGGAGAAGCTCCACTGGTTCAAGGACTCCTCCGGACGGCAGCGGACGGTCGCGGTCTCATTCCGCGGGGTGGAGAACCCCTCCTTCGACGAGGTGCAGCGGATCGCGGAGGACCTGCACGACGGACTCTCGGAATATTTGACGCACTCGGACAAGGTGATCCTCGTCGTCGAGAGGGACATGGCGAAGGCGCTGGGGTACGCGCTCCGCAGCCGCCTCGGGGACGGGAAGAAGGTCGTGAGCATCGACGGCATCAAGGTGGAGAACGGCGACTATATCGACATAGGCAAACCGTTGGCGAAGGGGAGGGTGCTTCCCGTGGTGATCAAGACCCTCGTCTTCGGAGGATGAACGGCACGG
>JAHDKT010000030.1 GCA_018436725.1 Synergistaceae bacterium | reverse complement strand
TGAGCATCGGCCACGCCTCGAATTTTCTAACAACTCCGCAAGCCTTGACGCCGTCATCTTTCAAGGGTAGAATAGGCTTCGCCTTTCGGGGCGGCATCCGCGCCTGTAGCTCAGCGGATAGAGTATCGGCCTCCGGAGCCGGAAAGATTCGCACCGAACACACAAACCGTTGCAATCACTGAATGTAAGGGCTCTCCGACAAGGGGAGCCTTTTTTATGTATCGGACGCGGAGTAACCCCTTTTTCGCCCATCTCTCGAATGTCAAGTTTCGGACGCTCCTCTCGGGGGCGTTTTTTTGTGCGCATCGACTGCTCGCAAAGTACACCATCCGTAAAATGCCGTCAAGCTGCGACTTTTCAAAGGGTGCTACAAGCACGGACTTTCATAACCTCTACATGTTTGTCTAGAGGCGTTGGAGTTCTTGCACCGCAAGGTGCGGTAGTGTTAGTCAGACGATAGGCAGCTTAATAAAAATCGTGATACGTCGCTTGACGAAATTGTGTACTTCGTGCGATAATGCTTACAATGCGTCAACTGGCCACCTGCAAGTGGAGTGCGGATAGGCAGCAAAACATCCCGCGATTATCGAATATGAAATCCGCACCGTGGGCCAGAAGGCAGAAGAAACACCGGCGGGGGTAACAGTATCGAAAATTCGAGCATGAAGGAGGTGAATCACATGACAACGGAACTCAAGATAGCGCGGCTGCGGAGAGGACTTCAACAGAAGGACATGGCCCAGAAGATCGGACTTCACTATTCCATCCTCAGTGGCATCGAGTGCGGGCGCATCGTTGGCAACGCACGACAGAGGGCTGCGATTCTCGGGGAACTCGGCGGAGATGAGACTGGTTTTTTCGATGTGAACGGCCTTGCGCGAAAGGCGGAGTGAGCAATAATAAAAGCCCGTCTCGGCATGACGGGCGGAAGAAGAAGGGAGTTTTGAATCACTATGTGATATCATACCATATCAGTAGGGATTAAGCAAGAACCTTGCACCGCAAGGGAAGAGGAAGATTCCTTCCTCCTTGGGGGCGGGTTGCTCGGACAGATGTTCGAGATTGCGGAGGAGCAGGCCGAAGAGGATCGCCGCGCTCTGATGAGCGCGATTCGACGCAGACTCAACCGGGAGATGATGCAGTTACAGCGGAAGGCGAGGGTGTACTTCTCGGCGCACTTCGCCGTGCGACAGGTGTTGCGGCATACCATCGGGCATGTTGCCCGCGTGGTGCGTCCGGTGCTTCGCGTATTCACGGCATCGAGCGCGGAGGCGGCGAGCGTGCACCGCACCGAAGACGACGCGGGAGGCGACGATCCCGACGACGATCTACCCCGCTGTCCACGTGCGGCGTCGATAATCCGCGCCATCCGTGCCGTGACGGGCTTTGCTCGTTCGCCCATTGAGCAGCACGTGCGCGGGCTTGGAGGGCTGCGATGATGAGCAATCTCAAGCCCCTCTCCCGCCAAGAGCACGCCATTCTGAACCGTCTTCTCGACGGTGAAAGAATTTCCCAACCCCAGGCTGCACAGGAACAGTGCTGGCGACTCGGCGCGAGAATCCACAACATCCGCAGGCATGGCTGGAACGTGCAATCCACAATCCTTCCCGGCAGATTCAAGCTGTATTACATCGACGCCGATTGTCCGCGCTTCATCGACTGCGACGAAGAACAGATGACGCTCCCGCTCGAAGGGGGTGTCCGCTGATGCAGTTCCGCGACTGGTGCCTGTACCATTTTCCCGGCGGGCGATTCTCGGAGGGTGGATCTCAATATCTCTGCAAAAATCATCTTCGAGGCGATACGAACGCCTCTCTCTCCTTCACGAACAAGGACGGCGGCAAGTACAACGATTTCGGCGACAAAGGTGGGCAGGTGAAATTCTTCTGTCACGAAAACGGCCTTGACGTTTGGGACGGTGCCGAACCGTGGACGGAGAACTCTGTTCCCAGTGCTCCTTCCCCCTCGCGGGAATCGTCCGACGCGCCCCGGCGTTTGTGGGAGAGGGCGCGCTCCGCGACTGAGCATCCGTACTGCGCCAGAAAGGGAATCGCCCCAGCCGGGTGCAGGGTAACGTCCGACGGGCTTCTGCTTGTTCCCGGATGGAACGAGAACGGCGAAGTAGTGTCCGTCGAAAGGATCGGCCCCGACGGAACGAAAAGGCATTACGGCCCGAAGGATGGAGCATTCTTCCTTTGCGGAGATACGACGGAGGACACGCCGATTCTGTGCGCCGAAGGCTTCTCCACGGCGGCGACGCTTCACGCGCTGACAGGTTGGCCCGTGGCGGCGTCGTTCGGGGCGGCGAATCTTCCGAAGACGGTGCGCGTGCTCGGAAGAGTTTTCCCAGGCAGGGAGATAGGCGCGTGCCCGGACGCCGACGCTGCGGGGGCGAAGGCGGGAGACGAGGCGGCGCTGGCGGGGGCGTGCGTCGTTTCGCTCCCGGAGGGCGTGCCCGGACATTTCGACTGGAACGATTGTGCGCACCAGCACGGTATCGAGATCACGAAAGGCATGTTCCAAGATCAATGGCAAGCCCGCCGCAAGAAGGAAAAGCCCGTGGAGACGAAAGTCCGTCTCAAGAAGATCAACGCCGTCGATTTGTACAACGCCGATATTCGTATTTCGACATGGGCAGTCGAACAGCTTGTCCCCGAAGGGCTCAGCGTGCTGGCAAGCCCTCCGAAGGTGGGCAAGAGTTACTTTGTTCTGCAAGCGGCTCTTGCCGTTGCGCAGGGGGTACCCTTCCTCGGACAGCGTACCACCAAAGGGCGGGTACTGCTTCTCTCGCTGGAAGATACGGGAAGCCGACTTCGCAAGCGCATGATTCAGATGGTACCCGATCTGCGGCATATCCCGCCGAATCTGGACATGATGACGGAGTTCCCGCGCCTCGACGCGAACGGGCTCGCCGTGCTGGACGAGGAGATATCCGAGAATGGGTACCGGCTCGTGATCATCGACACATGGGGGCGAACGAAGCCGATTGCGCAGGCGAAGCGGGGCGAGAACGCATACGAAAGCGACGTCCGCATTGTCGCCGAAGTAAAGCGTATTGCCGACAAGCACGAATGTTCCATCCTTTTGGTGCACCATTTGAAAAAAGGCGGCGCCCGGGAAGGCGACTGGCTGGAATCTCTTTCCGGCAGCATGGGACTTTCCGCAACAGTTGACGGGCTTCTCGCAATCGAACGAGAGCGGGCGGCTGAGGTGGGCATCCTGAAGCGGAGCGGGCGCGATCTTGAGGACGATTCGGATATCGGCCTGAAATGGCTGGCTCCCGGTTGGGAGTTCAGCGGCAATGCAAAGGAGATGATGCAGAGCACCTCAAGGAGACTAATAATCTCATCCATCGCACGGGCGAAGGAACCGGTAACGCCGAAGTACATAGCGTTGGATACGGGCGGGAAGGACAGCACGGTGCGAGTTCTTTTAATGAAGATGAAACAGGCCGGGCTTGTCGCCGTTACTTCGGACGGGAAATACTTCATACCGCAAAGAGAAGAATCGGACGACGATAACGCCGTAAACAGCGTAAACGGTATAAACAGCATAAACAGCATAAACAGCGTAAACGGTGTAAACAGTGTAAGCGTTTACGCTGAAACGGGTACCGTAAACGCTCCCGTAAACGCTATCAATCCCAGTGATACCAACGGTTTAGACGATAGCGTTTACGGCGTTTACACCGTTTACGCAGATGATGATTCTCTTTCCCCTTGCGGGAATCTTGAGGAGTTCGACTTGATTCTCAGCGGTATGGGCGAGGTGGCGATATGAAGCTCGGGGTTTGGACGATGAACAGCGGCGGAATTCTCTCTTCGGACAAAGGCGGTTTCGCGGACATCTTCGAGGGCTTCAACGTGCGGACGGCGAGCGTCGATCAGGTGGTGAAGGACTTGTTCGCCTGCTGCTTCAAACGCTCGAAGCACACTCCGCAGGATGTGATGGACTTGCACGCGCTCGTGACGGAGTTCATCAGGCGGGAGCGCGAGGTCGAGGCGTTCAGAAAGTTGGAGCACCGTGTGAGGAAGCGCCTGTACCCCGACTGGAACCCGCCTCTCTTCGAGGTGTATTGGGCTCCGCACCTTCCATGTTCCACGTATGAAACCGCCTTCTTCGGAGGGCTCGAAGGAGCAAAGGCGGCCCGCGAAAAAATCAAACAGGCCGCGCTCGAAGAATGGAAACAGGATCACGGCGAACCTTTCCCCCGGATCGAAGGTGACTGGCGATGAACGACTGGCTGCATACATCGGACGCGGAAAGCCTCTTCTGCCCGTTGAGCGGAAAGCGGTGCAGGGGCGTGATGTGTCAGGGCTGGCTAACTCATCCCGACGAGGCCGACGAGCGCGGGATGTGCGCGAGATTGATGAAGGAGTTTGGGAGGTGAGGTGTCCGCACTGCGGACGCTCGTTCGAGGAGGGGGCAACCCCTCCTCTGAGCGAGGCGCGACGGGCTATCCTCGACGACGTGCGCCGGGCTGCGGCCCCGACGAGCATACGAGAGATTGCCGATAGACTAGGGCGGAACAGGCTGACGATCAAGAATCTGGTGCTGTCGATGGTGCGGGATGGGGTGCTGCGTAGTCCGAAGAGGGGGCTTTACATCGCTTCGGACGAGGGCGTAGTCCGGGAGAACGCGGAGGGCGAGAGCATAGTCCGTGAGCGCGAGGATGATTCTTCTCCTCTTGGGGTGCGCCTGAACCCGGCACTGCTGGCCGCGTTGGAAGAACGATACGGAGTGAACGGGGGTGGGTAGGCATGGACATTTGGTTGCGGGGCATTTGAACATCGAACTATTGGAAGCGGCAAGAGATTTTTACGAGAGAGGTGAATTTGAATGAGTGCTGGACTTACTGATGTTCTCGCGTCGATTTATTCAAACGCGATAGCCCAGGGTGTGAATCCGCTCCATGCGAGCGACAACCCGTTCTCCGACGAATGGAAACGGCAGGTTGGGTACTACGGGCACAACCCGATCATCGACGACAGAACGCCGCTTGCGACGGCGGATTATCGGCCCGACTTCCGCTTTGCCGACGATTGGTGGAGAAGATACAAGCCGCCGGTCGTCGAAGAAGAGGAAGAGTTGGAAGAGGAGAAGCCCGTCGAGAAGGTGTTGGAGGAAATCATCTCCGAGGGCGGCGGCGATAGAGTCGCCTCCGACGGTTTCGTCGATATGCGCGATCCCGAGTTCATGGGGAGAGAAAGCTATCCCGGCAAGAAAGAAGGGCAGTGGCTCGGCGGGAATCTCGGCTGGAAGGACGCCGCGTCGATGCTCGGGAACATGCGGGGCGGTCTCGGCGGGTTGCTTTCGGGGATGCTGAACGGGTCGCTTTCGACATACGGTTCGTCTTCCGGAAAGAACGCGATAGGGGACATCGCCGACGCGCTCGGGATAAACAAGGACACGGCGCTCGCGGAGATAGGGAAAGCGCTGGGATACTCCGATCCTGCGACGGCAGCCGCAGCGAAGAAGGATACGGGGATTCTGGGGCAGTTGAGTAATGCCCTCTTCGGCGGCAAGCCCGGCACGCCGAACGTGAAGGGGATGATGGCGGGGACGCTCGCCGGGTATCCGAACACGTGGGACAACCCGACGTTCAACAACATCGTGAACGAGCGTGCGACGATTGCGGGGGTGCTGAACGCGCTGGCGAACCCGGATGTGAGCTTCGGGACGTGGGGGAAGAGAGCCGACGGGACTTGGGGCGCGCCGGCGGCGATAAGCCAGTTCGCGGACGCGCTGGCAAAAGCCGGAACGCCTCTTGATACCATGACGAACAGGCAGAAGCAGGCCGCGTCCTTGATGGGCGCTCTGCTCGACAGCACGGCGAAAAGCGCGTTCAGTCCGAAAGCGCCGATGAGCACCGTCAACGGATTACTCCAAGCTCTGCTCAGTGAATCGAACCCCGGTATCAACCAGCTTGCCAACCGGAACATGGACACGGCGCGGGCGAACCTGTACGGATCGCTTCTGAGCGGATTGCCGGATAGCGCTTTCGAGGCTGCGAAGGCGATGAGCGGTCTGGATTTGGGCGGGCTGCAAGAAAAACTCGGTTGGAGCAGCTTCGATGCCCGGAATAAGGACAAATCTCTGGGCGAACAGCTTTCCGCGCTCGTGGACAGGCAGGAGCGCGCTCGGGAAATAGCCAACGAGCTTGCCGGTCGCTCGGGCGAGGGGGGAGACGGCGGTTTGGGCGGGAACGATGGCGGCGTATCTGGTCTGGACGCAGATGGAGATACCACAAATAACGAGTCTGGTATGGTTGGAGAAGAGTCTTGGTAAGGAGGTGGATAGCATGGGAGAGCTTACTTTAAGACAGTGCGCTTTCGTACAGGCATACACCGGGAATGCAGCCGAAGCCGCTCGGCAAGCAGGATACAGCGAACGGACATGCCGCGCAATCGGACAGCGCCTGTTGACTCAAGTAGACATTAAACAAGCATTAAGAGAGCGCGAGCAGGAGCGGCTGAACCCCCTTATCGCTTCGAGGGAACAGCGCCAAGAATTTTGGACGCGGACGATGCTCGACGAGAATCAGGAGATGCAGCATCGGCTCAAGGCGGCCGAACTGCTCGGGAAAAGCGAGGCTGACTTCACGGAGCGGCTGTCGGTGGACAGCACCATCGAGGTCGTTGGATTCCTCTTCGATCCTGCATCACGCCGCGCTCTGTTGCGTGAGATCGAGGACTAGGCAGAACTGCGGACTGAAAAGACAGACAGTGCATGCCGGTGCGGGGGTGGTAAACTTTACCATCCCCTGCACCGTAGCGAAACGCCAGTCGCCTGTTTCCATCGCGTCTCATGCAGGGGGCGATTGACAGGCGCGGCTCATCCTGATAGGCTATGCGCACCAAGCATCCGCTCGGCGCTGCCCAGGGGCAATTGGAGCCCGATAGCGACAGCACGAGTGGATGCCTTTCTCCCGATGAGGGCTTCGGTTGGGCCTGTCTGGCCCCTCTGACTACCCCATCGGGAGATTTTGTATTCTCTCATCCCCTTGCGGTGCTCTTCCCATAGGACTTTCCGAAGGCTACTCCCGAAAAGCGATAGGCAATCCTTATCAGACAACGAAAAGCATACTTCCTGTGAGCGCCGAAAAGGGGGCATTCCTTGTACAAACCCGAACGGGCTTGTACAAGAAGAATTAAAAGGTAATATTTTGGCTTTATAGGTATTGACAGGAGCGTATAGGAATGATACCCTTCGAGCTTCACATCCAAGAGGGGGCGGCGGCATGGCGAAGAAGAAGGCGAAGATCGGCGGCGAGAATACAGCGGTGTTGTACGCGAGGGTATCCACGCTTGAACAGGCGGAGCACGGTGTTTCTCTGGAAGCACAGATTGAACGCCTTCAAAGCTATGCGCACGCCAACGGCTTGGATGTGGTAGCGGTGCTGGTGGAGACGGGCGTCTCCGGGGGCGTTCCTCTCGGAGAGAGGCCCCAAGGTGAAAAGCTGGTCGAGATGGTGGAGCGCGGCGAGGTGCGGAACATCATCTGCTGGAAATTGGACAGATGTTTCCGCTCTGCGTCCGACGCATTGACGGTGACGGAGCGATGGGACAGGATCGGCGCGGCCTTTCATGTCGTGGATTTGATCGGGGGACAGGCAATGAATACGGCTTCACCTATGGGAAAACTCCTGTTCACCATGACGGCGGCCTTTGCGGAACTGGAAAAGAACCTCATCAGCGAGAGGACGCGCTCGGCCCTTGCTCATAAGAAAGCGCATGGTAAGGCGTACGGCAGTACGCCCTTCGGACAGGATCGCCTCGGAGATGATCTGTACGCGAACCCGGAGGAGCAGAGCATCATCGAGCGTATGCGGGACATGAGGGAAAACGGGGCTACTCTCCGGGCCATAGCGGACACGCTGAACGGCGATGGTGTTCCGTCGAAGAGAGGCGGGGCTTGGTACGCAAGCAGCGTCCGGTATGTTCTCGAAAATGCGGTCTAGAAAGGAGGGGTGCTATTGACGGCGGAGAAGTTGCATACGGTACAGGAGGCTGCGGAACTTCTTTCGATTGCTCCTAAAACCTTGCTGGACTGGCTGCGAGCGGGCAAGGTGCGAGGCGTGAAGCTCGGGAGAAGTTGGAGAGTACCGGAATCGGCAATCGAAGAACTGGCTCAAAAGGGTACGCGGCAAGTATAAGAATGAAGGCGCTATCCCCCCTCAGAGATGAGCGCCTTCATACTCACAATCCTCCACGGAAGAAAGGAGCAACACAATGATAGCACATCACAAGCGGAATCATCTACACGGCGGCGGGAACTTCGAGGTACATCACTTCGCAAACGGCATCACGATCACCTGGGATTTGAGCGATACGGCATCCCGTTTGATACGGTACTCCATCGACGAGGCCGTGCGCCGCGTCTTCGACGAGAGCGACGTCAAAACCTTTCGCCCCGCAAGAAGGGTGGAGCCGGTATCCTCCTTCATGCCGCGATGCAGCGAGCGGGGCGCGATGTTCAGCGACGGCTCGCAGATCGTCGTTCGGGATGGAGAAGCCTTTCCTGTTGCGCCGTATCCGGGTATGCCGGGGTACGTGCGAGGCAAGGAGCGGGAAGAGTACAAGGCGTTTCGATTCTATGCCAAGGTGAACGACGAGGCGCGTGTGTTCGCCGCGATACGCAGGTGGGCGCAGAAGGCCAGCTAAAGCAGGAAGAGCGCGAAGAGGGGGCGCGGAAAGCCCCCTCTTTTGCTATGTGCGCACGGGGGGGTGTGGAGGGGGTAGGGGGGGCGTACTTTTCTGGGGTGAATGATATATATATCTGTCCAGAGGAAATTTTGCAGCGGAAAAAATTTTTGATTTTTTTCTGAGTTAATTCTGGACGAAATTATACTCTGGGTTTAGAATCAATCTGGATCATAAATGACAACGAGCATGGACTTGTCTACCTGTATATTTTCGAAGGAGGGGATTTGATATGAAACGGTTTTTGCTTGCAGCGGTACTTCTCGTAACATGCACATCTCTTGCGCTGGCGTCGAACAGGGTGTCTTTGCTGCACATATCTCCGGAGAACGGCAGTCTGATAAGCCCGGAATCCGCCACGTTTTCGTGGAAATTGCAGTCGTGGGATGACGTGAAGAGCGTGACGTTCGTCCTCGTACATCCCGCATTATGGGTTGTCCACAAAGAAACCTTTACTGGAAATGCCGCCAAAAACGGGAAAGTAACAATGAAGAATCTAGACAAGGGCATTCCGTACGAATGGCGACTCATGGTTGTAACAACAGCGGAAGAAGGATATTTCGGATTCAACGTAATGACGACGAAATGAAAAAAGGGGGGACCTTCCCCCCCTCACCTCATCAATCCCTCGCACCACTCCCCCCACCACCGCATCATCTCGCGCCGCTCCAGCAGATGTTGCGCGTGATTGTACGCGGCTCGACAAGTTAGAGAACAAGAGATCGAAGCCGAAGTACGGCAGGGGACCAAACGCGATGCTCAGTTGAACTCCATGCGCTCGAACGCCACGCACGGAGCGAGACGCACCAACGCCGACAAACGCCGGGCGGTGGAGATGGCTTTCCGTTGGCTCATCGAGGAAGGGCGGTCGTTGAAGAACATCACGGATACCGAAGTAGCGGGAATGGCGTGTGTGACGAATAAGACTGTCGGCAGGATACGTGTTCAAATTGTAGAGAATGCAGAAACACTTTTGGAAATGTCACAAGTTCTCGAAGTAACAAAGTCCGAAGCCAAGGAACTCACCGTCACGCAGAAGCCTTTTGAGCGAGGAGGAGCTAGGGACTACTTAGCCCCTCCGAAGTCTCGTCTCGTTGCTCTCTATTTTTTGGGTGGTGGTTGGAAGCAGAAGAGATTCCGCGCCTCCGTCCATGCCTCGTACCGTGTCATGCCTGGGGCGATCACCATGATCGCCTCCATCTCTTTCAGTGTGAGCTTGACGCACGCCTTGGCCTCCCGCATGACACGCGCCTCTCCGAGTTTCTTTACGCGCTCGGGGTAGTATCCCTTCCAGTAGTCGAGTGTAACCTGAAGCATTTCGAGATTGGTGATGTTCATTGCGTATCGCCTCCCTCCCGATGAGATTATATCTCTCCCTTGGGGGAATCCAAAACGCCCATTGTGTGCAGTCTATCCAGAACCTGGGTGCAGACGGCTCCCCGCTCTCCCGGTTTCCGGTCGAAGCGCAGACTTCCGTTGCGCAGTAGTTCTATCCGTGAATCATCCGACATCTGCATGACAACATCTTCGGCAAGGGTGCTTCGGTGGAGCGCTCCCACAAGGTGGACGATGGAATAATCAACGCTCGTAGCGGCAAGGCGTATGCGGCTCATCGTCCTACTCCTCGTCCCACAAACCGAACAGCGGGCGATAGTCCCATTCGGGCAAGCTCTTCTCTCTGCACCACGCGAGGGCATCCTCTCGGCTAACCTCTTGGAACTTCCAGAAAGAACCTTCCTCGACGTACCATCTTAAATAGAATTCCCCCCTCCGATTGACGAACAGCATCACGCCGTCAACCTCTCCTATTGCCATTGCAGTACACAGATCGGCGATAACCTTCATATCCGCATCTCCTTCCTGGCCGCTCTGAGCGGCCCTACAATGAATGAAATCCCGCAAGAGGATGTGTGTATAAGCATCCCCTTCTCCCTTGGGGCGCTCTTAGAGGGCTCTACAGCTTCCCGGCTCGCGTCCGCTTGGACTTCTCGGGGAAAAGTCCTTGAACCGGAGAAGCCTTCTCATGCACACGCCGAATGTCCGAACTCGCAAGAGCGAGATAGCCTTGCGTCGTTTCGAGGCTCGAATGTCCCATTCCGGCAGAAAGCGTCATAATGTCACCTCCATTTCTCAGATATTCGAGCGCGTGCTTATGACGAAGATCGTATGCGGAGAAGCGTTTCAGCCCGGCTTTCTCGGCGTACCGTCTCAGGTTGACGCTCCATGCGTGCGTGCTCCATTGCGTGCCGTAGGCTGTGCAGAAGATCGGGGTATCGGCGCCCCATTCTTCCGGGCGAACGTCAACGAGTTTTTGCAGAACGGCGGCGGTATGCTCGGAGAAGAACACCCTTCTTCCCTTACGGGTTTTCGCTATGGCGGCGCGGACAATGGCGCTCCTGTCGGAGACGTTCATATCCGACGGGCGTAGCTGCAACGCCTCGGAGGGCCTTATTCCGCTATCCAACTGAAGAAGCAGAAGCGCCGAATCCCTGAGGGTGGCGAACGTCTCCGCTCCCATGGCGTCGAGTATCTTCCTTATATCATCCATCGAATGATCGACGATGCGAGGCTCGGCTCTCCGGTACTTCAAGCCCTCGGCGGGACTGGACGAGAACGCTCCTTCATTGACGCAGTACTCGAAGAAGGGGCGAAACGCTTTCAGTCTGATGTTGTACGTTGACGGCGACATTTCCTGTGACATGTGTCTCAGGAAGCAGTCTCGGCATGTCGAACTCCACGCCGTGGGGAAGCGGCGGAAGAAGAGCGTGACGGAACGCTCGTAGTCGAGAATGGTCCGCTCGGCTGCTCCTTGCGACCTCCTGAGCAGAGTGAACCCATCGAGGGCGTTCTCCCATGTTTTCGGGGCCTTTCGGCGAATGTCAATAATAGCGACTCTTTTCATGGCAAACCCTCCCTTGAATGTCAACTTCGACATTCGAGAGAGGGCGAATTTCGAGCATCGGCTGTAGCTCTTTTTCGCTTTGAGCATCGGCCACGCCTCGAATTTTCTAACAACTCCGCAAGCCTTGACGCCGTCATCTTTCAAGGGTAGAATAGGCTTCGCCTTTCGGGGCGGCATCCGCGCCTGTAGCTCAGCGGATAGAGTATCGGCCTCCGG
>JAHDKT010000107.1 GCA_018436725.1 Synergistaceae bacterium | reverse complement strand
TCCACATATGATGAAGAACAGGTCGGGATTACCGATGCTGGAAACGGGAAAAAAGGTATCGCCGGCGTTTGCGGGAACACTTCGTCGTCGGGGGAAAAGCCTCCTGGTCGGAAGAGGCGACGCTCCATGCTCGGCGCGATCATCGGCGATATCACGGACTCCCGGTTCGGGCTCGACAACCGCCGGAGCAAAGAGTTCGAACTCCTCACGGAGGCCTGCTTCGCGACGGACGACAGATCTTCGAAAACAGGGGGTTAGCGTATGAGAGGGTCCGGTCAAGCGCCTTTGGAAACCGAGTTTCTGCTCTATCAAGCGGAAAACGGAAGCATTCGAATCGAGGCTCGCCTCCAGAACGAGACACTATGGTTGAGCCTTTCGCAGATGGCCGATCTCTTCGCTATCGATAAATCCGGTATCAGCCGCCACTTGAAGAATGTCTTCGAGAGCGGCGAGCTTGATCGGTCGGCAGTTGTTGCAAAGTATGCAACAACTGCCGCGGACGGCAAAACCTATCAAGTGGAACACTTCAATCTGGATGCGATCATTTCGGTCGGATACAGAGTGAACAGCATTCGGGGCACTCGGTTTCGAATGTGGGCGACTGAACGAATCAAGGAGTACATCGTCAAGGGGTTCGCGATGGACGATGATCGTCTCAAAAGAGGAGGCGGAGGCGCCTATTTCGAGGAGCTTCTCGCCCGCATCCGCGACATTCGATCTTCGGAGAAGGTGTTTTTGGTTTTTTTTCCAAAGGAGGCGACGCCCCATGCTCGGCGCGATCATCGGCGATATCGCGGGTTCACGATTCGAGTTCGACAACCACAGGAGCAAGGAGTTCGAACTGTTTACGGACAAGTGTTTCACCACGGACGACAGCATCATGACGCTCGGCGTGGCCAAGGCGATCATGGAGGCCGAAAGGAGCGCGGGTTCGGCGGGCCGTGACGACGCTTTCTACTCCGCCCTCGGCGACTTGACGGTGAAGTCCATGCGGGAGATAGGCCAACGCTACCCGAACTGCGGATATGGAGGAAAATTTCACCATTGGATGTTCAGCCAGAATCCTCAGCCGTACGGCAGCTTCGGCAACGGCGCGGCCATGCGCGTAAGTCCCGTCGGGTTCGCAGCGCTGACCCTTTCCGAGGTCAGGCGAATGTCGGAAGCCGTCACCGCGGTGACGCACAACCATCCGGAGGGCATCAAGGGGGCGGAGGCAACGGCGGTCGCAATCTTCATGGCCCGAAACGGCGCAACTCCCGAGGAGATTCGGGAAGCCGTCGTCCGCGACTACTACCCTCTGGATTTCACCATCGACGGCATCAGGGAGAGCTACCAATTCAACGAGACGTGCCAGGAGACGGTCCCGCAGGCGATCGTAGCGTTTCTGGAGTCCTCGTCGTTCGAGGACGCCATCCGCATCGCGATCTCCGTCGGCGGCGACAGCGACACTCTGGCGGCCATCACCGGCGGCATCGCGGAGGCGTACTACGGCGTCCCGGCCGATCTGCGGGAGCGGGCGCTGCGCTTCCTCGACAAGGATCTGCGGGCGATCTACGACGAGTGGGCCGCATTTTCGGCGGAAGAGTGAACGGTTCCACGCTTCCGGCCTCTGATCAGACACATCGAAAGGCTCGCCACCGTCGAATCGTTCGGCGAATGGATCACCGACACGCGGGGAGATGGAACGCCCGAGAATCCCAAGGCTCTGCCCTGCATGTCGCAGCACCCCGCCGCGACGGAATTCGTGGAGGAGTTCTACCGGTTCTCCGCGACGCACCCGGAGTTCGGCCTCGAAGAGTACCGGGGCATACTCGAAACACACGGCGTCGAATGGGGCTTCGACGGAATGCAGGACGCCGACGCAACCGCGCTCGACTCCCGGTGCGTCCTGGCAATGCTCATGACGGTGATCCGCGTGGACAGGTTCTGCGAAGGGGTGCTCGTTTCGGCCTTCGAGGAAGGAATGATCGCGAGGTGGCTTGAGAGGCTGCGGGAGATCGACGAGGCGCCCGCCCCGTGATGCTCTGTTTTCGACAAGGGAGTGACGCTGTATGAGCGGACCGCTTTTCATTCCGCAGGACTATCCTATCCGCTCCTGTACACCTGTCCGTCGTTCCTTTTGTCTATAACGCAGACGCGCATTTCCTCCTTGTCGAACTCGTAGATTACTCGATATTCACCGATGTCGACGCGAAACTGCCCCGAGGATCCCTTCAGCTCGATGCTGTCGTGCGGGCGAGGGTTCGATGCGAGCGCCAAAGTCTTCGCCACGACCTGTTTGAACCGTTTCGGCGGAAGGACGTCGCAGAACTTCATGAAGTCCTTTGTCAGGTTAAGCTTCCTCATGCAGGTCACAACGGCGCATTCCCTCGGCCAGCCACTCCGCGGACTCCTCCGTTCCGGCGAAACCGCCGCGCTTCGCCTCCTCCGCAAGCATAGCCCAATACTTGTCTTCATGCTCCCGCATTCGACGGAATTCGTCGGCGGAGAGCAGCACAGCCGAAGAACGGCCGGAACGAGTGATCTCGACCGGCTCCTTTTGAGCATGCTCGACATACGCGCCGAAACGCTGCTTGAATTCCGTCGCATTCACCACAACGGGCATTCTACTCACCTCTTTATTATTATGATTAAAACGATCATAACGATCATTTCGCCTATACTAAGGATACTCTTTCGAAGGGGGTACGTCAACAGGACCGAGCAAGCCCATTTTCAAGGCGAACTCCGCACCTCCTCGGGTGATCTTCTGCGCTGGTTTCATCACAAAAGGCCTGTAGGTCCTGAAGTTCGATTAAACTGTATCAGAATACGAGCCGCTCGATATCGCGGGTTCACGCTCCCCAAGAACATCATAGAGGTGGAAGAACGCAAGCGCCCCCGGAAAACCTCTCCGGGGGCGCTGCAAATTTCGCCTCGCTCGCCGTCAGAATCGGGCGACCTCCAGGCCGAGGCGCTGTTTCATGAAGCGCTCGAGGGCGTCGCCGTGGCGGCCGAAGGCGACCATGTGGTGGCAGCCGAGCATGGCGTCGAAGCAGACCTCCCAGCTCTTCAGGCCGAAGCGGAACTGCGTCCGGCAGGTGTCGAGCCTCGGGTTCGAGAGCAGCGGCGCCTCGAAGAGCACGGCGTTCCGGAACTCGTTGCCGATGCGGAAGATGGTCGCGTCGCGCGCCCCTTCCACCTCCACCCGCTGCGAGACGGAGAGCCCCGTCTCGTGGTGCGAGCGGATTTCGTAGGGCTGGGCGTTCGCGGAGAGGAGCCTCCGGGGCGCGGTGCAGTGGACTATGTCGAGCGTGTTATCCAGGTTGTACACGGGGTTCCCCATGAAGACGGGCATCCCGGTGATCGCCTTGCCGACGATCATGGAGACGGCGGCGTCCAGGTCCCCCTCGCAGGCGGCCACGGTCTCCGGCTCGTCGTTCAGCATCGAGAGCGCGACGCACGCCGTGACGCCCAGCGTCTTTGCCAGCGAGAAACAGGAGATGGCGAGCGCGTTGCACCCGTAGCGGGCGAGCAGATTCTTCAACGCCCGGTACATCCGGAACGCCTGTTCGATCTGCTCCATATTCGGCTCCAGGCAAGAACGCGCGCCGTCGGCGAACTCCTTCGCGAGCGAGGCGGAGACGGAGTCGTTCCGGCACGCCTCGAACTCCGCGAACAGCTCTTCCAGTCCGATATGGACCGACGAGATGCCCAGCAGGCGCTCCATCTTCCGCGTGTCCACGCTCGCGGAGACCACCCACTCCTGCGTATACCCCACCAGCAGCAGGCGCGCGCTCCGGACCCTGTGCGCGGCTTTCAGGTCTCTCGCCGCAGCCAGCCAGGAGTCCGCGTGGTAGACTTTCGTCACTCTGCGCCCTCTGTTGCGGAGGGTTCCCCACACGTCGGCGACGGCGGGGAGGGCGTTCTTCGAGACGATGCGCGTCACCGTCGACCGCTCCCCCTCCGGATAGATGTCGTCGTTGGGGAAGTAGCTCCAGAGCAGGCTTTCGGAGGCCGCCCCGGCGGCGGCGAGCATCCGTTTCTGCACGCCACCGGAGAGGGGAACGAGCAGAGGAACCGCCCGTCCAAGCGAAGAGAGCGCGTCGTCGAGGTCGGCGTCTCCCGCCACGATGCGCGCGGTGCGCATGAGCGACGTCGGCGCGTCCATCGCCTCCAGCATTCCGGCGACGCCCTTCCCCGCGGCGTCCAGCTCAGCCCTGTCGGGCCAGTAGACGGGGGAGGCGAAAAGAAGAGGCTGCACGAAGAGTTTTGTACCCATGATCCTTCCTCCTTCTCTCTTTCTGCAATAACGGACGATCAGGCTTCCTGCGCCCCGCCCAGGTAGGCGTCCTTCACTGCGGGGTCGCAGAGCAGCGCGCGCCCCTCGCCTTCGAGCGCCACGCGCCCGTTCTCCAGGACGTAGGCGTAGTCGGCGATGGCGAGCGCCTGGTTGGCGTTCTGCTCCACCAGCACGACGGTGATCCCCTCTTCGCGGATGCGCCGCACCGTGTCGAAGACGCCTCTCACGATGATCGGGGCGAGCCCGAGCGACGGCTCGTCGAGAAGCAGCACCTTCGGCTCCGCCATCAGCCCTCTGCAGATGGCCAGCATCTGCTGCTCCCCGCCCGAGAGCGTCCCCGCCTGCTGCCGAGCGCGCTCCTTCAGGATGGGGTACATCTCGAACATCCGGTCGAGGTTCCTCCGGACGCGCCCCGCGTCGTTCACGGTGTACGCGCCCGCCATCAGGTTTTCGCGGACGGTGAGGCCGGGGAAGACCTGACGCCCCTCGGGAACCTGCACCACGCCGAGCTTCACCACGCGGTACGGCTCGCGCGGCAGCAGCTTCGTCGTGTCCGGGCCGATCCCGTCGGTTAAGAATACCCTGCCCCGCTCCTGCTTCACCAGGCCGGAGATCGTGTTCAGCAGCGTGCTCTTCCCCGCTCCGTTGGAGCCGATGATGCTGACGATGCTCCCCCGTTCGACTTCGAGCGAGACCCCCAGAAGCGCCTGCACGTGGCCGTAGGAGACCCACAGATCCTCTATACGGAGCATGACGCATCCTCCTTGCCGATGTAGGCTTCCGTCACTTCATGGTTGGCCCTGATCTCCGCCGGGGTTCCCGAGGCCAGCAGCTTGCCGAAGTTGAGCACGTAGATGCGCGAGCAGAGCGTCATGATGACCTCCATCCGGTGTTCGATCACCAGCACGGCGAAGCCGAAGCGCTCCCGCAGCTCCCCGACCAGCCCGATGAACTCGCGCACCTCGCTGGGGTTGAGCCCCGCGGCCGGTTCGTCGAGCAGCAGCACCTTCGGCCCCGTCGCAAGGGCGCGCGCGATCTCCAGCTTCCGCTGAAGGCCGTACGGCAAGTTCGACGGCTTCTCGTCGGCGTACTTCTCCAGCCCGACGAGCGCGAGATACTCCATGGCCGCCGCCCGGACCTCTCGTTCGCGCCTCCGGAAGGCCGCGCCGAAAGAAAAGAGCGAGAACAGCCCGTACGGCGAATACGGGTCGGCGGCGGTCATCACGTTCTCCAGAACCGAGAGCCCCTTGAAGAGGCGGATGTTCTGGAAGGTGCGCCCGATGCCGCTCCGCGTGATCACGAACTGCTCCTTCCCCGCCAGCTCCTTCCCTTCGAGGAGAATGCTCCCCCTGTCGAGCGGGTAGACGCCGGTGATCAGGTTGAACGCGGTGGTCTTTCCCGCGCCGTTGGGGCCGATGATCCCCACGATCTCCCCCTGCTCCGCGCCGAAGGAGAAGTCGTCCACCGCGCGGACGCCGCCGAACGACTTGGTGAGGTTCCGCACTTCGAGGAGGCTCATCGCCGTACCTCCTTCGTCCGCCCGAAGAGACGCCGCAGCGTCTTCGGCGACAGTTCGTGCTCGCCCATGATGCCCGCCGTGCGGTAGTTCACGATCAGGAGGACGATCACGCAGTAGATGGCCACGCGCCACTCCGAGGCGAAGCGGAGGAACTCCGGCAGCCACGTGAGCAGGATGGTGGCCAGTACCGTCCCGGTGAGGCTGTTCACGCCTCCGACGAAGACGATGATCGTCCACTCGGCCGAGATGATCCAGTTGAAGGCCGCGGGCTCCAGATAGGTCGTGTAGAAGCCGAAGAGCACGCCCGCATACCCGGTGAGCGCCCCCGCGAAGAGGAAAGTGATCAGCTTCAGACGGTAGACGTCGATCCCCATCGACTTGGCCGCCAGCTCGTCCGATCGAAGCGCGAGGCACTGCCGTCCGTACTTCGAGTTCTTGTAGAGGATGACGAGCGCGAGACAGACGACGACGCTGACGAGCACCACGGGGAGCGTGGTGAGCTGCGGGATGCCGGAGATCCCCATTGCGCCGCCGGTGATGTTCGCCGAGTTGTTGAGCAGTGCGACGATGGCCTCGCCGAAACCGAGCGTCACGAGGGAGATGTAGTCCCTCCTGAGACGCACCGTGGGCAGGCCGACGAGCAGCGCGGCGAGCATGGCGGCGGCGATGGCGAGGGCGACGGCGGGAACGACCGGCACGTTGTAGTTGCGGATGAGCACCGCCGAGACGTACCCCCCGATGGCCATGAACGCGGCCTGCCCCAGAGAGAAGAGCCCGGTGAGCCCCGTGATGAGGTAGACGCCGAGCACCCCGATGAGCGCGATTCCGGTGAAGATGACGGTGGAGACGAAGTAGTCCATCGCGGGCCTCCTACGCCTTTTCCTGCACGATGATTCCCGCGATTCCCCTGGGCCGCACGAGGAGGAAAGCGAGCATCACGATGAAGACGAAGACCGGCGCCCATCCGGCCCCGACCCACGAGATGAAGAAAATTTCGAGGATTCCCAGGAGCACCGCGCCGATCACCGCGCCGTGGATGCTCCCCAGGCCGCCGAGGACCGAGGCGACGAACCCCTTTACCACCATCTGCCCGAGCTGCGGGTAGAGCGTGTAGTTCATCCCCAGGAAGACGCCGCTGACGCCCCCCAGCGCGCCCGAGATCATCAGCGCGGTGGTCACCAGGAAGTCCGGGTTCATCCCCATGAGCTGCACGGTGTTCACGTCGAAGCAGGCGGCCCGGATCCCCAGCCCGATCTTCGTCCGGTGGAGGATGAAGAGCAGCGCGAGCAACGAAGCGATCGAGAGGGCGAACATCATCATGTCCGTCACGGCGACGTTCACGCCGAACAGCGGCACGGCCGAGGTGGCGAAGAAACGGGGGTAGGAGTAGAAGTTGCTGCTGGCGTAGATCGTGATCAGGTTCTCCAGCAGGATGCCCATCGTGATCGACGAGATGAAGTAGTACACCGGCTCGCTCTTCGTCCGGCGAAGCCGCCGGAACGCCAGACGCTCGACGGCCGCCGCGATGACCGCCCCCGAGACCGCCGCCGCCGCGAGCACCGCCGCGAACAGGACGAGCGAATCCAGCCGGTCCGAGAGGTAGCGGGAGGCGACGTACCCCGCGTAGGCCGTCACGGTCATCACGCCCCCCTGCGAGAAGTTCGAGAACTTGAGGACGTTGAAGATGAGCGCGAACCCCACCGCGATGAGCGCGTAGACGGAACCGAGGGAGATACCGTTGAGGATGTTCTGCACCAGCATGAGACCAGCTCCTTTGCCCTTCCCGGCGGCGACGCTCCGGACTCTCCCGCCGGGGGAAGGGAGCGATGAACGCGAGGCCGTCCCGCCCCGGAGATGCGGCAGGACGGCCTCGCGCTGCGAACGGCTTTCGACTATTTCGACCAGGGAGCGCGGTGTTTCTCGGGCACGTAGCGGCCCAGCTCGACGTACTCTCCCTTTTCGATCTTGTACATGACCATGGACAGGCCGACGGGCTGGTGCGTGTCCGGAGAGATGGTGAGGACGCCCGTGGTTCCTTCGAGGTTGGCGACGACCGGCATGCCTTTCATGACGTGCGCCGACGAGGTTCCGCCGGCGAGCTTCATGGCCTCCTGAACGAGGAGAATCTTGTCGTAGCCCAGGAAGACCTTGTTCACCGGGTTCTCGCCGTACTTCGCCTTGTAGACGTCCCAGACTTCCTTGAGCTGGGGCTCTTTCTCGGAGAAGTTGTTGGCGAGGTAGATGTTGTTCGCAGCCTCGGGGTCGTTCACGAGCGAAGCGAACGGCGGCGCGAAGTCGAGTCCGCCGATGATGGGGACGTCGAAGCCGATCTGCTTGCGCTGGTTCGTCACCAGTACCGCCTCCTGGATGTAGTTGGGGAAGTAGAGGCAGTCGGCGCCGGCTTCCTTGATCTTGGTGAGCTGCGTTTTGAAGTCCTTGTCGCCCTTCGTGTATACCTGCTCGGAGACGATCTCGCCGCCCGCCGCCTTGATGTACTCCACGTAGGGCTTCATCAGGGAGACCGCGAACGCGTTCGACTGGTCGTAGAGCACGCCGACCTTCTTCAGGCCGAGCACGTCGATCGTGTAGCTGGCCATGATCTCGGAGTACTGCACGCTGGATGGCTGCATCAGGAACATCGCCGCCTGGGGCTTGCCGTCCTCGCCCACGGTCACGCGGGGGTCGATGAAGCTGCCGACCACGGGCACTCCCGCCTTGTTGGCGATGGGCGCGAGCGCGAGTCCGATGTTGCTGACGGGAGGTCCGACGACGGCGACGACGCCCGAACTCACGAGGCTGTTATACCCCTTGATCGCCTCCTGGACGTTTGCCTTCGTGTCCATCGTGATCAGCTTCAGCATAGCTCCGTCGATGCCGCCCGCCGCGTTGATCTTCTCGACGGCGATCTCCGCGCCCCGCGTCACCGCGTTCCCCCACACCGACGTGGGGCCGCTGATGTCCTGCATATTGCCGATCAGAATCTCCTTCGCCGACGCCGCGCCGACGAATCCGGCAAGCAGCGCAACCAGAACCGCGCAGAACAACCACTTTTTCGTACCGTTCTTCATGTCCTTGTTCCCTCCCGCTTGAAAGTGTATTTAGTGCTCTTTCCGGGAAGCCCTGTGCTCCTTGAGCATGGGGCCGTAGACCTCCCGGTCTTTCGCGTAGCACCCGGTGGAACCTCCCTGACCCATGACCTCGCTGCACAAACTGCACGAAACGCACACCTTCTTCGCATCGACCGCCCCCTTCTCCAGAACGTCCCTCGGCAACTCGGGGTACGCAAACCCCGTCCGTCCAAAGCCCGCAAACGTCACAGCCTTCCGCGCCACGTTGGCGGCGGCGGCGAACACGCCGAACTGTCGAAGCCACGTGTACCCCGAACCGGCCGTCGGAAGGTCCGGGTACGCGCGCTGCACCGTTCCGGTCAGCGCGAAGAGGCGCGCGACGCCTTCGAGGGGATGCTCCGGCGCCTCGATGTTCCCCGGAATGAGCCGGTCGAACGGGCGCACGAGCCACGGATTGTAGTAGGGCGTACCGGTGGAGGTGGTCAGAAGGTTCAGCCCGAGCCCTTCGAGGATGCCGACGAGGCGCAGCGGCTCGCTCATGTCGGGAACGGGCGGATCGGAGCGGTCGCACCCCCAGCCGTAGGGGTACGGGAAGCCGTCGAAGAGGTTCATCCGGCTGGTCACGAGGAACGAAGGATTCGGTACGGCGCCGCGTATGCGCTCCGTCAGTTCGCGCAGAAAGCGCGTCCTGCCGTCGAAATCGCCGCCGAACTTTCCGGGGCGCAGATGGGCCGACAGCAGATCGGAGGCGAGATAGCGATGGCAGCTCTTGATGTCGATGCCGTCGAAACCGATCTTCTCCGCGCGGACTGCGGCCTCGACCATGCGGTCCTGCACCGCTTCGATGTCGGCGTCGGAGAGCGGCTCCACATGTTCGGGAACCTTCGCCCGCCGGTCGAGCAGCGGGTAGCGCACCGTCAGACCGGGGGTCGTTCCCGTCGCGTGCCGGTAGCGCCCCGCGTCCTGAAGCTGAAGCAGGCAAAGGGGCGAATGCGACGGACCGAAGGGTTCGCGGGCTGCGGCGCGCGTCGCGTCGAGCAGCGAGGCGATCGCCTTTTCGGTGGAGGGCTGGAGCCACATCTGACGGTCGCTGCTGCGCCCCCCCTGCCAGACGGCGCACGCCTCGAACTGGATCAGCCCCCATCCGCCCGCGCCGTAGCGACGGTAGCGCCGGAACGTGAGTTCTCCGGGGGAGCCGTCGGGGAGCGCGTCGCGCCCTTCCATCGGAAGCGTCGAGAAACGGTTGGGAGCGGTCCTCTCTCCGACCGCTGCGGGCGCGGCGAGGACGGAGAGATCTTCGTTGAAGGAAATGTCGAGGCCGAGCGATTCGATCTTTTGCCGAAGCTCGTCCAGTGTGGAAAAGGTGAACGATTCATACTGTGCCATGGGTTCCCTCTCAGTGACGGGCCTTCCGTACGAAGGCGCCGGATTCGATTTCTGGGTTGACCAAGGACAACCAAAACTGACGCAATTATACCATTTGCTTCTCCTCTTGAGAAGCCCCCGAGCGCCCCGCGAACCGCAGGACGGAAAAACATGCCGGCGGAACCGGCGAATCGGGAAAAAATGAACGCCGTTCGCCTACGAGTTCACGGAGAGTCCCAGAAGCGCCGATTCCTTGTCCTGGCAGAGCTTCGCCAAGTTGGCGGCGGAGATCTCCAGATGCTTCCGCATCGACTCGCGCGCGCCCGTCTCGTCGTGCTCGCGGATCGCCCGGACGATCTGTTCGTGCTCGCCCAGAATGCGCTCCGTCCAATGCGGACGCGGCGTCGTGAGGCGGTTCTTGTTCAGCGACTCCATCGCGCGCTCGATGATCGCGGAAAGCCCCTCGTGCACCCGGATGAGCACCTCGTTGTGCGAGGCCGCGATGACGATGCGGTGGAAGATGTCGTTCCAGTGCGCCCCCTCTCGCCCCGCGTCCGGACCGCCCTCCCCGAAGATCCGCGAGAACTGCGCGAGACACTCCTCCATCTTCGCCAGGTCCGCGTCCGTCCGGTTGCGCGCCGCGAGCCCCGCGGCCGGACTCTCCATCATGATGCGCACCTGGAAGACCTGGGGGATGACGTCCGCCGGCCATGTCGCGTACAGGTCGAGACTCTGGTTGAGCCGCCCCATGCCCGCGTCCTTCACGAAGAGCCCCTGCTTCCCCTTCACCTCGATGATTCCGAGCGTCTCCAACACGATGAGCGCCTCGCGCATCGACGTCCTGCTGGTGCTCATCAGCGCGGCCATCTCGCGCTCCGTGGGAAGCTTCCCGTCCTTCACGACGGAGCCGTCCTTTATCGCGGTGTACACCTTCTCCACGAGAATTCTTCTCGATTCGTTCATTTCTTCCTCCCGCTTCGACTCCCCGTCTTTCGGCCGAGATGCTATTATAGAGACGCGACGGGCGGAGTATGGTTCTGCTTTTGGTTGTCCATGGACAACCGCATTATACACGATAAACGCTTCGGTCGAGGAGGCGATCAACGAATGCGAAGGATTCATCTTGACGATGTGGAGGGAACGCTCTTTCCTGCGGGACGAAGGACGAAGGTGCTCGTCGGGAAGGACAGCCCGCTTCAGGCGAAGGGGTTCGCGATGGGGCGCGTCCGCGTCTTTCCGGGGGGGAGCATCCCCGCGCACGAGCACGTCAACGAGGAGATCTACCACATCCTCTCCGGCGCGGGCGAAATGCAGGTCGGGAACGAGACGGAGACGGTCCGCGCGGGCGACACGGTCTACATGGAGCCGGACGTCCCGCACACGCTGCGCAACACCGGCGACTCGAACATGGAGCTTCTGTTCGTCTACTCCCCCGCGGGCGTGGTCGAACACTGGCGGGAAGAGCTGGAGGGGAAGCGCCCGCAGGGTTGAAGACACGCCGACTCTTCGACCTCGCGGGCGCTCTCAAAAGCGCAGACTTTTTTCTTCCGCGGCGCGGCTACTCGCCGACGACGACCCTTTCTCCGCCTTTCAGATTCTTTCCTCCGACGACGACGCGCTCCCCTTCTTCGAGCCCGGAGAGAATCTGCACGGCGTCGGGCAGATTCAGCCCCGTCTCGACGGCTCGCTCCTCCGCCGTTCCGTTCTTTTCCACGAAAACCTTGCCGTTTTCACGCAGCGCGTGCGATGGGATCGTCAACGCGTCGACCGCTTCCGCCTCCACGAAGAGAACGGAGACGAACATTCCCGGCTTGAGCGCTCCTCCGGCGGCGGCGTTGTCGGCGACGACCTCCACCTGCAGCGTCCTGGTCGAGGTGTCGACGTAGGGGCTGATGCGGGAGACGCTCCCCTCGACCTCGACGCCGGGGAAACC
>JAHDKT010000118.1 GCA_018436725.1 Synergistaceae bacterium | reverse complement strand
GGTGGTGGTCGTCTTCCCCTCCCCCGCCGGCGTCGGCGTGATCGCCGTCACCAATATCAGCTTCCCGTCCGCGTTTCCCTTCACCCTATCCCATACCTCCGGAGACACCTTCGCCTTGTACTTCCCGTACAGCTCCAGCTCCGTCTCTCCTATTCCCAGCTTCTCCGCTATCTCCACTACCGGCCGCAGTTCCGCTCCCTGCGCTATCTCGATGTCGCTCGGCACATGCATTCCTTCTCAGTCCTCCCGTAATTCGAAAAACTCTTCGACTCTCCGGCCGGATCCCGCTCCGGCCACGAACCTCCTGCTACTCGCCCTCTTCGTCCAGAGCGAGGATACTGTTCTCGAGGATCTGGTTTTCTTTGAAGTCGACGACGCGGAGGAAATACGCCGCGCTGTCGATCAGGTCGTTCTGATGGAGCGTGCCGCAGATCTGGGTGCCCACGATGGTGAGGCCGAAACGCTTCGCTTCGTTGTCGACGAGCTGGAAGACTCTGTAGATGGGCGTATTCGCGGTGTCGAACATGTTCATGGAGACCGCCGCGTAGTCGTACCCGTCCGGCTTGAAAGCCACGGCGCGGATCGTGCTGAAGCCGCCGCTTGGGCCGCGCACCATCTTCGCGATCGACTTCGCTATTTCAAGATCCTGCGTGTTCAGAATCATGTTGACCGCGACCAGGTTGGCCTTCGCCGCGCTGACGATGGTCGCCCCGGCGGTCGGATGGAGCTTGGCCGGTCCCAGATCGGGCGCTCTCTCGGGAAGGTGCGCGACCTCTTTAAGCCCCTCGTACTGCCCCTTGCGGATATAGGAAAGTTCCTTCCGCTCGGGAGCCCGCGCGTTCTCTCCGCTGAAGTAGACGGGAACCTTGTACCGCTCCCATACCTCCGCGCCGATCTCCTCGGCGAGAGCGGCGCACTCTTCAAGGGAGATGTTCCGCAGCGGGAAGACGGGTATCGTGTCCTGCGCGCCGATGCGAGGGTGTTTCCCCTGCTGTTTCTCCATATCGATGAGTTCGTAGGATTTGCCCGCCATCGCAAGCAGCGCCGCCTTCAACGGCTGCGGCTCGCCGAGGCATTCGATGACGGTGCGGTTGAAATCCGCGTCGGGGAAGTAGTCGATGAGTTTGACCCCCGGCGCCTTGCGGATCTGATCGACGACGGCCTCGAAAATCTCGAGGTCCTTTCCGTTGCTGAAATTGGGGACTGCGTGCACATACTGTTTCTTTGCCATGATGCGTTCCTCCTGTCGGCGTATCCGTTCACTTGTAGAGATTCATGAAAAAGGGGGCCGAAGCCCCCCCTATTTTTCGCTTTCAGCCGCTACTGTCCTCTTTTACTTTCCATTTCGGCCATCTCGGCGCGGAAGGTCTCAAGAAGCCGCTTTGCGAACTCCGGATTCCTCGAAAGCTCGAAGTACTTCGCATCGGCTTTCTTCGCGATCTCCTTGAACGCCTCCCGCTCCTCGTGCGTCAGGTCGTAGTACTCCTGTCCCGGCTTGAAGTCGTCGATCATCATCTGCAGGCGGGTCTTGTTCAGCTCCTCCTGGACATCGTGGATGTACGGACGCACTTCGTCCACCGAGTCGAGGACGATCTTGCGCACGTCCTCGGGAAGAGAGTCGAGGAAGCCTACGTTGACGAGGTGCTGCATGACGTACATGTTGTGCCGCGAACCGATGAGGTACTTCTGCACGTCCATGAACTTCATCTCCTGGATGGTAGCGGGAGCGTTCTCCTGGCCTTCGACGATGTTGAGCTGCAAACCGCTGTACAGCTCGGTGAAGGAGAGCGGCGTCGGGTTCGCGCCGTAGGCGCGGTAGGTCTCCACAAGCAGCTCGGAGGGCATGACGCGGATCTTGACGCCCTTGAAGTCGTCGGGTGTACGGATGGCCTTGTTCGCGGTCCAGAACATGGCGCCCTCGGTGAAGTACGAGAGCACATGAAGCCCCTTCTGACGGTAGATGTCGTTGAGCATGACGTTGAGCGCCTTGCTCTTGGCGAAGAAGTCCCTGTTCACGATGGGATCGTCGGAAAAGAGGAACTGCAGTCCCATGATCTGGTTCTCCGGAACGATCGAGCTGGACTGGCTCGGCCCGGTCAGGCAGAATTCGACCGCGCCGTTGAGCGTCAGCTCGAACATCTCGGTCGGCGTGCCGAGCGTGCCGGAGTGGAAGATGTCGAGCTGGATGTCGCCGTTCGATTTCTCTTTCAGCAGACGGGCGAACTCCTGAGCATACAGGTCCGCGATGCTTCCCGCGATGGTCTCGCAGGCGAGGCGCCACTCGTACTTCGGAGCCGCAGCCGCTCCTCCGGCGAAGACAAATAGGAACACCAACACAAGGCTAAGGCTCGCAAAACGGAAAAATCTCTTCTTCATGACTTAATTCCTCCTTTTTTCTGGATACACATTTCCGAAGAACCTTCGGACTCTTCACTTCCGCCCCGAAACGCCGCTTCCGGCCGAGTACTTCCCCCTCCCCCCTGCAAGATTCCCCTGTACCTCTATCCATACCCCCACAAACACATTTGAAGCCGATACCTCTTTTTTGTACGTCCCTACCGGATCATCATGTCTCTGAGGAAGAGCGCGATCTGCGGGAAGATGATCAAAAGAACGGAGACGACCACCATCATCGCGATGAACGGAAAAACTCCGCGCACCACGTCGATGTACCGCTGTCTGAATATGGCGATCGCCGTGAAGATATTGCACCCGAACGGCGGCGTCGTGGAGCCTATGGCCGCTTGAAGCGTCACGATGGTGCCGACGAGCACGTTGTCCAACCCCGAGGCGACGATCGCAGGCTTGAAAATGGGCGTAAGGATCATGATCACGACGATGGGGTCGACGAACATGCACCCCAGGAAATACGCAAGACTCAGGACTGCGAGTATCCGGAACGTGGACGGCGCGTCCCCCAGGAGCGGAGGCAGGATCATGTTCGGGATGCGGGCGAAGGAGACCGTCCATGAGAAGACCTGCCCCATCGCGATCAGGATGAAGACGATGGCGGTGACGACTCCCGTCCTGAGGGCTATCTTCGGAATATCCGCGAAGGTGATCGATTTGTAGACGAAATACTCCAGAATGAACGCGTAGAGCACCGAGACCGCGGCCGCTTCCGTGGGGCTGAACACGCCGGTATAGATGCCGCCGAAGATGATGACCGGGAAGGTGAAGCTCAGCAGCGCGCGTTTCAGAGCGTTCAGACGTTCGCTCAGAGAAGCCTTCTCGGCCTGGAGTTCCTTACCGGAGACGAACCACGAATAGATGCAGAAGAAAAGCCAGATAAGGAGTCCCGGACCGACGCCCGCGATGAACAGCTCTCCCACGGAACACGCGCCGACGACGCCGTAGACGATCATGTAGACGCTTGGAGGAATCAGGAGCGCGATAACGGCCGCGTTGATGATCAGCGCAGTGGAAAAGGATGCGGAATACCCGGCCTTCAGAAGGAGCGGTCGCAGAGGCCCGCCGATGGCGACCACGGTAGCCTGCGTCGAGCCGGAAACCGCGCCGAAGAGCGTGCATGCAGTCGTCGTGGCGATGGGAAGCCCTCCGCGTTTATGGCCGACGAACTTCACCACGAAGCTGAGCAGCCTCTCCGCGATCTGACCGGACGTCATGATGTCGGCGGCGAAGATGAACATCGGCACGGCTATCAGAGAGACAGGCTGCACCCCTCCGATGATCTGCTGCACCAACATCATCGGATTGACCCCTTTGAAATAGGTCATCACCGTGGCGAAAGCGCCGACAGCGAGAGGAACCATCATCGGGAAACCGAGCAGCAGAAGGACGATCATAGAACCCATCAGCATCAGAAGCACGGCTGCACCTCCTAAATTTCGAACTGCCTCGAAGGATCCTCTTCAAGGCCGTCAAGGAGCGTCGGGGAGATATAAATCTCCTTCTTCATCATGTTCAGGATACCCGTTTGGAGATACTGAATTCCGGTGAGGGCGAAACCCAGAGGGACCCACATCATGATCCAGTAGAGCGGAATCTGGAGGCCGAGCGTATGCCTCTTGATCGTGTACAGGTTGAGAGCGTACTGGTAGCCGTACCAGGCGAGGAAGAACATCAGCCCTGCGGTGGAGAACGTGATCACGATCATGAGCATCTTTTTAAGGCCGGGAGCGAGGACGTCGAAGACCGCCGTCATCCTGATATGCACACCCATCCTGGCAGCGTAGCTCGCGCCGATGAACGTCACCCAGACGATGGCGAACTGGGTTACCTCCTCGGCCCAGGTGAAGCTGTAGCTGAAAAGATTGCGCCCGACGACGTTGGCGATCGCAACCACCGCCATGACGATGATGCTCCACGAGATCATGAACTTCTCGAACCTCTCCACGAGGGAGTTTACACGTGTGAAGAACTTCATACCGAGCACTCCTTCCTTATGCCTTGCGTTGTGCCGTAAAATCGAAGAGAACCCCGGCGATCCGCTCTACGGAATCCAGTTCGACATACTCGTCGGGCTGGTGAAAAAAACCTTCGTCGCCCGGGCCGAGAATGGCGAACGGAACGCCGAGAGCGGGGACGAGTATGGACGCGTCGGTGAAATAGTTCATTCCCGTCGTCTTCCACGGAAGCGACCTCTCCGCGTAGATCTCCTCCAGATTCTTCAAGAGCGGCGAATGGGAGTGCATACCTACCGGAGGGCGGTTGTTGATGACCTCGACGGAGCAGTCCTGGAAAAGACCGGTCCTCTTCATCCTGGCGATGATTGCGCTTACCTTCTCGAGAAAAGCGTCGTGATCCACATACGGGAGCGTCCGGACATCCATTACGCCCTCCACGCACTCGGGAACGACGTTCGGCATATCCATCCCCTTGATGGAGGTGAGAACGCAGCTTGAATGCCCCAGCAGCTCGTGCCGCTTTTCACCGTTGAACACATGGCGGATCTTCTCGTAGAGCGCGAAGAAAGAAGCTATCGTGTCGCTCCCCTGCTCCGGCATCGCGGCATGCGAACTCTTCCCCGTCATACGCGCACGAAGCCACAGAGCGCCTTTTTCGGCAAGACCGATCTTCTCGCCGGTGGGTTTTACAAGGAGAAGCTCTTCAACTCCACGAAGAAAACCTCCGCCCAGAAGCGTTTTCGCCCCGGCGCCTCCCACCTCCTCGTCGGCTGTGAAACAGTAGAGCACATCCGCCGGAGGACGCCTTTCCGCGTCGATCCAGGCGCGAGCCGAGAGGATCATGGAGGTGAGCCCTCCCTTCATATCGGCGGCGCCTCTCCCATAGACGCGCTTCCCGTCGAATTCGGCGCCGAAAGGCGCCTTCGACCACAAGGAGCGCTCCCCTACGGTGATCGTATCCAGGTGACCGGCGACGGCGATCTTCCGCGAGCGGTTTTCCCCCGGAACGACGAGTACAAGAGAGGCACGGTTGTCACCATGGTCCACGACAAATTTTTCGACGCTTTCTTCGGGAAAGAGAGAGAGGATGTACCCGACGGCGTCCTTTTCGTCGCCGTAGGGCTGCACTGTTCGAATACGGATGAGCTGGCGCAGTATTTCAAGAGCCCGTGCTGTATTCAGAGGAACAGACATTCCATCGCCTCCTTGAGTTGCTCAAGGATACGCGGAAAAAAACGTTTTTACACTATCCGGTACGACCAAATCAGATAAGATCTTTTTGGTATAAAGTAACAAATTTATCTTTGTAAAAAAAGGGGGCAAGGCGGAGAGCAAGCCCCATGTCGAATCGCTGCGCAGGATCGGAAGCGTCGAAACCGATACGCTCCCGGAGAATTCCGAGGCGATATTTCACTGTGTTGTAGTGAAAGCGAAGCATCTCCGAAGCGGCTTTGACGTTCCAGTTGCATCCGTCCATAGCCAACAGCGTCTCCAGGAGTTCCGACGAGGATGCGTCCTCCCCCTCGAGCAGCACCCCAAGGATGCCGGCGCAGAAAGACCGCGCTTCCTCCGTTCCGGAGAGGATGGCGACGAGCTGGAAGCCTCCGAGCATATCCCAGAGAACGACGTTCGCCGGCGAACGCAGGACATCCGAGACGGCAAGAGCGCGCACCGCTTCGGCTCGGCTCCGGGATACTTCCTTCAACCCGGCGTTCACGCCCCCCGCTGCAAAGACGAAGCCGCGCCCCTTCTTCAGCGGCAGCTCCTCCTTCAAAGAGACGGCGATACTCTCGAGAACGTCCTTCACCCCGGAGAGCGTTTCCGGCTTCCCTGAGGGAACCGGCAGAACAAACGCAAGCATCTTTGTAAAAAGAACACAAAACGTCTTGGGGAAAAAGGAGAGTACTTTGCTGCGGGCAAGAGAGAAAAAGAGATGACGTTCTCTCTCAGTAAAACTCGATTTCGTTTTCCCTTCGTCGGCAAGGCGGAGGAGAAGAACAAGAAACTCCTGGTCCTTCTTCCACCCCCATTGAACGAACAACTCCTCGGCTTCTCTGGAATCGCGCATATTTCCGGAAAGCAGCTCCTTGAGCAGTTCATCCCGCTTTTCGTCGCCGGGAACAGTTCGGCTGAAAGAACGCTCCAGACAGAGCGCCGCCGCGATGACCGCATTTTCGAGAAAGATCCGCTCTTCGGGTGCAAGGGAGTCCGCCGAATCCGACGGAAGATCGAGAAAAAGAATGCCCGAGTGGATGTTTCCGACGTGAACGTCACGGGAGCAGTAAATACGGGAAAGTTCGAGCATCGGGAAGGTTTTTGCGCTCTCTCTGAACGTTTCGGAAGAAGAAACGACGCTGAGGCGTCCCGTATAGGCTTCGCGGAACGCGGCTCCCATGCCGAGTTCCTCGGAAAGAACTTCGAGCACGGCGCGGACGTCCTGTCTGCCGGCGACCGCTTTGAAAAAGGGGGCGAAAGAGAGTCTTTCATCGGAGCTGTTCATTCATCGGTTCCTCCCCTCAAGCGCCCGGCAAGTCCGCGCACGCGCCCCGGAGAATCGAAGGCCCCCCGGCCTCGCCGGCAGGGGGGCCTTGCCCTTCGGTATCAGCGCCCGCAGGCCTCGTTTTTTTCAGCCTGCTCCAGGGTGTTTTCCAGAAGCATCGCGATCGTCATCGGGCCGACGCCTCCGGGGACGGGAGTGATCCACGAGGCTTTCTCCGCGACAGGCTCGTAGTCGACATCCCCGACGAGCCCCTCTTCCAGGCGATTGATCCCCACGTCGATGACCACGGCGCCCTCTTTCACCATATCCGCCGTGACGAAACGCGGTTTGCCTATCGCCGCCACAAGGATGTCCGCCCGGCGCGCATGCTCCGCAAGGTCCGCCGTTTTGCTGTGGCAGATGGTGACGGTCGCGCTCTCGGCGAGCAGCATCAGGGCGACGGGTTTGCCGACGATGTTGCTTCGCCCGATGACGACGGCCTCTTTTCCGGCGAGAGGAATCCCCGTGCTCTTCAGAAGACGGAGAATCCCCTTCGGCGTACACGGCTCGCTCGCGGGAAGGCCCGCGACGAGACGCCCGATATTGACGGGGTGGAAACCGTCCACATCCTTCTCCGGGCGTATGGCCGCGAGCACCGTGTCAGGGTCTATCTGCCGCGGCAACGGAAGCTGCACAAGGATGCCGTGCACCGTCTTGTCCGCGTTGAGCTTGTCGATAAGAGCGAGCAGCTCCTCCTGCGAGGTCGTCTCGGGCATACGATGCAGGAAGGAGGCGAACCCGGCCTCCAGACACCCCTTCTCCTTCTGTCCGACGTACACTTTCGACGCCGGGTTGTCGCCCACGAGGATCACCGCGAGGCCGGGAACGATCCCCTTCTCTTTCAGCAGGACGACCTTTTCCTTGATCGCCGTCCTGATCTCCGCCGACATTTTCTTGCCGTCAAGTATTTTCGCCGTCATAGCCGCCACCTAGAAGAGTCCTGTGATGCGGCCCTTTTCGTCGATGTCTATCGACAGCGCGGCGGGCTTCTTCGGCAATCCCGGCATCGTCATGATCGACCCCGTCACCGCCACGAGGAATCCGGCCCCCGCCGACAGCCTCACCTCCCGC
>JAHDKT010000099.1 GCA_018436725.1 Synergistaceae bacterium | reverse complement strand
CTCGCAGAATCTGTTGACTGCGGCCTTCGGCGGCCATAGAATCAAGGTTTCCACGCACCCCGGATTTCCGGCGCGCGCCGGAGGCGAAGTCTGGCTTCGCTTCCCTCCGGAGAGCGTCCGCTGGATCGATCCGGACACGAAGCGCGCGCTCTATCCGTCGCTTTAGGGAACGGTCCGCTTCGTTCCGGACCGCGCCGCCCCGCCGCTCGATCATGTACCCGCAACGAGATCGAGCGTGGAGAACGGACACCGTTTCGCATGCTTCCGGCCGGCTTCGTCCGGGAGCGCTTATGAAGGCAAGGGAGGCTGTACAATGAACGCTTCACAGGAGACAACCGCGCTGCTGCAATCGGCTCGCGAGGTGCTCGACGAAAACTGGAAGGACGGATTCACCGTTCCCGCGCAGAACCAGTACCCGTATCAGTGGTCCTGGGACTCCGCGTTCATCGCCGCCGGGTACGCCCGCTACGACCGGGAACGAGCGCAGCGCGAACTCCGTTCTCTCTTCAACGGGCAGTGGGCGGACGGGCGCGTGCCGCACATCGTCTTCCACAACGCGACCCCCGACGCATCGTACTTCCCGGGTCCGGACTTCTGGCGGACCGAACGGAACACGTTCGCTCCGCTCTCCCCGAGCACTTCCGGGATCGTGCAGCCTCCGAACCACGCCACGGCAGTCCTCCATATCGTCCGCTGCGCGGAAGAGGACGGAAAGCAAGAGACGCTCGGCTTCGCGGGAGAGCTTTTCCCGAAGCTGCGCGCATGGCACGACTGGCTCTACCGGGAGCGCGACCCGAAAGGCGAGGGAGTGGCGTACATCATCCATCCGTGGGAGTCCGGCCAGGATAACTCTCCCCTGTGGGATCCGGTGCTGGCGCGGATGGACGTGCCGCCCGCCCGGATCTCCGGATTCCGCAGAAGAGACACGCTCGCTGTCGTCCCCGAGGAACGTCCGCTCGACTCGGACTACGACCGCTACATTTTTCTCGTGGACTTCTTCCGGCGGAGAGGATACGACGAACGGAAGATCTTCGGCGACGGCTGCCCGTTCCTGGTGCAGGACGTCATGTTCAACACGCTGCTCTGCCGCGCGGAACAGGACATGGCGGAGCTGGCCCGCCTTCTCGGCGAAGATCCCGCGCCGTTCGAAGCGCGCGCTCGCCGCACCGCCGACGCCGTGAACAGGAAGCTGTGGGACGGGGACAGGGGCTACTACGCGGACTTCGACCTCGCCACGGGAAAACCGATACCAATGCCCGCGCTGGCCGGGTTTTCCCCCCTCTTCGCCCGCATCCCCGGCGGGGATCGCGCGGAGACGATGCTGCGCCGCCTGCTCACGCCTTCGTTCGGCCTTGGAGCGGAGCAGAAGGGGTATCCCGCGTCCAGCTACGACCGGGAGGCGCCGGAATACTCCCCGAAGCGCTACTGGCGCGGCCCGGCCTGGATACAGATGAACTGGCTGCTGATGCACGGCCTGAGGGCGTACGGTCGCAACGATCAGGCGGAACGGCTCCGGCGCGCAATCATGGAACTCCCGGCAAAGGGCGGTTTTCGCGAGTACTTCAACCCCGAAACGGGAGAGGGGCACGGCGCGCACCGTTTCTCATGGACCGCGGCGCTGCTGATCGACGTGCTGCACGAGCGGATTTAAGTCCTTTGCACCGCTCGCCGCACATCGTTTCACAACTCTTCTCGAAGGAGCATGCACAATGAACGACACACGCGCACGCATCAAGAGGCTGCTGACATTTCTCTACGGAGAGGAGGAGGCGGAACGCGCGCGGCCGGGGCTGGAGGCGCTGATGGATTCGTACCGAGGGAAAATCCCGGCCCCCTCGCGAAGAGCGTATCTACCGGACGAACGGGACTCCATCCTCATCACTTACGGAGACCAGTTCCGCGCGCCCGGAGAGCCACCCCTCCGCACATTGCGGGGCTTCCTGGATACACACCTCGAGGGGTGCGTCAGCGGCGTGCACATTCTCCCCTGCTTCCCCTACACCTCCGACGACGGTTTCTCCGTCGTCGACTACCGGCGCGTCGATCCCGCGCTCGGAGACTGGAACGACATCGCCGCGCTGGGGGAGCGATACCGCCTGATGCTGGACTTCGTCGCCAACCACGTCTCGCGCCGGAGCGACTGGTTCACCTCCTTTCTCCGCGACGAGCCCCCATACACGGACTATTTCATCACCCCTCCCGAAGGCGCGGACCTCTCGCGAGTGGTGCGGCCCCGCACATCCCCGCTGCTGACAAAGGTGGAGACGGCGACCGGCGAGCGGCGCGTGTGGACGACTTTCAGCGCCGACCAGATCGACCTGAACTACGCCGCTCCGCACGTGCTGCTGGAGATGACCGACATTCTGCTCCACTACGCGTTCAGGGGCGCGGAGATCATCCGCCTGGACGCGATCGCCTATCTTTGGAAGACTCCCGGAACCTCCTGCATACACCTGGCGAAGACGCATGCCGTGGTCAAATTCTGGCGCGCCGTGCTCGACGAGGTCGCCCCGCACGTGCTGCTTATCACCGAGACCAACGTCCCGCACGCCGAGAACGTCGGCTACTTCGGAGAAGCGCGGGCGGACGGGCACGGGACCGATGAAGCGCAGATGGTCTACAACTTTTCGCTGGCGCCGCTGACGTTGCACACCCTGCTCGGCGGGGACGCGACCGTCCTCTCGAAGTGGGTCTCCGAGCTGGCCGCCCCGAGGCGCGGCGCAACCTTCTTCAACTTTATCGCCTCGCACGACGGCATCGGAGTGACGCCGGCCAGGGGCATCCTGAGCGACGAACAGGTGCGGACGCTCGCGGAGCGCGCGCTCGCTCACGGCGGGCACGTCTCGTACAAGACGAACGCCGACGGTTCCATCAGTCCGTACGAACTGAACATCACCCTCTACGACTTCCTGAACGATCCTGCAAAACCGGAGCCGGAGACGGACGCCGCACGTTTTATCGCCTCCCAGGCAATACTGCTGTCGCTCGCCGGAGTTCCGGGCATCTACGTCCACAGCCTCTTCGGCTCGCGCAACTGCCACGAATGCTTCGCCGAGACCGGACGGGCGCGCTCCCTGAACCGCAAGAAGTTCGACCGCTCGGCGCTGGAAGAGGCAATCGCCGATCCCGCGGGGCGGTCGGGACGGATCTTCAACGAACTGCGCCGCCTGCTCCGCGTCCGCCGCGAGGAGCAGGCCTTCCACCCGGAAGGCGAGCAGAAGGTGCTTGACATCGGCGAGGGGCTGTTCGCGCTGCTGCGAACACCACCCGATGGGGGGCGCCCGGTGCTCTGCCTCCAAAACGTCACAGTAAGCCCGATGCACGTCACGATCGGCGCCGGACACCTTCCCGGCCTCGACGGGAGTTGCCGCAACCTGCTTACAAACGAGGACTACAGGACGGAGCGCGGCGTCGCGGAGGTCGTGCTGAATCCCTATGGAACCTGCTGGCTGACGACATGAATGTCGCGGTCGAACCACGAACCGCCGGAGAAAGAACGAACGGGCGCATCGGTGGACGCGCCCGTTCGTTCTTTCTGTAGAGGTGGGAACGGCTACCGGATCAGGAGGTTCCGCTCCGCGCCTCGTCCTCCGCAAGTGTTCCGTAAATCCTGTCGACTACCACCGCGATCGCGCCGTCGCCCGTCACGTTGCACGCCGTCCCGAAGCTGTCCTGCGCCACGTAGAGCGCGATCATCAGCGAAAGGAGCGTCTGATCGAATCCAAGCATGGTCTGAAGCAGCCCCAGGGCCGCCATCACCGATCCTCCCGGCACTCCCGGAGCGGCCACCATCGTGACGCCGAGCATCATGATGAAACCGATCATAGTGACGAAAGAGAAGGAGATACCGTTCAGCACCATGATCGCCATTGCACAACTCGTGATGGTGATGGTGCTCCCCGACATGTGGATGGTGGCGCAAAGCGGGACGACAAAGTTCGCCACACTCCTGCGGACTCCGTTGCGGATGCTCTGCTCGAGAGTTACGGGAATGGTCGCCGCCGACGACTGCGTCCCAAGGGCCGTCAAATAGGCGGGAAGCATCGTCCGCAGCAGCCTCAACGGGTTTTTGCCGCCGATGACTCCGGCCGCAACGTACTGGATGATCAACACGCTCAAATGAAGCGCGATGATGATCAAAAAGACCTTCAGGAAGACCGAGAGGATCTCCGCCACTTGCCCGGCGTGCGTCATGTTCGCGAAGATACCGGCGATGTGGAATGGAAGCAGCGGAATGATGATCCCCTTGATAAGCTTCTCGATGATCTGTTGGAACTCCTTGAACCCCCGCTGGAGCGCGCCGCTCCGGATCGCGGCCATTCCGAGGCCGAGGGTGAACGCCAGCAGCAGCGCCGTCATCACGCCCATCAACGGCGGCATGTCGACGTTGAAGAGCGCGGGGAGCAGCGCGTGTTCCGGATTCGCAGGATCGTCGAGCACGATGCTCCCCGGCGTCAAAAAGAGCGGGAAGAGCGCGCTGTTCACGAAGAACGCGGCAAGGCCCGCCATGACGGTCGAAGAATAGGCGATACCCGCCGTCATGCCGAGCAGCTTCCCGGCTCCTGCCTCCAGCTCCCCGATGCCGGGCGCTACGAAACCGATGATGATGAGCGGAATGACAAAACCGAGGAAGTTGCCGAAAAGACCGTTGAAGGTCGCCAAAATCCGCACTGGAAGAACCCCGCCGTACTTGCCTACGAGAATGCCGACGATGATGCCGATAATCAGTTTCGGGATAAGACCGATTTTGTTCAAAATAGATTCACCTCTCTTTAAATTGGGAAACCGCTCGCAGTATACCTTTTGTTGTATTCTACGGGAAGACCTATCGCTATGCAACACAGAGCATACGCGAAGAGGTACGTATATCGTATGCATTCATTTGCATGAATACACTCACGCTCTATGATGAGACTCCGAATGAGAAAACGATTTTCGACGCATGGTTTCGTCGTTTTTCCCTTCCTTCCCTTTTCCAGTTTATATTTTTAGCTTGACAGAGCAATACCTTCATTTTAAGATTATCCGCAAATTTTCGTCCGGAAAAGGCTCTCTCACCGTACCGTGAACGGCGACCTCCTGGTCCGGATTCCCAAGATGCTCCCGCAAGGGTACGGGAAAGACGCTTTTTGAGGAGAGAATGCGCTCCGAACACACAGAAGGAGGGGTTTATATGGAAAACGAGAAAAAAAGCAGTTCGTTGGGTTTTTTCATGAACTACAGCTGGTACAAAAAATACCTGCTGCCGGGCTTCATCGCGCAGTCGGTGCTCATCGCGGGAGGGTACGGCACGGGCCGCGAACTGGTGGAATACTTCGGGCAGTACGGACCAACGGGCGGTCTCATGGGCATGGGGCTGACATTCGTCCTGTGGGCGGCGCTCTTCGCTATCAGTTTTGAATTCGCCAGAGTCTTCAAGGCGTATGACTACCGGACGTTTTTCGAACGGCTCATCGGCAAGGGATGGATTATCTACGAAATAGCCTTCGTCGTCCTCCTCTGCCTCATCATGGGCGTCGTGGGGGCGGCATCCGGCAGCATTCTTCGCGACTCCTTCGGTCTGCCTCCCATTGTAGGATCCGGTATTTTCCTCGTCTGCGTAGCGTACCTCACCTATAGCGGCAGCAAAACTATCGAAGTGGCCCTTTCACTGTGGTCGTATCTCTTGTACGCGGTTTTCATCGTCTTCCTGATCCTCGGGTTTACCCATTTCGGGGAGGCTATCTCCGCAAACTTCGCGGCCGGAACGGTCAAAGAAGGATGGCAGATGGGCGGCTTTAAGTATGCGTTCTACAATATCGCGGTGACTTCAACGGTGCTGTTCTCCCTGAACTACCTGGAGAGTCGGAAGGAAGCCATCCTCTCGGGTATCGCGGCGGCGCTGATCTGTATTATCCCGGCGGTCTTCTTCTATGTGGTCATGATAGGCTTCTACCCCGACGTGTTGAGCATGGAGATACCTTCGAACGGGATCATCGCGAAGCTCGGGGTGAAGTTCCTTCTGCCCGTCTGGTTGATCGTCCTTTTCGGCACCATGATCGAGACGGGCGTCGGCTTCTTCCACTCCATCAACGAGCGAATCAACGCCACTCTGATCGAGAAGAGAGGCAAAGGAATGAGCAATCTGGCCAGAGGCGCCGTAGGCGCTTTGCTTTCCATCATGGGACTGCTTATCTCCAACTTCGGACTGATCGGGCTCATCGCTCAAGGGTACGGAACGATCAGCTGGGTGTTCTTCATCCTTCAGGGAGTGGGTCTGTTCACCATCGGTATTTACAAGATCGCAACGCAGGGGAAATAACCCCCTTCAACAAAAGAAAGAAGAGCGCCCCTTCGTTGACTTGCCGAGGGGCGCTCTTCTTCTTTTCGTTACAGTGAAGCTATCCTCCGAAGGAATTCCTCCAAATGCTGCGGAGATGGAACGCGAAGCCTGACGGAGCTGTTGTCGAGACCGAAGAATCCCGCCCCCGGTTCGCAGGAAATGCCCAAAGCGCCGAGCATGGAGACGAGGTCCCCCGACTCTCGGGTGAGCAGAAGAATGGGAACGCGAAGGTCGGTCGCCGCCACCGACAGTCCTTTTCTGCCTTGCAAAACCTTTATCGTTTTTTCCTTGGCCGTCCGAACATACCGCCGCGTTTCTTCGAGGAACCCATCGTCATAGAGGATCGCCTCGGCGAACAGCGCGTCCACGACGCCGACGACAAAAGGCGGCTGAAGCTTCCGGAAGGAAGCCGCCAGCTCGCTGTTCCGCGTGAGTGCGAAACCGACCCGGATTCCCGCCGCGCCGCGCCCCTTCGAGAAAGAACGGCATGTAACAAGGTTGGGCAGATCAACGGTTGCAGCGGACTCTTCATCGGGAATGAAGTCGCCGTAGGCCTCGTCGACGAGCAGCCATGTGTTCTTGTTCATGGCCTCCCGGGCTATCCGTTCCACCATCTCCAGAGGGAGCGCCTGTCCCGTAGGATTGTTGGGACGGTCCAGATAGATCAGCGAAGAAGGGCTCTCGGTAAGCTGCTGCGGAATATCGCCGCCGAAGATGAACCCCGGAGCCTCCAGAAGAACTGGATGATAGGAAGCCCCCGTGTACATCCCCTGCAGGACACCGTCCGTGAACTGAGGGGAGACTCCAGTAAAAAAGACTTCCGGTCCGAGCAGAAGGCGCGAGAGGGTGACAAGCACCCCCATGGAACCGCCTCCGACAAGGATATGCTCGGGACGGACATTCCACGAAGGAAATTTCGAAACAATCGCTTCTTTTAAACGCTCCGGTTCGGGCTCGGGATAGCCGCATACGGACAGCTCCTTCGCTCTCTCCAGAACAGCTTTCACCGAAGGAGGCGTTCCCAGCGGATTCGTCCCCAGCGCGCAGTCGATAAGCTCCACCCCGTCCGGGTAGCGTACAGGGGCGGCGAAAGCGTACCCCTCCTGCCCCGTCGATAGATACTGGTCCTGCAGCTTGCCTTTCCACATATTCAGTCCTCCGCTCTTTTCGAAAAATATGCCACTCTCCTCCTGGCAACAGGAAGAGAGACGCTCACAGCATTCCGCGCCGGCGGGGGCGCGAATGGATCGGTGCGCTCCCGCCGGCGCGGAGCATGCCGTTTTATGCGTGCACGGCCACGGCATTCTTCATCGTTCTCCGAGAGGGTGCCACGCCGCTCCGAGAACCGCCGCTACCTTCCTCTCTTTCGAAGCACGAGCGGCGCCAGTCCTATCAGAAGCAGCGCGCTCCATGCGCCCGCGTTTCCGGAGGCACACCCACCGCCGCCCGAAGCGCCGCCCTGCACAGGGACGGCCACGCTCACGGTGTTGTCCTCGGGGGGGTCGCCGACCTTGGGGACCACACGCATGAAGACGCTGCGCGGCCCCGGCGTGTCGAAGGTATGCGTCAGCACGACGGAGTACTCGCCGCCCGGGACGATTCCGGAGACGATTCTGTTGGCGATGGGCTTGCCTCTTCCGTCGGGGTTGCCGTCGTAGAAGAAGAGCGAGATGTTCCCGACCGGCAGCATCCCTTCGTTGCGCAGCGTTCCGCGAAGCAGCACGACTTCTCCGAGAGCGAAGGCCTTGCCGTCGGCGGGAGTGTTCGCCAGTTCGAGCGTCGCGGCGACGAGATTCTCGTTCGCTGCGGAAAGCCCCTCTTCGAAGGCGCTTCGCGGCCTGCCCACGAAGACGTCGTACCAGCCGAGGTTGTTGTCGAACGGTTCGTTCAGAGCCCTGCCCGCGAGTTCGGGAATCCGGCGGTCTGGGTTTACCGTGGCGCGTACCGTGTAGTTCCCCTCGGTCATCCCCGCTGTGTTCCACGCAACCGTCGCCCACTTCCAGTTGGCCGCTTCGGAAGCGCCCCACGGGTCTATCCGGGGCGTCCGCGCGGTCCCGATACCGACCGCCGGGCCGCCGCCGTAGGGAACGGCCTCGAAGAGGACGTCCACCTCGGGGCACTCGACCAGGCTGAAGTTGTGCACGCGCACGGCGATCGTCGTTGTTTCTCCCAGCGGGAGGTTCTTCCCCAGGTCGACGCCGCCCGAGTTCCGGAAGAAGATGCCGCGTATCTTCCGCGCGTCCGGGTTGAGCGGGTCGGTAGCCGCCCACTTCCATCCGTCGCCTTCGACGTACCTCCAGAGGCGCGGAAGGTTGAGGGCCGGATCGGGGGCCGAGTAGCGGGTCGCCCACAGCGAGCGGTTGTTGAGCACGTCCACGACGTGGGATGTTTTGAGGACGCCGCCGCCGGTTCTGTACATCAGCGGCGTGATCTGATAGCCGAGCGGGGTCGAGAACGCCGGGATGTTCACGGTGAACGCCTTTTCCTTCTCCACGGACGTCTTCGCCACGCTCGTCTCGGTCGTCCGCTTGTCCATGTGGAAGGAGGCGGTCGTCGAGCCGCCGACCTCGAAAATCTCGACCTGCGCGCTGCCGCTCGCCTGCAGCTCCACGTCGAGGTTCATTTTGACCTCGACCGACTTCAGGCTCTCCTTCGTAAAGGCGTCCTTCCACGTGATGCCTCTGGTGAACGCCGTTCCGCCGCCCACGCCGAACTCGACGCTATCGGAGAGTCGTCTGTCTTCGGCGAAGTCGCCGATCTGCGCTCTTCTCGAAGGGTAGGAGAGGACGTTGCCGTTCATGTGGGCCGGATGATACCAGTCGACGTTCAGCCCGGGAAGGAATTTCATGCTCGCTTCCGATTCCGGGATGGAGAGCTGATAGTAAGTGGGCACTTTCGCCCCGCCCTGTTCCGGTTCGCTCATCCAGCCGAGGATCGGGTAGCGCCAGAGGTGGACGCGGTTGGAGAGATAGAGCAGCACGTCGTCCCTCGTGGTCGCCCCGGTGAGCGAGGTGGATCTCGACTGGTAGCTCCTGTCGATCTCCGAGCGCAGCTCTTTCGTCGAGCCGCCGACGGTGGTGGTCAGCTTCATCTCGGCTTTCACGATGCCGAGATCGACCCCGCCCTTTTGCTCCACGCTTACCGAGCCTCCGAGAGTGCTCTCCGCCTCGAAGATGTTGGTGGTCTCTCTGGACTCCGAGTCGCTTTGCGCGTACTGGACGAACAGGTCGTCCCTGCGCGTGCTGTTCGTCACCGCTCCGGAGTCGTCCGCGTCGATGTGCTTCGGCGGCTCGTTCATGAAGAGGAGCGGCGTGACGTGGTTCTCCAGCGTGATATGCGTCGGGTAGCCCAGCAACATGCTGTCGCGGTCGAGGTCGCCGACGAGGAGATGGGCGCGGTCCGGAAGCAGCATGCCTAAGCTGAGACGAGCTGCGGAAACTTCTTTCAGCGTATTGCCCTCAAGACGAAGAAGACGGGCGAACGTACCGTCGTTGGTCCAACTGGTCTGATGGAGCAGGACAAGCGCGTGCGATCCGCCTTTCGCCGCCGCCGACGGGTGGAGCGAACCGGTGAAGCGCCCCGTCTTCAGATTGGAGATCGGTCGGTAGATCGCGCCTCGATCGTTGCTCCAGCGCATCGTGGCGACGCCGGAGGAGCCGTCGCCTTTGTTGTACACCGCGATGAGTTCCGAATGCTCGAAGGGGCTGCTTCCCCATCGATTGGTCAGAAGAAGCTCGTCCTTCCCGTTTCCGTTGATGTCCGCCGCGGCCGCCAGTATGGGGCCCTGGTCTCCCAAGAATCTGTGGGAGTGTCTCGATTCCGTCGTGAAAGTCGCCCTTCCGTCCTGGATGGTCACGCTGAGCAGGCGGACGTTCCTTCCGTACCCGTCCCCGGCGTACCCCGTGACGCAGAAGATCTTCGCTCTGCCGTCGCCCTCCCAGTCGGCGAAGGCGATGTCGAACTGGTCCGCAGGGTAGTATGTGTCGCGGTAGGGCGCGATGTCGAGCGTATGGACGCCGAGGAGACGGAGCCTCAGGTTCTCATCCGCCTTGAAGAGCGCCACCACGTACTTTCCCGCGTCGGAGACGTACATGACGGCGATTTCGGCTCTGCCGTCGCCGTCGACGTCGCCTGTCGCGATGCGGAATCCGGAGTGCCAGTGTATGCGAGGAACTTCGCCGGCGTTCGAAAACTCGCTTTCGACGGGATTGCCGAATCCTGCGACGGAGGCCGTGTAAAATCTCGGTCCGTTACTATTGCCGGTACCGACGAAGACAAGTTCCGTTGCCCGATCCCCGTTAAGATCCCCCGCAGCGGCGACGAAATAATTGATTGAAAAAAAACCCCATCTATTATTTGTTCGCACTATCTCCGCCTTGTAGCCGTTCTGGTCCACCGGCGCCAGCGACATCGTCAACCCCGTCGAAGAGGCTGCATTCCAGACCTGCGCCAGGAAGGCCTCGTTCCGGCTGTTCCGCAGCAGCACCGCCGCGTCGCCAATACGTCCGTCCAGAAGCGGCGGCCTCGGCGACCAGGTCGTCTTCGCGTCCTCCAGTCGTTCGGACCAGGTTCGGGAGCCGTCCTCGCGCTGCACCACGTTCGGCAGGAAGACGTCGCTGTAGATGCTGCTCCTCTCCTGCGTCAGAACGACCGCCTCCTCGTCCATCAGCAGGAAGGGGGCGCGGGCGAACGGGTCCGTCGTTCCCGGCGGCGCCGCTTCCAGGGGGGGCGCCGCCGGAACCAGCGCGGCGAGCAGAAACAACGCAACAAGCAGTGAACCTATCATTACTCGTCGGAACATGTCGGTACCTCCTCTTCGCATGGAATCTCCCGGGCGGTCGCGAACATCTCGTTCCGCTTCGGGGCGTTCTTTTTCGTAACGGCGGGGCTATTCCAAAACATACGCCTTCACACGTCGCGAAGGTAAAGCGACGTTCGCTTCGAAGAAACGCCTCACTCGCGGGGCGGATACTCCACGCTCCCCAGCACTTCGGCGATGCGCTCGAGCGGCGTCTCGGGGAACGGGTAGAGGCCGCTCTCGCGCCATTGCCGTACTTCTTCCTCCGCCTCCGCGCCCTTTTCCCTGTCGAGCCCCGCGTCGCGGGCGATGTACGCGGTGGTGGAGGGGAAAGCGAAGCCGGAGCCCGCCTTCGCGACGATCTTTCCCACGTGGAAGAGGATGTCCTCCTCTATCGCCGCGCGGTCGGCCCATCGCTTCGCCTTGACATAGGCGAAAAGCAGCACGTTGAGCGAGGACTCGCCGTAGTTCTCGAAGCGGACGAAGGGTACGGGGTCCGCGCAGACCATCGGATGGGCGTGCAGCAGGTCGCGTACCGAGGCCAGAATCCAGCGGAGCTGATCCTCGGTCGTTTCGTAGCGGAGGTCGATGCGCTTCTCCATCAGGGAGTCGGGGCGGCGGCTCACGTTGACGATCTGCATCTGCGAAAATTCCGCGTTCGGAATGGAAAGAATCGTGTGGTCGAGCGCTTGAATCTTGGTGCTGCGGAGGCCGATGTGGAGGACCGTTCCGGAAGAGCCGCCGAAACGGCAGAACTCGCCGACCTTCACCGAGCGGTCGGCGAAGAGGGTGAGCCCGCCGATGATGTTTTCAATCGTGGGCCTGGCCGCGAGGGAGATCGCGAGTCCGGCGACGCCGAATCCGGTGAGGATGGTGGCGAGGGAGAAACCCAGGCTCGCCATCCCGTGCGCCAGTATGGCGAGTGCGGCGGCGATGCTCGCAAGTCGGCCGAGCGTCTTGACGAGGCTGGCGTCGATACTCTCCGGATCGATGCGCGGCGAAAGAATGACCAGCTCCGCGAGGAAATCGCCGAGACGGAAGATGCACACGCTCCATCCCAGCCACTTCACCGCCGTGAACAGGTTGACGAGGAAGAGACAGAACATGCCCGACAAGTTGATGTATTTATCGACGACGAGGATCATCCATGCGGCGCCGAGCGAAAGCAGCACCGGAGGGATGAGTTTCAGCCCGCCTCCGACGACGGCGCTTCGCCCCTCTCCAAGTCGGCGCCCCAGGCGCATGGCCGCCGTCAGCGCTCCTGCGAAGAGCAGGAGCGCCAGGAGGAGCCCGCACCACTGCCAGATGGCCTGGCCGAAGACTACGGCGCCGGTCCATTCGGGAAGCATGTTCATCAGCTTGTGCAAAGAGAAGATGCCCGGACGGACGAGGTACTCCTCGTAGATTCCCTCCTTGACGGTCGCCCCCGGGAGGTACGGCATACGCTTCACCTTCAGATAGTCGCCTTTCAAGCGGGAGAGCGATTCGGGAGAGACGAGCCAGCGCCCTTCGTCCGTTCCGGAGGCAACCCTGTACAGTTGAATCTCCGTCCCCGGGACGGTCCACCTGGAGAGGGGCGGCCACCCTTCGGCGGCGACTCCGGAGAGAGCGGGCATTTCCGCTGCCGAGGGGAGCCCTATTCTGTCGAGGATCTCCTTCAGCAGAAGGATGGACTCCCTCCCCGTCTCGTCGCGGATTACCTCGGGTACTCCGGAGAGGTCAAGACACTGCATCGCCCTGCCGAAGTGGCGGAGAGCCGTTTGCAGCCTCTCCGCCGCCTCCGGGGGAGGAGTGAAGAGCATCGGGGACTCGTCCCAGAGCGTTCGCGCCTCCAGAATTGCCCGGCTTCCCGCATTCATGTGGACGAGAAACGAGCGCAGCGTCGCTCCCGGGCTCGACCTGTCCGGAGGGGCGAGCGGAGAGTCGGCGGAGGCGAAAACGAACGACGGGAAGGCCGAGAAGACGGAAAACGCGAAAAAAAGCATGCACAGAGCGATGCGAAGTGTTTTCTTCATTCAATCAACCGCCTTATTTTGGGATGCGTCCGGCGCTCCTCCGCCGGAGCGGAAAGAGCCAAGGTATTCTCTTTCGTCCTCAGGGCGAGATCACTGGAAGACTCCGCGATCGGCGGTCATCTTCTCGTCTCGTCGTCGTTCAGAAAGTGCGCGCCGACTTTCCGATGCCGCTCATGACGCTCCCCGGCCCGCTCTGCGCGACAAGCTCCGTTCCGCCATGCGCGGACGACGCCGCATCCTTCCCCGGCCCCGTCTTCGGCCCTCGGAAGCGAACACAAAACGCTATGCCGCTTACAGTCCGGCGCCTCTATCGCAGATCGAATACTGTAACGTTTCACTCTCCCGGAAACCTCCCTCAGGTTGAAACGCTCTTGAATTATACCCTCCGCACCCAAGGAAAGGGAGGTCGCCTCGCCGCCGCCGGCCAATATCAATTCCGCGAATCGAGTTCCCGCAGCAGCTTTTCCACGGCTTTCCTGGCGGTCCCCTGCTTGATCAGCCCCTCTTTTGCGGAGCCTTCAATACACAGGGTGCAACGCCCCTCCCTAATCTCGACTATCTCCGCATGGACCACCGCCGGATTCTTACCGAGGAAGCCCGATCCAACCACTCCTGAGATCCCGGGATTCGCGGAACTCTCCCGCTCGTGCTCCTCAAGGATCCGACCGATGCTTCGCATCGCGTCGTACACCATCCGGAGCACGCTCTTCGGGTCTCCTTCCACCGAGCGCTCCTCCCGGTACTGCTCGGTATCCAATCGCCGCGCAGCTCTGCGCATGATCTCCGAATCCTCCGCGGTCACCGCAGGATTCGGCTTGCCCGTCATCTTCGCCGCGATTTTCGCGCCCGCTGCCGCCACCTTCTCCAGCTCCTTCGCCAGAAGTTCGTCATCCCGCCCCGACATACGCTCCACCTCCATCGGATCGATATCAAGATCAGATCGGCCGGCCGTTTCCGCCGTCGTTTTAAAAAGAAACCCGCGCTCTCTCAGCCGAAGCGGAATCTGCGAAATCCGCCTCGTCATGGACGAATTTTTTAAAGATATCGACGACCGTAGGGTCGAAATCGGCGCCGGCTCGTTCGAGAATGTAGGCCAAGGCTTTTTCCCGAGGCCAGGCCGGACGGTAGGGGCGGTCCGAGGTCAGCGCATCGTACACGTCGACTACGGAAAAAATTCGCGCCGAGAGGGGAATTTCGGCTCCCTTCAGTCCGCGAGGATAGCCCGTGCCATCCCACTTCTCGTGATGGCAATAGGGTATTTCCAGCGCCCGAGTCAGATACGGGATACCGGCAAGCAAATTGTACGCATACACGGTATGTTTCTGCATCAAGAGGAATTCCTCGTCCGTCAGCTTGCCCGGCTTGAGCAGAACGCTGTCCTTTATGCCCATTTTGCCGATATCGTGCAGCAGCGAGCCCCGATGTAAATCAATCATGTCCTCCTGTTTCACGTCGATCATGCCGGCGAGCTTTTCCGTCGTCTCGCACACACGGTGAGAATGACCGGCAGTTTCGATATCGCGCAGCTCAAGTGCGCGAGCCAGACTCTCCAAAGTCTCGTCGTAGGTTTGTTGCAGCTCCAACGACAATTTCCGCTCCGTCTCGAGCGTCTTGAGCAGAAAACCCGACATCCTCGTCAGCAGCGTGATGATCATGACGAGCAGCATAAAGAGAGTTCCCCCTCTCGTAACCCAGTTCGATATCGCGACGGGGTCGGACATGGATACAAGAAGGGGATTCAACATTCCGCTGTAGATGACACCACAGAACGCCGCATAGAGCATGGCGGAGACGGCGGTTGCGATCCAACCCGCGCGCGTTCCGACGAGGATAAACGCGAACACGGGCAGCGCCAGCAGGTAGAGGCGTCCGGAGCTTTCCAGCCCTCCGCCTGCGGCCAGATTGACGGCCGCCATTACATATCCGGCCGAAAGCACTGTCCACGCGCGTTTTCTGAAATCGATCCTCCTGAATACGGCGGAGAAAAGCAGAGAAAAGTAGACTGCGCTCACCAGAAAGATGCTTATCCAGTCGCCAAACGCAAACCACATCAGCGCAGACACCGTGTAGGGCGGCAATGCGGCGACCGCCATCACACAAAGAACGACGTTAACGGCCCGTCTTCTCCATTCCGTCATCACATCGGAGGCCTTTTCGTCCCGGACAGCGGTCTCGCCTTCTCCAGCCATAGGTATCCGTCCCTTCTCACAAATCGGATCAGGCACCTTTTCCGATGAACGCCCCGACAAGCGTCTCCGCATTCCAGGCGTGTTTTCGCGGAACTTATTCCCGGGAGCGGCTTTCCGGATTTCCGGCGCCGTCAGGAAGAGCCCGCCGCTCAACGCCGGGCAGTTCGCCATCACCGGAAATTTTCCGACGACCGCGTCCCCCCGGTACGTTCCCGAACATGACGGAAAGGCTGTTCACCGCGAAAAAGTCCGCCGAGTCCATCAACTGAAAATGAGGAGGGTCGCCCCGGAGTTCCCCCTGTTCCCCGCTTTCGCGACGATCTGCCTCTTCTTCATAATACCTGGCAGCGTGATGTCGGAGATCTGCCGGTTCCCGATAAGGCAGGTCGCCGGAATCAGCTTTTTCCATTGGAGAGACGCCGTACAACAACCTGCTCCTTCTACCGCGCCGCCGCGACCACCCTGTTGCGGCCTTCCGCTTTCGCACGGTACAGCGCCTTGTCCGCGGAACGCAGAAGCGCTTCGCCGGAGTCGAGAGAGGCCGCCGGAGCGGAGGCCACACCGGCGCTGACGGTCACCCTGCCTTCCGTTGACCCGGCATGCGGCCGATTCGTGGAAAAAATCTCCAGGCGAATTTTTTCGGCTATCGACGCGGCGTCCCCGAGATCGACGCCCGGCAGTACGATCACGAATTCCTCTCCGCCGTAGCGCGCGGCTATGTCTCCCGCCCTCCGTGCGTACCCCTTGATAATGGAGGCGATGTTCCGGATGCATTCGTCTCCGCACGGATGACCGTACTGGTCGTTATAGTTCTTGAAAAGATCGATGTCCAGCATGACGACGGCCAGGAAGTTATGCTCGCGCATACCTCTTCTCCACTCGCTCTCCAGATGCTCGTCAAGGTTCCTGCGATTGGCGAGCCCGGTGAGTCCGTCCGTGTTCGCAAACGTTTCCATGACCTTCAACTGACGCTCTATGATCGCCTGTTGCTCCAATTCGCGGACTGTGGAACGGTACATCTCTCTGAAGACGATCGCGGAGAAAATAACGACGGCGATCAGGCTGATTATGTTGGACATATGCGCTATTCCGGCCGCGCGGTGATCCATGAGCGCCAGAAGCAGCCCCAGAGGCAGACCGACGACGATGAATGTTTTGACGGCGTCCAGCCGAATGAGAGGCGCCGTTGCGAAAAGAGCTATATACAGAATCTCCAGAGAGGGGTTGTACGCATACCCCGCTGTCAACAGGGAAACGACGAAGAGCATGTTCACGAGCGGAACGCCGATCTCCGCGGCCCTGTGCAAAAGGCCGATCCGCTCCGGCGGATGCGAAAGAATGCTGCGGATACCGAAAATCGCGAGGAGGTCGAAGGCAAGCCAGGCGCTGCGCCGGAGAATCTGCGCATCGAGGGGCGCCGCGGATCCGAAGTGCTGCACCGACTTTTCATACAGCAGGGGACTGCAAAGAAGCACCAGCGCCAGAAAGAGCGAAAGCCCCCAAAGAAGACGCTGCATCCTGCGCAGATTGCCCAAGAGGATGCTGCGTTCGATCGACTCCCGAAGTTGCGGATCGTTTCGGTATTCGTGGTCGGGGGAGGTCATCGTCGCGTTTCTCCCTTCGGACGGAGCGCCGCCGTGCTTCCCGGTATGCTCATAACCTCTTTTCATAACGCACCCCCCTAAAGAATCTTCTCAGCAAAGTGTATCTTCGGAGGTGTGCGCTGTCAAACAAGGGAGTTGCAGATTATCGGAGTGAAAAACGAAGGAAGCGGAGACCGCATATTGCGCTACCTCCGCTTCCTTCGTTCCAAGAAAAAGGTACGCGACCCGCAAGCGCGCGCTAAACGTCGCGCCGCCCGTACGGCGTCAGTCGACGAGCTTCTTTTCCTTAAGGTACCGCATCAAAATTTCAACTCCGCGTGCGCATCCCGGGCTCTTCGCGGCGATTTCCGGGAAAAACTCCAGTCCCGCCTGCCGTATCTTTTTCTGCTCCTCCTCCGGCCAGACGATGACGGTGGCTTTCAGTTCGTCCATTCTGGCCATCATGGAGTTGTACGCGTTCACCAGATGCTGCCCGTGATCGAGCGAGAAGTGGATGTGCGCCTCGCGCAGAATGGCCTTCAAGTCGTCGGGGAGCGCCTCCCACGACTTCATGGAGACAAGCAGACACATCTCCTGCACATTGGAGAGTCCGGGCACGATATAATACGGCGCGACCTCGTAGTACTTCATCCTCTCGTAGTAGCTGCCGTCGGTCATCGAGCCGTTGATGATCCCTTGGGCGAGAGAGAGATAGACCTCCTCGTGCGGTAGAAACGCGGGCGACGCGCCCAGCTTCGCGAGCGTTTTCGCCGTATAGCCGAAGGAACGCGGCTTGTACCCTTTCAGATCGTCCACTCCGTACATGGGTTCTTTGCTCCAGAAAGTGATGGGGACTTCCCAAGGCACGGCGCCGAGGTAGTAGACACCTTCCTTCGCATAGCCTTCCCGGAGAATATCTCCCAACTCTCCGTACCAGTACAGGTTGACCGCGTCGCGGAAACTGTCCAGAATCAGCGGAGGCAGTCCGGCCTGCTCCAGAGCGGCTTCGGGGACGATTCCCGTATAGTAGGCCCCGGTGGTGTAGGAGATGTCGATCGTACCGGCTCCGAGCGACTCGACGATCTCTTTCGTGGGGGTAAGCTGTCCGGCCGTGTAGAGGGTGATGTCAAGGCGTCCTCCGGACATCTCGCGAACACGGTCGCAGAAGGCCTTCTGCGTTATCTCCGGCCCGACCATTCCGGGAGGGTCCACACTCTGCATTCTCCACTTGAAAACCTGCTGCGACGCTTCCGCTCCCGCCGCGCCGAAGAGCGTAAAGAGCATGGACAACGTCAATACCAGAAACGCTACTGCTCGACGCATGTTTTTTCCAGTCATCGTTCTTCCTCCTAGCGTTATAAACAAGCGAATAAAAAGCGATTTCAAACCGTCAGCGCCTCGATCCATCGCAAAGTTCACCGTGCAGGACATCCCCCCGTTCCGACCCGAGCCCTCAATGTCTGAACATAATACCGGGGAGCCAGGTCGCAAGCTGCGGAAAAAAGACCACGCAGATCAGGCCGAGGAGCTGGAGCGCGACGAACGGCCAGACCGCCCTGTAGACGTCGCTCATCGGAACCCCTCTGTCCTGGACGATACCTTTCATGACGATCAGATTGACGCCGAAAGGAGGCGTGAGGTAACCCATCTCCGTGTTCACCGCGAAGAGGACGCCGAACCAGAGAAGGTCGAAACCGAGGAACTGCGCCATCGGCACGAAGATGGGACTCGTGATCATCAGAATGCTCAACGCGTCCATGAGGCATCCGAGGATGATCCACGTCGTCTGCATCAGCAGCATGATCATCCACGGACTGACGGGCCACGACTTCAACACCTCCTGAATGAACTGCGAGGCCCCCAACCCTTGATAGATGGAGACGAAACACCCCGCTCCGAAGATGACCCACATGACCATGGAGACTGTCTTCAGCGTCTGTACGGCGGCGTCGCGAAGGACTTTCCACGAGAGCTTCCGATGGATGGCGGCGGAGAGCACCGAGCCGAAGGCTCCTACCGCGGCGGCCTCCGTGGGCGTGGCTATCCCCATGAAAATCGAGCCGAGAACGCAGATCACCAGGACGAGAGGCAGCACGACCCCCTTCAGGGCTACGAGCTTCTGTCTGAAGGAGAACAGCTCCTCGGGAGGAAGGGCGGGACCTATCTCCGGCTTCAAATGACACCGGATCAGTATGTACGCGATAAAAAACGTCGCCAGAAGCAGGCCGGGAAGCAGCGCGCCGACGAAGAGCTTTCCCACGGACTGGCCGGAGATGAGCGAGTAGACGATGAGCACGACGCTCGGAGGAATGAGGGGTCCCAACGCGCCTCCGGCCATGATGCTTCCCATGGCGAGCTTGACGTCGTAATTGCGACGAAGCATCGCGGGCAGGCCGATGATGCCCATGAGAAGAACCCCCGTGGTGCTTATGCCGCTCATGGCCGCCACGACGGTGCAGCAGAGAATGGTCGCCGCCGCGAGACCGCCCTTGAGCTTGCCGAGCCAGCGATACATCACTTCATACAAGTCCTCGGCGATACCGGATCGTTCGAGCATATACGCCATAAAGACGAAGAGCGGAACCGCCACGAGGACGGTGGCGCGCATAAGGTCGCTCGCGTTGGCGATGACCACGTGAAGCGACTGCGGCCCCCAGGCGAAGTAGCCGAAGAGCACCGAGACGCCTCCAAGAACGAAGACCATGGGAAGCCCCGTGGCGAGGAGAAGAAGCATCGCGCCGAACATAAGAAGCGTCAGAAGGCCGAGGTTCATGAGGAGACTCCTTTCCCGTTTTCACTCTCGTTCATGAGTTCTCTGCCGGTGAAGGCCATGTGAAAATCGCGGATGGTCTTCGTCGTCCCCTGAAGCAGCATGAGGAGGGCTCCCAAAGGAATGCAGAGCTTTACCGGCCAGATGGGAGGGTCCCAGACGGAGCCGGCGAGTTCGAGACGCCGAACGGATTTCATCGCGAAGGGCAACCCTTCCAGAAGCAGCAAACCGACGAAAAGATAAAACAGCGTCCATGTGCAGAGGTCGAGAACGGCGCGAGTTCTCGGAGAAAGACGGACGTAGAGAATCTCGACGCTGATGTGGGAGTTCCATCGCAGGGCGTAGGAGCCTCCCAGCAGAAAGACGACGGCGTAGAGAAAGGCGCTCAGTTCGTGCGCCCAAATCGTCGGTCGATTAAAAATATAGCGCCTTCCGACTTCCCAGACGAGCATCAGCACCATCGGATAGACAAGATAGCTCACCAGACGGCCCATGAACTCGTTCAGCCAGTTGACGCAGCGCACATACGCCCTTAAAAAGTTCAATAAAAGCACCGTCCTTCCTCAGTTGAACCCGTCCACGAGCACGCCCCGTTTGAAAACATGCACGATATTTCGAAGGGAAGCGACATTTTCGAATGGATTTCCATCGACGATCACCATGTCGCCGACGAATCCCGCTTCTATCTTCCCGATGCTCCTCTCCATTCCGAGCACGGATGCGGCGTTGCAGGTCGCGGCGGCGATGGCGCTTTCGCAATCCATTCCCAGACGGACCATCGTCTCCAGTTCCTTGTTCACCGAAGGGTGAGGTCCGAAGTTCGGCGAACCGGCGTCGGTCCCCAAAGCGATCGGCACTCCCTCCGCCACCGCCCCGAGGAACGTCTCCTCGTGCCAGGCGGCGACGCGCTTCGCCTTTTCCACGTACTCGTCCGGTATCATTCCCTCGCTTTCGGCGAGCATCCGGTAGACGGCGAGCGTCGGAATCAGCACGGTTCCCCGCCGTTTCATCTCCTTGAGGACTTCGACCGGCGTTCCCGCCCCGTGCTCGATGGTATCGATTCCGGCTTCGACCGAAAGACGTATACCCTCCGCGCCCAAGGCGTGGGTGGCGACCTTCAGATGCAGACGGTGGGCTTCGTCGGCTATTGCCTTCATCTCTTCGAAGGTGTAGACGGCGGGGCCTATCTCTTCCGGCCCGTACGCTCCGCCCGTCGACGCCATCTTGATCCCCTTGGCGCCGCGCTCTTTTATCGACCGAACCGCCTTGATCGCCTCGCCGACGCCGTTCGCCACGTATCCTATCTCCGGAACATGTCCTCCGGTAGGCTGCACGATCCTCCCCAGAGGGAAGACCGTCGGCCCGAAAAACAAGCCGGAGTCGAACGCGCGGGCGATATCCACCGCGACGTCGTCGGGGGACCCTACGTCCCGAAGCGTCGTCACACCCCTCCGCAACGAAGCGACGGCGTTCGCCGCGCCGCGCATCGCCGCGTAGGCCAAGCCGTCCTTGCGCATCGTCTCCAACGGCGACGGACCTCCGTCCCATACAAGATGCACATGGAGGTCGATCAATCCGGGCAGGGCGAACAGCCCGGCGCCGGAGACGACGAGCGCTTCGCGCGGAGCGGAAAGATTCGCCCCGACAGCTTCGATCGTTCCGTCGACGACGAGAATGTCCACCCCGCCGACCACGTCTCCTTTCGCGACATCAAGCGCCGAAACGCTCTTGACAAGCAGAGCGCCGTCGCGTTTCCCGAAGGTTCGTTTGCACGCCGCTTCGCTTTCATTCATGGAGAACACGTCCTTTCCCTCGTTTTTTCTTTTCGCCGTCCTCGTCCAGGCTTTTTTCCAAAGAGAGATACCCTGTATGGAAATGTCTTTCCACCGCCTGCCGTATCCGCGAAAGATCCTTCGACTGCAACGCTTCGATTATCTCCACATGCTCCCTGAAATAACGTTCGAGGTACTCTTTCGAGGCGATCATAATCCGCCGCTGCCACTTGAGGCTGTCCCAGGTATGTTTGAGCGTTTCCAGAAGAATTTTGTTCGGACAGTGTTCGTAAAGCAGCAGATGGAACTTCTCGTTCTCCTCCAGGATGCGGTCGTACTGTTCCGTACTGACGAAATACGCCATCGTTTCGTTGACGGAACGCGCTTCGGAAAAATCGATCTCCTCCGTGAACGGCACGAGGCGCTCGCAGATAGCCTGCTCCAGCACCTTCTGAAAATCGTGCAGGTAGATGAATTCGGAACGGGAGAGCTTCGCGACCTGCCAGCCTATCCGCGGCATCCGCATGACCAGTCCGTCTTGCTCCAGCCGCCCCAAAGCCTCGCGGATAGGAGTGGGACTGATCCGAAACCGACGGGCAAGATCGTCGACGTTGACCTTGTCGCCGGGACGGAGAACGCCGCCGGATATCATTTTTCGCAGTCTTTCGTTCATGACTTCCATGAGTGTGGGAATTCGTATCTCCTGCATGAGAATCCCCCCTTATGTATACTGTATATCATATATCAAAAATCCTATTGCTAAAAAAATACGCGCTCTTCTCGTTTTTGTCAACACTCAAATAAATGCGCAATAATAAGCTCCAAAGAAAAAAACCGCCTCGAATCGACGAAGCAGCTATTAAAACGACGAGGCGGACAGGAGTGCTTTCCTCCGATCCGCCTCGTCTTGCCGTGCGTTCAATCTAGTTTTATTTTTCCGAGGTCTCGCTTACTTCCGCATCCTCCCGGGTCCGCGCTCCATTCTTCCCATGGGGCCGCGCATCTTCGCCATCTCTTCGCGCTGCTCGGAGTCGAGCGTCTCCCACACCAGAGCGCGGGTTCTGCCCATCTCGAGAAGAGCCTCCTCGGCAAGATCGGCCACTTTCCCGGCGGATTCGGCTATCTGTTCGTCGCTCATCGGACCGTTCGCAAGCGCTGCGTTTCCCGTTTTCACCATGTTGAACAGCGTCTTCGCGTAGCCCTGCATCTTCGGCGCGGTCTCCCGCATGATCGCCTCGATCTTCTCTTTCTGTTCGGGCGTCGGATCCAGTCGGCGCATCATTGCGACATGCATCTCCCGAGGACCGTCGAAAGGCTGCTCCAAGCGTTTTCCGATCACTTCGAGCACGGCGTCCACCTTGCCCCGCTGCGCATCGTTCAGCATACCGTAGACATCGCTCCTGGCCTTCATGAGGCCTTCGACCATCGACACGAAGACCGGACGAACCTCGGCGATCATTCCCTTCGCCTTCTCCTCGTCGAAGCCGTCCGCGGTCATCATACCGCGGAGTTCGGGGCGATGTTTCCACATGTTCTTCATCATGCTTCGATGGAACTCTTTCCCCTGTTCGCGGAGTCCGCCGGCTATCTCGTCGAACTTTTTCCACTGCGCCTCGGTGAAGTCCATCGGATTCAGCGCCCGGAGCAGCTCCGCCTTGAATTCATGAACGCCGCCGATCCCCCGGGTCATTCCCCCCCACGGCCCCGCCGCCGACATTCTGCTCGCGAATGCGTACCGCGACACGCCGCCGACGATCAGCAGCGCCAATACGCTCATAAGAGATATTACAAGGAACCGTTTTTTCATCTTCGTCATCTTCGTTCGCCTCCCGAATTTTTTCGGACGGTCCTCCGTCCGTTGCGGAGATGGTACTACAGCGCTCCTCAACGTGCTCTTCACGGTGTGTCGAAAAAGGTCAAGAAACGTAAAGCGCTTGACACTCATCTTTTCAAATCCTTACACCGTGCTTCCGGGCGCCGTCGTATAATGAGAATGGTTCCGCCGGAGACGGCGGTGCGATTTTTTCAGGGAGGGACGGCGCCATGCATCGAATACTGCTGCTGGACGACGATACGGAACTCTGCGAACTGCTGACCGAATATCTGCGCCCCGAGGGGTTCGAGATCATCGTGGTTCACGACGGCGAAGAGGGTCTCGCCGCCGCGCTCTCGTCCCCCGTGGAGCTGGTGCTCCTCGACGTGATGCTGCCGGGAAAGAACGGATTCGACGTGCTCCGCGAGCTTCGCGCCCGATCCCCGGTGCCGGTGCTCATGCTTACGGCGAAAGGCGACGAGATCGACCGGATCGTCGGGCTGGAGCTTGGAGCGGACGACTATCTTCCGAAGCCGTTCAACCCGCGCGAACTGCTCGCCCGCATGCGTGCGGTCCTCCGCAGAGGGGAGCGTTCCGAGGCTCCTGCGGCGGAGCTGTTGACCGCCGGAGATATCGAGATGGACCTGGGCTCCAGAAGCGTCCGCGTGGCCGGAAAAGAGGCGGAACTGACCTCGGTGGAGTTCAAGCTGCTGGAGGCGCTGCTCCGCTCTCCGGGGAAGGTCGTCTCCCGCGAAAAGCTGTCGATGGCGGCTTTGGAGAGAACGCTCGGACCGTTCGAGCGCAGCCTCGACGTCCACGTCAGCAACCTGCGCCGAAAGCTCGGGCCTACCGACGACGGGGCGCCGCGTATCAGGACGCTCCGGAGCGAAGGGTACCTTCTCGCATGCGCGGCTATACGCTGAAGCTCTTCTGGTGGTTCTGGCTGACGGCTGCGGCGACCGGCCTGGCCCACCACCTGACGACTGCGGTCACCGAGGGGAAAATCTTCCACGAGCAGATGGTCGCGAACGTGCAGGAGATCGCGCTGGTCTACGGTGAGAGAGTAGCGTTGAAAGAAACTCGCGAAGGAGGCGAGGAGGCGAGGCGCTACCTGGAGAAGCTGCGCCGCACTCACCGTTTCTTCGGCTTTTTGTTCGACGAGGACGGAAAGGAGATGACGACGCAGCAGCGGCCGCCCGACTTCATCGAAGAGATCGCGGGAGAAGCCCGGCGGACGGGAGCGCCGATAGTTCGGATGGAACGGGGACGACCGCTCTTCGCGGTCCCTCTGGAGGAGTACCCGGGGTTGATCTTCGCCGGCCGCCTGTCGAACCCATTCTTCGAAAACAGAAGCCTCCCGGTGCTGCGCTTGTCCGCGGCCGCGCTGGTCGCAGGACTGCTCTCGTGGTTTCTCGCCGTTCGCCTCTCCAGACCGGTGCGGAGGCTCAGACTCGCGGTACAGCGTCTCGCCGCCGGGGAACTGGGGGCGCGCGCGGAACACACCGCGAAACGAGGCGACGAGATCGGCGAGCTGGCGAAGGACTTCAACCGGATGGCGGACAGAATCGAAGCGCTGCTTCGGGGACAACGGCAGCTTCTGGCCGACGTATCTCACGAACTCCGCTCCCCGCTCACAAGGCTCGGGGTGGGGCTCGAGCTTCTGCGGCGACGTTCCCCGTCTCCCGACGACGAAGCCTTCCGGCGTATGGAGACCGAACTGGGACGCCTCGACAATCTCATCGGCTCCCTGTTGAAGTTGGGTCGCCTCGAAGCCCTCGAACACCCGGAACAGCGGACCCCCACCGACCTGACCTCCCTCTTGCGGCAGATCGCCTCGGACGCCGCTTTCGAAGCCGCGCCGCGGGGAAAACGGGTGGAGACGGATCTCGCCGAAGGCGTCGTGCTCAACGTGGATCCCGCGCTTCTTCGGAGCGCCGCAGACAACGTGGTCCGGAACGCGATCCGCTACACCCCGCCGCGCTCCTCCTCCCGCGAAGGCGGCCGGGTGCGCGTCTCCCTCGTCCGCGCCGCCGGGGAACGGAGACCCGTCCGCATTCTCGTCGAGGACGAGGGGCCCGGTGTTCCCGCTGAAGAGCTGGAGACGATCTTCGTCCCTTTCCGGCGGGTGGAGCGAGCCCGGGAGCGAGCCTCGGCAGGGGAGGGCGCGGGGCTCGGACTGGCCATAGCGCACCGCGCGGTCGCGCTCCACGGAGGCGTCATCAGTGCCCGCAATCGTCCCGAAGGAGGGCTCGCAGTCGAGATCGAACTGCCGGAGACATAGCGGTCCTCGCCGTTTCATGGTTCGAGCGTTTACAAAAGCCATCGACTGAAAGAAGCTCTCTCCTCCGAACTCAATCGGAAGAGAGAGCTTCTTTCAAGGACCGGGTCATTTTCCTGTCATTGGGAGAAAAAAACCAACACCCGGGCGCAAGCCGTGAATCAATGGATCAACGTTGTTACTTTCCCGGCAGAGGCACGCTTCCTTTGCCGAACGAAGAAGCTTCCCAAGGTACCCATTGGGCGCCTTCGATGACGAAGACCGCGGTCGTATCCATATTGCTCTGCCCGTTTGCGTCGAACGAGAAGTTTCCGGCGACGCCCTCGAAAGAAGCACCCCTGATCGCCGTCGCCAACGCTTCGCGTGACGGAACCGCGCTGTTTCCCTTCAGGATGGAAAGAATCAGGTTCATCGCGTCATAGGCGAAAAAGGAATACGACTGAGGAGGCTCTGCGAAGCCTTTCGCGGCGTAGGCGTCCATGAATGCCTTGCCCCCGGGAAGAGAATCCAGAGGCTTCTCCTGGATGCCGACGATCCCTTCCGACGCGCCCTTCGCCAAGCGAATGATCATCGGATCCGAGATACCGGAACCGACGGCGAAAAGAGCTTTCACTCCTTTTCTATCGAGCTGCATCTTCAGGAGAGCGCCTTCGGGCGGGAAGCCCGCGAAAAAGACAGCCTGGGGATTCGCTCCCGCCACCGCCTCGACGACCTCGGTAAAGATTTTCGCACCTTTTTCGAGGCTCGTATCGAGGACGATCTGTCCGCTTCTGGCGGTAACCGACTCCACAAAGGTTTTTCGATAAAGCTCGCCGTAGGACGTATTCTCTCCGAGTACGGCGAACGAAGCGTACCCCTGATCCATAAGGAGATCCGCAAGACGTTTGCTGTACTGACCTATCTGCGCCGGAAGACGGCTTATCTCCGGATATCCTTTCCCCGTGATGTCCGGATGCACCGCGCCCCAGATTACCGCAGGCAACTTCGCCGCGTGGTACGCGTCCAAAGCGGCCAGGGCGCATGCGCTGTTGAAGTGCCCGATGACAGCGCGCACGGCTGCGTCGGCTCCGACTTCTTCGGCAAGTTTTTTAGCCGTTTCCGGGTTTCCCTGATCGTCCAAAAAGGCCAGTTCCACGGAGAAGGGCAGGCCCGAACGCCCCTTCTCGAAAGCGGCTTCCATCGCGTTTTTCGCAGAAACGCCTTGGAAGGCGCTCGCCCCGGTGAGCGGTCCGATAAAGACTACCTTCATCGTTTCCGCAGCGGAAATGCTTGCACCGACAAAAAGCGAGGCAACGAACACGAACGCGCACAACAGGGAGAATCTCTTTCTTCTCGAAGAGCCTTTCATGAGTACCTACCACCTTTCTTCATGCGAATTGAAAACTCTCTTTCTTCGTTTGAAAACCCTTCACGCATGTTACACCGACGACGCACGCGCCGGGAGGCTTGACGCCGCGCTCCCGAAACTCTCTCCGCCGGTTTTAAAATGACGTACGACCCCCTGAAGGCGCTCCGCCACGGTGGTCATGTTCTGCGCTTCGTTCGCAAGCTGCTCGGCCGCCCGCGTAATATCCTCGAAGGCGTTTCTGATGCCTCCGGTCCGATCCTCCATCTCTTTCGTCCGCTCGGAAGAGGTCGTCATCGCGTCGGAAACAGCCGCGCTGATCCCCGCTTGAGCGGCCGAGTCGGCGGCCAGGCGGAGCAGGACCTCCTTGATCTTGCCGATACCGTCCACCGCCTCTCCCAGTTCTTTTTGAACGGCTCCGGCACGTTCGATCGCCTTGACGACCATGGCGTCGGCTTCCTTGGATGCTTCGATGGACTGTTTCGCCTGGCTCTGCAGTTCGCCTATGAGATGTTCGACCTCCTTGGTGGCGCGGTTCGATTCTTCCGCGAGCTTGCGGACTTCGTCCGCCACCACGGCAAAACCTCTTCCGGCCTCTCCCGCGCGCGCCGCTTCGATCGCCGCGTTGAGCGCCAAAAGATTGGTCTGATCGGCGATCGAGCCGATCGTCGTGGTAAAACCGCCGATACGCTCGACGGATCCGGCAAGAGCAGTTATCTTCTCGCGACTGCGCGAGGCTTTCTCTCCGACTCCCCTCATATCGCCCACCAGATGATCCACGGCGGCGGCCGCTTCCTTGGCGCTACGGACGGCGGTTTCCGCCGTCCGGGTACTTTCCTTGGATGCATTGGAAAGTCGCTCCGCTTCCAAAGCCGCCGAGCGGATTTCCGAGGCCGAGTTCAGTATTGCGGACGACGTCTGAGAAGCGGCGGTATGGACGACGTCGACCGAGGCGCGGACCTCCTCCGCTCCCGCGAGCAACTCTTCGGAGAGAGCGGCCAGAGATTCCGCCGTTTTTCCGGTGGAGAGGCTCTCGGAAGAGAGGGCCGTTACGGTCTTCCGTAGAAACGCCACCAGCGACTCGAAGGCGACTGTCAGGAGCGTCGTTTCATCGCGCCCCTTGGGAACGAGATGTACCGTCAGGTCGCCTTCGCCGACTTTGCGAGCCACCTTGACGACTTCGCCGAGGGGACGGGTGATTCCGCGAGTCAGGAAGACGCCGAAAAGTACCGCGAAAAGGACAGCGCCCGCAATAACAAAAATCGAAGTGCGCCTGGCGGATGCCGCGACCTGTTCACCGGATTCCACGCTGATTCTGGTCGCCTGCCGTTCTTCGTCGCGAAGAGCGAGAATCGCCTTTTCCGTCTGAATGAAACTGGCGGCGCTTTTGCCGAGAGACACGGCGTTCATCCGCTCGAAGAGATTCTTCGCCGCATCGGCTTCGGCGATGGCTGCCCCGAGGCGGTTGTTGCACACCGCCACGAGAGGGATGATGTTGTCGACGTACACCGAACTCATTATCGCCGCTTCCAGGTCGTCCATAACACCGCTGTTGATGATCGCAACGATCTCTCCGGCGAATTTCAGCATGTTTTCAAAGGCTTGTTTCACATCTGCGGCGGCGTTGTCTATCGGAAGGCTCCCCGATTTGAAGGAAGCGAGAGAGAGAATGACCGGATTTTTCGCGGGAGCAAGTTCGCCCTGGAACGACATCCCTGAGATGACCGACCGCCCCAGTTCCATGCTCCAGCTTTGTATATCCGAAAAAATCTGCACCAATCGCTGTTTCAGAGCTTCCGGGTTCAGCACGCCGGAATCCGTCAGCTTTCCGGAAAGAGACACGACTTCGCGCACATCGCTCTCCCACGCCGTCCAAGACTCTACGAAGCGAAGCCAGGAAGACGCTTCCTTTCGCTCCGGGAAAATCGAGATGAAACTCTCCATCGTTTTACCGGCATCCTCGAAGAGTTTCTCTATACGGGCCGCTTCTTCTTTTCTTTGCTCTTCATTCAGACGGCTGTTCAGAAGCGTTCTCTCGGACGCCTTTACCGCAGTCTGGGCTTCGCCAAGAGAAAGCAGCATTTCGATTCCCGGAAGAGAGCGGCCCGTAATTCCGGTCAGGCCGCTCTCGACTCCCTGAAGGCCTCGATACCCTACGAAACCCACAAGAGCGCAAAGCAACGCCACCGCCAGAAAGCCCGCGAGCAAGCGTCCACCTATTTTCACACATCATTCCCCCTCTCGCACATTTTCTATCGACTTTAAATCCGCATTCATCAAGCAGAAAATACAAGCTGATTATGCAGCATTTTTTTTGATTCGGCAAGACGTAGCGCAGCATAAGGGAGGAAAATCGATTATTCATTTGCAACGAGCATACACTAAACAAAAGTAAAAAGTCTTGTGAAGAAGAAAACGACGCGACCTTTTCATCGGAGAAGCGCCCGACATCATTGCCTCTGCAAGGAGACCTCCGGAACGCACGAAACGCCTCCCGACCAGGAGACGACATAGCCGTCTCCGTCGGGAGGGCGTGCGAAACGCAGGTGCGGATTCGACCGGAGAAACTCGTCGGAAACGGCGCAATCGATCAGGTAGGCGACGCGCATCTTTCGGAGCAACGGGGGGTGCTTCACCATATATTCCGAGAGCAGATGCAGCAAAATCTCCGCCCCTTGCGAGGCGCCTACGAGTATGAACGGGCGATCAAGGTTATAGTTTTTCAAATAGTATTCGAACGCGGCGAAGACATCACGTCCGGGAGCACCGCTCACCAGGAATCTCCGATCGATCGTCGACGCAGGGTTCTCGTATCCTGCGGCTTGGCTGTAGTAGGGAGCGTATACGTCGCCCAGGCTTTCGAAAAGCGGCAGTTGCCGTTCGAAGTGAGCTTGCGCCCCCTCCCGCATGCAGGGATCGTCCGCTCCGCAGACTGTATGCTCTTTTGATCCGCATGCGGTCGGATAAAGATAGAATATGTCGGTATCCATCGAAGTATAGCTCGGCAAAGCCAGCCATCGCGCCGGATCCGAGTAGTCGGGCGCCCCCTGCGCTGCCAGGCGCCCTGAAAACATAAACAGCGCCAGAAGCGCTATGATCGGAACACACCTTTCTCTTCGACGCATTTCTTTCATTCCTCCTCGAATTCTGTCGCTCCAACCATCGAATTCGCCTTCCCTTCCGGCTTCGTTCCCATCTTCTTCGAGACGTTATCCGTGCGCTCCGAGCCGGAAAAAACGAAGAAAACGGAACTACCGACAAAAGCGGCGGGCCTTTCAGGCCGATTATACCGTTTCAGCGCAACACCGCATCCGGATTTCGCACATCGAAGTGTAAAATACATTCGAAAGCGAACGCCTCGCGCGGACGAACGGCACTCGGCCGGATAGGGCCTGCAGCGGATCGCGTCGATTCACGTCGATGCGAACCGCATTTCAACAAGCGGTTCATTCAACGGTTCATCGGGGTAAAGTATCGAGGCGATTGACAAGCACATCCGTAGAGGCCTATACTCGGACAATACGCTTGGAAACCATGGTATACCATTTTCCCGAAAAAAACGACGATAGGCGGGTGCTGCGCACATGGATCAACGACGTATGCTGGCGAAAAAGCTTATGCACCATATCGACAAAGGCGACATAACGATCGGCGCGGAAGGAAAACTGCCGTCGGAACGGGAGCTGGCTTCTTTTCTGGGCGTCACCAGACCGCTTCTTCGGCAATCCATCGCAGTCCTGGAGGCCTTCGGATTCCTGGAAATACGCGAACGCCAAGGAATCTTCATGACGTCTCCGAAAGTGTCGGAGATCACAGCTCCGGGAGACTGGCCCCCGTCGACGATGCTGGAGATCTTTCAGGTGCGCATGCTGCTCGAACCGAGCGCCGCCCGTCTGGTCGCCGAAATCCGTACCGCGGAGGACGCGCGCATGATCCGCGAATCGATCTCCCAGATGAAACTCATCATAGAGTCGCAAACGCCCGAAAAGGAAACGCTTCTTGCGAAATGGAACAACATTCTTCACGCGAGAATCATCGCGGCGACGAGAAATCAGTTTCTCGCCCGCATCTATCAGACGATCTCCCAGGCGTACGAAAGCATCAGCACATCGATCCCCTTCAGGCGCGAAGAACTCCCCTTCGACGTCATCTTCGAGGAGCACCGGCAGATAGTCGACGCCATCGAGCGACGCGACGGCGATGCGGCGGCTTCGCTCGTGCTGGAGCACCTCAGGGCGTCGGTCGAGCGCGCGGTCGACAGCCTCAAGAACTCCGGTTTCGGCGGCGAGGCCGCGCTCATCTACCCCGTGCGCACAGACGCCGGAGGCTCTCCGCCGCCGTCCCGGTAGACGCGACGATGGCGTCCCGCGAGAGCGCCCGTGTTTTGCAGGCTCGTCGACGACTACGGAGTTTCGGGGTCGGGAATCTTCTTCGCTATCGCGTCGAACTCCTCCTCGCAGGAGAGGAAGACCTCGGCCAGGCGGGGGTCGAAATGGCTGCCCGAACCGACGCGTATGACGGCGACCGCCTCTTCGTGGGAGAGCGGCTCCTTGTAGGGCCTTCTGGTGACGATGGCGTCGTAGACGTCCGCGATCGCCATAATGCGCGCGAGCAGAGGGATCGACTCCCCCTTCAGCCCTCGGGGATACCCGCTTCCGTCCCACTTCTCGTGGTGGCACTCCGTGATCTCGCGTGCGTAGACGACGAAGGAGTCCTTGCCGAGCAGCTCCTGCGTCCTGCCCAGGACGTCGCCGCCGATCGACGGGTGCTGTCTGACGATCTCGAATTCCTCCCGGGTAAGGCTCCCGGGCTTCAGCAAAATGGCGTCCGGCACCCCCACCTTGCCTATATCGTGCAGCGCCGCCGACTGCCATATCAGGGGAAGGTCCTTTCTCGGATAGAGCGCGTCGCTCCCGGATCGCTCCAGCAGCAGCTTCACGTACGCCTTCGTTCTTTGTATATGCGCCCCCGTCCCCTTGTCGCGGTGCTCGGCGAGGATGGCCATACTGTTGATGATCGTCTCGCGGAAGCGCTCCTCGGCACGGCGTTCGCGGTTCGCCACGCGGCGGAAGGCAAGGAAGAAGCCCGCGACGAAGAGGTCGAAAACGAACACCCCGACGATCATGCTCGTTCTTCGCTGACGGTACCCCCAGAGGACGTTCTCCTCCGCAAGCCCCACGGCGACGAAGAGGGGGTACGGACTGACGGCGCGGTACGAAAGCAGGCGAGACACGCCGTCGGCTATTCCAACGCCCGAGAGGGCCCCTTCTTCCGACCGGGACATCGCCGCGAAGAGCCTGCTCTCCGCGATCGACGTCCCGAAAGGCACTTCCCTGCCCTCGATGACGCCGGCGAGAATCTCCCCCGAGGAGGAGATCAACAGCACGAACCCCTGACTCCCCAACTGCACGCTGTTGTAGAAGTCCGAGAAATAGAACGGGTTCACCGAGGCAAGCACGACGCCTCCGAAGGATCCGTCCTCCTTCTCCAACGCGAGGCTCATCGGGATATACCACTTGCCGGTGGCGGTCCCCAGGATGGGCGTCCCCACGAGAAAGCCCCTCTCCCCGTCGCGGTGCGCTTGGAAGAAGGGCCTATGGACGATGTTCACCCGATTGAATGGAACCTGGCTGCTCAGCACGAGGTCTCCGTTCTCGTCGGCGATGCTCAGCAGGTTGAAGAGCGACCTCTGGGCTTCGCGGCTCTCGACGGCGTATCGCGCGACGCTGGCGTTTGCGGCCTGTTCGAAGGTTCGGACCGCGCCGCCCCCGCGTTTTTCGTAGATCTCCTTCAATGAGACGAGAACCTGCCGGACGTTCTCCACGGTCCGCAGCGAGTGTTCCTCGAAGGCCCGGGCCATGTTGTCCGCTTGCATGAAGGCGTTCTGCAGCGCGCGGTCCCTGTCCCGGTCGAGCTGGACGGAGAGCGCCACCCAGGAAAGAACGATCATGACCGCGCAGAAAATTCCGGTGAGCATGCTCGCTTTCAGGTAGGCGGTCTTCTTCATGCGTCTTTCCCTCCCGTCATGAGTATGTGTCCTGCGAAACGTCGACGAGCGTTTTCGCCTACAGCAGCGGACTGAACAGCTTCGTCACTCCGTGGAGCACCCGGAGCGACCGGGGGCGGCCCCTCCACGCCTCCGCAGTCAGTCGTTTCGAAGCGGCGATGTAGACGTCCTGCGCCTTGCGGATGGCCTCCGTCTCTCCCCTTCCGTAGAGGACGAGGTTGAGTTCGAAGTTCAGCGCGAAGGAGCGGATGTCGAAGTTGCTCGTTCCGAGGAACGCGAGATCGTGGTCCACCGTCATGGTCTTCGAATGGAGGATGCCGTCCTGGAAGAGGCGGATCTCCACTCCTGCCTCGAGGAGCGCGTCGAAGTACGCTTTCGCCGCGTTCCCCACGAGGAACTGGTCGCTTTTCTCCGGAATGACGAGCTGTATGCGAACGCCGCCCAGCACCGCGGTCTCCAACGCGTGCAACAGCTCGTCGTCGGGGATGAGGTACGGGGTCGTGATGACCACGCGCTTCTTCGCGCCGTGGAGCGCGGAGACGACGAGTCGCTGGTAGTTCTGCCACGGATAGGACGGTCCGCTCGGGACGGTCTGGACGACCGCCTCTCCGGCGAATTCGGGGGCGGGGAACGCCTCGTCGGAGAGAAGCATCTCCCTCGTCTCGACGAACCAGTCCTCCATGAAGACCCCCTGAAGCTGCAACACCACAGGACCGACGAGCCGGAGCGTCAGATCGCGCCACAGAAGGCCGTTCGCCTTCCCTCCGTAGGAGGGCTCCGTGACGTTGTGCGACCCGGTGTACCCTATTCTCCCGTCGATGACGGCGATCTTCCGGTGGTTGCGGAGGTCGTAGCGGGCGGTCGTGGGCGTGCGACGCAGCAGGCGGGGAGGCAGCGCCTTCTCCACACGGACGCCCGCGGCTTGAAGGCGACGCGCGTCCTTCTTCAGGAAAGCCTTGGCTCCGAGAGCGTCGACGAGAACGCGGCACGCCACGCCGCGCGCCGCGGCGCCTTCGAGCGCGCGGAAGAGAGCTTCCGTCATAGAATCGCGGGCGAAGATGTAGAAGAGCAGATGCACGGAGGTCCGCGCGCTCTCCACGTCGGCGGCGAGCGAGCGGACGAACGCCTCCTCTCTGTCGATCAGGAGAAAGTCGTTCCCCCTCGTGATGCACATGTCGCCGAGCTTTCTCCCGAGCGCGCCGAAGCGCACGAGTTCTTCGGGGAGCCAGTGCGCCTCGTCGTCGAAGATGCGGCGGAACATCCGTTTGTCCTCGTCGAGGCTGCGGAGCAGCGTCTCGTGACGTTCGATGCGCTCCTGCGGCAGGCTTGTCGAGCCGAAAAGAGAGTACAGCAGGAAGCCGGGCCACGGCCAGAAATAGATGGCCAACAGCCACGCGGTCGCCGTGGAGGGCGTGTGCTTCTGCGGGATATAGCAGAGCATGAAGAGGCGTATGGCGATCGAGGAGATTTCGTAGGCGGAGTAGAGCAGCACCGAGGCGGTCATTGGGAGCGTCGCTCCTTCGGGGAGCGGCCGACCGAGAAGTCGCACACCAGCGGAAGATGGTCCGAGAAACGGACTCGGGGAACATCGAAGCGCTGCATCTCGATCCCCGGTCCATAGAGAACGAAGTCGAGCGCAAGCGCCGGGATGCGGCTGGGGAAAGTGGGCATGTTCGCCGGGTTTGCGGTTTTGAAGCCCGTCTTCCGGAAGAAGGAGCGCAGCTCGCGCTCCCCTCTGTAGGTGTTCCCGTCTCCCGCGAGGAGGACGGGCTTCTTCGCGTCGACGCACCGCTCCGCTATCTCGCCGAGCTGCACCGTCCGCGCGGCGTACCCGAGGGGAAGATGAGCCAGAAAGAGCGTGAAGTCCTGAAATTCCACCTCCAGTAGCGTCTTCTTGATTCCCTTGCTCAACACGTGCTCCTTCGCGCCGATCATGGGGAGCTTCGTGACCACAGCATTCCCTTGCGACTTGAGCAGCGGCGTCTTCGAGACGATGGAGCCGGAGTCGTATTTGCACGCAAAGACGGACTCGCCGCCGATGCGGGAGGCCAGCGACTCGGCCTGGCAGCGGCCGTTCTGACGAAAAGATCCCGAATCCGCTTCCACAAGGCCGACGAGATCGGGGTTCAATTTGGAGACATACTCCGAAATACGGCGAAAACGCCCTTCAGTCCTCCGGAGACAACCGGAGAACGGAAACGGAAAGTGATACTTCCACCCGGCGCCGGTTCCGTATCTGATGTTGTACAGCACTAAACGCATACAAACCTCCCGAACAGGAAAAAATATCGTCCATTATATACCGAAATTGCGGTTTTACTTCGGTCGTTTTCCCGTCTTTCGATAGGGAGGGAGTTTCGAGGAGAATGCGAATTAATTTTCACCGGTCTTGAGAAAAAAATAGCACAAACGATGGAGTATAGGGTAGAATACTCGAAGAAAGCCTATCTTTTCCCAATTTCGAAGGAGGAATTGTTTCATGGTCGCCAAGGTACCCCCCGAGCCTTTCCGCATCAAGATGGTGGAACCGGTACGCGTCCCCGACGGGGACGAGCGCGAGAGAGCCCTCGAAGCGGCTCGTTTCAACATGTTCGGTCTCCGCGCCGCGGACGTCTACATCGACCTCCTCACCGACTCCGGAACGGGCGCGATGAGCAAGCAGCAGTGGGCCGCCATCATGATGGGCGACGAAGCGTACGCCGGCGCGGACAGCTTCTTCAGTTTGAAGAAGGCCGTCAAGGAGGTCCTCGGATTCGACTACGCCATCCCCGTCCATCAGGGGAGAGCCGCCGAGAACGTCGTCTTCGGCTCGCTCGTGAAGGAAGGGGACGTTATCCCCTTCAACATGCCGTTCGACACGACCCGGGGACATATATTCAACGCGAAGGCGTCCTCCGTCGACTGCGTCATCGACGAGGCCTTCGACCGCACCAACCAGCACCCGTTCAAGGGGAACGTCGACATCGCGAAGCTCGAAAAAGCGATCGCGGAGTACGGCAAGGCGCGCATTCCCTTCATCATGGTCACCATCACGAACAACTCCGGCGGCGGCCAGCCGGTGAGCCTGGCGAATCTCAGAGAGGTCTCCGCCGTCGGGAAGAAGCACGGCATTCCGCTGCTCCTCGACGCGGCGCGCATGGCCGAGAACGCATGGTTCATCAAACGGCGCGAAAAGGAGTGCGCGCAGATGAGCATCGCCGAAATTCTGAAGGCCACGATGGACACCGCCGACGCTATCACCGTCTCGTGCAAGAAGGACCCGCTGGTGAACATCGGCGGACTCGTCGCCTGCCGCACCGAGGAGATGTACTACAAGATCGTCCCGCGCGTCATCCTCTTCGAGGGCTTCGCCACGTACGGAGGCCTCGCCGGGCGCGATCTGGAAGCGCTCGCGGTCGGCCTCCACGAGATGACCGACGAACAGCACCTCACCCACCGCATCTCGCAGGTCCGCTACCTCGGCGATCTGCTCGAAGAGGGCGGGGTGCCCTGCATCCAGCCCATCGGCGGCCATGCGGTCTTCATCGACGCCGCCGCTTTCCTGCCGCACATTCCGCAGGGGAGTTACCCCGCCGACGTGCTCTCGGTCGAGATCTACCGCGAGGGTGCAATCCGCGGCATCGGCCTCGGCGCGCTCGCCTTCGAGAACGTGGACGAAAAAACGGGCAAGCGGACCTTCCCGAAGCTCGAACTCTTCCGTCTCGCGATCAACCGCCGAACCTACACCAACAGCCACATCGAGTACGTCGCGGAAAGCATCGTCAACGTCTACAAACGGCGCGATTCGATACGCTGGGGGCTCGAAATGGTCTACGAACCTCCGGTGAAAGGGCTGAAGCACTTCCTGGCCCACCTCAAACCCGTATCGCTCTAACTTTCGGATCGCACCGGCCCCCCGTCGGAACAACACATTCCGGCGGGGGGCCGGCGTCGAACGTACCCCCTCTTTCCTCCGTTCGGCGAGCCGGAGACGCCACCCTCCGAACGCCGTATAGTATAATTAAAAAGATGAACATACAGTCGGCGCTTCGGGGAGCACCCACCCTCCGAAGAGCCGCAGTCTTTTTCGGGAAGGTGGTCTTTCAATGAAACTCTCGTGTTGTTCACGGCGCTCCGCGCTCCTCGTCCTGGTGCTCGCAACGGCGCTTTTTCTCTCCTCGCCGCTCGTCGCCGAGGGGTACGTGTACAAGGTAAAGCCGGGCGGAACCGGCGACGGTACCACCTGGGAGAAGGCGCTCGGCGAAAAGGAACTCCTGGAAAAGCTGGCGACTGCCGGATACGGCCATGAGTTCTGGATCGCCGCAGGAACCTATCGCCCGTATATCGCACCCCAACCGAGCGGTTCGACGCCGAAAGCCGACACCGATCCCCGCGAATACGCGTTCGTCCTGAACAGAGGAGTCGCGCTCTACGGCGGCTTCGCCGGAACCGAGACGGCGCGAAGCCAACGCGACTGGAGCAGAAATACCACCGTGCTCTCCGGGTATATCGATTTGCATGGGGGCGACTCCACGAACAGCTACAGCGTGGTGGTGGTCAGCGGCGACATGGGCCTTCCCGCAATCCTCGACGGTTTCACCGTCGCGGGGGGCAGGGCCGACGGCGAAGCCGCACTCGGCAATGGCGGCGGCATCCGCATCTCCGACAGCTATACCCGGATCACCAACTGCACCTTCACCGGAAATCAGGCGACGCGAGGCGGCGGCGTCTTCATCAGCGGCGGCGCGCCCGTCATCACGGACACCACTTTCGCCGGCAACACGGCCGACCTCGGCGGCGGAATATACAACGAAGAAAGCCGCCTCTCCGTCTCCGACTGCATCTTTTCGACGAACCAAGCGAGGTCGGGGGGCGCTCTGCTCAACAAAGCGCGCTCGGAAGAAGGCGTCAACGTTCTTCAAAGCGCGACGCCGACCATTACCAAATCCACGTTCTCCGGCAACGTGGCCACCGAGTCCGGCGGGGCCATGGCAAACTGGAAGAGCAACCCCACGGTGACCCACTCCACGTTTTCCGCAAACAGGTCGCTGGTGGAGGGCGGCGCGCTGTTCAACAGCGAGAGCGCGCCCAATCTGACCTCCTGCACATTCGCCTCGAACTTCTCCGTAAACGGCGGCGCCGTCTCCAACTGGGACAGCAGCCCGGTCATCGTCAACTGCACGTTCTTTTCGAACAGAGCGTCCTCCAGCGGCGGCGCGCTGCTCAACGACAGAAGCAGCCCTATCGTCGTCAACTCCACGTTCACGCGGAACAGGGCGTCGACGGGCGGCGGACTGTTCAACTTCGAGTGCAGCCCGGTCGTCGCCAACTCGATCCTTTGGGGGAACGGCTCGGAAATCCGCGCGGAGGGCGGGACGATAACCGTCTCCTACAGCATCGTCGAAGGAGGTTTCAACGGCGAGAGAAACCTCGACGCGGACCCCCTGCTCGGGGCGTTGCTGAACAACGGCGGGACCACGGAGACCTGCGCGCTGGATCCGAAAAGCCCGGCCGTCGACGCCGGACTCTTCGTGGGCTTCAGAGTGTCGGGCAACGTGATCGTTCCTCTGACGGATCAGCGCGGAACTGCCCGTCCGAAAGGCTCCGGAGTGGACATCGGCTCATACGAATACTTCGATGCAACGAATCCCCCCGCCCCGACAGGCGGCGGCAGCGGAGGATGCCGTACGCTCGCGGGGGGCGCGGAGAGCATGTGGCTTCTCCTTCCCCTTGCGCTCCACCTGCTGCGCCGCAAGCCAAACTCCTGACGAATACAACGAACATACGCCATGGAGCGCCGCGCCGCGGAGGGAGAACCCTCAAGAGGCGCGGCGCTCGTCGTTCGGAGGACATGCGAAATCCGTGTTGACAGGCCTTTTCAGTCGTCGTACACTTGCGGTTCAGGGAAGGATATCTCGGGGGAGATGTCCAGCCGACATCGAAAGGGGATGATCGAATGCCGGCGAATGTACGGAGCGCCTCGAGGCTGGGCTTGCGGCGCTTGGGTTTTGGTGTGGCATTGTGGTGTTGCGTCTTTTTTCTTCCATTTGCTTCAGCCGGCTCTGCGCTTCAGGAACAGGGGCCGGAAGGAACGGCGGCGGCGAGCGCCGTTATTCAGGCTTCGCCGCCTCTTCCGCCGGAAGCGCCCGAGGCGCTCTCCGGCGATATTGTCGCAACTGGGACGGTAAGCGGCGACATCGAAAACGAAGAGGTCAGATGGGGCTCTCTTTCCGTCTCGATCTCGCCCGAAGGGGCTCGGACCGCCGGAGCGAAATGGAGCGCCGACGGAGGCGCGACATGGAAGTCCTCCGGGGAGGCGATCCTCCTCGCCGCAGGCGACGCCGCCATCACGTTCAACAACCTCGTCGGCTGGTGGACCCCGGAGACCATTCCGGTGAAAATCGGCGACGAAAGCGGCGCGAACGCCGCTGCGGAATACGTCCCTCTGACGGGCTCGCTCCGGGTGACGATCGACGGCCCCGAGGAGGCTCGGTGGAGCGTCAACGGCAGAGGCGAACACCTCGGCGGGGATCGGCGCGAAGGGCTCGTCCCCGGAGAGTACACAATTTCGTTCACCGACGTCGAAGGCTGGCTGAAGCCTGACGGCGCGTCCGTGCCCGTCAGCGCAGGAAGCATCGCAACCCTGTCCGCGGCGTATATCCGCACGGGATCCGTCGTCGTGAGGATCGACGGACCGGCGGAAGCCAGATGGTCCGTCGGAGATAGAAAAAACCTCGAAAGCGGCGCGGTCGTCGACGGCCTTGTTCCCGGCGAGTACGCCATTTCCTTCTCCGATGTTCTCCAGTGGGAAAAACCCGAGGATCTGAAGGTAACCCTCGCAGCGGGAGAGCTTCTGAGGGCGGAAGGCACCTATGCCGCGCAGAGCGGCAGCGGAGGGAAAAAGCAAACCGCGCGGGCGGAGGTTGAAGCCCCGGCTCCGGGGTCGACGAATACCGGAGAGATGATCGGACAGACTCCGGAGAAGCACGACGCGAGCGCGTCTTCCGAAGAAAAAACGCCGGAGGATGGACGCTCTCCCGGAGAGACGCCCGAGACGGGCGATACGGCAAATCCTGCTCCGGAAGACTCGGTAAAGGATGCCGATGACGATGACGAAGAGACCGTCGTCGACGTGGATGCCGACAACGAAAAAGAAAAGGAGACGGAGACGCCTTCCGAGAGGGACGCCGGACTGATCACCAACCCGCGGCCCGTTTCGGAACCGGCCCCGAAACCCTCTCCCGTGCCCGAAACGGACCCTCTCCCTCCCGAGGTCGTCATACCGACATCGCTTCTCCCCGAACTGACGGCCGCGGAAAGGGGGGAGATCGTCCGGAGCGTCATTATGAAAAGGCAGTTTCTTGATCTGGGCGACGCGCGCTACGCCTCTCTCTCGACATACGTTCCTGCGGCGAGCAACTCCCTGCGGGCGAAATCCATTCAAAAGGACGAGCTGCTGCGAATTACCGGCGCTCTCGAATCTTTGATTACCACGGATGCCGAAGGGAACGAAGCCGTTCCTGTCCTCCTTCGGACGGAGAGCTTTGAACTGGATACGGGGAGTGCGTACCTCGGAGGAAAATTCCTCGTCGTGAGGATCACATTCACCGTCTCGCACGCGGAACTCGCCGCCGCGGACCCGAAGATAGTGCAGAGGATAGAAACCGCCGTCGCATCCGGCAGGACGCTCGGCGACGCGCTCCTCGACGAAATCCGTATTTTCAAATGGATCGGCGAAGGGGAACGCTCACGGTGCTTCGACCTGGCGGAGAGGGTGCGAACGGAAGGGTTCGCTCTGAACAGCTTCTTCGAGGCGAAGACCGTGAAACGCTCGACGGGCGATTTCTTCGATACCAAAGCGCAGGACAGCTCGTATTCTGTCGCGTTCCACCTTCTTGTTTTCGACGGCTCCACCTACAGCCCGTCCCGCCTGGTGCAGCCGCTCGAAGGGGGCAGATTCATCGTTTTCGACGGCATGAAGGACGGCAAGTACACCGACCCGATCATCCTCGCCGTTCCGCGTCCGAAGAACGCGCAAAAGCAGGGAAGCGGCGGATGCAGCAGCGTGCCGGGCGGAGGCGTCGGGACAGCGCTCCTCCTTCTTCCCGTCCTCTTCGTCTCGCTGCGGCGGAGCATCTAATCGGCCTCGCATATATCGCGAAAGCGCCCCTTCGTTTTTTGGAGAGGCGCTTTTTTTATTTTTCCTGCCGCCTAACGCTTTCCGCGCTTTCGATAGACTCCCATTGGGGAGCGGCAACTAAAACAAAACGAGGAGCGGAGAGTACTCTTCTTCATTTCTCCCTACACCGCACGGGCGCACGAAAAGACTTTGCACTTTTTCCCGGAGGGTGCAAGAATAAGAGCAAAATCCACCGGAAAGAAGGAGATCGCATGGGCATCGCATCGGATCTTATTCTCGTCGTTCTCGCGGGGCTCGTCGGAGGGCTCGTCGCCCGGCGGCTGAACCAGCCCCTCATTCTCGGGTACATTCTGGCGGGCATCGTCGTCGGGCCGTACACCGGGGGGATCACCGTCGCCGACGTCGACCGCATCGAAAACCTTGCGGAGATCGGCGTCGCGCTCCTCCTCTTCTCCCTGGGGCTCGAATTCTCTCTCAAGCAGATCCTCCCGATCAAGCGAATCGCCCTCGGAGGAACCGCCATCCAGGCGTTCCTGACGGTCGCGCTCGGGTTCGCCATCGGGCATTTCATGGGGTGGGGCGTCGTCCCGTCGCTCTGGTTCTCGGTCGCGATCATCTCGTCGAGCACCGCGGTCATCCTCAAGACGCTCTCCTCGCGGGGGCAGCTCGGCACGCTGTCGAGCAGGGTGATGCTGGGCATGTCCATCGTGCAGGATATCGCGGTCATCCCCCTGATGGTGCTCCTCATGGGGCTGGACGCCGCCGGCTTTTCGCCTCTCGCCATCCTCTTGCCCGTCGTCAAGGTCGTCGCCTTCGTCGCGGCGATGCTCTACGCCGGCGCGAAATTCATCCCGCTCCTCCTGAAACACGTGGCGCGGTGGGAATCGCGCGAACTCTTCCTCCTCGCCGTTACCGGCATCGGCCTGGGCGTGGGGTACCTCACCTACGCGCTCGACCTCTCCTTCGCCTTCGGGGCATTCATGGCGGGTCTTGTGCTCAGCGAGTCGGATTACGGCCGCCGGGCGCTGAGCGACCTGATTCCGGTGCGCGACGTCTTCGGCCTGCTCTTCTTCGTCGCCATCGGCATGTTGCTCGACCCGGCCTTTCTGCTCGAGCACATCGGCGTCACGTTGGGACTCGTCGCGGCGGTCGCCATAGGCCGGGGCGTCATTCTCTCGGCCACGGTCAGGCTGTTCGGCTTCCGCAACGTCATCCCCGCCGCCGCCTTCTTCGGGATGATCCCGATCTCCGAAATCGCGTTCATCCTGCTGCAGGCGGGGTTGGACTCCGGCGCGGTTCCTCGGGACGTCTATTCCTTCGCGCTGAACACGGTCATCCTCTCCATGCTCCTCGGCCCCCCCGCGACAGGCCTGACCGCGCCCGTCTACACGCTCGTCAAGAGGCGGCGGAAAACGGACGCCGTGCAGACGGTCAATATATCCCCGGAAGAGCTGTCAGGGCACGCGATCGTCGCCGGCGGAGGGATCTTCGCCCGCCACATAGGCCTCGTCCTCCACAGCATGCGACTGCCCTACATCATCATCGAGCCGAACCACGCTCTCTTTCTCGAGGCGAAACAGGAGGGGCTGCGCCTTCTCCTCGGCGATCCGGGACAGGATGCCGTCCTCGAGGCGGCGCGGGTCGAGAAGGCGAAACTCCTCGTCCTGACGCTCCAGGGCGCCCTGGAGATTCTCGACGTCGTCCATGCGGTCAGGAAGCGCAATCCCACGCTCCGGATACTGGCCCGCGACGTCCGGGGGGAGGACGGAGAATTCCCCGACGAAGACCACGAGATTTCTCGCATCATCCAGCCCGAGTTCGAGGCGGGGCTCGAAATGGCCCGGCAGGCGCTCATCCACCTCGACGTTCCCGGCGCGACGATCCACAGGGAGCTGGAGACGCTTCGGCGAAACGTCTACGGCCCGCTTCGCGAGAGCAATGCCGACTACGGTCTTCTCTCGCAGCTGCTGCACGCGGCGTCGACGCTGGAACTGGAGTGGGAGGCGATACGCGCGGACGGGCCGCTCGCGGGGAAGACGATCGCCGGAGCGAACATCAGAGCCGAGTTCGGCGTGTCGGTGGTGGCCGCGCTCCGCGACGGCGCGTTGATCACCAATCCCGGAGGCGGCTTCACGCTTCGGGAGGGGGATCTCGTCGGTATCATCGGCACCCCCGAGCAGAATCAAAACTTCTTCTGCTTCCTCGAAGAAGAACATGAACGATGCCGCTGCGCATCTGCAGAACCTCCGAAAACAGAAAAAGGAGAGAACGAAGAATGAGACCTTCAAGACGCATCGAAGAGTACGGCATCCGCATCGGCCGCATGCCCAAAGGACCCCGGAACACGATCGCCGACGTCCCCGGAGTATCCGTCGGACACTGCACGCTCGCCGACGGCCCCGTGCAGACCGGGGTGACCGCCGTCATTCCGGCGCCGGGAAACCTCTTCCGGGAAAAAGTCATGGCGGCGTGCCACGTGATCAACGGCTTCGGCAAGTCGTGCGGCATCGTCCAGATCGAAGAGATGGGCACGCTCGAAACGCCGATCCTGCTGACCAACACCTTCGGCGTGGGCGCGACCTCCGAGGCGCTCGTCCGCTCTATGCTCGCAGCGAACCCCGACATCGGCAGAGAGACCGGGACGGTGAACCCCGCAGTCTTCGAGTGCAACGACGGCTTCCTGAACGACATCCGCGCGCTCCCGGTCCGCGAGGAGCACGTCCTGAAGGCGATCGCCTCGGCGGGCTCCGATTTCGAGGAGGGCGCGGTCGGCGCGGGACGCGGAATGTCGTGCTACCAGCTCAAAGGGGGAATCGGCTCGGCGTCGCGCATCGTCGAGTACGGCGATTCGTCGTTCACGCTGGGCGCGCTCGTGCTCTCCAACTTCGGCCAGATGGAGGACCTGACCGTGGACGGACGGAAGATCGGCGCCACCATCTTCGGGATCGCCCCTCCGGAGGACGAACAGGGGTCGATCATCGCGCTGCTCGCGACCGACGCCCCTCTCACGGAACGCCAACTGAAAAGAGTCGCCCGGCGCGCCTCGGTCGGCATCACGCGCACCGGGGCGTTCATCGGCAACGGGAGCGGCGAGATCGCCCTCGCCTTCACGACCGCCAACCGCGTCTTCCACGACGAAACATCCCCCGTGCGCCAGATCGGCATGTTCAACGAGAACGAGATCAACCTCCTCTTCCGCGCCGCGGTGGAAGCGACCGAAGAGGCCGTGCTCAACTCGATGGTCCGCGCCGAGGCGGTCACGGGGAGAGACGGACACACCAGGCGCTCCCTCGCGGAGTTCGCCGAGTTGTTCGCCTTCAAATAACGGAACACCGAATAAACGCATGTCGTTTTTGCCGTCTTCTGAGGCAACGATACATGGCGCTTGACGTCCTCTCGGCCAAGTGGTATAGTCCACATATCATGCATACGACTCTGCCGGTCGGGGGGAAATGTTCTATGCGCGTACTGGACAAAGAGAGCCCGGTTCCGCTCTACTACCAGCTCAAGGAAATTTTACAGGCGATGGTCGACGACGGCGATCTTGCTCCCGGCGACATCGTACCGTCCGAGCGCGACATCTGCGAACGGTTCTCCATCAGCCGCATGACGGCGAGCAAGGCCGTATCGGCGCTGGTGGACGAGGGGGTCTTTCACCGCGAAAGGGGGAGAGGGACGTTCGTCTCCTTTCCCAAGCCGACCTGCACATCGTCCTGCCTTACCGGTTTTTCCGAGAACATCCGCGCCGCGGGGCTCGACGCGATGACGCACATTCTCGCCTTCGACAAGGAGGAGGCGTCACGCACGATCCGCGAGTCGCTGGAACTTTCTCCGCACGAGGCGACAGTCTTCAACATTCTTCGTCTTCGCTACGTGGAAGGGGAGCCCTTTTCGCTCGAGAACGCATGGGTACCCATGTGCCGTTTTACTGAACTCTCGCGCGATCTTCTGGAAGGACGGTCGCTCTATACGCTGATGCGCGAGCACTTCGGCATGAAACTCTCGCACGCCTCGCAGACCATCGAGCCGGTGCTCTGCTCCGACTTCGAGGCCAAAAACCTCGATCTCGACTCCGGTACCCCGGTGCTGCTCTTCAGAAGAGTGGCCTACGCCGAGCCGCGGACTCCCGTGGAGTACTCCAAGTGCATCTACAGGGGGAAGCGATTCAAGTACGAGATTTCCTTCGGTATTTAGGGTTTTAGGGGGCATGGCCCCCAATTCCATAGAGGAGGGTGTTGTACATGCTTAAAGGTTTGCAAAAACTCGGTAAGGCGTTGATGCTTCCGGTGGCGGTGCTCCCGGCGGCGGCGTTGCTCCTCAGGCTCGGCGCGTCGGACGTGCTGGATATTCCCTTCGTGATGCAGGCGGGCGCGGCGATTTTCGACAACCTGGCGCTGCTCTTCGCCGTCGGCATAGCGACGGGCGTGGCGTTCGACGGCGGCGGCGCGGCGGCCCTCGCGGGCGCGGTGGGCTACTTCACCCTGACCAAGGCGGTCGTCACCATCAACTCGACGATCAACATGGGCGTGCTGGCGGGCATCATCTCCGGCATCGTCGCGGGAATGCTCTACAACAAGTACCATAACATCAAGCTCCCCGACTTCCTCGGCTTCTTCGGCGGCAAGCGCTTCGTCCCCATCGCGGCCTCGATGGCCAGCATCGTCCTCGCGCTCGTCTTCGGCTACGTTTGGCCCCCGATTCAGCAGGCGATCCACGGCGTCGGCGAGTGGCTCCTGGGCGCGGGACTGCTCGGCGCGTTCACCTTCGGCACGCTGAACCGCCTGCTCCTTCCGCTCGGCCTGCACCACGTGCTCAACAGCATGGTCTGGTTCGTCTTCGGCAGCTTCACCAGCCCGACCGGACAGGCGGTCACGGGCGACCTGCACCGTTTCTTCGCGGGCGACCCGACGGCGGGCGTCTTCATGACGGGCTTCTTCCCGATCATGATGTTCGCTCTTCCGGCGGCGGCCCTGGCGATGTACAGCACGGCCCGTTCGGAGAATAAAAAGGCGGTCTCGGGAATTCTGCTCAGCGTGGCGCTGACCTCCTTCCTGACCGGTATCACCGAGCCCATCGAATTCGCCTTCATGTTCCTCGCCCCCGTCCTCTACATCGCGCACTCCCTGCTGACCGGCGTCGCGCTGGCGGTCTGCTCCATGCTCGGCGTCCTCCACGGATTCGGCTTCTCGGCGGGCGCGATCGACTACGTGCTGAACTACGGGCTCTCCACGAAGGGGTGGATGATCATCCCCATCGGCCTCGCCTTCGCGGCGGTCTACTACTTCCTCTTCGTCGCGGTCATCAAGGGGATGAACCTGCTCACTCCGGGACGCGAAGAAGAGGCGACCGGGGCCACCGCCTCCGCGGTCTCCGCCGCGGATCTTGAAAGCCTGGCGAAGGAGTACATCGCCCGCCTGGGCGGAGCGCAGAACATCGAGGAGATCGGCGCGTGCATCACCCGCCTTCGTCTCGTCCTGAAGGACGGCAAGGTGGTCGAGGAAGCCCGGATCAAGGCCCTCGGCGCGACCGGACTCATCCGCCCGAACGCGACGACGCTTCAGATCGTCATCGGAACGAAGGCCGAGCTGCTCGCCGACGTCATGAAACAGCACATGAAAAAATAAGCGTTCCGCAGGGCGTCCCATCCCGAGACGCCCCGCGGAAGAACACTCTCGCGGCTTCGCGCCGCGAATGCGGCATTTCCCGGAAATTTTGAAGACGCCCTCCCCTCGCCGACTGTACGGGAGGGCGTTCGTAATCGGCAACAACGGAGGTACGGCAATGAAAGCGATCACAGGCGGAAAAATAATCGCGGGGCGCACGTGGCTCGGCGGAACGGCCCTTCTCTTCGACGGGCGAGTGCTCGATATCCTCCCCAAGAGCGAGCTTCCCGCGGGGATCGAAACGCTCGACGCGGAGGGGGCGTGGATCGTCCCCGGATTCGTGGATATCCACGTTCACGGCGTCTGCGGCGTAGACACGATGGACGGGGCGGCGGAGTCGCTGGAGACCATTGCGGCAGGACTTGCAGCACACGGCGTCACGGCATTCTGTCCGACCACCATGACGATGGACGAAGCGCATATCGAGGCGGCGCTCGACGCCGTGGAAGCGGCGAAAAACGCGCCCCCGAACGGAGCGAGGGTGCTGGGCGCGCACCTCGAAGGCCCCTACATCAGCGCATCCCGCCTCGGCGCGCAGGACGGAACGCACCTGCGCCGTCCCGACCCGGAGTTCGTCCGCCGCAGAAAGAGCACCCTGCGCCTGGTCACCTTCGCTCCCGAAGAGGATACCGACGGCCGCTTCCTTGAAGCGCTCCGGGAGGAGGGAATCGTCGCTTCGCTCGGCCATTCGCAGGCGACGTACGAACAGGCGATGAAGGCGTTCCGCAACGGGGCGAAAAGCGTGACGCACCTTTTCAACGGCATGCCTCCGTTTCATCACAGAACGCCCGGGCTCGCGGGGGCCGCCCTCGACGCGGACGTCTTCTGCGAACTGATCGCCGACGGCGTGCATTCGCACCCGGCCGTCTTCCGGCTGCTGCTGAAGATGAAGGGCGTCGAGCGCATCATTCTCGTCTCCGACGCCATGCGCGGCGCCTGCCTCGGCGAGGGAGAGTGGGACCTGGGCGGCCAAACGGTCACGGTGCACGGCCCGGAGGCGAAGCTCGCCGACGGAACGCTCGCCGGAAGCGTCCTCACGCTCGACCTCGCACTGCGGAATTACGGCGCCGCAACCGGCCTCCCCCTCTGGGAGGCGGCGCGCCTCGTCTCCGAAAACCCCGCCCGACTGCTGGGGGAGCGCGACAGAGGGCGCATCGAACCGGGGTACAGGGCCGACTTCGTCATCCTCGACGAGGGGTGGCGCGTCATCAAGACATTCGTGGAAGGAAAGGAGGTCTTCGACCGCCATGAGAATCGTGACTGCAAAGGATTATGATCAGATGAGCCGGAAGGCGTCGTACATCGTCGCCAGCCGGGTCATCCTGAACCCGAAGTGCGTGCTCGGGCTCGCCACCGGGGACACTCCCAAGGGGCTCTACAACGAGCTGGTCCGCCTCTTCCGGGCCGGCGACGTCGACTTCTCCGGCGTGACCACGTTCAACCTGGACGAATACGCGGGGCTCTCGCCGGAGAACCCGCAGAGCTACCACAGCTACATGGAGGAACATCTCTTCCGGCACATCAATATCCCGCCGGAACACCGCCATATTCCCAACGGCGCGGCGCAGAACATCGGCGCGGAGTGCCGCCGCTACGAGGAACTCATCGAACAATCGCACGGCATCGACCTGCAAATACTGGGGCTCGGACGGGACGGGCATATCGGCTTCAACGAGCCGGACGTGAAGTTCGAGAAGGGGACGCACCACGTCCGCCTCACGCAGAGCACCATCGAAGCGAACGCGCGCTTCTTCTCCACCCGCGACGAGGTGCCCAAGAGCGCCATCAGCATGGGGATCAAGACGATCATGAGCGCCCGGCGGATTTTGCTGCTCGCCTCGGGACCGGAGAAGGCGGAGGCCATCCGCGGCGCGGTCATGGGGGCGGTAACCCCCGACCTGCCCGCGTCGGTGCTTCAGCTGCACCCCAACGCGACGCTGATCGCGGACGAAGCGGCAAGCGCCGAAATCATGCGCATCAAGTGACCGGCGCGACTCAAAGCCCGCCGCACTCGCATTCGCCGGCCGTCGCTTGAGCGCGACTACTGTACTCAGGAAAGGAGCACCATCATGGTACGACGAATTTTGGACGCCAACGCCTCCGACCTCGCGAAGATGACGGGGCGGGAGCTGCTGACGAGCATCCGCGCGGCGGAGGGGCGCACCCTCGTGGCGGAGACCATCGCCCCCGCCCCCCCGCTGCTGGGCGACGTGACGAACGCCGAGCTGGCGCGCGCTTTCGGGGCCGACGTCATCCTGCTGAACATGTTCGACGTCCGCGCCCCGCACGTCGAAGGGCTGGACATACCGGACGACGACGATTTTTTTCTGCGCACGTACGGCCAGGGACATAGGGTGCGGGCAACCGACCCGCCGGGCTCGCACTCGGGAACCGTCGCGGCGCTGAAACGCCTCATCGGCCGTCCCGTAGCGATCAACCTCGAACCGGTCGACGAGGAGGAGCGCGTGCTCGGCCCGCAGGCGAAACTCCCCGAAGGGCGGCGCGCCACGCCGGAGAACGCCCGTCTCGCCGTCGAGCAGGGGGTGGACATGCTCGTCGTCACGGGGAACCCCGCGACGGGCGTCACCACCAGCTCCATCGCCGCGTCGCTCCGGGGAATCCGCGAGGCCGTCGGCCCCGACCCCGTCCTCGCCGCGGGGAAGATGCACGCCGCGGGCTCCGCCACCGACGCGGGGAGCGACATCGTCGACGAAGCGATCATCGGACGGTGGATCGACGCGGGGGCCGACATCGTGCTCCTCCCCGCCCCCGGCACCGTTCCGGGAATCTCGCCGGAGCGGGTTCGCGACCTCGTCGGCGTCGTCCACGCCGAGGGGGCGCTGGCCATGACCGCCATCGGCACCTCGCAGGAAGGGTCGGACGAGGCGACCATCCGGCAGATCGCGCTCTGGGCCAAGAGCTGCGGGGCCGACCTGCACCACATCGGCGACTCGGGCTACCCCGGCATCGCCGTGCCGGAGAACATCCTTGCCTACTCCATCGTCATCCGGGGACGCCGTCATGCATGGCGCCGGATGGCGGCATCCATAGCGAGGTGACGCGCATGTTCTGGTTCGGAAAGAAGAATCTGAAACTGCTGGCCCCCCTCTCCGGACGGGTGGTTCCGTTGGAGGAGGTTCCCGACAAGGTCTTCGCCGGAAAGATGCTCGGCGACGGAGCGGCTATCGATCCCGACGAGGACGGACTGGTGGTGGCCCCCTGCGACGGGGAGCTGGTCGCGCTCTTCCCGACCGGGCACGCCTTCGGAATCAGGGGACGCAAGGGGATAGAGGTACTGGTGCACATCGGCATAGAGACGGTCGCGCTCGAGGGAGAAGGTTTCACGCTGATCGCCGAAGCGGGAAGCTGCGTGAAGGCCGGAGATCCCATCGTCCGTTTCGATCGGACTCTGGTCGGCGCAAAGGCTCCGTCCCTCCTCACGCCGGTCATCGTCACGACCGGCGACCGAGTAAAATCCTTCAAGGCCGCGACGGGAAATGTTCGCGCGGGAAAGGACGTCCTCCTCGACATCGAACCGGCGTGAGAGGAACGGAAGGACAATCGCGAAGCGAGGGGGCGAATACGACGTGTTCGCCCCCTCGCTTCGCGCGCGTTCACCGCGCACAAGATCGCGGACTCGGCACAACCGCGCAATCGAGCGAGAAGCCCGGAAAACCTGAATTCGTTTTTGCCTCGAAAGAGCCGCTTCTGATATCATAAGGTCACTATTCCAACTACCGAAGGGGAGTGAAACACGTGCGCAACGCGCGGTCATATGTTCTTTTATTATGTGTTTTCCTGCCGGTCGCACTCGTCCTGTCCCAAGTGCCTTCCGAGGCCGCCGTGCGGACGGTCAAATCGTCCTACGCGCCGGACGAACCCATCGAAATCGTCTACGACAATCTCCCGGGAAGCCAGACCGACTGGATTACGCTCGCTCCCCGAGAGCACGCCGACGACCAGTACGGCGAATGGTTCTACACCGGGGGCATGCGCTCCGGCAGCCACGTCTTCGGCGGGCTGCCCGCGGGAGTGTACGAGGCGAGAGTCTATCATGACTGGCCGGCGGGCGGATACGCCGTACAGGAACGAGCCGCCGTATTCGTCCAGGAGGCGGCTCCGCAGCAGCCCGGCCCGGCGCTCGTCGAGATTCCTCCGGTTCCTCGTCCGACTCTTCGCCCGGAGCCTCGTCCCTCCCCCGTCCCCGAACCCGTCGAGGTCATATGGTCCGCGTCCGGACAGGGAACGCTTTTCGCACCCGGGCACGGCAGCCACAACTATAGGATTCACGAGCTGGACGCCAGGCGCTTCCTCAACGGAGGCACGCTGATCGTCGACGTCCGCATCGGCTCGGGTCAAAGCTGGGGGTCCGTCGACCTCTACGGGGAAGGTCAGCCCCTCGCGACCTCGGGAGTGCCGCAGACCCTTGCGAGCGCATGGGATCTGCCTCCGGGCTCGAACCGGCGCATAACGTATGTTTTCCGGAAAGGGCAGATCTTCCGCCTCTGCTTCGAAGGAAACTGGGGATCGCCGCAGGGCGCCACCAACACCTATACCTACAGCGCGACCATAAAACCCGCCCCCGACCACGAGCCGCTTCTCCCGCCCCTCCCCGAGCCCGAGACGGACGCCACGCCTCAGGAAACCGCGGGGAACCGGCGCGCTGCGGAGACGCTCTGGCGGCAGGCGGCGCTGCTTCAGCAGCAGCAACGATACGAAGAGGCGCTGGCGAAGTACAAGGAAGGACTCGCTCTCTTCCGCGATCCGCTCATCGCGGAGCATGCGGAGGCGATGGAGGCGTGCATCGGACGCCTGAACACCCTTCCGGATATCGCCGCCGCCCGTCCGGAAGCGGCGGAATACGAGATCTTCAACAACTGGAACAAGGCCGCCGTGGTGAACACCCCCTCCGGACCTCCCGCGCCGACGCGCTTCACGATCTCCCGGCCGCACGTGATCACCTACATCAACACGTACCACTACTTCAACAACGGAACTCCGGCAGGAAGCATCACGCTTGTCCACCAGGACGGCACGCTCTACGGCCCCTGGTCCGCGACGGGGCGCTCCGGGCAGGGAGGCGTACGGAACGCGATATGGGAGACAACCCCGCAGGAGACGCTGAAAGCCGGGACGTACACAGTCTTCGACTCGCATCCGCCGACGTGGTCCCACAACGCGCAGTCCGATCTGCGCGGCTTCGTTCTCGTGAAAGGACGCGCCGCCCCCTAGCGCCCCTCTCGCTCTCGTACATTTCCGGAAGGAGGAGACGGTATGCGCACACTCTCGACTTCAACAGGATACTCCAGGAGGCTTGACGCTTTTTTCAAACACCCGGCCGTCGACGCCGCGATGCTCTTCCTCATTTCGGCGTCGGTGGTCGCGGCCGCGGCCTCGCTCCTGTTCGACCACGAAGCGCTGGAGCGCCTGAACATCCTCTTCTCCGCCCTCTTCGCGGCGGAGCTGACGGCCCGCTACTTCACCTACGCCGCGAACAAGCGCGAGTACTTCGCCGACTGGTGGATGGACTGGATCGCCACCATTCCGTGGGATCTGTTTCTCTTCTTCCTCTTTCCAGGAGGGGGCGCGGCGATGCTCCGCCTGCTCCGCCTGCCGAGGATATTCCGCCTGCTCCGCTTCCGCAGCCTGAAGAAGTCCGACGCGGCGCGTATGCTCTCCTACCGCTTCCGGCGACTGCTCGAAGTCTCCATCTTCCGGCAGATACTGACGATGCTCCTCGTCTCCCTCGTCTTCGTCTGGATCTTCGCCGCCGTTCTCGACAGCCTCGGCGTGCGGTCGGAACACGGCGACAACTTCTGGTTCTCCGTCATCACCATGATCAGCTCCGACAGCATCTTCGAAGTTCACGAACAGGAGGCGCTGGTCAAAGCGCTCGTTCTGCTCCTCTCGTTCATCGGAATCGTGCTCTTCAACGGCATCCTCATCGCCATCATCATCGGCAAGCTGATGGAACGGCTGGACGAGTTGAAGCAGGGGCGGGGCGACGTCCGCGAGAAGGGGCATATCGTCCTGCTCGGCTGGAACGAGTGCATCCCGCACATCGTCGACGAACTGGAGACCTACTGCGTCTCGGAACGGAAACGACAGATCAAGGTGGTGGTGATGCGGGAACACCCTCCGGAATCTCCCGACCGGATCGTCGAGTCCAGACCGCACGTCGAGGTGATCTCGCGCACGGGCAGCTTCCAGAACGCCGAGGCGCTGGAACGCATCTCCGCGCATAAAGCGTCGGCCGTGATCGTCCTCGGCGGAGAGACCGCGGACAAAAAGCTCTCCGAGCGCCTGAACGACCCCATCGTCACGAGGACGCTCGTCGCGCTGGAGACGCTTCTCGACGCCAAGCAAAGCGAGACAAGCTCCCCGGTCATCGTACTGAACTACCTCGATCTCAGCAGAAGCTGCCACGTTACGAAGTTTCTGCGCCCCTTCGGCAACCGGAGCACGAAGGTCTTCTTCAATCCGCTCTTCTTCACCGGCAAGCTGATCGCATCCATGTGCGTCAACCCCTACTCCGAGGATATCTTCAACGAGCTGCTCACCGCGGAGGGGAACGAGTTCCACTTCGTCCGCCTGCCCCCGGACGCGCCGACGCTCTGGCGCGATCTGATGAACGCCTTTCGAAAATCCGTCCCCGTCGGATACAGAAACGCGGAGGGCGAGCTGCGCATGGTTCCGCTCCCCGACGAACGGCTGCCCGCCTGCGCGGAGGTTGTCGTCCTCGGCGAAAACTCCTACGACGCCTCCCTCTTCGCTCCGTCGCCGCGAGAATCACGCGAGAGAGAGCAGGCGCCTTCCTCGCGCTGCGACGCCGTCCCTCCATCGGGAACGCTCGTCGTCGTGGGCGTCAACCCGCAACTTCCGTTCATCGTGGAGGAGACGTGCGCTTTGGGCATGACGGTCTTCATCGTCGACAACCAGACGAAGGACGAATTCGCCGCATGGTACACAGAATACTCCAGGACGCCGCTTCCCGAAGCCGTCGTCTTCCGCGAGTGCCGCTTCCGCTCCGAAAGCGAAGTGCGGTCGGCCATCGACATCGCCTCGGCGGACAGGATCATCCTTCTGGCCGACGGGCACCTGCTGGACGCCGCCACACCCGACCAGATCGACGCGGAAACCGTATCGAAACTGCTGATGCTCGGCCACATGATCGAAGAGCAAGGGCGGGAGAACATCCACCTGATCGTCGAGACGCTCACCGTGGACTCCGAGGTGGTGGTGCGCAACATCAGAAACTGCTCCAACGTCATCGGCCCGCTGACCATCGGCCGTCTGCTGACCACCTTCACCCTCCAGCCCGAATTCGAAGCGCTCTTCCGCACGATCATCCAGTACGGCGAGATCGACATCGCCTGCCGCCCGGCGAAAGGCGCCGTCCCCGGATGGAAACCGGGCGAGACCACCTTCGGCGACCTGCTCGCGGGAGCGCATAACGGATGCGTCCCGCTGGGGTGGGTTCGCCCGGCGAGCGAAGGAACGGACGTGAAGATGCGCCGGACAGCGCCCGCGGTGGAGCTGAACCCGCCGAAGAGCGCGCCGGTACCGGAGGGCTCGGAGATCGTGTTTTTGCACCGGCAAAACGGAGATTAAGGAAGGGCTTCGCTATTGTTCGGAAAAAAACGGAACCCGATGCCATCGCCGCCGACATCGGGTTCCAAAAATTCTCTTTTCATAAAAAGAGGCCGTATGCACTCGGACCGGTTCGATCATCGAAAGTCAGGCGCTTCAACGTTCAGCTTTTTCACCCATCCGACACCCTTAGATGATCCCCTTGCTTCTCAGAGCCTCCATGCTGATTTCCCGACGAAACGCCGCGTCCTCTCTTTTCACGATTTCGAGATTGGTGGCAAAAAACCACACGTCGCTCCCCTTTTCCACATAACCGACATACCACCCCTGTTGAGGAGTCACTCGGAGAGCCCAACCGGTTTTCGCCCGAATCGTAAAGTCCGGCTCTTCCTGGACGATCATGATTTTTTTCAAACGGTCCAGGCTGTCCTTGCCGCATGGAAGCGTTTCGGCGTAGACCTTCTTGAGGAAACGAATCTGCTCTCGTACCGAAATTTCGAGATCACCATCCAGCCAGAACGTCGTTACATCGGGGCCGGTCTTTTCATTGCCGTAACCGAAAAGCGAGAGGTACTCCCGATATCTCCGGTCTCCTACGCGCTCGGCCAGTTTCTGATAGAACCAGACGCACGTAAGAGGGAAAGCCGTCGAAAGACTCTGATCTTTGTTCCAGAGGGGAGAACCTTTTTCTTGCCCATCCCACGCTATGATCTCGTTCTCGTCTTTGATCGCTCCTGCTTCCAGAGCAATCAGCGTATTCGGAATTTTGAACGTGGACGCGGGGGTGAAACGAGTTTCGGAGCGTTCCCTGTTGTGGACGAATTCGGTGGCTCCGTCGAGCGACGAAATGACGATGGTCCCTTCCACACCACGGTCATGGAAAAGTCGCGCCAGATCGGGATCGTCCGCGCAGGGGGGCATCGCGCCTGAAACACCAGAAAAAAGAAGGAAAGCAAACGATACAACGAATTTCAAAACGTTCTTCGATCTCATGGTTCTCTCCTCCCATCGCGAGTCGCGTTTGGTGTATACAGCATTTCATACTTGTTGTAGAGGCGGAGACGGAGAAATTGCACGATCTCTTCGATTTCTTCCGGCGTTCTGTCGGCGCAGTTCTTCGGACGCCGGGAGGAGCTTGCTCCAAGGTTCTTCGTCGTCATGCCGCTCCCGGCGTTTTATCCACTTGTAAAGCCAGGCTTTCGATCTTCCGAGCGAAGCGCAGATGGATTCGGGCTTTTCGCCATTGCGAAAGCGTTGCACGGCCAGAACTCTCCGCTGTTCTTCCTTGCTTTTCACGGGTTCCACCTCGATAATATTAGGATACCCGTGAAGATGCAGCAAAACCGGAACTACCGCAAGAAAAACTTTTGTCAACGATATCCTGGCACGAAAATCAGTCTACGATGTCCTGGCACTCAACACTTGGAATAGTAGTTGATCAGACTTCCGGAGCAAATTATATCCGCCTCTTCACGAGAAAGAACGTTTACTTTTAAAACGACGGGCGATAGAGTATCGCCTCCGACGAGAAATCCGGTCGCCTCTTCCTCTCCGGCCAGTATTTTTTCCCGGATATCGGGGATGAAGAGATACTCTTCCCTGCGGAATCGCCGCAGCATCTCCTCGTCGACGGTGAAAGGAATCATTCCCCAGTTTACCAGATTCGACCTGTAGCGTTGCGTCCCGTACTCCACACAGATGTTGGCCAAACCGCCAAGAACCTTCTGACAGGACGCGGCCTGTTCCCTGGCCGAGCCATCTCCCGGCTTTATCGAACACACGACGCTACCGAACACGGTCTCTTCTACGAATCGGTCGGTCGACGCGCTGCATGCGATTTTCACCATCTTGTCGACAAAGGGGAGCAGTTCGGCGTCGACGATCCCCTCCCGGCGCTTCCCTTCCATCGCTTGCATGCTTTTGGCGCTGCCTACGTACAGGGGATCCCTACGGGAAAGGGTGAAATCGGCCATGCGTTTCGGGTTCGAACGATAGGACGCCGCGTCTCCCGAAGGGATAAGCTCGTCGGTGGTGGTCACCGGATCGAGAATTACCGAAGCGACCTTGAGCAGGACATGTTTTCCCAGAGGAATCATCTCCGGCCAATCGGTAATGTTCGGGCCGAAACGCAGTTTCGTTTCCGCTTTCGCTCGCCCGAATCCGTTATAAACGGTGCGTTCGTACGCGCCGCCGTCGAAATGATACTTCTGTTCGGACTCGTCGAAATCTATCTCCGCCGCGGACGTCAGATATCCTTCGTTGATGGCCGTAGCGGCGATGGAACGAGCGTCCATGAGCGCGACGGAAGCCATCTGCAGCTCTTTCGGTTTGCTTCCTTCCCTGTTCGCGAAATTCCGTGTGGTATGACGAGCCGCAAGAGATCCGTTCGCAGGAACATCTCCCGCGCCGAAGCAAGGACCGCAGAAAGCCGATTTCAGCAGAACCCCGGCTTCTATGAGATCGGTGACTGCGCCGATCTTGATCAGTTCCGCGAGCACGGGAACGCTTGCCGGGTAGACGCTCATGGAGAAATAGTTTTTCGGAATGCTCTTCCCTCTCATGATACGCGACACGTGAAGCAGATTTTCGAAAGTCCCGCCGGAGCATCCGGCGATTTCGGCCTGGTCGACGCGTAAACGACCGTTTCCAATCTTGCTCCGAAGATCCAATTTCAGCGCCTTGTTCTCTATCTGCTGCGCAGCCTCTTGTTCCACGCGGGCCAGAATGTCCTCCGCGCCATCATTGAGTTCCCGTATCGAATACACATTGCTCGGATGAAACGGAAGCGCGATCATAGGTTCTATCTTTTCGAGATCGACGATAACGGCGCCGTCATAACATGCGAAATCCGACGGGGCTAATTTTTCATAAGCCTCCGGTCGGCCGTGGATATCGAAATATTCCTTAACTTTGTCGTCGGTGAGCCATACGGAGGAGAGACACGCGGTTTCGGTCGTCATGACGTCGATTCCGTTACGAAAATCCATGGACAAATTTTTAACGCCGGGACCGACAAACTCCAATATCTTGTTTCTTGCGAAACCCGATTTGAAAAGCTCTTTGACGAGGACCAAAGCCACGTCCTGAGGCCCGACGCCGTGGGAGAGCTTCCCCTTGAGATAGACGCCTACGACCTTCGGCATTTTTATATCGTAGGTTTTTTCCAGAAGCTGTTTTACCAATTCGCCTCCGCCTTCGCCCACGCCGAGAGTGCCCAGCGCTCCGTACCGAGTATGGCTGTCCGACCCAAGCACCATGCGGCCGCATCCGCCGAGCATTTCCCTTGCATAGGAATGGATAATCGATTGGTTGGCCGGAACGAAAATACCGCCGTATTTCTCGCAGGCGGACATTCCGAAGACATGGTCGTCCCTGTTGATGGTGCCGCCCACTGCGCACAAACTGTTGTGACAGTTCGTCAGTACGTATGGGAGCGGGAAGCGCTCCAGTCCGCTGGCTCGCGCCGTCTGGACGATGCCGACGTAGGTCAGATCGTGGGAGATCAGCGAGTCGAATTTGAGCTTAAGGGAATCACCGTCCGAGGTGTTGTGTTTCTGCAAGATCGACCACGCGATCGTCCCCTTTCTACCGTCCTCGACGGAAAGATTCATAGGCCCGGCCGTCGAGCCGCCCGTCGCCCCGCTTTCCACCGCTCTGCCGTCCGATATCAGCGTTTCGCCTCGACAGAGCCACACAAGACCTTCCAAAGTACGAATCAAAACGATACCTCCATTAGGTAAAATTCAGCCGCCTCGGGGCGCCGTATGAAACCCTTACGCGAGGTCGGGCAGGCTTCCCTGCGAGTCGATGGAGAGAATCGCATCCATCAGCCTGAACGCCCTTTCCGCGCCGAATGCCGTCTCGGCCGATCCAAGAAACTTTTCTCTCTCCCGACAGGAAGAGAGGGGAACGGCGGCGCTTCCCGACATATCGTCCACCTGATGGACAAGCGCCGCCCCGTCGTCGAAAAGAACGGTCATTCGGCTTCCCCATCTTTTGGGGTACCGTTCCGTGAAGAGCGGATCGCTCTTCACTTCGGTGCTTTCCGCTATGCGGCGCACAAGAGGGTCGTTTAGAACATCGGATGAAAACTGCGCCTGCGTCACCCTGCCGCAGACGAACGCCGCCGCGCATGCGAACGGGATGCTGAATTTGGCTTCCACGCCGCTTCTCGGGTAATTCGTGAAACCGCACTGCAGCACTCCCACGTCGTAGGTATCTACAGTGACTCGGCGTATTCGCTCCGGAGCGAAGCCGGGGCGCTCTCGGAGCGCCAGGGCGGCGTCGATGGCATGATGCGTCGTTCTGCAGCACGGATAGGGTTTCTTGTCCATTCTGAGAATTTCATACCGTTCTCCCAGTCCGTCCGTCAGTACGGACATATCGAAAGAGTCGCTCACCGCCCTGTATAACCCTCCGTCCTCGGCATCGAGGATATGAGCCGGCCCGGTCATGCCGCCTCTGGCCAGAATCGCCGCCGACAGACCGTTTACGGCGGCACGGGCCGGATGCAGCTTTTTACAGGTAGCCCCCTCGGCCAAGAAAGCCCACAACCCCGACGACTGTGTACCGGCGATGCCGAAAGCGGAAAGCATCCGCTCTTTCTCCAGTTTCAGGAGAACGCCCGCCGCCGCCGCCGCGCCGAAGGGGCCGATGATACCGGTCGTATGCCATCCCCGCCTCCTGTTGCTCGACACATCCATGGCCATCCCCACTCTGGCCATTACTTCGTATCCGACGACGACCGCCTCGAGAAAACGACGCCCATCCGCGCCAAGAGCATCCGCAAGCGTCCAGGCCGTCGCCACGACAACTGCGCCTACGTGAGATTTCGACTCCGTGTGGACATCGTCGAGTTCCAGCGCATGTCCCATGACGCCGTTCAGCATCAAGGCGGAAAACACGTTGCTCCGTCGCCCCTGCCCCCACACCGCCGCATTTCTCCCGTCGCTCTTCGAAGCCCAACGCTCGATTTCTTCGACAAGAGACGGTATCTCTCCGTCGCGCGTCGCTCCGAGAGCGGATCCCACACTGTCCAACACGCAGTACCTCGCGGCGGCGAGCACTTCTTCCGAAACACCGTTCAGGGAGAAGTCGCGTGCATATTCGGCAAGCCGTTTCATTTCGTCCATACCGTACCCCTCGCTTCTTCTCCCCCTCAAATATCGAGAGATTTATACTTTTCGATGTAGTTCAGAAGCCCTCCTTCGTCGAGGATCTTGATCTCCTTCTCCGAAAGAACGAAAGGCATCAGAAATTCAGGGTCGTCGGGCTTCTTGACGACACGGTTCTCTACATCCACGAGCAGCGTTTCTCCGTCCGCGATCCTGTCTGTATCGCATTCGATGAGCAACATGCCGTTGTTGATAGCATTGCGGTAAAAAATCCGACCGAAAGATTTCGCCAGGACCGCCCCGACTCCGGCGATATTGATGATGATGGGAGCGATCTCCCTGCTGGAGCCGCATCCGAAATTTTCGTCGGCGACGATGAAGTCGTCTACCCGGACGTTCTTGGCGAATTCCGGACGCGAATCTTCAAGAACATGCTTCGCATATTCGTTCGGGTTGGATCGCAGGGAGATCAATCTTCCCGGAGCGATGGAATCGGTACTGACATTGCTTCCGAACTTCCATGCACGTCCTTCTATACTTTTCCTAATCATATTTCCGGCCTCATTTCTTAATATGTAAAAAAATACCCTTATTCCATAACTTCCCTGGGATCGGTAATATGTCCCGTCAGCGCCGTCGCCGCCGCCGTTGCGGGACTCGACAAATAGATGCTCGCGGATGGATTGCCCATACGGCCTTTGAAATTCCTGTTCTGCGTCGCGACGACGACCTCGCCGTCGCCCGGAATTCCCTGATGCACCCCCATGCACGGCCCGCAGTTAGGAGCCTCGATCATAGCTCCCGCCTCCGCCAAGGCGAGGAACGTTCCGTCGCGGAGACACTCTTTGTAGACGTGCGCAGAATTCGGGATGACCAGAAGTCGCACGCCCTTCGCCACCTTTTTGCCCTTGAGAATTTTCGCTGCGATGCGCATGTCCTCCACGCGACCGTTGGTACAGCTTCCGATGAAGACCAGGTTGACTTTTTCATTCTTGCAGTTTTTCGCCAAGTCCACGTTCTCCACGTAATGAGGTTTCGAGACCAGCGGTTCCAATACGGACGCGTCGATATCGATCACGCGCTCATAGTTCGCCTCTTCGTCTCCGCGGATCTCCCGATAGGCGTCTTCGCGGCCGAGTTCAGCCAGAAAGGCTCTCGTATGCTCGTCGGTTTCCATAATAGCGTTCTTCGCTCCGACATCGACCCCCATACTGGTGATGCTCAGCCGCGACTCCATACTGAGCGAGGCGATGGTATCGCCGCGAAACTCCAGAGATTTATAGATAGCTTGATTCGACTTGATGATACTTGCTACCTTCAACATAATATCCTTCGAATAGACTCCTTTCGGAAGCTTTCCGTTGACATTGATCCTGAAGGTTTCAGGCACCTTGATCCATGTTTTTCCGAACCGGGTGACGGCCACCATATCGGTGGAACCGCATCCGGTGGCGAAACAGCCGAAGGCGCCGTGGACGGTGGTGTGCGAATCTCCCACTATACAGACCGTCCCGCACTCGAGGAAGGACTCGTAAACATGGGCATGGACGTGCCCCGTGCCGCCTTCTTCCCAATGGCACCCATGTTCGTGGGCGAAGCGGCGAGTCAGGGCATGTTCGTTCGCCATTTCCCGAGTCGGCTCGGGGCCGAATTCGTTTGCGAAAAGAAGCTTCTTCGCGTCGAACACCGGATCCTTCGAATAGTTCCGTTCGTCCATCAAACGAACGAGCAACGGCCCGGAACCGTCGTGCAAAGCTGCGAAATCCACGTTGACGATCACGGTTTCTCCGGCTTTCACCGGATATCCCACATTCTTGCTCAGTACCTTTTCGGCCAGAGTTTGTCCCATTACGTCCGCCTCCATGTTGTCTGAAATGTCTTTTCACAATCTCACTAAAACGGAAGAGCGCGCGCCGTTCTTCGCGAATGCGGGTCCGTCACGCCCGAAACTGCCGAATCAGGGCAGACACATCCGCTGCGGTCATCTTTTCGAAGTTCCGGATCGCGTCCACTATCTTCATCTTCTTTTCGCTTGCGAGAATAGTATCTACATTGTTGTTGAACTTGACGATCACCTCGTCCATGGATATAGGATTCTGCGGTGTTCCAAGTTCATATTTCTGCTCCGCCACGTAACTCTTCCCATCCGTCGTGGTTATCTTCAACCATCCGGGGAAATATCCAGGATGACTTTTCTCCTCGTCGGAAATACATTGGACTTTATCCATTAAAGCCTGCACCTCGACGTCCTCCGCGTACCGCATATCTATTTCCCAAGGACTCATCCTGTGTTTCAGAGCGGTCACGGCCAAAACGTAAGGAAGGCTGAAGCGCATCATATAGTCGGTCCGTGGTCGGACTTTCTGTTCTCTAGGAGCGCACACGATGTGGTAACACCGGGGTTCGATACGGCACTCCATAGAAGCGATATCTTCGGCGGCGACGGCATGCTCCTTCCGGAGCCGGAGCATGCATCCGATGAAGGAGTGGATCATATGGCAGACGGGATACATCTTGAACGTGATCTCAGGAGTGTGCCAGAATGTCCCGAGATTCGAAAACGCTTCCTCTAGACCGTCGGTCGTTCCAATATGAGTTTTCCAGAGACCGAAACCTCCTTCGAGAACTTCCGAAGGTCCGGAAAATCCCTCTTTCGCGAGACAAAGGGCATATATCGCACTGTGGGCTCCCCATCCCGGATGTATTTTTTTCACCCACGAGCCGTCGTGCAGAAATTCCTGAAGCGCCGCGGCTTGACTGCCGCAGATTCCAAAGGCGTTCACGGCCGCTTTCGGCGAGACTGCCATGAGCTTCGCGGCGACGCACACGGCTGCGAAAGGGGCGAGTATGCCGGTGCCGTGGTATCCCACATCGTGGAATCGCCCCTTCGCCGCCAAAGCCAATCGAACGATGACTTCCCAACCGACTACGATCGCTTCCATAATCATTTCGCCCGACGCCCCCGTATATTCACCGACGGAAAGCGCCGTACTCACGACGGAAGCGCTGGGATGGACGATGCCGCCGACGTGAGTGTCGTCATAGTCCGCTCCGTGGATGAGAGCCGCATTGTACAAAGCCGCATCGGCGATCGAAGCCTTCGCGTCCGTCGTCCACAACGTTGCCTGCGGAGCGGAACCGAAAGCTTGAACAACCTTCCTGACGGCTTCGGCGTGCTCCAGGTCCCGACACGAGAGGGCGACGCCGAAAGTGTCCAGAAGAAGCATCTTTCCGTGTCGAATCACTTCCTCGGGAACATGCTCCAATTTCAAGGAGAGAGCGAAATCGACAATTCGTTCGGAGAGTTTTGATAGTGTATTCGTCAAAGCATACAAATCCTTTCTCCATTTTGATTTAAATAAATTTTTAATTTTAATATACTAGGAAAAAACAATAAGTCATGGAAAGGCCGTACTTAAATGAAGAAAAAAGAATCCAATCAAGTCTTATCGGATTTTTCACTGCATTTCTACAGTTTCAAGTAGGGTATAATCATTATAGGAGGGGAAATGCACGCAGTCTAATACATAGTTACAATATTTTCCATAGGCTTCTCCTATGGTTTTTTACTTAAGAAGAGGAGTTTCCGTTATCTTCTTTTAAATAAATATATCGGACAGGGGATGCGGATATGAAAAATGGAAAAGAACGCACCATGAACCTCAGCCTGAGAGAGATAGAATATGTGCTGGCCGTGGCCGCCGAAGAGAATATCACAAAGGCGGCTCAGCAGTTGTATATAGCTCAGCCGTCGCTGAGTCAATCTCTCAAAAAGATAGAAAAGGAGTATGGAGTTCCGATTTTCATCCGCGTGCAAAACCGTCTGAAGCTGACTCAGGAGGGAGAACTCTTCGTCGAAGCGGGAAATCAAGTTACAAAAATTCTCAGGGACTTGAAAAACAGCGTTAAGGATATAAACGACCTGAAAGGAGGTCGCCTTATTCTCGGCATGCCCTATCACCTCGGCGCGTTCGTCGTGCCGAAAGTATTGTTGCGCTTCAAACAAGAATTCCCTGACATCGATATACAGCTCCATGAGACAACCTCTACGGAACTGGAACGAATGGTATTCAACGGAAGCATCGACCTCGCCATCATGCCTCTGCCGCTGAAGAACAAATCCATCAGCTACCAGCCATTCCTGAAAAGCCGCATGGTGCTCGTCGTCGTCAAAAGCGACCCTTTGAACAAATTTTCCTACGAGAAAGGCTTCGGGGAAAAATACTCCTACCTCGATTTGCGCAACGCGACCTCCACACCGTTCATCATCGGCAACAGAGGCCAGAGGATCAGGGCCATCAACGAACTGATTTTTCAAAAGGCGCAGATTTCCCCGCCGATCATTCTCTACTCCCGAAATGTCGAAACGATCATTCACATGGCCAGCATCGGAATCGGCGCCGCCCTTGTTCCGGAACAGTATCTATCGTCCATCCCCCCAGATCCCGGACTCGCGAACTGTTATTACCTAGAACCGGAACAGGATCACGAATGGACCATCGTCGCGGCGTTTCTCGGCGCACACCAACTTCCCGCGGCGTCGAGAAAGTTCCTTGAAATTCTTCATACAACCTATTCAACGGGAGAAGCGCATCCTTCTTGTTAAAACAAAGCTTTCGACACCGTAAACACATATCTCTCATTCCCGCCTCCTTTTCCCCGGCCGGGGAGAAGACAGCGGCCGCCCGCCGCACGAACAGAAATACGGCGGGCGGGGGCGATCATGCGGAAGCGAAGCGCTTCCGCATACGTTGCACCAGCGGCCAAAGAAGAAAAACGGCCGACAGAACCGTCAGTATGAGACTTATCGGTCGAACGAGAAACACGACGGGAGATCCTCCGGAGTAGACCATACTCGATATCCAGTTCGTTTCCATCATCGAGCCTAAAATCGTCGACAAGATAAGAGGAGCCTGCGGCAAGCCGAATTTCCAAAAAAAGTAGGCTATCAGACCGAAAGCCACCGCCACCCCCATATGGAAGGGGTTGTTCATGTACGCGAAAGATCCGGTCATACAAAGCACTAAAACCGCTGCGGCCAATACCGACTGATTCAGTTTGAGCACCTTCGACGCAAGGTACCGACAGAATAAAAGCGACATCGGCAACATTGCCAGGTTCGCCAGAATAAACCCTATGAGGATCATATAGGCCATATCGGGGGAGTCGTTGAAGAACGCCGGTCCCACACGAAGCCCGTGGATGGTCAGCGCCCCTATGAACAAAGCCGAGGTTCCGTTCCCCGGTATGCCTAAAGAAAGCAGGGGAACCATGGAACTCGCCACGACGGCGTTGTTCGCCGATTCCGGCGCGGCGATTCCTTCCGGAACTCCCGTCCCGAAAGGAAGATCGGGCTTCGCTTTTTTCGCCTGATCATACGCCAAAAAAATCGCCATCGTCATGCCTGCCCCCGGTATCACCCCCAGCATATTTCCTATGGCGCTCGAGCGTATCCAAGTCGGCAGGAGCCTCTTCACCATGTCGCGGTCGGGAAGGGAAACCTTGTCGTCTTCGGCGGAACAGCATATATTCGACGATAGAGCGGAGAGCGAGTTTTCCTTCTCCTTCCGGAGGCAGTCGCACATCCTGAGAATGGAAAAGACACCGAAGAGGCCGATCATTCTGGGAATGAGAGGGATGCCGTCCATCAATGACGCCGAACCGAAAATATATCGATCTATCCCGGTCGTCGGGCTCATACCGATACATGACAACCAGAGGCCGAAGGCCATAGAGAGGAAGTTCTTGGCGATGCCCTTTCCCGCCATGCCGATGACGGTGCTCATGCCGAGAACGGCGAGCATGAAATACTCGGGAGGACCGAATCGAAGGGCGAAGGACGCGAGGACAGGGGCGAACAAAAGCAGAACCAAAGCGCTGCTGAGACCTCCGAAAAAAGAAGATGTCATACAAATACTCAACGCGCGACAACCATACCCCTTCAGAGTCATAGGATATCCGTCCCATGCCGTCACCATCGAGGACGCCGTCCCCGGGATTTCGAGAAGAACGGCCGGGATGGAGCCGCCGCACGCCGAGGCACAATATATACCCACCAGCAAACACAAGGCGACATGGGGATCCATACCGAAGGTCACGGGGATGAGAACGGCGATGGCGATGCTGTCGTTCAGTCCGGGAAGCGCGCCTACGATCAGCCCCAACAGCGTTCCTCCGAGAAGCGCCAGCAAAACCATTGGATCTAGAAATTGTTCAAGGCCAAGCAACACATTCGACATAATCAAACCGCTCTCTTTCTCTCGTCATTCGGCAAAGAACGCCGGAAGAGGGACAGCCAGAAATACGCTGAACACGAAATATGCCACACATGATATAAGCACCGCCAGAGGGAAGGCAACTTTGATGTTTTTATACCCAAGAGAATACATTGCATAAAAGGCAAGGAGTGTAGTGTCGGCGATATAGCCTATCTTTTTAAACAAAAAAATATAACACGACAACACTCCTAAGAATTCAATCACTTTAAAAATGTTGCTGTCTTTAAATTTATCGGCGTGCTCTTTTTTCACAAGGTCGAAGAAGAGTTGAAATACACCGACAATCAAAGTAAAAACACCTATCATGTACGGAAATGTCCCTTCTGCCTTTCCCATGGGGAAAGTGCTGACGATCACAAAAATACTGAAACATATAAAAAAAACGGGCATCGACAGATTGATTACCTTACTCCAACTCATACGAATCACCACTCCCGCTACTAAAATCAACCGACGGTAATGCGACGTCAATAAGGGTCAAGTATTGAAAATAAATTCACAACCAATGGAAAAAAGGGGAAAACAGTGCGCGACTTATCGCACCGCTCTCCTCGCATCGAGATCGAGAGACTTAATGTCGCCGTTGGTGAGGAAAACTCCTGCGAAACATTGCGAATTCCCGGAGCGCAGGTTCGCTCCCGCGCCCCGGGAAAGACAACCTCTTACTTGTTCTGCAACATGGGCTTCAAGGACTCGATAGCCTTGGCGGTGAAATCGATGTACTCTTGATACTCTTCCGGCGTTTGCAATCCGGGTACCATATTGGCTTTTGTCATCGCATCCACGAACCGCTGCGAAACTACTATCTTCGAAAACTCTTCCACGAGGTACTTGTATATTTCCTCGGGAACGTCTTTATGGCACGCAAGCCCTCTGTTGGCGCCGTCGATCCAACCTTCGTACCCTTGCTCTTTGAACGTCGAGACCTCGGGAATACTCGCGTCTCTTTTGGAGGCCATGACCCCGAGTCCCCTCGCCTTTCCGTCGAGAAGAATGCCGCTGACTTCGGACACGGTCATGAACGAAGCGTCGCAATGCCCTCCCATCAACTGCGCGAGCTGCATGGCGGCGCTGTCGTTATGGATGTACTCGAATCGAAGCCCCATCAACCGGGCCATATTCATCGCTCGAAGGTGATGTCCGGAAGAGTGTCCCGGCGTGGCGACCTTCACGACATCCGTCTTCGCCGCTTCAAGAAGCTCATCCAACGATTTGTACGGAGAATCCCAAGGCACGGCGACGATTTCCGCATCGGGGTTGCACCCGACTATAGGCTTAAAATCACGATAAGAATAAGAAACATTCTTGAGCAATGAGTTGTTTATGCAAGAACTCGTGTACAGCATGACCGTATAGCCGTCCGGCTTCGCCGTTTTCGCCACGTATGTCTGGCCGATGACGGCGCCGCCCCCGCTCATGTTTTCGACGATAAGAGAGCGTCCGTCGAAATAATCCTTCCCGGCGGCGCTCGCGAGAATACGAGCCATAGTATCCGTGCCGCCGCCCGCAGCGAACGGAACAATAATCTTAATATTCTTCTTCGGAAAATCGGCGGGCTTGGCCGAGGCGATCTCCGGGCCGACGGTGAAGGAGAAAACAGCTCCCAGAAGCAACACAAAGGCAAAAATCATCTTTTTCACAATACGAACCTCCCATCTTGTTTTTGCTCCATCGCGATGTCCGGCTACAAACAGTCGCACTTTAAAAACCGAACGATTTGTACTGGATCAGAATTTGATGCAGAGCCTTTTCCAACGTTCTTCTCGGGCATCCGAAGTTCAACCGGACATACCCGCTCCCTTCGTCGCCGAAAGCGGTACCAAGACTTACGCCCACAAGAGATTTGTCGATGAAGAACTCCGCCAAGGCTTCATCCGACAAATTCAGCGCTTTGCAGTTCAGCCATGCCAAGTACGTGGCTTCCTGTTTGCCGATCTTTATCTTGGGCATCCGCTCTTCGAGAAAAGCGGCGAGAAAAGCGATATTCTTTTCAAGGTAGGCGACGAGCTGTTCCAGGTAATCGTCGCACTCGGTGTAGGCCGCTATGTAGGCGGGAACGGCAAAAACGTTTTGCTGTATCCCTTTGTTCTTTTTAAATTGATTTTCGAGTTTTTTTCGTATCTCGGGATTGGGCGCCACTATGCCGGAGGCGCGCAACCCTGCGATGTTGAACGTTTTCGACGGAGCGAAACATGAAACCGAGTTCCACGCATACCGTTCATCGATGGACGCCAATGGAACATGCCTGTTTCCGAAAAGAAGAAGATCTGAATGAATCTCGTCGCTGACGATAATCACTCCGTACTTCAAACAGATCTCGGCGATACGAACGAGATCCTGACGACTCCATACCTTGCCCACCGGATTATGAGGACTGCATAAGAATAAGAGCTTCGCTTCGGCTCTCGACGCTCGCCTTTCCAGATCCTCGAAATCGATGGAGTATACACCGTTTTCACAGAGAAGAGCGTTGTTGCTGATGACTCGCCCGTTATCGTTCACCGGATGGATCATCTGATGGTAGACGGGTTCCTGGATGATAACCTCGTCCCCCTCTTCGGTAAATGCCTGAATCATGGTGTTGAAAACCGGCACGATTCCTGTGGTAAACACAACCCAATCAGATCGGATCTCCCACCCATGACGTTTTTTCAACCAACTTGCCGTAACATCGTAAAACTCCGGCGGAACATAAGGATATCCGTAAATTTCATGTTCGGCGCGCTTCTTCACCGCCTCCACGACCTGAATCGGACAACGAAAATCCATATCGGCCACCCACATCGGCAAGGCATCCCCGTTTCCGATGCGCGCCGCCACGTTGTCCCACTTGGAACTCTGCGTATTTTTTCTCTCGATTATCTCATCAAAATCATAGATCAAAACAGACCAGCCTCCGACACGACAAATAATAAACACGCTTCGGACCAATCCACGCCAAGGGCGAAAGATTGCCGAATTCTCACTTGATTCTTCCGAGCATAATTAAAACCAGAAAAACATAAAAATCCTGAATTTTATGTATTAATCATTAAAAACGGAATATACTCAAAGAATGGCTCCATTACGGACAAGAACTCTCGGAATCCGATATTCGAAAAAACATGCGAAGCAGCAAGACGCAGCCGTTATTAGCCGTCTTGTTTGGACACGAGCGAAATGAAACGAGTCTATTTTCAAGGTTCATTTAATCTCCGCCTGCTCAATACTTCGTGAGCATCTTATCCTCCCCATCTTCCTTCGTCCAATACTCTCTGCCTATCTCCGACATAGAGATCGCCTATGCTCGCCCCTCTTCGGAGATCGGAAAGATCTGCGGAAGGCGTACAAGCGAATCGACGCGCGCATCCCCCCCTTGCCCGTCGAGAAGTCGCACCGGCGCATCCGTTTCCTCCCCGCTTCGAATACAACCGCCGCCCACACATCCGTCTGCTCGGTCGTACTCGTCCCGCTGTTCATGGCGATTTTCGTTGAGAAGCGACGGGAGAAACTCTATAATTACGGCATATTCTACGGGCGGCGCGATGCGGAAAAGAATCGAAAGGCAAAGTTTTATAAAATCTACCTCTACTTTTCTCGAGGATCAAACTTTCGGAGGTAAAAAATGACTGCAACAATTACCATAAGAAACGAACAAGAGGTTGATTACAAGAACGTTGAAGAGATTACGAGAAAATCTTTTTGGAATTTATACGTTCCTGGGTGCATGGAGCACTATTTAGTTCATGTCATGCGGACCCACGAAGACTTTCTTCCGGAGTTGGATTTCGTGATCGAAGTCGACGGTCGAATCATCGGGAACATCATGTATACCAAAACGCGGCTCGTCGACGAATCCGGAGAAGAAAAGAACATCCTCACCTTCGGCCCGGTGTGCATTGTGCCCGAGTATCAAAGAAAAGGGTACGGGAAAAAACTCATGGAGCACTCCTTCGAACACGCGATCGAACTTGGGTACGACGCGATCGTTATCTTCGGCAACCCCAACAATTACGTGGGCCGCGGTTTCAAGAGCTGCAAAAAGTTCAACATCTGCCTCGGGAACGGGACATTCCCTGCGGCGATGATGGTAAAAGAACTGAAACCGGGCGTCCTGGACGGAAGAAATTGGACGTACCATCAAAGCCCCGTGTTCGAGATAGACGAACACGAAGCCGCGCGCTTCGACGAGAGCTTGGAACCCTGGGAGAAAAAGCACGAACCGAGTCAGGAAGAGTTTTACATTCACAGCCATTCCATTATACAGTGACCGTACTTGTGCGGCGTAGTGCGCCGTCGCTCTGGTTCCGGGCGTCGCGACAGGCGTTTCAACGTGTTGATAAAGAGGGCGGATAACGGTAGTATGATGAGGAGCATCTCCCTGCTGCGGAGTCTTCCTCCGTCGGCCGGGCGATGCTCCGTCCCGCAAGGAACGAAAAAAACGCCGAAAGGAGCGAGCGCGTATGCTGCAAACCGTCTTGCCGCTTGCGGACTACGGAAAGATCGGCCTTTCGTCCGCACCGTGGACGATGCACGAGTTCTTCGCCGGAAGCGGTCTGGTCGCCTACGGCCTGAAGGGCATGTTCGCTCCCCTTTGGGCGAACGATATCTGCCCGCAGAAGGCGAGCGTCTACGAGGCGAATTTCGGTTCGGAGCATTTCCTCCTGAACGACACCGTTATTCTGGAGAGATCGCCGTTGCTGCGGTGCTTCTCCGCCCACGCCCAGAGGAGGAGCAGCGCCTTGACTCCTTCGAGGCCGAGACACCGCTCGAGTTTCACGGTCTTCGGATGCGCGAAGAAGTCGACCACGATCCGGATGTCGTCGACGCCCATTACTGCGCCGCCTGTTCCAGTTCGGCCGCTCTCCCCCGTCGCGAGCGCGGCCCGTAGACGATCCCTTGCGGCAGTCGCCCGGCGCGTATCCAGTCGTAGAAGGTGGTGGCGCTGACCTTGAGGCGCTTCTGCGCTTCGCGAGCTGTCAGCAGATCGTCCGTTCGGGCGCCCCGCTCCTGCGCCGCGTCGGGAGGGCGAGTCTCCTCCAGTTCGAGCAGCGCCGATTCGAGCGCCTAGATCGCTTCGGCGACTGCCCGAGTGTGCGCCTTCACCTTGTTGCACAGCGCCCACGTCCGCCAGAACATTTCGCGTTCTCTCATCGTCCCCGCCTCCTCTACTTCGGCAGCAACGCCGCCGCGATGCGATCCGCGCCGAAGACCTCCGCGAGCGCCTGGATTTCCGACGGCCTCGGCTCCCTACCCCCAGCCTCCCATCAGCGCATCGTGTCCGCCGAAACTCCAACCAGTCGAGCAAGCCCCCTCCCTCCGCTTTCCGCGCCGCTCGCAACCCCGCGCTGAATACGCTCATTCGTGAGCCCTCCTTGTATTTTGCCGTTTGGCTAGTGCGTACGCGATGATACGCACTGTATATATGCATTGTCAAGGAAAAAAATGTATTTCTGTATTTTGAGAGATAGCGCAGAGTCGTCGTTGCGTGTAGAATCGTCAAAGGGTATTCGCTATGCTGGGGGTGAATGTACACAAAGTTCGCGAGGAAAAGGGCGTTACTCAAAAAGAGTCTGCAACTCTCTTTGGCGTGGACATGAATACGGTGCGGCGCTGGGAGCAGGACCGGACAGACTTGAGCGTGTCATCGCTGATGAAGATCACGAAGGTGCTCGAGGCTCCGGCTTCCGTGCTTCTGGAGGAGATGCCGGACGAGGGGAACGAATGCGGTACGGAAGCGATGAATGATCACGGTGCGAACGAGATGATCGTCTTCGAATGGAGCGATGGCGCGGGCGGAACGATGCGTATGGTGCTGCAGCCCACTCCGGTGAGCAATCGTCCGAGGCCTTACGAAATACCGATGGAAGTGCAACCTCCGCGTGATACAAGGCGGGAAGGCCCTTCCTCCGGGGTGAAGGGATGCGGCGGCTCCGCCGGTGATCGCGACGCCGAGTGCTTCGAGGCGGGAGGTTGCGCCCGGGCTTAGGCGAGTTCATTCAATGATCACGAGGGAAGGGGGAGGAAGAGCATGCGCGCAGTGAAGGATAAAAGAGACATTCCCTTGCGGGAGCGGACGCCCGACCCGGCGGAACCGCCCCTGACAGTGGAGGAGGAGCGCGCTTTCGAAACGGGCAGGAGAAACGCGAAGCGGGGAGACTGCCTGACGCTTGACGAGTTCCTCGAACAGGTCTCCTTGAGGTGAGCTGGGAGGTTACGGTAGATAAAGCCGTTCTTCGCCGCCTTTCGCGGATTCCCGAACCTGAGCGGGGGCGCTTGGCGTCGGCCATCGCCGATCTGCGGAGCGATCCGGAGTCGAAGGATATTCGCCCTTTATCGGGGCAATCCGGGTATCGTATGAGGGTTGGCAGGTGGAGAGTGCTGATGGACATAGATTTCGAGAGTGAAAGAGTGTCGGTCTACGACCTCGGCCCTCGCGGAGACGTGTATAAATAAAGACTGGCCGGGAAACGGACGGAGAAGGAGGCGTGGCCACAGTGAAGGAGAAGAGATATGTTCCCTTGTGGGAGCAGCTGCCCGATCCGGACGAACCGCGCCTGACGGTGGAGGAACTTGAAATGCTGGCGCGAAGCAGGCGCGAGACGGCGCGGGGCGAGCTGCTGACGCTGGGCGAGCTGCGGGAGAGAAGCGGGAACGGGTACCGTAAGGAAGCTACCCATCTTTAGATAGTCGGTGAAAAATTGGCAGGTCGTGTTTGGATTGTTTTGGCGAACCCTTATGAGCTGGGAAAGGTGAGTGAAATATATGAAAGTTGAATTTGCCTTTGAGTGTTTCTTATACAATATGATGCGCGAGGGAGTTGTCGAAAAGAAGCTCGCGAGAATCAAAGAAGACGTTTCCATGGCATTTTCTAATTATTTTCTTGCTCAGACTGCTAGTAGTCAGGGCTTTGAAAGAAGCACCGCTCCGACGGGCGAGATAACGATTGCAAGCAAAGACAGCAAGGCGCCGTCTGTTGGCTTGCGCTTTGATCGAATGCCCGCCCCTCTTGACCTGAAAGAGGCAATGATTATAACCGTCGAAGTGAAGAACTTGCCTTTCAGCGGAAGCGTAGAACGGAAACTGACAGTGGGTTTAGATCGATTGCAGAAGGAGACTGATCCGGTTTTGGGTCAAATATATAAACCTTCGTTTTGTTATTTTAACGAAGAGCATTCTTTTAATACCTTCGATCAATTTCTTGAATGCTATTTCCCCGCTACTGACTACAAGGCGCTTTCGAATATAAGCTTTTGGGCTCCACCTATGACCGAGGCCGATATGAGGCCAATGTCTTGGGGAATCGTGGATGAGCATTCTTGACAAGGGACCGAAGCTGCAAGGATCGTTCCGGGGTGCTAGATGCGCGATCTTACTCCGCCGCCGCGTCGGATGATTGTTCTTGAAGTCGAGTCCGTTCGAAGGCTGACTGACGGAGGAATCTTCTTCTCTTCACCGTAATAAAGCGCATCGTCAATCGTATACCTCGTAAACTTCACACTTGCGTTTCCGGCGGGCGGTCTCTTCGTCCTCTTTACGGGAGACCGAAACACCTTTCGGCTCGTAGTCGAAAGGAAGCGGGGAGAGTCGAATCCATATCGGGAGGAGCTTCGGGAAATGGAGCATCTGCATCAGCTTTCTCAATCCGATCTTGAGGTAGCTCAAACCACGTTTCCCGTGGGTGTCGACGTTCGCGCG
>JAHDKT010000076.1 GCA_018436725.1 Synergistaceae bacterium | reverse complement strand
TCGCTCAAGCGCAGCCTGCGCAGCTCCAGCTCGGGAAAAGGCGCCTCCGAGGCCCAGGCCAGGGCGAGCGCGCTCTGCGAAGCCGTCGAACGCTACAGCGGCGAGTGGACGGGCGGCGAACTGCGAATTCCGCGCGCGCTGAACGACTGGCCCGAAGGAGAGACGATCCACCCCAACGACGTCATGCGCTTCAGCGAACGCCAGTATGCCGAACGAGAGGTCTGGAACAGCCGCGGCTCCCGCTTCAACAGGGTGCCGGAGCCGTTCGACCCGGAACGTATCGTGGACTGGACGCCCGTCTGGTCGCTCACCGAAGAACGGCACAAATACCTGCCGACGCAACTGTTGTACTATCACGCCCCGGCGCGGGACGGCGACGAGACGGTCTACTCCATCGGCTGCTCCAACGGCGCCGCCTCCGGCAACACCCTCGCCGAGGCCCTGCTGCAGGGCTTTTTCGAGCTGGTGGAGCGCGACGCCGTCGCCCTCTGGTGGTACAATATGCTCTCGCGCCCCGGAGTGGGCGCGGAGAGCTTCGGCGATCCGTGGATCGTCAAGCTTGCGGCGCACTACCGCGAGCGATGGGGGCGGGAGACATGGGCGCTCGACATCACCTCCGACCTCGGCATCCCCGCGTTCGTCGCGGTATCGCGCCGCGTCGGGGAGCGGGAGGAACGCCTCTTCTTCGGACTGGGGTGCCATCTCGACGCCCGCATCGCGCTCCAGCGAGCCTTCGCGGAGATGAACCAGATGCTCTCCGTCGGCTCGGGCGGGGGCGAGGACGACCTCGCCGGACTGCAAGACAAGGAGACGCTCTCCTGGATGCACACGGCGACGCTCGCCAACAAACCCTACATGGCGCCGGACCCGTCGGAACCTCCGCGAACATTCTCCGACTACCCGGTGCGGCATACGGGCGACTTTCTCGAGGACATCGCGTACTGCCGCCGCCTGATCGAGGCGAAGGGGATGGAGATGCTCGCGCTGGACCAGACCCGCCCCGACACCGGAATGCCCGTGATCAAGGTCGTCGTGCCGGGTCTTCGCCACTTCTGGGCGCGCTTCGCCCCGGGGAGGCTCTACGACGTCCCCGCGGCGACGGGGCTCCTGAAGGAACCGCTGAAGGAGGAAGAGCTGAACCCGATCCCGTTCTTTTTTTAAGCGGGGGTATACGGAGAGCTTCGCCAATGCTGCGAAAAGCTCGGTTTTCATCCGAAAACGATACTCACCACGCCGAAAGGAATGATCCCATGAAAACAGTACGGCGCGCCTCCATCTACCTTGCTTCCATCGTTGCGTGCGTATTCTTTGGTGCGCTCGAAGCCCCGGCCAAGCCGGTATCGTATCTGCCGGCGAACGCCCTCAACGCGACCGCGGTCGAAAGCGACCAGCCGAACATAAGGGTCTTCGAGCAGCGGGGGCTGCTGCCCTACAAGGGGAAGTCCTGCCACGACGAAGGAACGCTGTGGTGGACCGTCGACGGGAAAGAGGGCGTTGAAGTTCACGAAAACGAGTATTTCGAGGTACAGTTCGGCTTCATGCAGTTCAAGGGCGAACACGCGAAATACATGATGGATCAGTACAGAAAACCGTCCCCGATAGACGGGCTGCGCGAAGAGTACAAGGAAAAGGTCAAGGCGCTGAAAGGAACGCAGTTCGCGCCGACCCTGGTTCCGGTGCTGAACGGCGAGCTGCTGATATGGCAGGAGAAGATCGGCTGCATCGAGGCGCGGTACTCGGGGTATGTGCGAACGTCGTTCCGCGGAGCGTCGATGGGCGACTTCATGATCTTCAACATGTCGGGCTCGTACAACAGCCACGACGCATCGATGGCCGCGAGCGTCTATAACGAAATCGCATCCAACGTCCTGCAAAGCATGCGGAAATAGCGGGTCCGTTTCTCGGGAAGGAGGCGGATTACCAAACGCTTTGCGATGCGACCGTCGCGTACTCCGTAATTCGAGCAGGCAATCCGTTCTTTTTGAGAAAAGGGTGTGTATCGGTTTGAGGTCTGTATGTCGTACCTTTGTTGTATGCACGATTGTTTTGTTTGCGTCGTTTTTCAGCGTTGCGGGCGTTCGTCCGTCGCTCGCCGCAGAAAACGGGGAGATTCATATCAACCTCGTCCTCGACGCGTCGGGGAGTATGTGGGAAAAGATCGACAAGAAGACGACCCGTATAGAGGAAGCGAAAAAAGCGCTGAACGCCATTCTCGACGATCTGGCCGCGAAGAAAGGCATCTCCGCCGGTTTGAGGGTCTACGGACACAGAAGCAACAAATGCGACGACACGAAGCTGGAGATTCCGATAGGGCCGCTCGACGCGAAGAAGATGAAGAAGTTCATCGCCGGGATCAAACCAAAGGGGAAGACGCCGATCGCCCTCTCCCTTCAAGAAGGCGCCAAGGATTTCAACCCGAAATTCACGGGGCGGAAGATCATCGTCCTCGTGACCGACGGGCTTGAAAGCTGCGGCGGCGACCCCTGCGCGGTCGCGCGCGCACTGGCTGAAAAAGGCGTCGTCTCCAAGATTCACGTCGTCGGTTTCGGAATGGACAAAAAATCGACCGAAGCGCTTGCGTGCATCTCCTCTCCTTCGGGGGGAATGCTCTTCGAGGCGAAGGACGCGGCGAGCCTGGTGCAGGCGTTCGACAAGATCGTCAAGGTGTCGTCGGGCTCCGTGCTCGAAGTGAAGGGCGTCGACGGAAACGGGAATCCCGTGGAGTTTACGGCGTCTGTCACCCCCGGAGAACGCGTGCTCGTCGGAAGAGGGGCGGCCGCTGAACCTCTCGGGAAGGGAACGTACTCGGTACGCGCGGTCGCATCCGCGACCGGGGAAACGATCGACTTTCAGAACGTCGAACTCCTGGACGGCGAAATCACGACGCTGAAAGCGGTTTTCGCCGTGGGAACGCTTCGAATCCGCGCGCTGGACAAGGACAAAAAAGTCGTCGGCGTGTTCGGACGCGTGCGCGCCGCCGAAAACCCGTCCGAGACGTACGATTTCGGCGGCGAGGGCGAATGCGACGTGAGCCTGAAACCGGGAACCTACGAAATAGAGATCGAACAGGACGGAACCCGCCCGGCAAGAAAGGGCGAAGCCGTCGTGGAGAATGGGAAAACGACCGTCAAGGAATTCGCATTCGGCGACGACTCCGGACTGAACATCGCCGCAACCGGGTTCAAGGGCGGGGCGGTCCATTTCGGAATCATGGTCTACGACGCCGACGGCAATCCGGTGGAGGAAGCGTGGGGCACGGGAAAGATCTCTCTGAAACTCGCTCCGGGAACATACGACGTTTCCGTGCACACGGAACGTCCGGGAGAAGAGCGCCGTCTCCGGAGCATCCGGCTGGACGAAGGCGCGGGCTACTCCGCGGACATCGCCTTTCCTATGGGGGAGATCGTCTTCACGGGGAAAGTCGCGCACATCACCGCGAGATTCGTCGACAGGAAGAGCGGCGCACAGATAGAGGACTCGTCCGCCGCCGAAGGACGCGCCGTGTTCTTGATTCCATCGGGCGTCTACGACATCTACACCACCGATTCCGAAGGCGAGGAACGGGAGTTTCCGGAGATCGACCTCAAGGAGAACGCATCGGTCGTCATTACTATGTAAAGAACAGAGGGGCTCCAGTCTCCCTATTCGTTGAACGACGACTCTTTCATCAAAAATGAATGATGTCACGCGGAAAAATCGATAAAGAGTCGAATTTTCGGCGTGACATCATTTTCAATGAGTAACTCTTGAGCCGGCTTTTTTTCGCACTCGCCCCCTCCGCTTGTCCGCCGGGGAGGCTCCCGTCGACTTCCGCTTCAGCGCGTTCTCCGCAGGAGCAGCAGCGGGAGCGTCAACAGGACCGCCAAAGGGGACGCGCCGACAGCCGAGCAGCCCGATCCTCCCGAGGAGGCCGTCTGCGCCTCGGCGCGGATCGAGGCGACACGGAAGGTGACCACGCCGACCGTCCGGTTGTGGTCGAACGGCCCGTTGTCCTCCACCGCGTTCCGCCACGTCATCAATCCCTCGCCGTCTTTGTAGAAGTCGGGAGGCTCCACGCCGTCGGGGAGCGACTGTCCCGGCCGCACTTCGAACCGCACGCTCCGCTCGGGGACGACGTACCCCTTCACGGCTTGCGCGCCCGCCGCGGCGTCCTCGTACTCCGCAAGCGCGGCGTAATAGCGCACGTTCTTCGGCCATGATGCGGTGAACTCGACCTCCAGCTTCCCCTCTCCCGACGTATCGGCGAGCGGCACGTTCTCGTACGCGAAGGCGTCGTACAGCGTCGCGGCGGCAGCTCCGGGGAGGCCGCCCAGATCCGTCGAAAGAATATTCTTCACTTCCGCGAAAAACGCGCTCCCGCTGTTTTTCAGGTCGTTCTCCACCTTCGTTATGTCGGCCTCGCCCGCCGTCTTCCGCGGTTCCGACGAACTCCCCTCCGCAGCTCCCGAAAGCGCCACGGCCGACTTCCCGGCGGCCGACCCGATGGTGCAGGTGCCGTCGGTGGTGTAGGTGACGCCGTAGCCGCAGCATATCTGGTCGGGTATGTTTCCTGTTACTTGACAGTAGTCGGCGAGATGCGTCGTTGTGGAGTACGAAAGATAAAAACCTCCCCCCGAAGAGTACTGATCGTTGCGAGATTCATCCCGTAGATGCACGTTCTTCCTCACGATGCACCGGTACATGGAGAGCGTTCCCTTGACGCCGTTGTAGACGCCCCCCGCGAGTCCGCTGGTACACGTGTTGTTCTCCACGACGCAGTTCCTCATCGTCAGCGTCGTCGCGTTGTATCCGTAGTCGGTGCTGCTGATTCCTCCCGCCTTTGTGCTTCCGGACGCCGTGTTGTCCTTGATAACGCAGTTGTTCAGGGTCATGGTTCTTCCGTTGTGAATGCCGCCCCCGCCCGAGTTCCCGCTCACGGTGCAGTCGTTCATCGTCAGATTCGCGTAGTTGATCACGCCTCCGCCCTGCGAGCCGCTCCCCGTCCCCGTGTTGCCGCCGGTGACCGTCAGGTTGTTGAACGTGCAGTCGCCCGTCACGTAGAGCACCCGCCCGCTCCCGTTCTGCTTGATCACGACGGGGCCGGTAATTGTCAGGGCTTTGTTGACGAAGAGGTAGCTGTTCACATTGACGGTCGTCACCGAGGAGTGAAAGACGATCGTATCTCCGGCCGCGGCGTTCTCCACCACGTACCGGAGCGTCCCCACGCCGGTGTCTCCCCCCGAGGTCACAGTGCGCGTCGCCGCGCCCGCCGTCCCCGCGAAGCAGAGCAGCGCCGCCAGAACACATACCCGCCATAGACCGCGCGCCGGGAAGCGCGCCCTCCGGTACCCCGTCTTTTCGTTCACTGTGTTCATCGTATCCCCCTCTTTTCATCGTCGGATTTCATGCTGCGCCGAAGCCGTCCGCAAAGAGAACGAAGCGCGAGGCCCGTCCTCCTCCTGTCCGTTCCGCGCGCTATCATAAACCTTCACACCGTGTAAAAGTCAAGGAGGAATTTTAAGATTCGATGTTATTGAAATATGCATTCCCGATCAATCCGGGGTGCGCTGTGGCCTTCCATTGTCGCGGGATTTTGTTCCATCAATGCCCTCAATGTGCGTGCCAAAGTTGACCATGCTGTCTGGCGGAAATGCTTAAAGCCTGACGCTCTCTCCGTCGAGCGGAATGAGCAGGCGCTCGTCGGGGATGCCGTTTTTCCGCGCCGTCTCGCGGAGCTGCGTCCGGCTCACCGTGGCGTGGTCCACCGCCTCCATGTGGATGGCGACGACGACGCTCTCCGGCGCAAGACGGCAGACCTCGGCGGTCTGCTCGTCGTCCATCAGGATATACACGCCATCGCCCCAGACCGCGCCGCACGAGTGCGTCAGGACGAGGTCGGGCTTTCGGACGCGAAGCAGCTCGCGGATCTCGTCGGTGAGGACGGTGTCTCCGGCCCAGTAGACGCTCGGCTCTCCGGGCGCTTCGAAGAAGAAGCCCGAGACGACGCCCATGTCCTTCAGCACCGCGCCCGAGCCGTGGCGTCCCGGCGTGCGTGCGACGGAGATGTCGTCCAGCCAAAGCGCTCCGGCGACGGGGTGGACGTCGGTGAAGCCGAGGTCGCGCATGGTTTTCTCGTCCTCGGGCTGGCAGAGCAGCGGAAGCTCTTTTGGAAGAATCTCGCGGGCCGTTGTGTCGAAGTGGTCGGAGTGCACATGGGAGGCGACGACGGCATCGACCCCGTCAAGAATTTCTTCCAGGGAGATGGGCAGCGGAACGACCGGGCTACGCTCCTTCCCCGTGTAGGAAGGTCCCGATCCCTTCTCCCCCAGGTACGGGTCCAGCAGCAGCGTTTTCCCCGCGTAGGTCAATTTTACGGTGGCGTTGCGAATGAGTTGCAGCTCCATGATGTATCCCCTCCTTCAAGGTTCGATGATACGCCGCAGGGAGACGGGCGATCAAGTAAAATTTTCAACGCGAAGGTTCTTTGGACGACGGGATCAAACGTACCGTCGACAGCTGGAAAGAGATCGCGCATCTCTTTCCAGCTTGTGAAAAACGCTACGGAATGATCTTCCCCGTATCCATCCCCTCGCCGCCGGAAATTCCGTCCAGTTCAACGTCGCCCTGCTCGTCGAGCTTCTTTGTCTTCTTGAGTTCCTCCGGCTTCAGGCCGTCCTCCAGTTTTACTCCCGCCTTCTTCCGTTCCCGCGTCATCGCTGGTTCCCTCCTTGTGATGTGCGGTGTGTGTTCCGCTGCATTTTCCGCAGAAGAAGCAGCGGTATCGTCATAAGCAGCGCTAAGGGCGACGTAACGCCCGCCGAGCAGCCGGAACCGCCCGAGGAGGCCGTCCGCGCCTCCGCCGCCCGCACCGAGCACACGCGGAAGGTGACGACGCCGGCCGCCGGGTTCAGGTCGTACGGTCCGCCGTCCGTCACGACGTTCCGCCAGGTCATCAGCCCTTCGCCCTTCTCGTAGAAGTTCGGCGGCGTCGCGCCGTCGGGAAGGCTCTGCCCGGCCTTCATCTCGAACTGGATGCCGCGTTCCGGAATCTCGTACCCGCTGCCGTCGGCCTTGCGGAAGAGCGCGTAGTACCGCGCGTTCTCCGGCCACGAGGCCGTGTATTCCACGACGAGATCCCGACTCTCGACGCCCACGTTCTCGAACGTATTCGCGTAGTAGAGGGACGCGGTCAGACCCGCGAGCGTCGCGCTCGTTCCGTCGGGAGTCCTGCCGAGGTCCGAAGAGAGCGCGCTTCTGACGGCCGCGAAGAGGTCGCTTCCGGAATCGGCCAGCGCGTTTTTCACTTCGTTGACGTCGGCGTCCTTGATGATCGACCGCGGCTCGGGCTCCTTCTCGCCCCTGTACCCCGAGAACGCCGTCGCGCTCTTGTTCGGCGTATTCCCGATGATGTTGGTTCCATCCGATGTATAGTCGCCGCGAATTTCGTCCTCGCGATTGTTTTTGATCGTGCATCCGCTGAGGCTGCACGAAGAATCGCGCGCTATGTGGATTCCGCCGCCCTCCGAGGCGATATTGCCCGAGACGGACGAGTCCTTCACCGCCAGAATGAACGTCGAACGGGTCTGTATTCCTCCGCCGTACCGGGCTCCGTTCTCCGAGAAGGTGCACCCCGTCACCTTCGGATCGCAGTTTCCTTCGATGCTAAGTCCGCCGCCGTCGAGGGTGGCCGAGTTACCGGAAAAGGTGCAATTCGTCGCCGTCAGGGACTTCGTCGAATCATGGGCTGCGATATGCACTCCGCCTCCGTATCCGGACACGACGTAGTTTATGGAAAAGACGCAGTTCGTCAGGGTCAGGTCGCCCTTGCTCGCAACGCCTCCGCCGTTGACGGCGCACACGTTGCCTCTGACGACGCAGTTTTCCATCGTCAGGGTTCCCTCGTTCCATATCCCTCCGCCGGAGCCGGAGCCGGGTGTGGCGGTGCAGTTTCCCGTCACCGCGCACCCCTTCATCGTCAGCGTCCCGGCATTGAATATCGCTCCGCCGTCTCCCGGCGCTTTTCCCCCCGAAAGCGTCAGATTCTCGAGGGTGACTACTTTTCCGGAAGCGATGTTGAAGACGCGCCCCACGCCGCCCTGGATGATCTTCACCGGGCCCGCCAGCGTGAGATTTTTGTCGATGACCAGCTCTCCCTTTTCAAGTTCCACGACCTTCACATTGTCCGTAAACACGATAACGTCCGAGTCGTTCGCGCGTTCGATCCAAAAGCGCAACGATCCCGCCCTCCACATACTGTCATCCCCGTATATGACCTTCCGTATCGCGGCCAGTCCCGGTTCGGTCCCCGCGCCCAAAAGAATTCCGAACGCTATTCCGAGCACTGCGAGGCACTGTGCAACCATTTTAAAGGCGCATCTCCGAAACATGTCTTTCCCTCTCCTCCCGCACTGTATGATTTCCGGTTCATACCGAAATGATAAACCCTGACACAATGTCAGAGTCAAGGGGGATTTTTTCATCCCGCAGAACGAGACGGGAGCTGGAGGACAGTCCTCCGGCTCCCGGTATCGCGTCGTCCTCCGCGATCGCCGTCAGCGGTCCTTCCGTCGCACGAGCGTAGCGAGCGCGACGAGAGGAAGCCCGAACAGCAGCGCAAGCGGCGCGCCCGCCCCTGCGTCGCACCCGCCGCCGCCCTTGTCGCCGGTCGCCTCCGCCGCGCGTACCGAGCACACCCGGAAGGTTACGATTCCCGGCGCCGGTTCAAGGTCGAACGACCCGCCGTCCGTCACGACGTTCCGCCAGGTCATGAGTCCTTCTCCCTCCTCGTAGAAGTCCGGCGGCGTCGCGCCGTCGGGAAGGCTCTGCCCCGCCTTGATCTCGAACTGGATGCCGCGTTCGGGAATCTCGTACCCGCTGCCGTCGGCCTTGCGGAAGAGCGCGTAGTACCGCGCGTTCTCGGGCCACGACGCCGTGTACTCGACAACGAGATCCCGACTCTCGACGCCCACGTTCTCGAACGTATTCGCGTAGTAGAGCGACGCGGTCAGACCCGCGAGCGTCGCGCTCGTTCCGCCGATCGTTCTGCCGAGGTCCGAAGAGAGCGCGCCTCCGATGGCCGCGAAGAGGTCGCTTCCGGAATCGGCCAACGCGTCTTTCACGTCGTCGATGTCCGCGTCCCGCTCGATGGACCGCGGCTCGGGCTCCTTCTCGCCCCTGTACCCCGAGAACGCCGTCGCGCTCCTGTTCGGTGCGTCGCCGACCGTGCACGTGTCGTCGTAGGTAAAGACCGGCGAAGAGAATTGCGACGTCTTTTTGTAGACCTGCGCCGGGTTGTTCCCCGTCACCATGCACCCGTTCGTGAGCGCGGTGTTCGAACGGGGGCCCAGACAGAGGCCGCCCCCTCCGTTCGTGCTGCCGTCGTTTTTTCGGACGATCGTGTTGTTCATCACGAGGATGTCTTCGTTGTAGATCGCGCCTCCGGGGCCTCCCTTGAACGCGTTGTTTTCGATCGTGCAGCCGTTCAGCGTGACGGTCGCGCGCACGGCCGCCGGATCGTTGCCGAGGGCGCGAATATTCGATATGGCCGCTCCGTACGGCCAATAGGTCGAATTATGGGATAATATGCACGAATGCATCGTCAGCCTTCCGAGATTCTCGATGCCGCCGCCGGTCGCGTTGAGGAACACCTTGCACGAGTTCATCGTCAAGTCTCCCGTCGCGGAGACGCGGATTCCCGCCCCGTTCAGCCTCTCGAGGTAGAACTCGGGGCTCGTGAAGTTGCCGTCCGTGATTGTGATCTCGTTCATCGTGCACGTCGCCGTCACTTCGAGGACGCGCCTGTGTTGCGCGCCCTGCCGGATCGTCGCGGGGCCCGTGATGATGAGCGTCTTGCCGATGGCGACCTGGTCCGCCAGAACGACCGTCGCGGCCTCGCCGGAAAAGACGATCGTATCGCCGTGATTCGCAAACATGACCGCGTAACGGAAAGTTCCCGGAGCGGGAATCAACAGCTCGTCGTCCGCCCTCGTGACGGTCCACGTAACCGGGAGAGCGTCCGCCCGCCCTACGATGCACAACGACAACAGTATCGCCAGCACCGAAATCAACGCTTTCCCGAAACCCGATCCTTCCGTTTTCCGTATCATATTTTCCGCCTCCCCGGCAGTTTCGGTTTAATATGGAATGGCGCCCCCCGGCACGGTGAGACCGTCAAGAGGGGAATCGTATCACGCATAATGAGACGAGAGCCGGAGCACAGACCTCCGGCTCCCGGGTCGCGTGCCCGACGGGACGACGCTATTCGCGGGCCTTCCGCAGCAACGCGACGAGGGGAAGCGCGAGAAGCAGCAGCGTGACCGGCGCGAAGCCTCCGGAAGCGTCGCACCCGCCGCCGCCTGTGTTGCCCGTAGCCTCCGCCGCGCGTACCGAGCACACCCGGAAGGTCACGATTCCGGGCGCCGGTTCAAGGTCGAACGACCCGCCGTCCGTCACGACGTTCCTCCAGGTCATCAGCCCTTCGCCTTCCTCGTAGAAGTCCGGCGGCGTCGCGCCGTCGGGAAGGCTCTGCCCCGCCTTGATCTCGAACTGGACGCCGCGTCCGGGGTTCTCGTACCCGGAGCCGTCGGCCTTGGAGAAGAGCGAATAGTATCGGACGTTCTCCGGCCACGAGGCCGTGTACTCCACGACGAGATCCTGACTCTCGACGCCCACGTTCTCGAACGTGTTCGCGTAGTAGAGCGTCGCTTCCATTCCAGCGAGCGTAGACTGAGCAGCGGTCTTTTCGGTGACGGTTTTTCCCAGATCCGCCGCGAGCGCCTGTTTGATCGCGCCGTACAGCGCGCTCTCCGGATTCGCGAGAGCCGCCTTCACTTCCGCAGCATCCACGTCGCCGGTGATCGAACGCGGCTCGGGTTCCTTTGGACCGGAAAATCCCGAAAACGCCGTCGCGCTCTTGTTCGGCCCGGTTCCGATCACGCAGTACTTGTCGGCCGAACAGACGCCGTAGATCTGGTCGGGCGTGTTGTTCAACACGGTGACGCTAAAGAGCCTCGTCCCGACGTAGACGTACATGCCGCCGCCGTTTTTTCTCGCCGTATTCCCGTTGACCGTCGACGAGAACATATCCAGCGTCCCGCGGTTATGGACGCCGCCGCCGTAGTCGGCGGTGTTCCCCGTGATCGTACATTTTTTGATGGTCGCGGTTCCCCACGAGGAGACGCCGCCGCCGTCATGGGTCATGAATGTGGACGTATTGCCCGTCACGGTGCAGTTCTCCATCGTGAGGGTGTGGTTGCTGGCGACGCCGCCGCCGGCGTATTTGCAGGTGTTGCCTTCGATGATGCAGTCTTTCATCGTCAATGTTCCCTCGTTCCAGACGCCTCCCCCCGACCCCGACGCCGAGCTGTTCTTCACGGTGCACCCTTGCATCGTCAGCGTCCCGGCGTTCGCGACGCCGCCTCCGTAGGAAGTGCCCTGTCCCCCCGAGATCGTCAGCTTCGACATACCGGCGCTCTTTCCCGACGGAACGCTGAAAACACACCCCGATCCTGTCTGCGTGATTGTCGCCGGTCCCGCAAGAACGAGGTTCTTGCCGAACGTCAGCGTCGAGGTCAGGTTCACGGTCGTCCCGGAGCCCGAAAAGGCGATGATGTCCCCCTCCGCCGCGTTTTTCATCCAGTAGCGCAATGTTCCCTCCGTCGTTTCGGAATCCTCCGATTTCGAGACCGTGCGCACCATCACGACTGCGTCGGCCGCGAGCGTCCCCGCCCCGAGAAGCGCCCCCACCGCAAGACCGAGTGCGACCAGACGCCCGACGCGCCTTCTCCATCCCGTACACAACTCCATAAAACCCAACCCCCCTCGTTTCAGTTTGAGACACGCCCGTCACGGGCGTTGTCTATCTCCTTCGTTCGTGAATACGTGGATCCGTCGTTCGTTACCGATGATGCACCCTGACGCCATGACAGAGTCAGAAGGAATCGCGATCTTACGGATGCCGGAAGATGAAACTCTCCGGAGGCGTCCCTCGCGGCCCGCCCTGCTGTTTTTATCGCGCGCCGCTCCGCTATTTCCCGATGGAGCCCTTCGAACGTGCGAAGACCCACAGCGGCAGGAGAAGCAGCAGCGCGACCGGCGCGAAGCCCGCTCCTGCGCCCGCGTTGCACCCGCCGCCGCCCGGATTTTCCGCCGTCTCCGCAGCGCGCACGGAGCAGACCCGGAAGGTGACGATTCCGGCCGCCGGTTCAAGGTCGAACGACCCGCCGTCCGTCACGACGTTCCGCCAGGTCATCAGCCCTTCGCCCTCCTCGTAGAAGTCCGGCGGCGTCGCGCCGTCGGGAAGGCTCTGTCCCGCCTTGATCTCGAACTGGATGCCGCGTTCCGCAAGTTCGTACCCCGAATCGTCGGCGCGGGCGAAGAGCGCGTAGTACCGCGCGTTCTCCGGCCACGACGCCGTGTACTCGACAACGAGATCCTGACTCTCGACTCGCACGTTCTCGAACGTGTTCGCGTAGTAGAGGGACGCGGTCAGACCCGCGAGCGTCCCGCTCGTTCCGTCGGAAGTCCTGCCGAGGTCCGAAGAGAGGGCCCGCCTGACGGCCGCGAGGAGATCGCTTCCGGAATCGGTCAGTTTGCGCTTCACTTCGGCGACGTCGGCGTCGTCCTTGATCGAGCGCGGTTCCGGCGCCGTTTCTCCCGTGTATCCCGAGAACGCCGTCGCCGACTTGTTCGGCGCGTCGCCGATTACGCACGTGCTGTCGTACGTGAAGACCGGCGTCGAGAAGTACGTCTCC
>JAHDKT010000014.1 GCA_018436725.1 Synergistaceae bacterium | reverse complement strand
CGGGAACGAGTGCTTCAGGTACTGCGCGTTCGTCGGAATCTTCGACGGCAGCACGCCCAGCACGACAAGCGGCTCGCGGGCTATGGATTCGCGGTACTCGTTCACCTCGCGCACGAAGTGCTTCACGTTGTTCAGTCCCTGGTTGGCGAAGGGGCGTAAATCGGAGGGAATAATAAGATAATCGGCGGTGGCCAGCGGGATTTCGGCATACAGATCCCTCGAAGGAGGCGTGTCGATGATCGCATAGTCGTAGTCGTTCCGCACCCGTCTAAGCTTCATGATCATGCGCGATCGGCTCGCCGTGATCTGCGTCAGCTTGTGCTGATGGTTCGTCAGGTCGATGTGCGAGGGGACGATGTCTATCTCGGGCGTATTGAAGGATTTCGACTTCCGGACAACGTCGGGGATAAAATCGAAATCGCCCGATCCAAGAAGATGGTAGACGTATTTCTGGATGATATCGTCCTCTTCCTCGAACTGGAATTTTACGAGTCCGGCGGCGAACGTCGCGTTCGCCTGGGCGTCCATGTCGATCAGCAACACCCGGCAACCTTTCTTTCGCAGCGCGGCGGCAAGATTGACCGAGATAGTGGTTTTCCCCACGCCGCCCTTGTTGTGATAGATCGCGATGATCTTCATGCACCCTTTTTGTTCTGCGCAGACCGAGGGTTCGTCCCGTGCCGCCGGTTCCGAAAGAGGCGCTTCGCTCTCGATCGACTGGAACGGCGAGTCTTGAGCCGGAGCATCGTCGTCTCCTTCTTCCGTTGTTTCCGCTGCATCCAGTTCTTCGGAAAAAACAGCGGCGAGCGTCTCGGGCACCGTGGTTTCGCGTTCCTCTTCATCGGGCTCGACATCGAGTTCCTGAGAGGACGGCTCGGGTGTATTCAAAGGCTCCTCGGCGTTTTCGGGAAGAGCGCCGCTCTCCTGATGCGAAGCGGCTTCCCGGCATTCGACGGAAAGGACAACACTCTCCGGGGCTTCGTCTTCCGGGAGAGTCTCTGTTCTTCCGGGAGGCGTTTCCTCGGCGCATGAAGCGACGTTCAAAACGGTTCGCAGCTCGTTTGTCCTCGCGGGGATCTCCTCTTCGGTACATTGGATGAGCAGCTCGCTTTCTCCGCAGGCGAGCTTTTCGTACACCCGCAACTCTCGGCCGTTCGTCAGAATGCCGCGGCGGGCGCGGAGATAGTCCATATACCGCATCAGCCCGGGTACGGAGCGATCCGGCTTCTCGTATGTGGCGACCGCCATGACGACGATCTCGGTTTCTTCATCCGGTCGTCGGGAGAGAAGGAAAAGGCGCCGCAGAAACATGGAGAAAGCGAGCCGGAGATCGGCGATTTTCACCTTTTCAAGAGTCCCGTCCGGAGGAATATCCAGAAGTGCGGGTAGTATGCGTCTCACGAAGCGTGTGCGTACCTCTTTTTTATTTCGGTGGATTCCGATCCGACCGTCCAAACAGCTCTCCTCCCGTACCATGAAATTCCGATGTTTTTGGAGCATACTGTATAATACCATTTTTCTCAAGGAGAGCGCGGAGGCTCGGAGCTCCGCGCTCCGGAAAATCCGGAGGGGCCGAGTCATTTCGGTCACGTTCAGAAAAACACTTTATGTTATCATTGGATACATCGGAACATCAGTTTTCCGGTGGGTGTTTTGCCGGAGTGCGACGTGTGATGAAAGCGAGCCGATGAATATGCTGAGAGAAGAAAGCCTGAGGTTCATCCGTGCGTTGGCCGAGGAGTACGGGGCAGTCCGTGTTTTTTTATTCGGCTCCTGCCTCTCTCTGCCTCAGGAGGACGCGCGCGATATTGATCTGGCGGTGGAAGGAATCTCCGAAGAGCAGCTGGATGCGTTTTGGGACGGACTGATGTGGGCGGACGCGCTCGGACGCAAGCCGGTCGATGTGCTTCGTCTGGAGGACGGGCATTGGCTGAACCCTATAATCCTGGACGAAGGAGTCCTCATCTATGAAGCCCAGCTATCGCCAATCGCTCTTTAGACTGCTGGAAAAGAACAGAGAGACGTTGGCATGCATGGAACGCGCACTTCCAATGCATGCCGATGGTCATTGAGTTGGTGTGAGAGGCAGTCGGTTTTATACCCTCCGCACGGGTTTGACGTACTTGAAAAATCGGCCCGGATCATGGTAAAAGTACGTTATCCTTCCGGGGGAGGTGTCGAGGAGGTATCCGGCGTCCGCGTAATCGAACGTCGCCATCGCTTGTTCGATCTTCTCCTCCACGCTCCGGTTTTCCTGCTCGTAATCGAACGGCCCGTGTTCGAAGACGATATACTCGGCCTCGGGAACGTCGATCATGAGCATCTGCGGCGGTACTTCTCCCCGATAGTCGAAAGGAAGGCGCGCGCCGTAGCACTCCGTTCGCGGAATTCCCCAATCGCAGAGTCTGCCGTCCGGATCGTTGATGTAGGCCATAATCTGTCCGCCGCCGCTGTCGGGTTCGCTTCCGCCGTCGTCGTCCAATTTGCCCTTGATGCTGTCGAGCAGGCCGCAAATCGTTTCGCAGTCCTGCCCCGGAATGCTGCTCTGTTTTTTCCAAAAGTCCCAATAGCCGTTGCTCTCGTAGTTTTTGATGTGTACAAACTTATGCGCGGGAATCGTGACACTGTAAATTTTCACATCGTCCGCGGATTTCATCATGCCGATCTCTCCCAGTCCTAAAAAGTAGCGGTCGAAAGGGTTGATTTTCGTGCGAAGGACGACGGGCTTGGGGTTTTTCCTGTATTCACCCGGAGCGACGCCGTACGTTCCTTTGAAGGCTCTGGTGAACGCTTCGTGCGACGAGAAGCCGTAGTCGAACGCGATCTCCAGAAGGCTCTTCCCGCTGTCCCGAACCTCTTTGAGCGCGAAGGCCAGTCTTCTCCCCCGCAGATACTCCCTGAACTGCATACCCGAAATTTCTTTGAATTTCCTCGTAGTATGGAATTCGGAATACCCCAATCCGCACGAAAGACGGCGCAGCGTCAAGGCTTCGTCATCATGGTTTTTGATACACTCGTCGATCGCATCAACGATCGCTTGAATTTGCCGCCGCCACTCGTACATTCGCCCGTTCACCCCGTTCCGACCACCCTCGATGTATTTTAAGGAGCTGGGGAGCCTTCCGCTTGATTTTACTTGCTCTCGTTGTCTTTTTCTCTCCGCCCCGTCCCGCATCTTCGATTCCGGTTTGTACTCCGAGATGTTCGGCGTCTCTTTTCGAAGAGATCGTTCCGCGGGAACGGTTTATGTCGTTGTTCCGCCGCGAAGTCCCTGGACGAACGCTTTGTCCTGTACGAGAGGGCGGCCGAAACCGATGAGGTCGCAGACTCCGTTTTGCAGAAGTTCTTCCGCCTTTGCCCGCGACCGTATTCCGCCGGCGCAGTCCACGGGGATTCGGGCGCCGACGGCGTTTCGTATCGCGGACGAGTAGGGCGAGAAGTACGCGGTGTCGCCGTCGTCTTCGCCGATGCCGTAAATGCAATGATTTCCCGAGACGCCGATCCAATCGACTCCGATGTGGAGCAGCTCTTCGGCGATCACGGCGCTCTCCGTCAGCGTAAGCCCTGTTTCCGGTCTTCCGGGCATCTGATCCGAAGCGCCGAGACGGACCGAAAGGATCGAGTCCGGAATGGCCGCCCGCACCGCCCGCGTCGTTTCGAACAAGAGGCGCGCCCGACATTTCAGGTCGCCGCCGTAGGCGTCGTCTCTCCAGTTGGTGAGAGGGCTCAGAAATTGTCCCAGAAGATAGCCGTGACAGGCGTAGATCTGAACGCCCCCCGCGTACCCCGCGATCCATACGGCGCGTTGCGCGGCGGAGGCGAATGCGTCCGTTATCTCCGGCAGCAGAGCGCTGTCGATCGCTTGCGAGTCCGCGTCGATAAGATCGCGGGGGTTGCGCGCGCCCGAAGGAGAGAGCAGTCGGAAATCGTTCTCGTGGAGGAGCGACTTGTCCGACGCCCCCGCGCCGGAGAAGTTGAGTTGGGCGACGACGGCAACTCCGGTTTTTTCGAAGAGTTTCGTCAGAGGACGCAGAGAGGCGGCCTCGTCGTCTCCGTAGAGGCGAAACTGATTGAGCCTGTTCCTTCCCCAAGGATGGACGGCGTGCTGCTCGATCACGGCCAACCCGACGCCGGACTTCGCGTATCCGTCGTAAATATCGAGACTCCTGCTTGTCGGAGCGCCCTTTTCGTCCCCCGAATTACTGACCACCGGCTCCGCGACGATCCTGTTCTCCAGATGCAGTTTTCCTGAAACCAGACGTTCGAAAAGCATACGCGTTCCTCCCTTTCGTGGAATTTTACCCCGTATTGCGGATAATAGCCGCAGCCGCTTCGATCTGTCTCGCGATTTTCGGACGCGTGCATCGGAGAGCGCGAGGATGTTTCGCGCGGATGATGTCCGAAAACGGCCGGAGCTTTTCGGGAAGCGTGGTATTCTGGACGAGAGGCGAGGAACGTTTCAACGCAGTCAAAATTTTCCAAGGAGGCGATCGTATGGAAGAAGCGACGCGCGCGGCGTTCATGGACGGCAAGGCGTGTTATGCGGCGTTCCGCGCGCACGATTCGCGTTTCGACGGACGCTTCTTCATCGGAGTCTCCTCGACGGGAGTGTACTGTCGCCCCGTGTGCCGCGTGAAGATGCCGAAGGAGGAGAACTGCTCGTATTACTCCAGCGCGGCCGCGGCGGAAGCGGCGGGCTACAGGCCGTGCTTGAAGTGTCGTCCCGAGCTGGCCCCCGGTCTGGCGCCGGTCGACGCGGCCTGCCGCCTTGCGCGAAAGGCCGCGCTCGTCATGGAGGAAGATTGTCTGTGCGACGGAAGTATCGCGTCGCTTGCAAACACGCTGGGCGTGACGGACAGGCACTTGCGCCGGGTGTTCTCCGCCGAGTTCGGAGTCTCTCCGTTGCGGTATCTGCAAACCCGAAGGCTGTTGCTCGCGAAAAGCCTGCTGACGGATACGTCGCTTTCCGTCGCGGCCGTTGCGCTGAGCGCGGGCTTCGGCAGCATTCGAAGGTTCAACGAGCTTTTCGGGAAACGCTACCGTATGACGCCGGGCGCTTTCCGGAAGTTGAAAGGGGACGGAAAGGGAGAACGAGGAGACGACTGCGTCGCGCTGCGGCTCGGCTATCGGCCGCCTTACCGCTGGGAGGAGATTCTCTCGTTCCTTGCCGGGCGAGCGATCCCGGGCGTGGAGAGCGTCGCGAACGGCGCGTACCGGAGAGCCGTCCTTCTCCGCACCGGGGAATCCGCGTATCGCGGCTGGATTGCGGTGCGCAACGACGAGCAGAGGAATTCCCTTGTCGCGACGGTCTCTTCCTCGCTGCTGCCGGTTCTGCCCCGCGTGTTGTCGCGCGTTCGCGGTCTGTTCGATCTGGACTGCGATCCGGTTCGTATTTTTGAAACGCTTTCGACGATGAACGACTTGAGACCGGGTATGTGCGCGCCCGGCACGCGCCTTCCCGGATGCTTCGACTCCTTTGAAATGGCGGTGCGCGCAGTTCTTGGGCAGCAGATCACGGTCAAGGCGGCGCGCACTCTGGCGGCGAGGTTGGCGGCGGCGTACGGGGGATGTTTGGAAACTCCCTTCGACGATGTGAACCGCACCTTTCCGGAGCCCGGAGACGTCCTCGGACTCCCCGGACCGATCGAATCGAATCTCGGTCCGCTCGGAGTCATCGGCGCTCGCGCGCGTTCTATCAGGGCGCTCGCGGATGCGCTGTCGAGGGGGACGGTCCGGCTTTCCCGGACTGCGGATCCGCTGGAGGAGATGAGCGAACTGCTGAAACTGCCCGGTTTCGGTCCATGGACCGTGCACTACCTCGCCATGCGGGCGCTCGGCTGGCCGGATGCGTTCCCGCACACCGACTACGGCGTGAAAAAAGCTCTTGGCGGCATGACGCAAAAAGAGATATTGGCGCTCTCCGAAACGTGGCGACCGTGGCGCTCGTACGCGGTCGTCAACCTCTGGAACGCTCCGGACGAACAATAGGACGTCGTCCCGATCCCCCCCGACCGTATCTCCCTCAGTCGGGACGCATGGCGCTCGTCGTGGGCTTCCCCCTCTCGAAGCCCCCATGTCGGGAGGCTTTACTCCTCGCTTTGTCGCTTCCGCGGGTTCCTCAGAAAGTCCGAAAGCGCCGCTGCGAAGAGTTCCGGGGCGTCCTCGAACGCGTCGTGCCCGGCGAACGGGATGTTGAAAAAACCGGCCCCCGGAATGCGGTCCCGCAGCAGAAGCGCCTCGTCCATCGAAAAGAGCGGATCGTCGTCTCCGCGCGCTATCAGCGTCGGCGTCAGGATTTGGGCGACGGACTCCCTCGGGTACCCTTCCGGCGACTCGTCCGTCCAGAGGGAGACGACCTCCCCGACAAGCTTCTCGAAATCCGGCTGCGGGTTGACTTCGCGGTAGTGCGCCGCGGACTCGGGGAACATCTCCTCCCACATGGGGGCGGTCAGCCCGCCGAGCATTTCACGCGAAGGGTCGTCGGCTTCGAGCCGCCACTGCGCCCCCAGTGTGAACAGGGCGTCGACGCGCGAATCGGGAGCGGCCGCGATGCGGTATCCGACGATGCCGCCGTCGCTGAAGCCGACGAGAGAGAACGACTCCGCGCCGATGTTCCGCACGACGGCCTCCACGTCCTCCTGGTACAGGGCATACCGCAGCGGTTCATGTCCGATGGTGGAGCGCCCGTGCCCGCGAAAGTCGATTCCGACGTAGCGGAACTCCGGGGGGAGAAGCCCCAGAAACGAATTAAAATCGCTCAGGCTGCCGAGTCCGCCGTGCAGCAGGACGACGGTCCGGCCGGAAGACGCGCCGGTCGTCTCGAAGTAGATGCGGGCGCCCTCTCTGTCGAGATACTGTCCGGATGAATGGTCGAAACGCATACGAATTCCTCCTTCGCTTGCATTGAACGGGTCGCGCGTCGTCGATTCGTAATCGCCGTTCCCGTTCGCCTCCTGAAACCGGATTCCCCGATTGCTTTCTCCGCCGCGCCTCCTCGCGGTCGAGCGGCGTTCCGAAAAGTATTTTAGCAGGACGTGGAACGTGCGTGTATCGCGACCTGCGAAACGCCGATTTTCGTAAACGAATCGTCAAAATTTTTTTCTGTTTTTTTCTTGACAAAACGCCGAAGACCTGAGTATAATTCCCATCACTAATTGAATACTGATCGAATCATCGAGAGCGACGGAGGGACAGGCCCTGCGAAGTCGCGGCAACCCTCGCCGAGAGCGGGACGGTGCCAATTCCTGCGGGAAGATTCCCGGAAGATGGTCGAGGCGAACGCAGAGATTGAAGCCTCTTCCCGTATCCGGGGAGAGGCTTTTTTGTTCAAGAACGAGGGAAAGGAGGAGACCCCTATGAACGCACACACGAGTTCAAAGATATGCGGCATGATGATGCGCGAGATGATGATGTGCGGCAGGTGCGGATCTCCTCCGGGAAGATGCGGCGCATAGACGCGCGTCGGATGTCGAACCGGACCGGGATCCCCGTACTGTCGGAGGATCCCGGTTTTTTTTATCTGCGGAGAGCGGAGCGAAAATCTGGAGGAAACGTGGTGGTCGTGATGGAGAGTGGACGGAACAGGTACGGAAGCCCGGAGGACCCCTCATCGGCGGGGTGGACGGAGGCGAAGAGGATGCGCCTCTTTTCGGAGGAGGAGCCGTTCGTGACGGAGTTCGGGGGGCGGCTCCCCGGTGTGGAGGTGGAGTACGAGACGTACGGCGAACTGTCGCCGGGACGGGAGAACGCGGTGCTCGTGGAGCACGCGCTCTCCGGGGACGCGCACGCGGCGGGGTGGGACGGCAAGTGGGGCGAACGTCCGTGGCGCGAGCGGAAGCCGGGGTGGTGGGACGGGATCATCGGCCCGGGGAAGGCCATCGATACGAGGCGCTTCTTCGTGATCTGCCAGAACGTGCTGGGGAGCTGCTACGGCACCACCGGCCCGCGCTCGGCGGACCCGGCGACGGGCAAGCCGTACGCGCTCTCCTTTCCTGTGGTGACTGTGGGCGACTGGGTGCGCCTTCAGGCGAAGGTGCTCGACGAGCTGGGGATAGAACGGCTGCACGCGGTGGTGGGCGGCTCGCTGGGCGGACAGCAGGCCATCGAGTGGGGGCTGGCCTTTCCGGAGAGGGTGGAGCGGATAGGGGTGCTGGCGGCCGCGCCGAACCTCTCCGCGCAGGGGCTGGCCTTCAACGCCGTAGGACGGCACTGCATCCTGAACGACGCGAATTTCCGGGGCGGCGACTACTACGACGGCGCGCCCCCCTCGTCGGGGCTGGCCGCGGCGCGGATGCTGGCGCACATCACCTATCTCTCGGAGGACGGAATGGACAAGAAGTTCGGGCGGCGCCTGCGGAGCGACATCGAGCACGGAGGGTTCGGCGCGGAGTTCGAGGTGGAGAGCTACCTTTCGCACCAAGGGAGGAGCTTCGTGGACAGGTTCGACGCCAACAGCTACCTCTACATCACGCGGGCGATGGACTACTACGACGCCTCGCGCCGGGGGGGCGGCGACATCGTGGAAGCGTGCCGCCGGATCGACGCGGATGTGCTGGTGGTCTCGTTCGACACCGACTGGCTCTACCCTCCGGAGGCGTGTCGGAACTTCTCCAGAGCGCTTGCAATGTGTAGAAAGAGCGTGACCTACGTTGACCTTTCATCGCCGTACGGACACGACGCCTTTCTTGTGGAGACGGAGCGCGTGGGCGGTCTCCTCCGCCCGTTCCTTGAGAAGCGGAGGGCCTCGTCATGACTCCGGGTCGTGTGAGCGCCGCGCTCAAACTGGCGGACTTCGCGTCGCACTTCTTCGGCGTGCCCGCGGAGGAGATTCTGCGCTTCGTGGAGGAGCGGAGGGACAACGGCCGGGCACGCTCCGCGCCCCACCAGGCGTACTGCTGGCAGGACGACGTGCTGGAACAGGAGATCCCGCGGGGCGCATCGGTGCTCGATCTTGGGTGCGGAACGGGGGAGCTGCTCGCCCGGCTTATCGAGCGGCGCGGTGTGCGCGGTCAGGGCGTCGAGCTGTCTTCTGGGGCCGTGGCGGAGTGCGTCGCGCGCGGGGTTCCGGTGATTCAGTCGGACCTCGACGAGGGGTTGAAGGGCTTTCCGGACGGCAGCTTCGACTTCGTGGTGCTGGAGGAGACGCTCCAGACGCTCCGCCGTCCTCTGGGAATTCTGCGGGAGATGCTGCGCGTCGGGAAGCGGGGGGCCGTGTCGTTTCCGAACTTCGCCTTCTGGAAGGTGTGGGTGGATTTCGCGGTGGGAGGGCGTATGCCGGTGACGGGGAGCCTGCCGTACCAGTGGCACGACTCGCCGAATATCCATCTGTTCACGTACGGGGATTTCGCCGACTGGGCGGAGTCTTCGGAAGTGTCGCTTTCGAAGGTGTTCGTGCGGTCGGGCGAGGAGGTTCGCCCCTTCGAGGAGGGCGACGATTTCAGAGGCGAGGAGATGCTCGTCTTCGTAGAAAAAAAGCAACTCCGCGAGTGAAGAGGATAAGAGTTACGGGCCTCCGACGATCGATCCGCGGAGGAGAGACCATCGCGGATCGATACTTCCGCGGGGCGGCATGCCGTTTCCGCGGAAGAGTTTATCGTGCGCCGCCTTTAAGATGCCGCTCGAGGACGTCCCGCAGGCGTCGTACTTCCACAGGCTTGGTGAGATAATCGTCCATTCCGTTCCTGAGACAGAACGACTTCGTTTCTTTCTGGACGTCGGCGGTGACCGCTATGATCGGCGTTCTCCCCGACGAAGCGCTTCTCGACGATTCCCGCTCGATAGCGCGCATCTCCGCCGCCGCCTCGCACCCGTCCTTCAGCGGCATCTGCAGGTCCATGAACACGATATCGGGGGCGTCGCTCCCGAAGAGGCGAACGGCCTCTTCCCCGTCCGCCGCCTCGAGGACGCGGGCGCCCGGGAGGAGCTTGGAGACGAGTATTCGGAGCAGCCGGCGGTTGAGCCGTTGATCTTCGGCGATGAGCACGACGGACGGACTCTTCGTCTTCACCGGGAAAAGGGGTTCCTCCGCATGCTTCGGAACCGACGCCGCTTTCTTCGGTTTTTCCTCGCGAACGGCATCGCACTGTACGCACAGTGTAAAAAAGAAGCGACTCCCCTCGCCGAGGGTGCTTTCCAGCTCCAGGCGGCTGTCCATCTTGCGCAGCAGCGCTTCGCAGATCGGAATCCCGAGCCCGACGCCGCCGTACTTCCGCGTGGTGGACACGTCGGCCTGGTAGAACGGCTCGAAGAGCTTGCGGTGTACCTCCGGAGCGATGCCTATGCCCGTGTCGCGCACGGAGAAGGTGTAGGCGCACTTCCCCTCTTCCAGGGAAGCTAAGCGGAGCGACAGTTCGACAAGACCCTGTTCCGTGAACTTGACGGCGTTTCCCAGCAGATTGACCAGCACCTGTTTCAGACGGGCGGAATCCACGACGGCGAATTGCGGAGCCCCTTCCTCAACGACGAGTTCAAGCCGCAGGTCCTTCCGCAGCGCGTTGCCGCGCACGGCGTCCATCGCCTGCTTCATGATCCCGAAAATATCGCTCGTGCGCCATTCGAGGTCGAACGTTTCGGACTCGATCTTCGAGATGTCCAGCACCTCGCTGACGACTTCCAGAAGCGAGTAGGCCGAGGTGCGGATGTACCCGACATACTCTCTCTGCTGTTCGTCGAGCGGTGTTTCCGCGAGCAGTTCGAGAAAGCCGATCGCCCCGTTGAGCGGCGTGCGCAGTTCGTGGCTGGTATTCGCCAGAAAGGCGCTCTTCGCCCTGCTGGCGGCTTCGGCCTGCCTCCCGAGCCACTCCGCGTTCTCCTTGGCCGCGCGGAGGGCCTCCTCGGCCCGTTTGCGCTCGGTGATGTCCTCGGCGGAGCACACGACGTACTCCACGCTTCCGTCTCCCCGAAGTTTCGGCGATTTGAGAATGGAGAGCAGGCGAGGTTCCCCCGAGGAGGACGGCAGCCATTCCTCGACGGTGAGCGGCTCCGCCGTGGCGAATACCATCATCGCGTTGCTGCGCCGCATTTCGACGACACGTAACGGAAAGAGTTCGTACATGTCTTTGAAGGCCATAGTTTCCTGCCGCAGGCCGCAGAACTCCGCGTGCGCCCTGTTCACCGCGCCGTAGGTGTGGTCGTCGGTCAGGTACCACACCTGCGTCCGGATGTTGTCGAGCAGGATGCTTCTGTCCTCCAGGATTCTCCGCTCGGTCTCCAGTTCCGTGAAGAGCCGTCCGAGCGCGTCCGGCAGCCTCTCCAGAAGGTCCTGGTTCTTCACCATGTAGTCGGAGGCCCCCAGCTTCATCATGCGGACGGCGAGCTGTTCGTCGCCCTGGCCGGTCATGACGATGAACGGAAGCGAGAGGCCGCGCTCCTTGAGGAGACAGATCAGCTCCTGCCCCGACATGTCGGGCAGATTATGGTCGATCAGAAGCACCGTCCCAGGCTGTTCGGCGGCCTTCTCCGCCGCCTCGCTTCCGGCGGCCGCGCCCCGGGCGTCGTACCCGGCTCTGCGGAGCCTTTTGACGATCAGGCTCCTCAGGTCGTCGTTGTCCTCGACGACGAGGACCGTGCGTGCCGGAGCGTTCCCGAGTTCGGTGCGTCCGTCCATCCTTCGCGCCTCCGCCCGTCCTCAGTGCACGCCGTTCACTTGAGGCACCTGCACGACGGCGAGGAAGAGCCCCAGTTGGCGAACGGCGTTGACGAAGGCGTCGTATTCCACGGGTTTCGTTATATAGCTGCTGCATCCGAGCGTATGACAGCGCTCCACCTCGCGCGGGTCGTCGGTCGTGGTGATCATGACCACGGGCATCTTTCGCAACTCGGGATCTTCCTTGATCAGCTTGAGCACCTCGGTGCCGTCCAGCTTGGGCATCCGGATGTCCAGAAGCAGTATGTACGGAGTGTGCGGCCTGCGCTGCGGCCCCTCTCCCTTCATGAAGAGGAAATCGACGATCTCCTGGCCGTCCCTGAAGTGCTCCACGCGATTGGAGATACCCGCGCGCGCCAGGTTCTTGCGTATCAGGCCGGCGTGCCCCTCGTCGTCCTCGGCGATGAGTATGATGACTTCCTTGTGCATGCGTTCGTCTCCCTCCATCTTCATTCTCCTTTGATCGAAAGTCCGGGCAGCGTTACTTTGAATACACTTCCCTTGCCTTTACTCGATTCTACGGAAACTTCGCCGCCCAGCCTTCCGAGAATCTGCCGTACTATCGTCAACCCCAGTCCCTCGCCTTCGCTCGCCGCCGGATCGAGCCTGTGGAAGAGCTGGAAGATCTTCTCCCGGTGCTCCGGAGCGATGCCGACGCCGTTGTCTCCGACGGTGTAGACGGCCCGGTCAGGCTCGGTCCTTCCTTCGACGACGATCTCCCCCGGGCGTTCGGGGTCGAGGTACTTCAGCGCGTTGCCCAGCAGGTTGGCGAACACCTGGGTGAGCTGCACGGCGTCCCCTCTGCACGGGGGCAGCTCGCCGACGCGGATCGTCGCCCCGGCTTCTTTTATCTGGAACTGCAGAGAGGAGACCAACTGCCCCATCAGCGCGTTCATGTCGACGGGACCGATGGCGAGCGCCGCCCGCCCGAGGCGGGAGAGCTTCAACAGCCCTGTAAGAAGCGCGTCCATCTGCTTCGCGCTGCTCCTGATGCGGCGCAAAGAATCCGTCATATCGGGGAGCAGCGCGCGTACCGACCGCTCCTTCTCTTCGGGAGAAAGCGACGAGTCCAGCGCGCGCAGAAGATCCTCGACGGAGTATTCCAGCTCGCGGCTGTAGCCTTCCACGTTGACGAGCGGAGAGCGAAGGTCGTGCGAGGCGACGTAGACGATCTGCTCCAGCTCCTTGTTCTTCGCCTCGACGAGCCGTTCCGCCCGCTTGATGGAGGTGATGTCGGCGGTGATGGTGGCGAAGTGGTTTTCGCCCGGCGAGACGGCTGAAATGAAGAAGTGCTTGTCCATGGGAGGGTAGAAGACTTCGAAAAAGCGCGGCTCCCCGGTCAGAGCGACGCGGCTGTACTCCTCGAAGTAGGGCGGCGTCGCGCTCCCGTAGACCTCCGTGGCCAGACGCCCGATCGCGGCTTCCCTGGCGATCCCGGTCGTTCTCGTGAAGGCGACGTTGCAGTCGGTGATGCGGTAGTTCACGGGCCGGTTCCGTCCGTCGAAAACCAGTTCGTGGATCACGACCATTTCCGTCATGGAAGCGAAAAGGGCGCCGAGCTTTCGCTCGCTCTCCCGGAGGGCTTCCTCCGCCCTCTTCCTGCGCGCGGCGCTTCGCAACAGCATGACGAGGGCGCCCGACTGAAGCAGCAGCGCGGCGGCGACGAGAGCGGCGATCAAGAGGTTCCGGCGACGAAGTGTTTCTTGCGCGACCACCCTGTCGGTTTCGTCGATGATCAACGACAGAAGTACATCCTTGCCGTCGACGGAGATCGGCGAAGCGTGCACGCCGACGTTCCGCACGTTGCCGTCGGCCAGGCGGTGTTCGAAGTCGAAGAATCGTATATTCCGTCTTCGAGCCTTCTCCATCTCCCGCGCGATCTCTTCCGGAGAGAGCGTGTTGATCTGGGCGATGTTCATCCCCTGCAGCTTCGGGTATCCGTAAAAGCCGAGAGCCGTCCGGTTGGCGTCCAAAATGACTCCGGTGTCCGGATCGATGAGCATCATCGGGGTGACGTTCTCCGCGAAGAGGTCGTACCCGAAAAACGTGTTCTTCGATATCGCCTCCCAGTTCTCGATGAGGCTCTCCGCCTCGCGGTGCACCACAAGAGCGCCGGAAGGGAGCAGCGCCTCCGGGATACCGTGCTTCCGCAGCGCGGAGGCGTTGAAGACGTAGCGATTCGGGCTTTCAAGAAGCACGGGGATGTCTTCCGCCCTTTCCCCGGAGAGAATCCGCAGCGCGAGACCGGCTGCGGCCTCTCCCTGCGAATGTCCGTGCACCACCTTGCCTCCGACCGCTCCGTAAGAAAGCAGGAAGTCCCAGCAGCCGAAGACGGGCGCCGAAGTGCTCTCCGTCACGAGTTCCATATTTTCGTGGACCGTGAGCGCCTTCCCCGACGGGGTGAGAAGATACGTGAGCAGAAGGACCGCCGAGGTCTCCGGCTCCAGCGCGGCCAGCCGACGCCGAAGCTCCTCTGGCTCCAGTTCGTCGAGCCGGACGAACTCCGCGGCATCCTTGAAAAGCGGCGCGGCGTTCCTGACCAGTTCGAGGTTGCGTTTCTCGGTGAGCCTGGAGCCGGAGACGACGGCGATAGTCTTCGTCGCCGGGCGAAGGCGGAGGATGAGATCGATCGTCTCGGTTACCGATATGGCCTCGTTGACGCCGGTGACGTCGCGCATTCCCGCGATGCGCGCGGGGGTGAAGTCGTTGATTCCGCAGAACACCTTGGGAACGTCGCCGAAGAGCGCCTCGCCCCGCTCGCGCAGGAAGACGAGCGCGTCGTCGTCGGTGCAGACGATCGCGTCGAAGACGACGCCCTTGTCGGTATATCTGCGGCGGAAGACGTCGGCCATCATTTCGACGTGGGCTTCCTCCGGGTTCCGTATGCGGTCGAGATACTCCACGAAGAGCTGGATATCCTTGCCTCCCGAAAAGGCAAGTTCATCCTCGACCCCCCGGTGGATCGAGTCGGTCCACTCGTACCCCTGGTGGAAGGAGTGAAGGAGAAGTACGCGTCGCTCGATCGGGTGGGCGAAAGAAAGAACGTCGTCATGCGCAAGGGCGAAGAGAAACGCCATCGCCAGAAGCGCGGAGCACGCTGCGTGCATCGGACGGACGCCGCGCACGGAAGGAAACCTCTTCCTCATCCTGTTCACCAGCTTTCGGAGGGAGTGTACTCATCGTTTCCGAAAATTTTCTGTTTCGTAGGCGCGCTTGCTCTCGGGTATTGTATCACTTTTCTTCCGTAGAATACCTATCTTTACGGAACAACAAGGGGAGCGCGCCCGGATCAGGACCGAACGCGCTCCCCCGTCGACGTGCTGTCCGCGTGTACGGGAAGCGGAGTCTACTCTTCGAAAAACGCGGTTCCCAGGTAGTTCACGGAACGGTCGTTCAGGTGCTCCATTCCCTTCAGGCTCTTGACCTTGCCGTAGAAGAAATCCGGGATAGCGAGGTAGACCCAGGGACGCAGTTCGTTCAGGCGAACCCACAGGTCCGCGTAGATCTTCGCCCGCTCCGGGCCGTCGGGAGTGATCGCGCCCAGGTCGATCAGCCGGTCCGTCTCGGCGTCCTTGAGGCGAACTCTGTTGGAGGGGCCGGAGAAACGCGAGTGGAACTTGGGGCCGACGTAGAAGAACGGGTCGTGCGCGGGAGCGGAGGCGGACCATCCCAGAATGTACATTTGATGCTCGCCCGACTTCAGTTTCTCAAGGTATGCGCCCCATTCGAGCACCTTGATCTCGACTTCGACGCCCACTTCCTGAAGCTGCGCCTGGATGATGGTGGCCATGTCGATGCGGTCCTTGCGGTCCTGAATCCAGAGTTCCGTCTTGAAACCGTTCGGATACCCGGCCTCTTTCAGCAGCTTCGCGGCCTCTTCCAAATTCTGCACCAGCGGCGCGGCGTCCGCCGGCGCGTATTTTACCGCAGGCGCCCACGCGCCCGCTGGAACCGCGGCGAATCCCTCGAACACCGCGTCGACGACGCCCTCCTTGTCGATGGCGAGGTCGACGGCCCGGCGCACCCGGGGATCGTCGAAGGGCTTCCTCTCGGTGTTCATGCCCATGTAGTAGACAAGGCTGCCCGGCGTCTGGATCACGTCGATCGACGAGTTGGCCCGCAGGCGCTTCACGTCCGACGTGGGGACGTAGTAGATCAGGTCGACGTTGCCTGTCTCGAGTTCGATCACGCGGCTCGTCGCCTCGGGAATGGCCCGGAGCGTCATCGTCTTGATCCGCGGCTTCTCGCCGTGGTAGTCGTCGAAACGCTCGAAGACGATGCGGTCACCCTTCCTCCATTCGACGAATTTGAACGGCCCGGTGCCGACGGGGGCGTTCCCGTAGCGCTCCCCCGCCTCTTCCACGGCCTTCTTGTTGACGATGGAGGCGTAGGCGTGTTTCATGGAGGCCAGGAACGCGGCCATAGGCTCCTTGGTCCGGATGACGATCGTGTACTTGTCGGGCGTCTCGAAACCGTCCGGATCGATGCAGTCGGAGTACGCGCGGATGGCGCCAGCCTCCGGCCCCATGGCTCTCTTGAAGGAGAAGAGCACGTCCTCCGCGGTCAACTCCTCGCCGTTGTGGAACTTGACGCCCTTTTTCAGGTAAAATTTGTACGTCAGAGGGTCGGGAGTCTCCCACCGCTCGGCGAGCTGGGGAACCAGATCGTTCTTCTCGTCCAGCGTCACCAAACGTTCGTAGATCTGGAGCATGGCGTTGTGCGACACCGAGTCGTTGCTCACGTGCGGATCGAGCGTCTTGGCGTCCGCATGGATGCCGACGACGAGCGCGTCCTTCGGCGCGGCGGCGGCGGAGAGGGAAAACAGCAGCGCGAACAGCAGAACCGGAACAAAAACCTTTCTTCTCACAATACAGCACCTCCCTGAAAATATGTATTTCGACACACGATATTTCGGCAAGAGCGCGTTCGGAACTAGCTCTCCCCCCTTTCGGCACGCGATTCCGCAAGAAACGCCCCGGAGAGCGACAGGACGTCGGTCCAGGTGGCCCCTCTTGGGCAGTACAGCCTCAGAAGGGTTCCCCGCCTCCCCTTCAGTACGAGCACGCCGATCTCCGGCAGCTCTTCGATGCGCGCCACCTCTCTCCAGTAGATCTTTCTGACCGTGCTTTTGGATACGTCGACCTGCCCGGAAAGCAGGACCGCCCGCGTCATAAAGAACGATGCGCCGTCCGGAGGGGTGAAGCGCGCCGGGCGGATGTTCTCGCAGTAGATCCCGCGTTCGTCGATCATGTAGACGGCGACGTAGCGATTCCGCAGGAAGAGGAAGACCCCGGCGAAAAAGAGGGCGAGAAAGAGAGCGTCGAGCAGCAGCGCCAGCAAGAAAGCCTCCGCTACGTTCGCAATGGAGACGAAGCCGGCGAAGAACCACTGGGCCAGCAGCAGGGCCGAAACGGCGGCTCCACCGGCGACGAAGAGCACCAGCAGCACGTCCAGAAGGATGAGCGGGTTGGTGGCGATCGGGACGAGAGCCGACCATCTGTATGCGCGCACGCTCATCGCGGAAACGTCCTCCCGAGGCGCCTTCCGCGCCTACGCGCCAAGTTCGCCCGCGAAGTGGCAGGCTGCGGCATGTCCGTTGGCGCCGACGGGGCGGAGTTCCGGCGTCTCGCTCCGGCAGACGTCCTTCCGGTAGCGGCAGCGCCCCTGAAAGCGACACCCCGGAGGCGGCGATATCGGGCTGGGAACATCCCCTTCGAGCACGATCCGCTCGCGCGCCGCTCCCCGCTTCGCTATCGGCGCCGCGGAGAGGAGCGCCTGCGTGTAGGGGTGCTGCGGAGTCTTGAAGAGGTCGAGCCTGTCGGCGGTCTCGACGATCTTGCCGAGATACATTACGGCGATCCTGTCCGAGACGTACTTCACCACCGAGAGATCGTGGGAGATGAAGAGATAGGTGTACCCGTCCCGCCGTTTCAGCTCGCCGAGGAGGTTGAGTATCTGCGCCTGGATACAGACGTCGAGCGCGGACACCGGCTCGTCGAGGACGATGAATTCGGGATCGAGCGCGAGCGCCCTGGCCACGCCGACGCGCTGCCGTCGCCCGCCGTCGAGTTCGTGCGGGTAGGCGCCGGCGAGACGACCGGCGATCCCCACGGTGTCCATCAGCTCGGCGACCTTTTTGTCCATCTCCCTGCGGCTTGCGCAGGCTCTGTTGATGTCCAGCGGTTCGGCGATGAGCTGCGAGACGGACATCCTCGGGTTGAGCGAGGAGTAGGGGTCCTGAAAGACGATCTGCGCGCGCCTGCGGAAGGCGGCCTTCTCCCGCTTGTCGAAGGCGAGGGTGTTCCGTCCGTCGAAGAGAATCTCGCCCTCCGTGGCGTCGACAAGCCCGATGACGACTCTGCCGAGGGTCGATTTGCCGCACCCGGACTCCCCCACCAGCCCCAGAGTCTCCCCTTTTCCGATGTGCAGGTCGACGCCGTCCACCGCGTGGAGCACGCCGCTCTTCACGTTGAAATACTTGCGGAGGCCGTTGACCTCCAGAATCGGCCGATTCGTTCCATTCCCGCTCATCTGGCGCCTCCTTCGCTCCGCGCAAGCGCGTCCTCTTCTTCCAGCAGCGGGAAATAGCAGTCCACGAAATGCCCCGGAAGCGCCTCGCGCATGCCGCAACGCTTTTCGAAACAGACATCTTTCGCCCTTGAACAGCGCGGAGAGAAGGAACACCCCTTCGGCGGATCGGTCGGGTCGGGCGGCGTGCCGGGGATGACTTCGATGGCCGCCGTGGAATCGTCGGTGATGTCGGGGATCGCCCGGAAAAGCCCCCGCGTGTACGGATGGAGCGGCCGTTCGAAGAGCGGGTCGATGGGGGCGTACTCCACGACGCTTCCCGCGTACATGATGGCCACCTCGTCGCAGATTTCGGCGACGATCCCCATGTCGTGGGTGATCAGGATCATGGAGGTGCGCACCTTCTTCTGCAGCTCCTTGATCAGCTCCAGCACCTGCGCCTGGATGGTGACGTCGAGCGCCGTCGTGGGCTCGTCCGCTATCAGCAGCGCGGGCGTGCACGCCAATGCGACCGCGATGACCACCCTCTGCCGCATCCCGCCGCTGAACTGGTGCGGATAATCCCCCGCCCTGTCCGGCCGAATTCCGACCATACGGAGCATCTCGACCGCTCTCGCCCTGGCCTCCTCCGCGGAGACGTCGGCGTGCAGCCGCACCATCTCGGCTATCTGTTCGTCCACCGGCATCACCGGATTCAGCGAGGTCATCGGATCCTGGAAGATCATCGAGATCCGCCCGCCCCGGATGGAGCGCATCTCTTCGTCGGTGAGGGAGAGCAGGTCCGTCCCCTCGAACAGAATCCGTCCCCCCGTGATCTTCCCCGGAGGCGACTGTATGATTCTGAGGATCGCCCGGGCCGTCGTGGTCTTCCCCGCGCCGGTTTCGCCGACGAATCCGAGGGTCTTCCCCTGTTCGAGCCGTATGTTGAGATCGTCGACGGCGTGGACGACCCCGGTGTCGGTCTCGTAGACCACGGACAGGTTCCGTATTTCGAGAAGCGGGGTTCCCGCTGTGTGAAGAGTTTTCATTTCCGGCTCCTCCCGACTATCGTTTCAGCTTCGGATCCATCGCGTCGCGGAGACCGTCGCCGATGAAATTGAGGCTGAGAATGGTGATCATGATCGCCAGACCGGGGAAGATGCTCATATAGGCGTAATCCCGCAGATACCCTCTGGCGCTCGACAGCATGGCGCCCCACTCGGGGTAGGGAGGCTGGATGCCCAACCCGATGAAGCTGAGACTGGCCGCCGAGAGGATGGCGTGCGCCACGCCGAGCGTCGCCTCGACGATGATGGGGGCCGTGCAGTTCGGCAGAATGTGCCTGACGATGATACGCCAGTCGCTCGCCCCCATCGCCCGGGCGGCCTCCACGAACTCCTGCTCCTTGATGGAGAGCACGGAGGCGCGGACGATCCGGGCGAAGCGGGGCAGCGTGGAGAGCCCCACCGCGATCATCAGGTTGAAGAGGCCGGGACCGAGCGCCGCCGCGATGGCGATCGCCAGCAGCATCGTGGGGATGGAGAGCACGACGTCCATAAAGCGCATGACGATATTGTCGAACCGTCCTCCGCGGTAGCCGGAAAAGGCGCCGAGCAGCCCTCCGGCGATCATCGCGGTGAAGACGGCGAGAAATCCGACCTGAAGAGAGATCCTCGCGCCGAAGACGATGCGGCTGAAGATATCTCTGCCGAACTCGTCCGTACCGAAAAAGTGCTGCATCGACGGGCTCTGGAAGCGCGCCCTGAGGTTCTGCTTCGAGAAGCCGTAGGGCGCGGCGAAGTCCGCGAAGACGGCCAGCAGAAAGATGACGAGCAGAATGGCGAACCCGAGAAGAGCGAGGCGGTTGCGCTTCAGGCGGACGAGCGTGAGTCGGAGATTGCTGTTTTTTTCGAAGAGAAACATCCCGTCGCCTCCTATCTGTACTGCGACTTTATACGGGGGTCCACCCACGCATAGAGAAGGTCCACCGCAAGGTTGATGACGCAGAAGGCCACGGCGATGAAGAGCACGCCGCCCTGCACCATCGGAAAGTCGCGCATCTTGATGGAGTCGACCATCAGACGCCCGACCCCCGGAATGGAGAAGACCGACTCCGTGAGGATGGAGCCTCCGAGAAGCCGCCCGAACTGTATCCCCGCGACGGTGATCACCGGGATGAGGGCGTTCGGAAGCGCGTGCCGCCAGATGACGACCGACTCCTTCTGCCCCTTCGCCCGCGCCATGGTGATATAGTCGGCGCGGATGACCTCCAGCATGCTCGAACGGGTCATGCGCGCGATGATCGCCAGGCTGCCTCCGGAGAGCGTGAAGGCGGGCATCACCATTTCGTCGAGCGTGCCGAAACCGGAGGGAGGGAGCCAGCCGAGGTGGACGGAGAAGAGGAGGATCAGCAGGATCCCCAGCCAGAAGTTCGGCATGGAAACACCCAGGAGCGCGAAGATCATCGCGACCGAGTCGAAGAGGGAGTATTGGCGCACGGCGCAGACGATTCCCAAGGGGACGCCGATCAGGACGCCGAGGAGCACCGCGGAGAAGGCCAGCTTCATGGTCGTGGGAAAGCGTTCCGCGACCTCGTGGGCCACCGGCATCTTGGTGACGTACGAGTTGCCGATGTCGCCGTGCACCGCGGCGCGGTACACATACCTGCCGAACTGGACGACGAACGGGTCGTCGAGCCCCCTCTTCTGTCGGAACTGCTCCACGGCCTCCTCGGGAGCGTCCTCGCCCAGCGCCATCCGCGCAGGGTCGCCCGGCGTCATGTAGAGCAGCGAAAAGACGATGAGCGCGACGCCTATGGTGACCGGAACGAGCATAGCGAGGCGGCGCAGAACATAGCGAAGCATCAGCGGCTCCCCCCTTCTTCGTCGCACGCCCCCATGGAGCAGCAGGGGATTCGTTCCTTGAAATCGCGCTCCGCCCGCCGCCGGAACTCATGGTCGGTCAACAGGTCGTACCCCGTGAGCGCCAGCGCCTTGGCCGCCAGGATCATGACTTCGCGCGCGCGCTCCGATTTCGCGGCCTCGGCGAACTCTTCCGTGTGCGAGCTGATGGAGCGGTCCGTAATTTTGAGGTACGGGTGGATAAGAGGCAGTTCGTGGGAGAGGTTGCCGGCGTCGGAAGAGCCCGCAGGCTCGTAGGCGTCGGGGAACGACGCGTCCTCTCCGAGAGCGCGCAGCTTCTCGCGGAAGCGCAGCGCCATGCTTCTGTTCGGCAGGCGCTCCTTCAGCGTCTCTCCTTCGACGAAGGTCGCCGACGCTCCGGTGACCATCTCGGCGGCGCTGATCGCACGGCGGATGCGCTCCATCGCGATCTCCAGGTCCTGCATCGTCCGGGCCCGGACGGAGAAGTGGGCGGCCGCCCTGTCGTTGATCCCCGCGATCTTTCCGCCGTCGGTGACGCAGCCGTGGATGAGCGTGCGGTCCCGCATCGTCGAACGGAAGCCGTCGATCATACGGAAGAGTTCGAGCACCGCCTGCAGCGCGTCAACTCCTTTCCACGACTCCTTGGAGTGCGCCTTCACGCCCCTGAACTCCACGGAAATCGCCCGCCGGGCAAGGGTGGTGCGGCAGATGAGGTTCTTCACGCCGGGGTGGAACATCAGCGCGAAGTCCACGTCCTTGAAGACTCCCCCCTCGATCAGGCGAAGCTTCCCTCCCCCGCCCTCCTCGGCGGGCGTCCCCACCAACAGGACCGAGCCGGAAAGCTCGTCGGCCAGAGAACCAAGCGCGGCGGCGGCTCCCAGCGAGGCGGAGGCGATGAGGTTGTGCCCGCATGCGTGCCCGATCTCGGGGAGCGCGTCGTACTCGGCGAGGAACGCGACCTTCGGCCCCTGCGCCGCCCCGGAACGCTCCGCGCGGAAGGCCGTCCCGACGCCTCCGGCGCCCTCCGCGACCTCGAAACCGTACGAGGACGCCGCGCGAACGAGCGCGTCGCGCGCCTGGAACTCCTTGTACCCTGTCTCCGGGTGCTCATGAAGAAAAAGACTCGTCCTCCACAGTTCGCCCGCTATTTCGTCGATCTTCGAACAGATCCGTTCCCCGGCGGGGATTCCCATCGGCGGCACTCTCCTTCGCAGTATGTTGACCTTACATGTCTTCGATTCTGACAGAGCACCCCAGGCGGAAGGAGAGATCCTCCCCCTTGCGCCTGAGGACGAGCAGCATGCGCCGTTCGCTCTCGTCGTCGAGGCGGCTCAGAGGGCCGGAGAGCACCATCGCCCCCCGGAAGACGTTTCCCGCTCCGAACACCGGAACGCCGAGCGACCATGCGTCCGGTATGCGCTCGGCGATGCTGCGGGCGAACCCGCGGAGACGCGCCTCCTCGATCTCTTTTTTCATCGCCTCGGCGCTTGTGACGCTGTTGGGCGTGTAGGCCTCGTACGTTTTCTTTTCCGCGAAGAAGAGATTCCGGACCTCTTCGGAAGAGAACGCGAGGATGAGCTTTCCCGCGGCGCCGGAGTGCAGTCCGCGTTCGACGCCCTCCGGCGTGGAGTAGCGGATCCCCATGGGGCTCTCTTCGCGCACCAGACAGAGACGCTTCATCCCGCTGAGCACGTAGAAGCTCGCCGTCTCCTTCGTTTCGGCGACCAGCTCTTTGAGCGTCCGACGAACCACCGGCACGAGAGGGTTCGCCTCCTGGTACGCCCTTCCCAGGAGCATGAGACGGGGTCCGAGCGAGTACCTGCCCGTTTCGGGGTCGCACCCCATGAAACCTCGGGAGACGAACGTTCCGCACATGCGGAGAATACGGCTCTTCGTGATCCCGGTTTTTTCGTGTATCTGCGCGAGCGTCAGGTGCGGATGCGCTTCGAGCACCTCGAGAATCTCCATTCCCCGAAGCAACGCGTCGACATGCCGTTCCGATTCGGACGAAACCACGCGACCACCTCCAAAAATAGAACGCTATTCTACTTATAATGGCATGATTCTATTTTTATCCTCATTCCCTTCTCTTGTCAAGAACCTGTTGTCAGACTATGAAGTACATTTCAACGAAAAGTACACGGGAGAGAGCGGACGAGGCTTTCGTGTGCAGGACAATTTCGTGATCGAACTGGATCGACGTCTTTGCGGATGACGACGGAGCGGCTTCCTTGAAGCGGGGTACGGCGCGGAGAAAATGACGTGCGCGGTACGGCGCGCAGTATACGAATCCTTGCCGCGCCTCGCAATTTCGGGGATCGCTTTGACTGCGCTAAGTAATAATACTTAGTATCCGTTAAGTATTATGGCGGTTTTTCTTGCAAGCCTAGGTAGTGTATTTTCAAATAATATAATATGTTTGTTCGCGCGTTCATTTTGATGAACCATGCGGAATTATGGCTTCCGCGTCGAAGCGGCGGTTGCGTCCATTCGGCCGATCAGCGGCAGTTCATCATAAGGTCGAAGGAAAAAACCACGGGAGAGTGCGGTATGGAAAGAAGACAAGAAACGGAATTGGAGGTCATGCGGAGCGTGCTGACCGTCCCGGAGGCGGCCCTGATCCTCGGAGTGACGGAGCAGAGGGTGCGTTTTTTGATCAGGCGGGGGAGACTTGAGGGGCGGAAGTTGGGACGCGATTGGATCGTTTCGCGCAGCGGTGTCGAGGAGCGGAAGCGTCGGATGGGCGGAGAATGACGGGGTGCTTCTTCGATGGAGCGTTCATAGCTTGAACCGCATGCGCTCCCGCCCCTGAAAGGCTTCGCGCGCCACCTCGTTCCGCCCGACGGCGAAACCGCCATGATGGTAAGCGGATGAAAGGCGAACATGCAGCGAAGAGAGAGAAAAGGGTTCCTCAATTCATTCACAAAAGGAGAGATATCGATGTTCAAGAGTATGAAGATCGGATCGAAGCTTTCACTGGCGTTCGGGACGCTGCTTCTCATCTTCGCGGGCGTGGGCGCGACGAGCTGGATGAACATGAGCGGCGTGCAGCATCGAGCCCGCTCCCTGGCGAACGAGGCCGTGCCCGAAATGGTTGTGGCGGCTTCGGTGCAGCAGGCGGCGCAGAGCGTGATGTACGAGATCCGCGGCTACGGCTACACCTACGAACCGCAGTACCTCGAGCGAGGGCGGCAGAACTTGGTCGAGATACGGAACAGGTTGAAGGCGGCCTCGGACCTCGCCGCCAAATACCCCTCGCTCGTGCGGCTTCGGGAGAACGCGGCCAAGGCCTCCGCAGCCGTCGATCGGTACGCGGACCTCGTCGACCGCACGGAAGCGGCCGTTCAAGCCATCGCGGCGGCGCGGACGCGCGGAAACACGGCGCAGCAGGTCTTCTTCCGCCAGTCCGAAGAATACCTCGCCTCCCAGAACGAAGCGCTCGAAGGACACATCCAGGCCGGGGACGGAGCGGACCGGCTTCGCGACCGAGTCAAAAAGATCAACCGGATCAACGACGTCATCGACCTCGGAAACGCCATCCGCATCGCCAACTTCCAGGGGCAAGCCACGAGAAATCCCGCGCTTCTTGAAGAGGCGATGAAGACGTTCGACCGGGTCGACGCCATTCTGGACGAAATACGCTCCGGGACCACCCGGCAGGCCAACCTCGACCAGCTCGACGGCATCCGCGAGGCGGGAGAGGAGTACAAGGCCGTGCTTGCGGAGATATTGAAAGAGTGGAATCTTCTCGAAACGCTCGAGGCGGAGAGAGGAACGGCTGCGACTTCCGTGCTCGCGCTCGCCGACGAGGTGGTGCGTACCGGAGCGACGAACGCCGGGAAGATCGCGGAAAACGCGGTCTCCAGCCTCGCCTCCACCATCCTCGTCATCCTGATCGCCACGGTCGTCGCGGTGCTCCTCGGCGCGGTCGTCGCCTTCCTCATGACGCGCAGCCTGACGGTTCCTTTGAAGCGCGTCGCCGAACTCGCCGGAGTCGCGCGCGACGGCGACCTCACCATCGAGCGGGAAGACTTCCGTATCGCCAACCGCGACGAGCTGGGCCTCATGGCCGACGCGCTCGCAGAGATGGTCGCGGTGCAGCGGGACACGGTCCGCGAGCTGAAGAAGAAGTCCATCCATCTCGCCGCGCTCTCCGAGGAAACGGCGGCCTCCACCGAGGAGGTCACCAGCACCACCGGCGAGGTCGCCGAAAGCAACGCGCGGCTCGCCGAACAGACGAGGAAAGGGCGCGGCAACGCCGTCGAGTCGTCCACGGTGATGCTGGAGATGAGCAGCCTCATCCAGATCGCCCAAACGCTTGCCTCCAACGCGGACAAGAACTCGAACGACATGGCCGAAGCCGCCTCCGAGGGGAGCGAAACCGTCGCCCGAACCATCGACCGCATGGAGAACATCAAGATCTCCGTTCAGGAGACCGAGGAGCTGCTGACTCGGCTCAACCACTATTCGGAGAGAATCGGCGTAGTGGGCGATACCATCACGAGTCTTGCCGACCAGACGAATCTGCTGGCCTTGAACGCCGCCATCGAGGCCGCGCGCGCCGGGGAGGCCGGGCGCGGCTTCGCGGTGGTGGCCGAAGAGGTGCGCAAGCTCGCCGAGCAGTCGCAGCGCGGGGCGGGCGAAGTCGCCGAACTGGTGGGGAAGATACTCGACGGTACCCGCTCCGCGGTGGAGTCGATGCGGAAGAGCCGGAAAGGAGTGGAAGAGGGCGTCGCCGTCGCGCACGTCGCCGGAGGAGCGCTCGACCGGATAGGCAAGGCTATAGAAAGTACGATAGCCGACGTGCGCAGGATCATCACGACGACGGACGAGGAGGTCGCCAAGTCGGAGAAGGTGGTCTCGCTGATCGACACTACGGCGACCGTTATGGAGACGGCGGACGATCACGTGCAGAGCCTTGCCGCCTCGATGGAGGAGACGGCGGCGGCGATGGAGAACGTAGCCACGAGCGCGCAGGAGGTGAGCGAGACCTCCGAGGAGTTGAAGCGCATCGCCGAAAAATTCAAAGTGGAGCGCGAGAACGAAGTCGGCGGACTCTCCGCGCTCCCCGGGAGGTAGGCGCAAGCCCCCCCTCCGTTTCACTTCGTTTCGCAACGCGAGCCTCCACGCTTCCCTCCGCTCGCGCGCCTCCGGCGTCACCGCGTCGCACGGGCATGCGAGCGGAGGGTGTATGGCGAATGATTCCGTCGCCGAACGAAACCATCCGCTGAAAGTTGGTGAACTACGATGCACGATGCATTTTCCCGCTCGGGCGGATTCCGCCCCGTCTTTCGACTGCTCCTCCTCGCGGCGCTCTTCTCCTCGCTCGCGCACGGCGTCCATGCCGCGTCGCTGCACGGCGACCATGCCGCGCATCTGCACGGCGACATTGAATGGGGAGATTTCCCGACGCACGACCTCTTCGAGGACCACGGCGCGCCCATGATGCTGATCGACCCGTCCACGGGAACCATACTCCACGGAAACCGCGCGGCACGAGGCTTCTACGGCTACCCGAATCTCTGCGGAATGAACATCGCGCAGATCAACACCCTCCCTCCGGAGGAGATCGCCCGCGAGATGGAGCGGGCGCGCACGATGCGGGAGAACCGCTTCCACTTCCGGCATCGTATTGCGGACGGCTCCGTCCGCGACGTCGACGTGTACTCTTTCCCCTTTTCGATGGAGGGAAGGTCGCTGCTCCACTCGGTCGTCGTCGACGAGACGGAGTCCGTCGCCGCCCGCCGGGCGCTCTACCGGCGGAATCTGATAATCGTAGGCCTGCTGATAGCGGGTCTGCTGGCCCAGACCGTCGTGCTCCTGCTGCTGGCGAGGGCCGTCGTGCTCCGGAAAATTGCGGAGCGCGCGCTCGAAAGGCAGCTCTCCTTCCTCCGATCGCTGATCGACGTCATCCCTAACCCGGTCTTCTCCAAGGACAAAGGGGGACGCTACCTAGGCTGCAACAAGGCTTTCAGAAAAATGTTCGGACGCTCCGACGAAGAGATACTGGGTAAAACCGTCCACGACATGGGACCGAAAGAGATCGCCGACGAGTACAAGCGCCGCGACGACGAACTCTTCGCCGATCCCAAGCCGCAGACGTACGAATGGCAGGTAATGAGTTCGACGGGAGAGCGCAGGGACGTCCTCTTCAACAAGGCCCCCTTCTTCGACGAAAAGGGGGAGGTCGCGGGGCTCGTCGGTCTCATCACCGACATCACGGAGCGCAAGCGCGCCGAGGAGGAGCTTCGGAGGACGACGGCCAACGCCCGCGTCCTCCAGCACGAGGCGGAGGCCGCAAACCGCGCCAAGTCGGCCTTTCTGGCGAACATGAGCCATGAGATACGCACACCGCTCAACGGCGTCATCGGCTTTCTCGGACTTCTCCGGGAGACGACGCTCGACGAGACCCAGCGGGAGTACGCCGGATACATCGACACCTCGGCGCGTCTTCTGCTCGATATCCTCAGCAACGTGCTCGACATCTCGAAGATCGAGGCGGAGCGTCTGGAGCTGAACCTCGTTTCCTCGGACATCCGGGAGACCGTCGGGAGAGCGCTCGCCCCTGTGCGCGCCTCGGCCGCCGAAAAGGGCGTCGCGCTTTCCGCGAACGTGGAACCGAACGTGCCGGAGCGCGCCGTCTTCGACCCCGTGCGGCTGGAGCAAGTGCTCGTCAATCTGCTGAACAACGCCGTCAAGTTCACGGAGAGAGGAGACGTCGAACTCGCGCTGCGATTCGCGCCGCTCAACGGGAACGCCGGCGCATTCTCCTTCTCGGTCAAGGACAGCGGCATCGGCATGTCGCCGGAAGAGCGCGCGCACATCTTCGAGCCCTTCTACCAAGCGGACTCGTCGGACACCCGAAGGTTCGGCGGCGCGGGGCTGGGTCTTTCCATCTGCCGGCGCCTGTTGCAGAAAATGGGAAGCGCGCTCGAAGTGGAGAGCGCGCCGGGAGAGGGGAGCAGATTCCTTTTTACCCTGCGGCTTGAGTACGGCGGGGCTGCCTCCGCTTCTTCACCCGGCGTAACGGAGGCCCCGAGGCAGGACGCGAGCCCCCTCCCTCCCGGAAGAAAGAAGGAGAATCCTGTCGTGATGCTCGTCGAGGACGAACCTCTGAACATGAAGATGCTCGCTGTTGTGATCTCCAAGATAGCCCCCTTCGCCACCCTTATACAGGCTGAAGATGGCGAGCGCGCGGTTTCGCTCTTCAGAGAGCGCAGACCCGATCTTATCTTCATGGATATCCAGATGCCGGTCAAGGACGGATTTCAGGCGAGCACGGAGATTCGCGCGCTGGAACGGGAGAGCGCACCGGGCGGAGAGCGCTGCCGCATCGTGGCCGTCACGGCGGACGTGCAGCCGGAGACGCGGGGAGAGTGTCTCGCCGCAGGAATGGACGACTACCTCTCCAAGCCCGTCCGCAAGGAGGAGGTCCGCGAGGTCATCGAACGCTGCCTCGGCGGGAGAAGGGGCGCGCCTCAATAGAGTTTCCGCTCCCCGGAACACCCCGAAAGCGTGTAAACGGAAGCGCCCGGTATGGGGCGGAGTGCGTGGGCGCTACGCTCGCATCGCTTCCGTGCCCGGTGTTCGAAATCACGCCGGAGCCGCGGATGTGTGCAGGTTCATCCCGGACTGTATTTCTCCGGACGATCTGTCGTCGCACGCTTCGAGAATTCTGTACAGCGTCCGAAGATCCCGTCTTGAAAAGCGTGGCGGGGGCGTTCGTACCCAATGAATACCTCTGAAAGTGCGAAAATCTCGTTTCGGAGGGAGGAGGGAGATTTCTTGAAAACAACACTGTCCGCACGCATCCTCGCTCTTTCAGCCTGGAAGATCGCCCTGCTTCTCGGCGGAGCGCTCGCGCTCCTTCTCGCCTTCGGAGCGCCCGGCATACAGGCGTTGTTTCGAAGCGCCCTTCCGAAGGCGCACACCGCAGGAGCGGCCGGAGCGCTGATCCTCTTCGCGCTCTACATCGTCTTCAGCCTCCTCATGTTCCCGGCGCTCTTTCTTACCATAGGCGCGGGCACGCTCTTCGGCCTGTTCAAGGGGAGCGTGCTCGCCCTGTTCGGCGCCACAACCGGCGCTTCGGCGGCCTTTTTGGCCGGGCGTTATCTGGCCCGCGAGCGAATCGCACGCCGTTTCGGGCATAACGAGACGTTCCGGCTGATCGACGAAGCGGTGGCAGCCGAAGGGTGGAAGATCGTCTTTTTGACGCGCCTTTCTCCGGCGTTTCCTTTCAATGTTCAAAACTATCTGTACGGCCTCTCCGGCGTCTCCTTCCGCGAGTATCTCATCGCGTCGTGGGCGGGGATGATACCCGGAAGCATAATGTACGCCTATATAGGCTCCCTGGCGGCGGATCTCGCCTCGCTGGGGGCGGGAGAACGCGCGCGTACGCCATTGGAATGGGCGCTCACGACGGCGGGTTTCGCGGCGACGGCGGCGCTTGCCGTCTATGTCGCCCGAATCGCGCGGAGGGCGCTCAAAAAGCGCATTCCGCAGTCGGAAACATCGGGGGAGGAGATATCATGAACAGGATTCTCGAAGGCGCGTCGTGATGTCCGACGACAGTACCTGTTCGCCGGACATCGCGGCAAGGCGAAGATCGCGCGCATCATGGAAATGTTGCAGGCTTCCCGGAAGATACGCCTACGAAAAATGCCGGGATTCTCCCGGCATGGCGAACGGACTTTTTTCCGGCGATTCCTCCGCGCAGGGGGATTAGATGTTCTTCCAGTGCTTGAACCCCTCCCCCACCACTTCGGCGACGTCGGCCATGATGATGAACGCGTTCGGATCCACGGAGACGGTGAAAAGCTTCAGCTCCATCGCCTGCCGCCGGTTGAGCACTACCATGATCATCGGCCGCTCGGCTCCCGTATACGCCCCCTCGCCTCTGATGAGGGTCGCCCCCTTCTCCATGTCGTCTACGATGAAGCGCTTTACCTCCTCCACCTTGCAGGTGATGACGGTGACCTGCTTCCTTCGGTCGAATGACTTGAGCACGCTGTCGATGGTGACGCTTTCTACGTAGAGCAGCACGCCGCCCATGAGGAGCTGTTCGAGATCCACCGCGAACCACGAAAGAAAGAGGATGGCGGTGTTGATATAAAAGGAGAACATCCCCATGTCGACGCCCCAGCGCTTCTTCGCGGCGGCGACGATGACGTCCGTGCCGCCGGTGGAGCCGCCGACGCGGAAGACGAGCCCCATGCCGATCCCGCTGCACACCCCTCCCAGCAGCGCCGCAAGGAAGGTGTTGCCGAGCACCGGGTAGCGGAAAAGCTCGAAGAAAGCGACCGCGCCCGAGGAGAGCATCGAGACGTAGAGCGTCCAGAGGACGAAGCGCGGAGAGAGCGCCCGCCACCCCCAGGCCAGCAGCAGCAGGTTGCCCGCAGCGATCACCCATGCCGGGGAGACGTCGAACACGTACCGGGCGAGCAGCGCGACTCCGGCGAGTCCGGCCCCGGCGAAGCGGTACGGGACGACGAGCGCGATGATGGAGAAGCTCATCAGCACAGCGCCGAGCGTCGCGAACCAGAAGGTGCTCCACTCCGCCCTGACCAGTTCGCCGAACTGCATGGCAATTTTTCGTAAATTAAAACGCTCCATGATCCAATCCTTTCGACAAGAACGAGCAGTTACGACACACCGAAGTTCACCGCGCGCCGCAGTCCGGATCGCCGGTCGGAGGCGCGGGAAGTTTCTCCGCGGCATGTCCTTGGAATTCCTTTAAAAAGCGGCGGTCGATCCAACGCTTCAGGAAAAGAGCGAAGCGCCCCTTGACGACGAACGGCTTCCGAACAAGCAGGCCGGTCGTCCCCAGGTTCAGGATGGAGAGGAACTCCCGTTGAGGGAGAAACGCTCGCAAACGACTTCCCGAAAGGTACGCAAGGAGGTTCGCGAAGAGCAGAGCCCCCTGCCTGACCGCATACACTCCGACCCGCGGAAGCGGCGCGCCCCGAAATGCGATGCAGTCGCCTCCGCCGAACACCCCGTCCGACGAGACCGCCCGGAGGTATTCGTCGACGATCATGGCCCCCTCCTCGTCGACCTCGAATCCGGATTCCGTGATGAGTTTCGGGGGACGGACGCCCGTGGCGACCAGCAGAAAATCCGCCCGCCCCGTCGACCCGTCAGAGTATACAAGGGTATCCCCGGAAACGAGCGTGATCCGACGCTCGGAGACCTCGACCTCCATCCGCTGCAGCTCCGCAGCGGCAAGCCGACGCGCCTTCAACGGCAAGTACGGCAGCAGGCCGGCGGCGCCCGCCGCGAGGGTGACGCGGAGCGTACGTCCATGTCTTTCGGCCAGTTCGCGGGCGTTGGCGGCAGCCTCGCACCCCGACGGACCTCCGCCCGCCACAGCGAGGCGCCCCTCCGCGCCGGGCGGCAGAGCGAGTATCCGCCTCCGCAGCTCCAGAAACGAAGAGACCGGCTTGACCGCGAAGACGTGGTCCGGCGAACCATCCAGCAGCGTGGAGAAGACTTCCGAGCCGATATTCAGAGAGAGCGCGTCGTACGCTCTTTCCGTACCGTCCTCGGTGCGGACCAAGCGCTTCCGAGGATCGATGAAGGCGACTTTCCCCTCCAGGAAACATCCTCCCTTGCTTTCGACGAGCGAGCGTACATTCACCGAGGCCTCAGCAACCTCGTACGAACCGCCGAGCAATCCCGGCCCCATGCCCGAATACCAGAGGGGCGAAGGGGAAACGACAGTCACGTCGATACCCCTGCGGAGAAAGCGATCGAGGCGCGCCAGACTGAACAGGTGAGCGTGTCCGGCGCCGACGAAAAGCAGGCGTTTCTTCCTTTCACAATCATTGGTCGTCATACGCATTCTCCTTTCCCGAAAAACTGGTTTCGAACCTTGAGCATTATAAACCATGGAAGGAAGACGCATGTTCAGAAATCTCGCGCCGCCGAACCCGGTGGTAGACGGTGTATTGGAAAACGTCGTTTTCAAGGGGATTACTGAAGGGGAAAAGACCGCTGCGTTCCTTTAAAAGAGCGAAATTCCATACGTTTCCATGCTGTTTGAGGAGGGAGGCGCTCCGCGCAGCGGCTGCGAAGCGCCTCCCTCTCGATCAGCCCGCTATCAGCAGTGCGATCCAGGGGACGAACCCGAAGACGAGGATGAGAATTTTATAGATTCCCATGAAGAAGTACATAACAGTGTCGAATGCGTCCCTGTCAAGGGCGAACCACTTGCGGTGGAAATGGAAAAGTTTATCGCCGGCAAAAGCGAATCCCAAAAAAAAGCCTCCCAGAATAAGGAAATTCAAAAAGGTGCACCAGAAAAAGAACCAACGCAGAGTACCGACATCCATTGCAAACCCTCCTTTTGTTTTGATCCGTCGGATCGGAATACCGCCGAGCGTCTCCGCCGGACAGTACTGCTGAACACGGGATAAACTCCCTCTCTCTTCAGAAAATACTCCGGCATTCATAGTACCCTCGCCGAGCGTTTTCATCAAGAGCCCATTCAAGACTTCCCCAAACTTTCCGTTTCTCCTCGAAGCGCATCCCGGCATGCGCGGGGCTGGTGGACGGAAGCCTGACAAGCCTCAAGGACCGGAACTGTTCGGGGAGCGAGGGGAGGACCTCTTTTCGATAGACTGTCTCGGCCTTGGCCCCGTTGAAGAAGAGTGTGCGTATCAGCGGGTGCGCCGTGAAAAAGGACGAAAAATCGTTCGGGACGATGCTCGACTGTTTGATGCGTGCATCCAGACTGCCTTCGCGTGCGCATGAACCGAGTACGTCCCAGAGCGCGACGCGGCGTTCCTTGAGGCGTTCAAGCCGCTCCGCGTAGGGAGCCGCGCGGGGGATTCCCAGCACCGATTCGAGGATGGGCCAGAAGGCGTTTCTGGGGTGCGCGTAGTACTGCGCGGCGTCGAGCGAGGCTCGGCCCGGCATACTGCCGAGAACGCAGACCAGCGCATCGGAGCGGGCTACGGGAGGAAAGCTCGAAACGACACCCACAAGAACACCTCCTTCGGAGTGAATGCGCAATTTCGGATACTGCGCGAACGTTTAATTCCTACCGGTTCCGTAGTATCATAAGCGGCGGAAGAGCCTATTCCGCCCCCAGGGACACGTACCCCGGAAAAGGACGCCCGAAGGAGGACTGCAATGAGACTCCCGCCCATTCGCCGCCGGAACAGCGCTCCAACTCCTTCCTCTACCGCTCCGCACGACGGAAACGCCCAGCGTTTCGCGCGGCGGACGGCGCTTCTTCTCCTCGCGCTGCTCCTCGGCGCTATTGTACACTCTATTGCCTTCGCGCACGAGAGTCCTTCCATTCTCCCGCTCCGCTCCTACAATCAGGAGTACGAGTGGACGGACTCGGTCCACAAGAGTTTCGTCGTCGAACTGAATAACGCCGGCCTGAAGGATATTCCTCCGTACGTCGAATTCCTGAACGCGGCGCGCACCCCGGACGAGGAACGCCGGAAGCTTTTCGCCTCCCCGCCGGAGAAGCGCTGTACGGAAAAGGGAATCCTCCCCGCCGTCAACGCCGAGATCCTCAAGCGCCGCAGCATTCCTGAATCCCTCCTTCCGCCCCGCGCGACGCCGACGGAGCGTCCCCTCGATGAGACGCTCTCCGACGGAGCGCATACGCCGTCGTCGCTCTTCACCTACGACCTCTTCGAACAGCACGGATCGGTCATGCTCCTCATCGACTCGTCAACGGGCGAGATCGTCGACGCGAACGCGGCCGCCCGACGCTACTACTGCTACCCCGCTCTCGTCGGCATGAACATCGCGCAGATCAACACCATGACTCCGTCTCGGATAGCGGCGGAGATGAACGCCGCAAGGAGAGAGAGCAGAAACACCTTCCATTTTCAGCACCGACTCGCCGACGGAAGTATCCGCAACGTCCTGGTCTCCTCCTACCCCATCGAGATTGAAGAGAGACAGCTTCTCTTTTCGATCGTCGAGGATCGGACGGAGATGCTGCTCGCACAGGCGGGAATCAGACAGAGAAACTCCTGGATCTTCGGAATCGCCGCGGCGGCGCTTCTGCTCCAGTCGACAGGCGTCTTCTTCCTTCTCTCGAACATACGGCGAAGACAACGTACCGAACGCGCGCTCCGCGAGAGCGAGACGCTCTTCAAGGAGTTCATCCATGCGTCGAACCTCATGGCCTTCATCAAGGACGACTCGTTGCGGTATCTCATGGCCAATCGACCGCTGCTCGACTTCTTCGGCAAGAGCGAGGAGGAGGTGCTGGGAAAGACCGACCAGGAGCTGATGCCTCGGGAAATGGCGAGCATCTGCCGGGAGAGCGACCTCGAAGCTCTCGAAAAAAAGAGCGTCTCGGTCGTGGAGGAACGCATCGGCGGCAACGTCTACGAAAGCCGAAAATTCCCCGTCGAGTTTGCCCGCCGGACAGTTTTGGGCGGCGTCATCGAGAATATAACGGAACGGATAAGAATGATGGAGGAACTCCGATCCTCTATGAGGACCGCCGAACGACTCCGCATCCAGGCCGAAGCCGCGAGCGTGGCGAAATCGGAATTTCTGGCGAACATGAGTCACGAGATCAGAACTCCTCTGAACGGTGTCGTCGGATTCACCAACCTCGCCCTAGAAACCGAACTGTCGCCCGTCCAGCGGGGGTACCTCGAAAACGCGAACACCTCCGCCTACGCCTTGCTCGGCATCGTAAGCGACATCCTCGACATCTCCAAGATCGAGGCGGGCAAACTGGAGCTGGAGAGTGTGGAGACCGATCTTCATGAACTTCTGGAAAGCTGCTTCGACATCGTCAAGTGGGGCGCGGCCGAGAAGGAGATCGAGCTGCTCCTGGACATCCCGCCCATGTTTCCACGTACAGCGTGGATCGACCCCGTGAGAATCAAGCAGGTGCTCGTCAACCTTCTCGGCAACGCAGTCAAATTTACGGAGCGGGGCGAAGTGGAACTCTCGGTCGATTTCAGGGCGGAGGACGAACGGATCGGCAGCTTCAGCTTTTCGGTCCGGGACACCGGCATCGGCATCGCCGACGACGAACGCGAAAAGCTCTTCAAAGCGTTTTCGCAGGCGGACGCTTCGAACACACGGAAATACGGAGGGACGGGACTTGGACTTGCGATCTCGAACGGTATCCTCGGAAAAATAGAGAGCGCTCTCGAACTCCGGAGCGACCCCGGAAGAGGCAGTCGCTTTTTCTTCACAATACGCGCTCCTTTCCGAGCCATGGACGACAACGAGCCTGCGCCCGACGGACTTCCTCGAAGGGCGCTGATCGTGGACGACAACGAACGCGGCGGAGCGCTTCTCGAACGGCTGCTGCGGCAGTGGAACATACCGTGCGGGAGAGCGGCGAACGGCGCCGAGGCCTTGGGTAAGTTCGACGACGCCGGCGCGTTCGATACGCTCCTGATCGACCCTACGGCTGCGGAAACGAAAGAACTGGAGATTCTGCTGGATCGTGTCGTTTCGCGTGAAGAGGGGAAGGCGATTCTGTTGGAATCACCTGCAATAGGAAAAAGGCGCTCCGCAGTCTCCGTCGCGAATGCGAAAAACTGCTACTCTCTCGGGAAACCGGTCAAACGCGGCCTTCTTCGGAAAATGCTCCTCGAACGACGCGCCGCCTCTCCTACCCCGAACGAACCGCGAACAAATGGCGACATCCGGGAAAAGCGAATGAACGGCCGATTTTCCATCCTCGTCGCCGAGGACTCCAAACTCAACAGGCTGCTGGTCAAGTCCATCCTCGAAAAAAATCTGCCGGGCGCCGCGATCATCGAGGCCGTAGACGGAAAAGAAGCGCTCCGTCTCTATCGGGAGAGCGCTCCCGATCTGGTCCTCATGGATCTTCAAATGCCCGAGCTGGACGGGTACGACGCCGTTGCGGGGATTCGGGAGATAGAAAAGACGACAGGCAGGCGGGCATTCGTTATAGCGCTCACCGCCGATGTGCAGAGCGAAACGCGCGATCGCGCAATCTCGGCCGGCATGGACGGTTTTATCTCGAAACCTCTGGATAAAAAAACGCTGGTCGCCGCCCTTGAGCGCTACATCCCTGAACGCGGCTAGCCTGCGTCGGAAGACTCGCGGACGAGAATTTCCTGTAAAAGAGAAATATCGACGAAGAGCGGATCACCGTCATCGATCAGCGGAATTCCACCCGTTACGCACGCCCACGAGTTCAGCAGTTCGACTGAGGAATCCGGGACGATGGCGAGCGATTCGCAGACCGAGAGAACCTGTCCTCTCGGCCAGAGCGTTTTCTCCGCAAGGCGGGCCAAAAACTCGCGATGCGTATCATCCAGATAGTCGAGCGGTTCTTCCTCCGTCGCACCATGCTGCCGAAGCCTCTCCCCGAGTTTTCCTTCACGCTCCATCTCCGACACGCACTCCGCTGCGAGAGCGCGGATTTTCTTCAGCGGCGTCGCCAGAAGGAAAGGATCGGGGAGAGACGGGATGGAGAGTTTGACGCCGTTGCCGAACGAAGGATTCGCCCCTTTGTAGATGAGGTTCAGCGGCGACCTGTTCTTATGGATGACGATCCCTTCATCGAAATTCCTCGTGTACGCGTCGAGGAAAAGGCGGCGGAAATCATCCGGCGCACGGCGGGCGGCAGTCCCCGGAACAAATTCCGGATGAAGCGCCGCCCACTGAAAAGCCACCTCCGCCGGAATCGGCTGGTTCCTAGAAACATAGAGCGCGAAAATGACGTTGAACGTCCCCGCGCAGAAACGGTCGGTAAAGTCGACCCATTCGGGAATCTCCGCATAATCGCCTTTGAGAGCCCATTCGACGGCGAGGAGGTTTTTACAGTATCCTCTGAACGAACGGTGTTCGCCGTAAAGAACCGCAAGACGGCGGATTTCGTCCGCGAGTTCGTTTCGTTCCTGACTTGATACATTCCCCCTCGGTCCATCCACAAAGAGCCTCCGTTCGATACCGTAGAGAAAAAGGAAAAGCCATGCAGAATCCACCGGCCCGGAACGTCCCCGCCCGAGCCAGTGCAGATATCCGCCCCTCTGTTCAGGAGTCAGCTTCTCGTAACGGGGAAGCGCATCCTTCACACGTTCGTACGGCGTGCCGCAAGGCGCGACCGGAAGCGACGGATCGATGAGACACCCTTCGTTCATTCCGGTAAAATCCCGCATCCTCTCTCCCACATAGACCATTCCGTCTTCGACTGCATATCCTCTGCAGACAAAGGACTGTCCGGCGGACAGCCAACGGGAAGCCGCGTTCCGTGAGCCTGAAGCGAAAGAGTCATCGACATCCCCCGAAAGCACCAGAGGAGACTCCTTTTTCGGAACCCCGACGTAGATTTTTATACAACGAACCAAAACCGCTGCGACGAGAAGAGTGACAATGAACTCCACGTTTTTCCCTCTTTCCGTTCTACGGATACGGGCCGGCGCCCGCCTGAATCATGTTAGGGAGGCTAAGCCGCCGCGCGGATTCTCCACGAGAATCCGTCGTCAGTCGTTCCTCTCAAGAAAACTGCGGATCTCTGCGGGGAGAAACGAACGAAGCGCCGCCGTAATCTGCCGCTCCTTCCTCTGCCAACGGATACCGAGCCAGATGACGAAGAAGCCGAAAAAGGAGAGAACGAACGGAAAACCGGGGCTGTCGCTGAAGACCCGCCACGTCAGGTATCCTATGTACCCGGCGGCCCCCATCCCTCCGAAGACCGCGAACGCTCTGCGGGAGAGGAGCGCTCCTACGGCGATCAGAAGAAGGTTGACGCAGAAGTAGAAAAACTTCCCCAGTTCGCTTCCGGAATCCATGAGGGAGAGTCCTCCCCAGAAGGCGGCCAATCCGAACAAGTAGAGCCAGAATGCGAAATCCTTTTTCGATCGAGTCATGAAATCGACGCGCACCGCGAGCAGGAGCACCGCCAGTCCGAACCAGAGCGACACCGCGCGCCTCAGCGCCCATGTCACATCCGCATCCCCGAAGAGGAACGGCGCGAGATCCATGCTCATATACCAGAGCGTCACCGCCACCGGCATCACCATAAAAGGAAGCTTCCAGCGCCACAAGAGCAGCGTCGCCACCGACAGAGTCGCAAGCTCCATGGACATCCAACGCCAATCGATATAGATATGATACTCTCTGTAGATTCGGTCGCCGTCCCAGAGGCCGAGGGCATTCTGAAGACCGTAAATCGCCAGCGGAACCAACGCCACTACAAAAGCGCCGAGAATACCGGCAGGTATGGAAAGCCCCGGCCGTTTCATAAAGTAGTCCACGAAGAAGAGACCTGCCAGCGCATAGACGATCGAGATGCCGAAGATTCCCCACCCTCCGAAGAGTTCCCACCCCTGATTCATGAAGAGCGTCATCGCGCCGATCGCGATGAGCCCTCCGAGATAGTAGAGAATATGAGCCACTCTGAAAGAGGGTACCTCACGCATCTCATCGGAGAGAAACATCCACAGACGCTCCGCCTGGTCTTCGGAGAGAATCCCCTTCTTTGCCGCGTTTCGCAGATCTTCTTTACCGATATTCATCGCTCACTCCCCCGAAAGAAAAAAAATCGATGCACCTCTGTATTCTACATCATAATTCCATTTTCCCAGACTGCCCCGAGCAATTCAAGCCGCAGGGGGTGGATTTTCTACGTCCCATGGAATAGACTGTGTACACCGTGTCATATCCGGCTGTTCCGCCGGACTCATCGCACTTCCGGTTCCGCCGGAGAAGGGAGAAATTCATGAACGCAAAGAAAGGTTCCAAAGTAAAAGTCCACTATACAGGTACGCTGAAGAACGGAGACGTCTTCGACTCCTCGAAGGGACGCGCACCTCTCGAATTCGTCGTCGGCGCCGGACAGATGATCCCCGGTTTCGACAAGGGCGTTGTCGGGATGGGCGTGGGGGAGGAAAAGACGCTTACGCTTTCGCCTCGGGAAGCATACGGTGAACGGCGGGAGGATCTGCTCTTCCGGGTGTCTCGCGAGACGCTCCCCGAAGGATATACGCCTTCGCACGGAGACCCTCTAAGAATTGCGACTCAAGATGGCTCCGCGATGAACGTTTTTGTTTCGGAGATCGACGAGGAAGAAATTACCCTTGACGGCAACCATCGACTCGCGGGTGAAGAACTCATCTTCAACGTCACCATGGTCGCGATCGAATAGCCTCACTTGCGCGGAGGAGGGATACCCTCCTCCTTTTTTATTTCCCGGGAAATAACCTCCGGTGAAAGGAGTTCCCTTCATGACACTTCGATTTTCACCCACGCTGGCCAGGAGAACACGGCTGCTCGGAGACGGCGACATCGGAGACGGTCCAGTGCTCTACTGGATGAGCCGGGAACAGCGAAGCGAAGATCACTGGCCTCTTCTCGCCGCAGCAGAAGCGGCCGCCTCGCTCAAACGCCCTCTCGTCTGCGCGTTCTGCTTCTCTCGTTCATTCTGCGGCGCTCAGAAACGCCATTACACGTTCCTCGTACAGGGGCTCAAAGACACCGAATCAAAAATGAAAAAACAAAATGTAAAAATGCTTTTTCTTTTCGGAGACCCCGGACAGGCAATCGCATCTCTTGCCGAATCTCTTCAGGCCGCGCTTCTCGTTCTCGACTTCGATCCTCTCCCGGAGAAACGCGCCTGGAAAGCTGCGCTTCTCCGGCGCATCCGCACCCCGCTCTACGAAACGGACGGCCACAACATCATCCCGGCCTGGATTACCTCACCGAAGAAAGAGTACAGCGCCGCCACATTCCGAAAAAAGGTGCAACCGCTCCTCCCCTCCTTTCTGGAGGAGTTTCCTCCCTTCCCCTCCCTCCCGTTATGGGAAAGACACACTATCGAACATCGGCACACTCTCGAAGAAGCCGTTTCCAACGTTCAACCGGGAAACGCGGGCCCGACGATCGAATGGATCGCGCCCGGGGCGTCGAAAGCACGGGAGACGCTGCGCAATTTCCTCTCCGAGAAACTCTCGGGCTACGATACCCGAAGAAACGATCCGACGCTCTCAGGCGTCTCCGGGCTTTCGCCCTGGCTGCACTTCGGTCAGCTTTCCCCGCAGCGTGTCGCCCTTGAAGCGATGAAAGAACCTCCCTCCCCCGGAAGAGACGCTTTTCTTGAAGAACTCCTCGTCCGGCGCGAACTCGCCGATAACTTCTGTCTCTACGAACCGAAGGCCGGAACTTACGACGGGCTCCCCGAGTGGGGGAGAAAGACGCTCGCGCTCCACAAGAACGACTCGCGCCCTTCTCTCTATTCTCTCACATCTCTGGAACGGGGAGAGACAGCCGACCTTCTTTGGAACGCGGCCCAGCGCGAAATGGTCGCCAGGGGAAAAATGCACGGGTGGCTGCGTATGTACTGGGCAAAAAAGATACTCGAATGGACGGAGACCCCTGAGGAAGCTTTTGAACGAGCGCTTCTGCTCAACGATCGCTACGAACTCGACGGGCGCGATCCCAACGGTATCGCGGGCGTTTCATGGGCGATAGGAGGGCTCCACGACCGTCCGTGGGCCAACCGACAGGTATTCGGTATGATCCGCTATATGAACGACAGAGGAGCGGCACGGAAGTTCAAAGTGAATCGGTATATAGAAGAAGCAGAATCGCTTATCGCAACGAGGAGGTAAACTACCGCACGTTTTCGCCGGGAGCGGTTTAGTTCGGTGAAGCGGATTCGAAGTCGCAAACGACTATGATTCTTTTCAAGATCATAAGGTCAGTAAAAATCAATAACCTCTTCACCTTTTTAAACCTTTCAGGTCAGTCATTCCGCTCCTGGCTCGTCGCAGGAGCCCCGGGTTCTTTCTTCGCCCGCAAGATCGTACTCAATCATTGACGGAGAAAGGATCTCCGGGGCTCCGAAAAGAGTATGCAAAAGCCGGAGAGAAAACGATGCTGCCGCCCGCTTCTCTCCGGCTCCGATTCCTACTTTTGAATTCGCTCTCCGTCTTTCTCTCCGCACCCGGCCTCGACGCCCTCCCCGCTCTTTTTTTTCGCTGCCGGAAGGTCGTCGCTTTTCGAGAGTCTCCCCCCCTCGCCGCTCAAGAGGGGGAGTATCTTCAAAGCGAACAAAGAGGCGACGCCACCCTTCAGAAGATCCGGGACAATAAATGGAAGAACGCCGATTTTAAGCGTCTGATAGACGCCGACATCCTTCCCGGCCAGGAAATTGAGATTACAATAGAGAACCGATGCCCCAAGAAGATAGATAATGGAGATCCCCGCGAGCGAAGCCATGAAGAAACGGACCGTAGTTCGTTCACCTCCTGAGGAGAGACTCCCGACGATCCAGGCGGCCGCCGGATAGGCGAGCACGTATCCGAATGTAGGAGAAAAGACATACCCGATCCCCCCTCCGCCGGTGAAGACAGGGAGCCCCGCAAGGCCGAGCAGCAGATAAATGACCTGCGAAAGCAAACCGAATCGCGCTCCGAGAAGAAAGCCTGCCAAAAGAACGATAAGAACATGCAGCGTCAGCGGTACCAGAGGAAACGGAATCCTAATAAATGTGCCGACAACAGTAAGCGCTGCGAAGAAACCCGCTAGAATCCACTCTTTACTTTTCACGTACGAACCCCCTCCTTTATGTCACCCTAGAATGATACAGGTTGACATGTTTTTTTACAAGAGTTCTCGCGCATTGTCGCGATGCCCGTCTCAGCGGAGCAAAGCCGCCCGAATGTGGATGTAGGCTTCTTACAACCTACGGTTCGCGGCACATCCTAACAAGAAAAGAACGATTGTCGGATTTCGATCTGAAGGAGGTGTTCGCGCCGGACCTTGCAGCGACTCCGTATCGAACATCCGGAGTTCTTACGCTGCTTGTCTTTCGAAAGAAGGACAGTGTGCGAACGATATTCTTTCGAAACGCATTGCATTGCTTTTCTCTCGTCAGCGGCCCGAAAGAAGAATTTGGTGAGGAACTAATGAAGAGTCGAACAGAATCAACCTTCTGTTCCGAAATTAGAGTATTTCTATACATTCTTTGAGTATGAAAGAACTGCCCTTTATTGACCTTTGCTTAGTCGAATCGCAATCAGCTCCTCTCTTTTCCAAGATACTCCCGCGCCATAGGATTCCTAACGAATCAACGACGTCTGATTGCTGTGCAAGCGCAAGGATCCCTCTTCTATGTAGAAAACTCCATGGCAATCCTAAACGAAAAATTGGAGTGCAAACATTAATGCGCCTGGAATAATGACAATGAAAGCACCGATACTATACATCTCTCTGTTCACGACTGAGTATTTGGGAACCACTCATACGAACTATCAATCCGCCTCGATCCAAATGATTCTCGATTACCTTCATCTATGCGCCTTCCACGCTGCATCTCCCTAGTAATACAAACATCGAATGAAACAGAATCAAAAGAATATGAAACGCGATATATCGATTTGCGGTTGGCGACGAACCGCTTGACGGATCACGAAACGAACTGCGGTCCCAACAGTGATTTTCGCCTCTTTGCACATGAAGAAAAGATTGCTGGAGAAAGCCGAACTGTCATGGGTGATTCAAGAATAGACGAGCAAAATGGAGAAGATTGAAACAGTAAAATTTCGCAACCAAACGACTCAAACCTGTTAAATCTCTTTTCTGGCGTCATCATTCGACGACTTCGCTCTCTTCCTTGTGAAGTTTATGCGAGAACTCCCGCAGACGATCGGATCCTGACTGACGGAGGAATCTTTTCCAATTCACAATGATAAAGTATGGATTGTATGGATTGAATGTTCTCTGTTTCGTCCCGGCGGCAGTGCGGAACAATAAAGCACCTTGAAAAAAGAACGGCCTGTAGACAATTCATCGT
>JAHDKT010000073.1 GCA_018436725.1 Synergistaceae bacterium | reverse complement strand
GCGGCGGCCATAGAGGCGAATGTGATCACAAGCCCCGAAATGGCCATCCCGAGGGAGAAAATTCCTATCAGCGTAATGGATCCACCCACGACGGCCTCCAATTCTTCGTCCGTGATCTCGGGATTCCGCTCGAAGATCACCTTCTGCATCTCCTCGAGCGTGAAGTCGTACCCGAGTTCCCCCTTCACGTACTGCGAAATATTCTCCTTCGTGTTCAACTCCTTCAACTTCGCCTGCAACGCGGTATCCTTCTCGACTCGTTCGTAGAACGCAACTGCTGATTCGATCGACATACACAACAGCTCCTTTCAGCGCCCCGCCCTCGCGGAACGGACGAGGCTGCTATTTTTATCGACCGCTCTTCGGAAAAGCTCAGGCGGCCGCGCCAAGAAGGCTCATAAATATCTGCGAGATGATTTCAAGAAGCTGACCTCCACCGACGACCGCCTCCAATTCCTCGTCGGTCATCTCGGGGTTGCGCTCGAAGATCACCTTCTGCATCTCCTCCAGCGTGAAGTCGTACCCGAGTTCCCCCTTCACGTACTGCGAGATGTTCTCCTTCGTTCCAAGCTCCTTCAGCTTCTCCTGCAACTCGACGTCCTTCTCCAATCGCTCGTAGAACGCAACTGCGGATTCCATCGACATTCGCAACACCTCCCTGTTGATTTTCTCTTCATCTGCCGGAAAAGTTCCGATCCAACGCTACACTACACCTTCACACCGTGTCAGAGTCAAGCCCCCTTCCGCACATCGTCCTCCAGCAATGTCCCCGCCGAGAAGAAGCGCCAGAGAGCGACCGGATTCATACTCCCCACAGCCTCCGGACGGGCGACCAGATTCCCGAGAGGCGTCGTCTCCAGCATGCGCCGCACTTCGTCCCGAAGATCCGGAAGAGAGGGGCCGTTATGCCAGAATCCCGTTTTACGCGCCTCGAAGCGCACGCTCTCGGGAAGTTCGGGAAAGAGTACGCGCAGCGGATACTTAAGCAATCCTCCTCCGTAGAGAAAGTCCAGCCGGAAGCGCGAGACCAGATCGACCACGCCCCGGCTCAGAAGGGGCGCGCGTCCCTCGACCCCGAAATGGCTCGCAAGCCGATGGTCGTAGTGCAGAAGGTAGCGTAGGCTTCTCCCCGTCAGGCCGTGCCGCCGCAGCGCGTCCCACTCCTCCAGGTCGGCGGCGAAAGAGCGCACCGCCTCCCGTTCGGCGACCTCCTCCCGCGAGAGCCCGAGGACTTCGCACGCGCCGCCGTCGTTCAATACCACCCAGCTCGACGTGCGGGTAAACGCTCGCCGCGTCATCCGCAGCTCCACGGGTCCGAAGGGGGGATGCTCCTCGTGGAGGGCTTCCAACCTCGTCGCCGCCTCTTGGTCGCGGCGGCGCAGTTTTTTCATCGCAAGGGGGAAGTGCCAGGGGTAGCCGCAGAACAGTTCGTCGCCCCCCTGGCCGCTGAAAACGGTCTTCGTTCCGGCGCGGGCCATCGCCCGCATCAGGCGGAACTGCGGAAGCGGCGCGCCGGGGATATGCGCGGGTATTTCGAGAACCCGGAACAGCTCCTTCAGCTCGTCGATCGCCGCGGGGCCTTCCGGCTCCAGCACGACGGGTTCGACGCCCAGGACGTCCGCTACTGCAAGCGCTCGCTCGCGGTCGGGCGCTCCCTGCGGTCCATAGACGAAGCAGCGGGGTCTGCCCCGCATCGCCCACGCGGCGGCGACGGACGACGAATCCAGCCCCCCGCTCAGGCAGAGCGCCGCCGTCTCCAGTTCGTCCCCGAGCGCCTCCGTCAGCAGCTTGCGCAGCAAAGGGAGCGCCTCCTCGCCCAGCTCCTCGGTCGCCTCCGGCAGCGTTTCGCGCTCGACGACCGAGGCTTGCCCTTCCGAGACGATCAGATCGTGACCGGGAGGAACCTCGAAGACGCCCTCGAAGAAGGTCTTGCCGCCGGGGAAAACGCACGTTCCCGTCGCGAGGAAGTCGACCAGGGCCTCCGTGCGCCACTTTTTGAGTACGCCTCCGTCGAACAGCTCCTCGTAGGTTCTTCCGACGGCGATTTCCCCGTCCCCCGGAGCGTAGAGCAAGGGCTCTTCTCCCAGCCGGTCGCGCGACAAGCGAAGTTCATTCTGTTTCGACACGCTGCGTCTCTCCTTTCACACCCTCCAATGGTACGCACGAAAGCCGCCGGCTCGCATCTTTCTTCAAGCGAGTCTTTCATTCCCCTTGCTCTATCCCCGCAGTACGCATCCGCATAACGGATTGTAGCGCCTCGGGATTATCTTTATTCGCGATCTTTCGTCGATTGACGGAGACGGTCGACCACAATGTACGGCTGAATCTGAAACGGCTTCGGAGCTATTCTGAAGTCATGCCACATGAAAAACCACCGTTCGAGAGGATAGGCATAATACCCGTCCTGCAGATGATCCGAAGTATCGTACGGATCCGCGAAAATCAGGATATCGTCGCCGATTCCGGGGGTTCCGTTGTCGTGGTACCCTATGATCGCCTGCCAGTGCCCGCCCCAGTCGGCCCACTCCACCAGGACGGGGCGCCCTTCTTCAAGATGCCCGAGGAGCCAGCGGACAAAATAAGAGCCGCGGGCATCTACGGGTTCGGAGGCGTCGTCTCTGTTCTCCGCAGTGTAGAGCGACATCTGCGAAAAACGTCCCGGCAGATTTCCCCTTTCCACAACCGGACGCCCCTCGTCGTCCTCGGAGATTACATCTTCCGCGCTCCACGACGCTCTGTAACTTGATTCCAACACTTCGATTCCAGGGACGCTCCGGAAAAAGGCGTCCATCCGCCCGACCGGCGTTCCGAAATCGGCGGGCTTCTTCGCCGATCCCGGCTTCGCCCCGGGGATGCTCGTGTCCGTATGCGATCGCATCGCCAGCGCGATATCCCACTCCGTATAGCCGGGAATTCCGAAATGCCGGAGAACCATCAGCGCCGACGCCGGACCGCACGACCATTCGGAGGTCTGCTGATACGTTTCGAAATTCTTCAGAAGTATCAGCCCGTCGTTCGGTTCCATCGAGAAAAAATCGGGGTTTCTGTACACAAGAGATTCGGGGTTGTCCCCCGAACCGAGGAAACGATTCGCTCCACCGTATTCGTCGATGTCGACCGAGGAGGGGATGCTTCCCGGTCGAAGCATTCCGAAGGCCGGAAGCGCCGAGCGAGAAAGACACGGAAAAAGAGAAAGATGGAGCGACAACAGCAATACGCTCAAAGTGTATCGTTTCATTCTCGGACCTCCCCGAAAGATTGCAACGCTTTACGTTGCGGCTACAAGCTCCTTGTCCCGGACACCGCCTCGAAGAGGCGCCCGAATGGTTTTCTCGTCCGGAAACGCGACGTTCCCCTCGCGCCGTCCCGAATCGCGTACGGAAGGCGTTTTCCTCCCTCCTCCGTCGTCGCATTGTTTCCAACCCGGCACGAAACGCACGCAACCTTCTCCGTATTCCTACGTTAATTCTCTCCCCAGCGCTGGAACCAGATTCCCTGGCTTCCCTTGGCCCGGAAGTACGCCGATCTGCCGAACGACTGGAAAAGCCAGCCGGCGTTGATGCGCGCGACGATGTCGATCTCGGGATCGGGATTCTCTACCGACGCGGAGTTCGTCACGTTGGAGACCTGCGCGCTCACGTTGAGGTTCATCCCCCACTGGGCGTACGCGCTCTCGACGTCGAACTGGACGTTTTGCAGATATTTTCCTCCGAACTTGGGATTGACCGCGTCGTACGAAGCGGAGCCGCGGAACTTCGTCTCGATGAGCACCCACGATTTGATCCATGCGTCGGTCACCTTGAAGTGAATGATCGACGTCTCGTTGCGTTTCGCGTAACCGTAGTCGAGAGCCGTGGTCTCCTTCTTCAGAACGGCCGTGAAGGCGCCGTCGGTGCTGACCTGCGGCTTTCCGTCCTTGATCACGTCCCAACCGAACTTGAGGACGTCGAGCCCCAGCTTCGCCCACTTCTGAGGATCGAATTTGATGGGATCGTCCCCGCTCGCCCGCACGGAATTGTTCTTCAGATACGTCAAAAAAGCGGAGAAGGGATCCGCAGGTTCGCCTTCCTGGTCCATGTACCAGTCGACATAGACGTCGTACAGACGAGACTTGCCTATGCCGCCGAGTGCGATCAACCTGTCGCAGAAAGCCGCGTGCGTCCCGAAGACCTGCTTGATCTTCGCGAAGTAGTCGTGCAGCTCGATATCGGCAAGATGGCAGAAGTACTCTATCTCCCCGAATACTTCTTTCCCGTCGTAGGACTCCATCTTCGTCGCATACGTGTCCACGAAATCGAGGAACTCCGCCATCGAATACCCCACGGCGTCGAAGAGACGGAAGAACTGGTCCAAAGGCATGTTGTACTTGGCGAGGAAGTCGAGAAATTCGCGCGCGTTGACCCCTTCGTCCGCGACTCCCCCGTGTTCCGCGTCCCAGAAGTTCTTCAGGAACTCCTTCACCCTCTCTGGGGTCGGCCTGGAGGATTCGGACGCCGACAGAACGCGCATCGCTCCCGTCGCCTCGTCGAGGTGCTCTTCCTGCTTTACGAAGAGCGCCACCACCGGCGGCAGCGAGGAACTCGTCTCGATGTTATGCGCCTCGTACCGTGTGCGCATAAGCACCCTGTCCTCGCCGCCGTCCTGAACCGACACTACGCCCTCGTACTCCTCTCCGGGTCGAATCTCCCCCGGATTCGCCGGCATCCTGTCAGACCCGCCGCAACCTCCCCCAAACATGACCGCCGTCAGCAACAACACCGTCAACACCACCGGCATGCCTCTATACACTTTCACAAGCACCATCTCCTTTTTTTGAAAAAATGAACCCGCGCTACAGCCCCATGGCGATAACCGCCATATGTTGGACGTCGTTGATCCCCGTTTCGAGGATCGAACCTCCGACGACGCCTTGCAGATCTTCGTCCGTCATCTCCGGATTGCGTTCGAAGATCGCCTTCTTCATCTCATCTCTGGTGAAGTCGTACCCAAGCTCGTCCCTCACGTACGTCGTCAACCTTTCCCTGTCGCCAATCTCTTTCAACTTTCCCCGAAGCGACGCGTCTCTCGCGAGACGGTCGTAGAATGCAGCGGCAGATTCAACCGACATGATGATCCCCCCGTAATTCGACGAAATACGATGCTCTACGAAAACGAAAGACCGATCCTCCTTTCATGCGGACAGTATAGACATTGACACTGTGTCAATGTCAAGCGCGAAAATAAAAAATCTTACTCTCGAATACTTGAAGGAGAAGGAGCTTCGTGGCATACTTTGTGTACTTTGGAGGCGCCAATCCGATATCGGCGGATCAGCGAGGGATACCGGGAGGCTTGACTCTCACACTGTGTGAAGGTGTAGTATGAGGCCGCATTCAATCGGGCGCCACAAAGGGGGGAAAACAATGGATGAATTCGGTCGATCGCTGCGTTCGTTCGGGCTGGATCCCGAACGGGTTCGCGACGCCCTGCGGAACGGAGATATCCGCGCTGTTCTGGCTTCCTTGAAAAAGGAGGAGGAGACGCTCCTTCTGCGGAGCATCGAGATAGCCGACCTCCGCGAGCAACTGCTCGCCATGGCCGGAGAAGAGAGACGAAGAATGAACGATGAACTTTCCGACGACGATGTCGAACTGTTGAGCGCGGCGGGCCAGGAACCGAGAAACATCCCATGAAGACGACCGAAGCGTTTCCGTCCGTCCTGCTTATAGGGCAATTCGCGAAGCTAAGCGGCCTGTCGTGCCGGATGCTTCGTTTTTATGCGGAACAGAACATCCTTGTACCCGCGTTCACCGACGATGCAACGGGGTATCGGCACTATTTGTCGTCGCAGCTCATCGAAGCGAAGCTGCTTCGACGACTGCGACAGGCCGATTTTTCACTCGACGACATCGCCGTGATTCTCAATGGACTGGAGACGGCGCAATGGGAAGAGTGCGTCGCGGCGCAACGCGAGTCGATCGCCCAGAAGATAGCGGCCATGCAGATGGCGCTGGAAGAGTTGGAGCACCTCGAATTGCACCGGGGACCCGAGGAGTGCGTACTGGCGCATTTCTCCCCGTTGCGCGTCCTCTCCGCCCCTCTGACCGGAGAAAGACTGCGGCTTCGCGAGATCGCGCGTTCAGAGGCGGAACGCCTCTTCGGCGAAGACGGCGGGAGCGCGCCTCTTTTCTGCGTCTACGATCTGCGGGAGGGCCCGGCCAGGGCGACGATCTGCATCCCCGCGGAGGAGTCCGACGGGGAGATCCTGCCGGAATGCGTGCTGGCCGTATCGCTCCACAGAGGATCGTACGATACGCTTCCGGCCACTCTGGAACAGCTTCTTGCGTGGGTGAAACGAAACAATTTCAGAACGAACGGACGAGTGCTCGAGCGCTACTTCCCCAGCGGGGAGGAAGACCACCCCCACGGCAGAGTGGAGATCGCCGTCGCACTCGAGGAAGCGGCTCTTCCCGCGCCCTGAACCGCGCATATACCCCGACGGAGGGAAAGACCCTCTCGTAACGACGAAAAAATCGCCGAAGGGGAGACGCTCCCTCTTCGGCGATTTTTGACGGCATCTTCCTGTCGCTCCTCCTTCTATTCCGCATACGGTAGCGAAGAGTGATGCAGCATGATACGAATTTTCCCGCTCTCATCCTTGAAATAACCGAAAGTATATTCGACTTCCACCTCTTCGGATGTAGTCGCGTCGGTAAAAAAATAGACGCCCATGGCCAGAGCGGAGTCGCTGTCGATCACGATTCCGGCGTTCTTAAACCGTACATTGCTCCATGGCTGAAGAACGAATCCGTGATCCTCCGGAATGCTCCCCTTCACGAAATAGGAGAGCGCTTCTTCTTTCGTCGATCTGAATTTCACCGCCGAAGCCTTCGTCGGCTTGAACAGTACGGGACCTTTGTCGTATCCGTAAAAAGCATCGACGAATTCGGCCGCCGCAGCTTCGTAGTCTTTTTTGTCGACATAGGCCCTGCCTATGGAGACGACCCCCTCCGCCCAACCTTTTTGTGCATGAAGAATCTCTTCTTCGGTAATTCCGTTCACTTCGGCATGAACGGGAAACACGCCGAACAACAGAACGAACAGCGCCAACGCGAGGATAATTTTCCGACGGAACAGCGCACTTTTAATCAACATACGGGACACCTCCTCGTACTCCACCTCTTTATCGTCCGTCGTATTCGCCGGACTTGTTTCGGGATGTTTCGATGACAAACACCCGCAAGTTCCTATGCCAAAATTTATACCATAGAGGAGTATGCGCGTCAAGTGATATTTTTGAAATTTCTTTTCTTTCGATGGGGCTACTCGTTTGTCATCCGTTCTTCCCCGCGCTCTCCCGCAGAAGCAACCGAGGCCCTACGGCATGCGCCACTCTTTGCGCAGGCGTTCGTACACATCCTTCGGGAACTGCGCCATCATCGGTTTCGCCGCCGGATCGAGCCACAGAATCAGCTCTTTCAACGCGTTTTGCTTCATCGCCGTGCATCCCGCCGTCGGCGCGCCGGGGGAGCGCTCCACATGGAGGAAGATGCACGATCCTGCGCCCGGAAGCGGAGGATTCATGTTGTGCGCCACCACCACGCCGTAGCGGTACAGCCCGTCCTTGCGGAGCATGTCTTCCGCGCTGTTCCAGTCCTTGTCCGGAACATTTCTGGGGAAGACCTCGTTGTAATAGCGGGACGAGGCGTCGTCCACGCACACCAGTTCCGAATCCGCCCTCAGGACGGGCATCGCCGTTCCTGCAAGTTCCTCCGGAGCGTAGGCGAAACAGGAGACGAGTTCGAAAACCCCCGCCGGAGCGCGGCCGTCCCCCTCGCGCTTCTCCGGTTCGCCGGGCAGCATCGCGTCCTTCGGATGCACCCCTATTCCCCACCCCAGGCCGCTTCGTCCCAAGCTGACCGGAACCCGCTTCCCCGCGGCCTTCCAGGGAGAAGTCTCCCCGTCGCGCTCATATCGTTGCAGGACGGCCGGGACCTTGTTCCATCCGTCCGCAAGCACGGTTACAAGCTGTCGGGCTCCTTCAAGCGGCGAGACGCCGGCCTGGGAAACCCCTACGGAGAACGTGCAGCAGAAAAACAGCGCCGTTCCGAGGGCCATTCCGACCTTCTTGAAGCGCCGCACGGGAAAAAGCAGTCCGTATCTCAGCATGGCGCACCTCCTTCTATCCTAAAGACTTCCGAAATCAGGTCGTCCTTTGCGGCAGTCTACTTCTTCCCCGGCATCGACTGAATGAACGAGGAGAGCACAAGACCCACCGAGCCGATTCCCGCTACCAGGAGCACACCGAGCGAGCCGACGTCGCCTCCCGCGGCGAACCCCTTGTACAAAAACGCCTGCCCTGCGCCGAGCGCGGCCATGAGGCCGCCGATCATGCCGCCGAGAATGCTCGTCGTCATGAAGAACCCGCCGATCCTGGACATGCCGCCCGCCGCAGGAATATCTTCTTCATCCATGATGTCGGTCCAGAGGAGGTCCCACTTCTTGATCCTGGGGTAGAGCACGAGCAGCACGGGAATACCCAGCACAACGGAGGGGAGGGAGTTGTTCAACGAGATGATGCTCGCGAGCGCCGCGAACGGCACCAGTTTGAGCACCTCGAGCCCCCACGCGATTACGAGCGCGCAGGCGAGGGACCCCAGAATCGCGACGACGACGTACGCGGCAATCTTCCGCTTCGACTTCAGGTCGGGCTCTTTGTCCTGCTTCGAGACCAGCCCCAGGTTGATCCAGAGCTTGTACGGCACGTAGGCGAACATGAAGTTCCCCACAAAGCCGAAGAGACTACCGATACCCAGCGAGCCGAAAAAGTCGCCGATGAGATTGCCGATCGCCGACCCCCACGCGCCTGCGGGGCCGAAGAGCAGCCCCATTACCACGGGAAGGGCGCTCGCGGGGCGGAACTCCGTAATCCCCGGAATGAGCACGAATCCTTTGAAGGGGATCAGCAGGGCTGCGTATAAACCGGCGCAGAGCGCCACAAGCACAACCATCTTCGTTTTCTTCCACATCGAGAATACTTCGTTCACAAAGACCACTCCTTCAAGACCGGACTCAACACTTCGCCATCTTCGCCGCTTCGGCCACGGCGCTCCGCCCGCATCTCGCAACGATGAGCGCGCTTCAGCTCCCCGCACGTCCGCTGAAAAGACACGCTCCGTACGCTACCGAATCCATGTTGAAAAAAAACGCCGCCACCACAACCAGCAGCGCGACGCCCAGCGTCAGCCAGTCGTTCCGCTTCATCCGCAGTTCGAGGAGAGTCGTCCTCCTGTCGCTGTAGCCGAATCCCTTCGACTCCAGCGCCATCGAGAAGACGTTCGTCCCGCGGATCACCGAAACCAGCGTGGGGACAACCAGCGGTACGTACTTGCGTACCCGCTGGAGCATCGAGCCTGAATCAAGGTCCAGCCCCCTGGATTTCTGCGCCTGGATGATCGTGTAGCTGGTGGCCACTATCATCGGCACAAGGCGGATGGCGGTGGAGAATGCGAACGCCCCCCGGTACGGCAGCTTCAGCTTCACCAGCCCCTCCGCAATCTCCTCGATCTTCGTCGTGCTCAGGAAGATCATCCCCGAGATGATCATCAGGTTCGTCTTGATAGCCACCATGACGCCGTAGAGCAGCCCGTCGAGCGAGAAGAGCAGAAACCGGGATTCGGAGGGTGTCGCGACCGACCAGATAATCACGGAAAAGATAGCGATCATCAGCAACACCACCCGTATCCGCCGCAGGTTCGAGAGCACACCCCCCGTAGCGCCGTACAGCAGCACGCCGACGAGCACCGACGACAAAATAGCGAAGCTCCTGAACGAGAGCGCCAAGACGAAATTGAGGAGCATGAGCAGCAGCTTCGTCCGCGGGTCCAACCGGTGAACGGGCGTCTCTTTATCGATGTAGAGGAACATATCCATTACGAAACGCCTCCCGTACAATACTTCATCTCTTCCACCGAGAGCAGCGTATGGCCGAGCAGGTTGCTCATCGAGACGATGTGCGGCGGCCGCAGGTGCGACGCCTCCAGTTCCGGCTCCTTGGCGAAGACGTCGCGGGTCGCCCCGTCGAGCAGCACCCGCCCGTCCTTCACCACGACAACCCTGTGGGCATACTCCGCCACCACCCACATCGTATGCGTGATCATGATCACCGTCTGCCCCGATTCGTTGAGCTTCCTTACCAACTCCATCATCTTCCGCTGCTCTGCGTAGTCGAGCCCGGTGGTCGGCTCATCGAGGATGATGATGCCCGGCCGCGCCGAGAGCACGGAAGCCACGGCGACGCGTTGCCGCTCCCCTTTGCTCAAAGAGAAGGGATCCTTCTTCTCGTACCCCGCGAGGTCCACCGCTTCGAGCGCCTCGCGCACTCTGACGGCGAGCTCCTCCTCCGGGCATCCCCTGATCTTCGGACTGAACGCGACCTCGTCGAAGACGGTCTCGGCGAATATCTGATGGTCGGGATTCTGAAAGACGTACCCGATCTCCTTGCCGATCTCGTAGATCGAGTGCTCCGCGGTACTCTTCCCGCAGACCGTAACCTTGCCGGAGGTGGGCTGCAACAGACCGTTGAAGTGCTTCACCAGCGTCGTCTTGCCGCTGCCGTTGTGCCCCAGTATAGCCACGAACTCACGTTCCCGAATCTCCAGGCCGACGTCGTCCACCGCCCTGTTGCCGTCGGGGTAGACATGCGACACACCCTCCGCCTTCACGATCGTCTTCCCGTAGTGCCGCTCCCGTGCGCGGTCCCCTTCAAGAAGCCACTTGTAGCGGGACTGCTCCAGGACGAGCCCCTTTCGCCGGAAGAACTCCGCCCCCTCCTTCGGAAGCAGCGGCAGTTCCTCACGTTCGCAGAGCTTCAGCTCGAAAAAGTACTTCGGAATCTGCAGAGGCATGATGCCCGCCGCATCGGTAAACGGCACGTCCCGAAGGATGTCTCCCGGTTTCCCCTGCGCCGCGATCTCCCCGTCCTTCATCACCACAAGACGATCGGCGTGCAGGGCCTCCTCCGTCTCGTGCTCGATGATGAGCAGCGTGAGGGCCCCGCGTTCGTGCAGCTCCTTCGCGATGGTGAAAACCCCCATCTTTCCCAGCGGATCGAGGTCCGTTGTCGGCTCGTCCATACAGACGATATCCGGGTGCATCGCAAGAACCGACCCTATGGCAAGACGCTGCTTCTGCCCTCCGGAAAGCGTCGCGGGGCTGCGCCCCTCCACACCTTCGAGGTTCACGGTCTTCAGCACCTTGCCGATGCGCTCCGCGATTTCCTCCCGAGCGACGGCGAAGTTCTCCGGGCCGAACGCGACTTCGAGCTTTACGTTGGTCGAAAAGAGCTGCGCCTCGAAATCCTGAAACACAAGCCCGATTTCCTCGGCCATCCGGCTGACGGAGTATTCCGCGGCCTCCAGGCCGTTCACGAGGACGCTCCCTTCGTACTTTCCGCGTATGAAACGGGGGATCAAGCCGTTCAGGCTGTTCGCCAGCGTCGACTTCCCCGCGCCGCTCGGCCCCATCACGACGACGAACTCGCCTCTGTCCACTTCGAAATCGAGCGACTTCACCGCCCGGACATCCTCGTCCCCCCTGTAGGAAAAGGTAAGCCCTCGTACCACTATGGCCTTCTCATCATTCATTACGTAAGTCCCCGCCCCTTTCGGTGGGTAGCGCTGTTGGAATGCCCGCGTCGCCCGCGTATTTCTCGGCAGGAGACGCGAATGCGTCACCCCGGATTATACCAGAGCTTGCCTCCTCTTTCCGTGAAAAACGAAAGGAAGCGATTCCATTTTCGCACACACGTTTTTCGGTCTTTCTTCCCCGTCGCACGAAAAGGCGTTTCTGTGCTATCATTGCGTGCAATGTCACATCGATATTCCGTGGTCCGCAGGACCGAGGAGGATTCCATCGTGTATCTCGCAGGTGTTTTGTATTGCTGCGCCGCAGCCGTGTGCTGGGCTCTCGGGCCCGTCTTTCTGAAAAAAGGGCTAGCCCTGATGAACCATTCCGAAATGGGGGCGGCCCGGACCTTCGGCTTCGTCGGCGCGGCGCTCTTTTTCGTCATGCTCGAACCCGGCGTGTCCGCCGGGTGGCCGCACCCTCTCCCCTATCTCGCCGTCATCTTCGTCAGCATCCTCATCGGAAACATCGTCGGCGACCTCGCCTACTTCCGCTCGATCGAGATGATCGGCGTCGGCAGAGCCGTCGGTACCACTTCCTGCTACCCGCTCTTCGTCACCGCGATCTCCTCGGTCTGGCTCGGCGAGGCCGTTACGCTCCCTCTCGTGCTGGGCACCTTGGTGATGATCGCCGGGCTCGTTTTGCTGAAATCGGGCGGCGCGCAGACTTCGGAACCCCGCGAGGTCTCCGGAGCCGGTTTCTTTTTCGCCCTTGTCGCGGCGGTATCCTGGGCGGCGATGATGGTGCTCCAGAAGTGGCTCATCTCGGTCCACTCCATACACCCCGCCTCCATTACGCTCTGGCGCTCGTTCTTTCTCTTCTCCCTTTCATGGCTCTACTGGGGAACAAGCTCCCTCCGCCGGGGGACGAACCCGATGCGGATATTCGCCATGAGCCCGAAGGCCTGGGGCTGGGCGATCGCCGCAGGGACGTTCGGGCTTGCCGCCGGTGGTTACTTCTTCACGAAGGGAATCCAGCTCATCCCGGTCTCCATCGCCACGCCGATCACGGCGAGCAGCCCGCTGCTGGCCGCCGCGATGGGCGTTCTCTTCTTCCACGAGCGCATGCGCCCGGTGCAGTGGGCGGGCATCCTCTGCATCCTGAGCGGCGTTCTCGCGGTGAATTCGTAGAGAGAAAAGGCGCTGTACCGGATTCGGGAAGCGCCCTCGACAAACTTCAAAAAACCGCTCAGAGCCCCTTCTCCATGTTCTCCTTCAACCTGCCGAACTCGAATTCCATCTTGCGGAAGGCGGCGCTCGCCGCCTCTGCGTCTTGCGCCTTCGCGGCCTTCTCCGTCTCGAAGGCGACTGCGCGGAGCGCTTCTCCGCCCACGCTCGCCGAGGTCCCCTTGACCGTGTGCGCATGCCTACCCGCGCTTAGAAGGTCGCCCGAAGCAAGGGCTGCGGCAAGCGCGGCGAACTCGTCCGGGATATCTTCAAGAAATTCGGCGGCGATCTCGTCGGTCAGTTCCTCGTCTCCATCCAGACGATGCAGGAGAACGGATCTGTCCCAGACGATTCCCTCGGGAGTTGTCTCTTCTTCGGGAATCGGCGCCTTCCTGCCGGAATCGGTGCACTGCAGGGCGCCGGTCGTATCCGGAAGAGGGAGCCACTTCTCCAGCATCTTCGCCAGAGCGAAGCGCGAGACGGGTTTGGCCAGGTAATCGTTCATACCTGCCTCAAGACACTTCTCCCGGTCGCCCTTCATCGCATTCGCCGTGACCGCGACAATGGGAACGTTCCGTAGTGCTCCCTCCATCGCCCGAATCCTCCGTGTGGTCTCGTACCCATCCATCCGGGGCATCAGGCAATCCATCAAGAGCAAGTCGTACGAAGTACGCGCAAGAGCCTCAAGCGCCTCCACGCCGTCCGCAACCGCGTCCGCCTCTACATGGAGCTTTTCAAGCATCCCCAGGACAACCCGCCGGTTCGTGGCGTTGTCCTCCACAAGCAGAATACGGGCATCCCGTGCACAGAAAGGGAGCTCAGTTCCGGCAGCCTCATCTTTTCCTTCTGTCGCCTGTCTTTCAAATACAGCCGTGAACCAAAATTCCGATCCTTCTCCCTCCGCGCTGTCGACGCCCACTTCGCCGCCCATCATCTCCACCAATTCCCTGGAGAGTGCAAGCCCGAGCCCCGCGCCGCCGTACTTTCGCGTTGCGGACGAATCCACCTGACTGAAACTCTTGAAGAGGACGTCCACTTTTTCGCAGGGTATTCCGATGCCGGTATCGCGCACGGAAAAACGCAGCAGAACCCAGGAGTCTCCCGCCTCCTCCGCGGCGACCGAGAGCGCGACCTCTCCCCTGTGCGTAAACTTGATGGCGTTGTCGGTCAGATTGAAGAGCACCTGACGCAGACGCCACGGATCACCGCGAAGCGCCGTCGGAATGTCCCGGGCAAGAGCAAAGGAGAATCGCAGCCCTTTCTCCTCGGCCCGCATCGCCATGGCGTGCGCAAACGTCGCCAGTAGATCCTCCAGATCGAAGGACTTCGACTCGAGGAGTATCTTCCCCGATTCGGCCTTCGAGATGTCCAGAATTCCGTTGATCAGTACGAGCAGCCTCTCACCGCTGACACGGATGTACTCCGCGGTCTGCCGCTGTTCCTCCGACAGCGACTCGTCCATCAACAATAAATCCGTCATCCCCAGAACGCCGTTCATCGGCGTGAGCAGTTCATGCGTCATGTTGGTCATGAATTCACTCTTAGCCTTGTGCGCGGCCTTCGCCTTCTCCGCCAGATCATTCGCGCGCGCAGTGCTCTCCTCCAGCTTGCGGTTGCTCTCCAGAAGCGCCTCCTCGAAACGCTTCCGCTCGGTGATGTCGGTGATCACGCCGACAAGCCCGACGACCGCGCCCTTCTCGTCGAAGAAGGGCGCTTTGCTGAAAAGCACGTCGCGTTCCTCTCCGCCTAAATGCGCTGTCCTTCCTTGATACCTGTGCACACGGGGGGATGCGAAGATCTCCCTGTCGCTCTCAAGATAAGCCTCCGCGATCTCGCTCGGCCACAGATCGGCGACCGTTTTCCCCCGGATATCTTCCTCCCGCAGGCCGGTCAGCATGGTGTAGGCAGCGTTGCACCCCAGATAGCGCCCGTCCTTGTCTTTGTAAAACACGCCGTTGGGGATGGTGTCGATCAGGGTGCGGTTGAAGGTGAGCTGTGATCGCGCCTCGCGTTCGGCGGCCTTCCGCCCGATGGTGTTGCGAACAAGCAGCACGATGGCGATCGACTGGAGCGCCAGCGCCAGCAGCACTCCGGCAACGATCCAGCGGTTCCGCTGCTGCACCGCAGCTTCGGCGGCGAACAGCTCCGTCTCGTCGATGATCATGGTGAAGAGTACCGGAATCTGGTGGATAGTCACAGGGTAGGCGTGCACCTGAACAAAACGCGTGGAGCCGTCCGCAAGGACATGGCGGGACCGGAACAGATTGCGCCGTAGCGTCACGGCCCTGCTCAAAGCCGTCCGCACCACCTCGGGAGTGTGGGTCTCCATCCGGCAGATATTCATCCCGGTCAGTCCGGGGTACCCGTAGAAGCTGACAGCCGCCTGGTTCGCCTCGAGTATCAACCCGCTCTCCGGATCCACCAGAAGCATCGGGGCGCCGTGGGTCCGGAACACATCGTACCCTAGAAGTTGCTCTTTCCTTGAAAGGCCCTCCCACTCCTCCAAAAGACTCTCCTTTCGCTCATGAAACAAAAGTGAATATGGAGGAAGCTGTTCTTTCGGCATCCCGAACTTTTCCAGCACGGAGGCGTTGAAGACATAACGATTCGGGCTTTCGAGGACCACCGACAGCTCCTCGGCCTCCTTCCCCGAGAGGATCCGGCGGACCAGCGACGCGGCAGCCTCCCCCTGGGACTGCCCGTGCACCACGTTCCCCCCGGCAATACCCAGAGGAATCATGAAATCCCAGCAGCCGAACACGGGCGCGGGGGAGGCCGAGAGCACCAGGTCCGCGCTTTCCTTTGGAGAGAGCGTCCTTCCCGAAGGGGTTAGAAGGTAAGAGACATACAGCACGATATCCTCCGGAGATAGTTGCCGCAGCTGCTCCGCAAGCTCTTCCGGCTCGAGTTCTTCCAGCAGGATGAACTCCACTCTGCTCCGAAAGAGAGGTTCCGCCTCCTTCACGATCTCCAGATTACGCCTCGCCGTCAGGCGGGAACCGGAGACCACGGCCAGACGCTTCGCCTTCGGGCGGAGCTTCAAAGCGACGTCTATGGTCTCCGCTGCGGATATCGCCTCGTTGACCCCGGTGATATTCTTTCGCCCGCCGAGAAGCTCGGGCGTAAAATTGTTGACACCGCAAAAAACCGTTGGAACGTTTCCAAACAGTTCCTCCCCGTACTTCAGCAGAAAACGCAGCGCATCGTCGTCCGCGCACAGCACGGCGTCGAAGCGCACTCCCCTTTCGGTGTAGCGCTGTTTCAGGAGCGCACGCATCGCCTCGTCGCCCTTTTTTCCGGGAGTGCGCGCCGCATCCAAGTACTCCGTGTAGATCGAAAGGGACGCGCTTTCCCGGGTCAGCCCCTCAACGATCCCCCGGTGCACCGAGTCGGTCCATTCGTACCCCTGATGAAATGAATGAAGAACGAGCACTCTTTTCGGCGTCAGAGCATTCACTGAAGAATCGGCGAAAAGCTTCGCCGGTTGGAAGAAGAACAGCAAGAGGAGAATTCCGGCGAATCCGAGTGCCGGAAACGCCCTGCACGCCTTTCGGATACCGACGCCGCGAAGCAAACCGAAGAGGTTGAACACACAAGCGCCCTCCGCGACGTGAACACGGCAAAGGAGAAAAAGACAAACTGACAATCTCGATCGCCACAAAAACGGAAAAAACCGGCGCATATATCAGTACCTCCAATCGCTTTCAGGCAGACGGCCTTGAACAGGCACGCCGAAAAAATTACTTCCCGTATTACTTTATTCTTCCGGCGCGATGACGACCACCGGACGTTTGCGGTGCGCTAATGAATTGAGCAGATCCGCAAGCGTACTTTTCGAAAGGTGCTTTCGAAACACCTCCGTGATATGGTCAGCGAACCACGCAAGCTCGCACCCCTCGATACTGCATCCTCGCACGCCGCACCCCGGCGAGTACAACGGCCCGAACGACGCTTCGTGAATCTCGAGCAACGAAATAGTATCGGCCGGTCGTGTAAGCGAATACCCGCCTCCGGGCCCCTTCTCCGATTTGAGCAGCCCACCCTTCTTCAACATCTGCAACGAGCGGACCAGATTCGGACGAGAGCAGCCTATCGTTTCGGCGATCTCCTCCGATTTCATCACTTTGCCTTCCCCTTTCGCCAGAAGAACGAGCGCGTGCATCGCCAAAGACAGCACTTCCGGCATTGCAAGAATCGTTCCCATCGCATTCCCCTCCGTTTCGACCAAACGCGTTCCGGTTCGACCTTCATACAGTGTACCGCTCCGCCAAAAGCTTCAAACTAATCCCGGTCTCCTTCAGCGAAGCGATCTGGGAACGCAGACTCTCGGTCAGCCCTTGGAACGCCCGGCCCAGAACGCCGATTTCGTCTTTGCGGAAGAGAAAATCTCCGAAAACGTTCCCCCTCAGGTCGCCCTCTTTCAGTTTGGAGAAGAGATCGACAAAATGGCGCATAGTGACGACAAGACTGCGCGTAATCGCAACAGCCGTCAACAGCCCCGCAGGCCCGCCCGGTTGAATCCCGATTCCGTCCTGCGGCTACTCATCTCCGGCCGAGGCAGCGCTCGATAACCGCGCGTATCTCCTCCCTGCACACCGGCTTCGACAGGTAGTCGTCCATACCGCGCGCAAGGCACTCCTCCCGCGTCTCCGGCAACACGTCGGCCGTCAGGGCGAGGATGCAGCAGCGCCCTCTCTCCGGAGAAGCCTCCTCCATCTCCAGCGCTCGAATCTCCGCCGTCGCCTCGAATCCGTCCTTCACGGGCATCTGAAGGTCCATGAAGACGAGGTCCGGCCTGCGTTCGCGGAAGAGCGCGACGGCCCTTTCGCCGTCCTCCGCCTGAATCACGGTGGCCGAAGGCGCAAGTTTCGACACGATGACGGCGAGCATCCTCATGCTCAAACGGTCGTCCTCGACGATCATCACGACAGTATTTTCCTTCATTCGTCCGGGAGGAAGATGCGCCCTGCTCTCCGAAGACGCCGCAGCGCTTCCTTCGGAGCGCGCCTCTCCGTTTCTCCCGACGTATTCGAGCCGCAGCGTGAAGAAGAATCTGCTCCCCTCTCCGGGCACGCTCTCCACTTCAAGTACACTTCCCATCTTCTGCAGAAGACGTTGGGAGATGGAGAGCCCGAGCCCCGTCCCGCCGTATTTCCGCGTGTTGGAGTCGTCGGCCTGGTAGAACGGCTCGAAGATGCGCGCTCTCGCCTCGGGCGAAATACCGATGCCGGTGTCCCGGACCGAGAAGGTGAAGGCCCCGGCGCTTCCCGAAAGAGGCGCGAAGCGCAGCGAGAGTTCGACGCTTCCCCGCTCCGTGAACTTGACCGCGTTGCTCAAAAGGTTCACGAGCACCTGCTCCAGGCGGACGGGGTCGAAGACGGCCGTCTCCGGAACGTTATCCTCCACGTCCGTCGAAAGAACCACGCCCTTTCCGGCGGCGGCAACGCGGACGGGAGCGAAGGAGCGCTCCGCCGTTCCACGGAGGTCCGACGGAACGGGTTTCAAGTCGAGCTGTTCCGCCTCGATCTTCGAGAGATCGAGCACGTTGCTGAGGATGTCGAGCAACAGACGCGCCGAGGCGTCCACGTTCCCGAGGTACTCCCGCTGCGTCTCGTCGAGCGGCGTGTCGGCGAGCAGTCCGAGGAAACCGATGACGCCGTTGAGCGGCGTGCGTATCTCGTGGCTCATGTTCGCCAGGAAGGCGGATTTGGCGCGGTTGGCGGCCTCCGCGTCCTGCTGCAGGACGCGCGCATTCGCCAGAAGGAAACGGAGTTCTTCTTCGGCCTCTTTCCGCTCCGTGATGTCGTGGGCGATGGAGCCGATGGAACGAAGTTTTCCATCATCGTGAAGGAGCGGGAACAAAGTGGTGATGAAGTGGCGAACTTTCTCGCCCGTTCGAATGGCGTCTTCAACAAGTACGGGTTGGAGGATTTCCTGAATCCGGGCAATCCGTTCCATGAACAGCGCGCAAATCTCGGGCGGCAAAAGCTCGCTGAACGTCTTGCCGAGCAGATCTTCCTTCGAAAGACCGAAGAAAGCGGCTACCGTCGGATTCACAAGCAGGTAACGGCCTTCCGCATCGAATTCGCTGATCAAGAGAGGGCTGTAGGTGATAATCGCCTGCAGACGAGCTTCACTCCCTCGGAGCTCTTCCTCCGTCCGCTTATGCTCCGTGATGTCGGTGACGACGCCGACGAGACCGTCGGCCCGCCCGTTTTCGTCGAAGAAGGGCGCTTTGTTGAAGATGACGTCTCTGCGGGCCCCCGTCCGATCCAGCACATAGCTCTCGTAGCACAGCGGTTCGAGCGAGGCGAAGACGTCGTCGTCGGTCCTTCTGTATTCGTCGGCCAGCTCCTTCGGCCCCATGTCGTAGACGGTTTTGCCCAGTATTTCCTCGTCCGTGCGCCCCTTCATTTTTCTGAAGGCCTCGTTGCAACCGAGATATCGTCCCTTTCTGTCCTTGTAGAAGACGGGATTGGGGATGACCTCTATCAGCGAGCGGACGAAGGAGAGCTGCTTTTCGAGCGCATGTTCCGCTTTTTTTCGACGGGCGACGGCGTTGGCGAGCAGCAGCAGAACGGCGGACTGGGCCAGCAGAGCGGCGAACAGCAGGCCGGAAGTCCATAGATTCCGCTCGTCGAGCGCGCGACGCGCGGCGACCGCTTCGGAAGCTGCGAGGAGAAGCGGCAGCGCGAAGAGCAGAATGCCGAAGCGTATGGCGAGTCGGATGCGGCGGCCGAAAAGGATGTTGCGCATATCATGCACCGTCTTTCGATTCAGGATGTACGGTATTTCCCCGTTCATCCTCCATCATACACGCTTCTGTTGTTTCCGCGTCGTCCGACTCCTCGAACCGGTGTTTGCCGCATTCTCTCCATTCCCCCCGCGAGATCGCCCTGAACTCCTCGGCGCACTCGACAAACACCCTCGCAAGCTCCGGGTCGAAATGCTTCCCGGATTCCGAGGCGATGAGCATCACCGCCTCTTCGTGGGGAAACGCCTTCTTGTACGGCCGTTCCGAGATGAGCGCGTCGTACACGTCCGCTATGGCCATGACCCTTGCAGTAAAAGGAATCTCCTCGCCTTTCAGGGAGTAAGGATACCCCGCGCCGTTCCATTTTTCGTGATGATATTCGACTATTTCCCTGGCGTATTTCAGGAATGCCGCTTCCCCCAGCACCTTCTCCGCTTTCGCGAGGGCGTAGCCTCCGATGACGGGGTGCGCCCGAACGGCGTCGAACTCCTCTTCGGTCAAGGAGCCCGGCTTCAACAAAATACGATCCGGAACTCCAACCTTGCCTATATCGTGCAGCACCGAAGAACGGACGATCAGCTCGAAATCCTCCTCGGGGTAGAAACGTCGTGCTCCCGAGCGTTCCAGCAGAAGACGCACGTACGATTTCGTTCTCTCCAGGTGCTCGCCCGTTCCTCCGTCCCGGAACTCGGCGAGAATGGCCATGCTGTTGATGATGGCCTCCTGATGACGCTCCAGTTCGCGGGCTTTTTCCTCCAGGATACGCGACGAGCTCTTCCGGTCGGTGATGTCCTGAATGGTGGAGGCGAAACGGATTCCGCCTCCGGAGGGAGAAAGAATCTTTGTGGACACGGCGACGTCGATGACCGAGCCGTCCTTGCGAATATACTGTTTTTCGAAGTCGTGTTCGCTTCGATCTCCGTGCCTCAGCGCGCTTTCTATCTTGACGATCTCCCGTTCGAAGATTTCCTTCGGCGTGATGTCCCGCCATGTCAGCGTTTGAAGCTCTTCGCGGGAGTAGCCCAGTATTTCGCAGAGTCGGTCGTTGACGTTGCGCCATCGGCAGTCGGCGTCCGTGATGGCGAACCCGACGCTGTGCTGTTCAAAAAAGGTGCGGAAGGTCTCCTCGCTTCCGCGAAGCGCGTCTTCGGATCGCTTTCGTTCCGTGATGTCGTGGAAAATCGACATCATCAGCGGACGTCCGTCGTGGACGGCGATCGCGGCGGTGGATTCGACGACGGACTCTTTTCCTCCGGGGCCGAGCAGGCGATGCACGCGAAGCGGAAGGAACTTCTGCTTCGGATACGGATGCAGCTGCATCCTCATCCGCCTTCGACTCTCGTCGCGGTCTTCCGGGTGAACGAAATCGAGATATGAGGAACCGATAAGCGCTTCGGGTGAATCCGCTCCAACGAGGTTCGCGAATCCCGGGTTGGCGTACTCGATCACTCCGTCTTTCCGGCGCAGAAGGATGCCGACCGCGATGTTTTCCACAAGAATGGAGTACTTGCCCTCGTTCTCGGAAAAAAGCGTCTCCCGTTCTTTCAACAAAGCATATTTCTTCTCGCTCGCCATCCATTTTCTTTTGTAGAAGAGAGATAACGATGAGAAAAAAAGCGCTATGCCGGCAAGCGCAACGACATAGAATGAATCCATTCTGTTCTCTCCTTTCTCCATGCCGATGTTCCCTGCCTTCAGCACTTCACGGCCGCATTTTTATCCTCTCCCGCAGGCGCCTTGAGAACGGGTCGGCTTCCGGACTTCGCCGGCATCTCCCGCTCCTCGGACAAGAAGATGAAATCGAGGGCTCGGATGCGCAACTCGCGTTCATGAATCGCCTTCGTTCTTTCTTCCCGGAAGGGCAGACGGACATCCTCTCTCGCCTCCCCGGGGAGAAGAGCGAGAAACGGACGTCCGACCAGACCCTCCCCTCCGAGAACTCCCAATCGACCGTGAAGAGAGCCGAGTATGAGAGCTCATCTCTGCGAGAGCTCGTATCCGTCTTCGCTTTTTTCCGGCGAAAACAGCGCGGCGTCGTGCTTTACATAGTGATCTTCCGCACCTTGTCGAACTCCTCGTGCAGCTCCTGGGCTATCGAGGCGATCTCCTGTCCCACCCGGGAGACCTCCTCCATCGAGTCGCTCTGATTCGTGCTTATCCGTGCGCTCTCCCCGGACGACTTCTGCACCTTGACGACGGAATCCGTCATCGCCGAAGCATCCCGACTGATCTCGCCGATTCGGGCGAGCAGTTCTCCGAGCGACGCGCGCCCCGTTTTCAGATCGCCGTCCGTCGCGGAGATGGTGTCCGTCGCCGACTGCACCAGAGAGACGATCTCCTTGATGGTTTCGGCGATGTCCGCGACCGCCGTCAGCGAATTGGTCGCCAACTTCTTCACCTCGTTGGCGACGACGGCGAACCCCTTCCCCGCATCCCCCGCCCGCGCGGCCTCTATCCCGGCGTTCAACGCAAGCAGATTGGTCTGTTTGGCTATATTTTGAATCGTTCCCACAACCCTGCTGATATTCTCCGATCTGGCGCGCAGCTCCGATATCTTGCTCACCGAGAGGGTCATGGAGCTGTTCACTTGCTCGATAGCGCTGTTCGCCCCCTCGGCGAAAGCTACGCAGTCGTCCGCCTTTCGCTGCATCTCCTTGGCCGCGTCAAGCTCTTCGACGGCCGAATCGGCCACATCCTGCGATCGTTTGTTCAAATCCTGCGACATGGCGGTGACCTCTTCGGAGGAGGCGGCAAGCTCCTCGGCCATGGCGCTGAGGTGTTCCGTACTGGAGGCTATTTTCATGACCAAGCCGTTGTAGGCCGTATAGTCCTTCACGATTTCGACCGCGCCTACGGGCTCGCCTTCGTCGTTGTAGACGCCCGCGTTGGAGACGAGCGCGGTCAGTTTGGCGCCGTCCTTCCGGTACACCTCGACCTGCGCGTCCTTGAGAAACTTGCCGCTCATGACGCACTTCTGCGTAGGGCAGTCCTTGCAGACGGCGGCACGGAAGATGTCCCCGCACTTCGTCCGCTTCGCCTCCGCCTCCGAGTAGCCCGTGAGCTACTGTATGGCCTCCGGCCAGAGGATGACGTTGTACTCCATGTCCCTGACATAATAAGGATCGGGCATGGCCGACTGGATTGCCTTCAGTATGAAAAAGTCCCTTTCCCGCTGCGTCTCGTTGATTCCATGTTCCTCATGAAGCGCTTCTTTCCGTTTCATCATTTTCACCGCGCACTCCCCCTGTACACTCACGGATGACTGAATTCCGCGTTTTTCGCCGCTAAAAAAAGCCTGCGCACTTCCCCGGACGTCCGGACTTCCTATCGGGGATCAGTTCGTGGACTGAACCAGCAACTCCCGCTCTTCGGATGAGAAAATACGGTCGAGGTCGAGGAAGATGATCAGCCGTTCCTTCACCTTCGCCACACCCCGGATGAATTCGCTGCTCATTCCGCTCGACACCATCGGCGGCGTCGGCTCGATGGATTCGTCGGGGACGCGCAGTATTTCCGAAACGGCGTCCACTAGAATCCCTATATTTTGTCCCGCCATGTGCACGACAATGATGCGCCTGTCGATATCTTTTCCCTCATCCCTTTCAACCACCAGGAATCGCTTGCACAGGTCCACTATGGGAACGATCTGTCCGCGAAGATTCACGATTCCTTCCACGAAG
>JAHDKT010000002.1 GCA_018436725.1 Synergistaceae bacterium | reverse complement strand
GATCCGATGGTGGAGGGCGACGGCGATTGTTTCGGGAGTATTCGCGGCGTTCGGGTTTCATAAGAACAAAGGACAGGGGAGTGACATTTTCCCTGTCCCGTTTTCGACCTTTAGAGGTGACATTTTCGCTGTCCCTTGACATCGGTTTCATGTAACCATGTTTTTCTCGATGGGTCATGACCTAAGCTTCCCCTTCAATCCAAATCTCTACACTAAACCGGCGTCATCCTTTCGTATTGCGTTTCTTTCTTTCTCCGGGTGATATATAATGAGCGATGTTTTAATATTGTTGCAAAACTCCAATTCCCGGAATAAGGAGCTGTCCCCGTGGATAAGCGATATCAAGTCTTTGTTAGTAGTACCTACGAGGATCTCAAAGAAGAACGAAACGAGGTTATGAAAGCTCTTCTAGAGATAGACTGCATACCAACCGCAATGGAGCTGTTCCCTGCAGCGGACGAAGATTCTTGGTCTTTGATCAAAAGAGTCATCGAAGAATGCGATTATTATGTGTTGATCGTCGGCGGGAGGTATGGTTCCGTTGCATCGGACGGGATCGGCTATACTGAAAGGGAGTATCGATACGCTGTGGAACAAAAAAAGCCTCATATCGTTTTTCTTCCAGAAAATCCCGTAGCGATTCCAGTCGGAAAGACAGACCAAGACGAACAAAAAAGGAAAAAGCTTGATGCATTCATTGAATGCGTGAAGAAAGATAGGCACTACAAAACATGGCGCAACCCCTATGATCTGTCCGGTGTCGTAAGTCGTAGCATAAGCCAGCTCAAAAAAACACATCCGACCATCGGTTGGGTCAGGGCCGATCAAATTTCAGACGAGGCGAAGAGCGAGATAATGCGTCTTCAATCCAAAGTAGAGAACCTTCAAGACCAACTGGAAAAGTTCAAGACATCTCCTCTCGACGACAATGACCTCGCTTTTGGTGAATCGTCATTCACTCTGACCTATATAGTGAATTTTAACTCTTCGGCTCTTAGGCGTTACGGCGAGAAGGGCTTTAAAAAAATAGAACGCCAGATCACCTTCACATGGGATGAGATTTTCTTAGCCATGGCTTCTTGTCTGACCGTTCCTTTGCCGGTGATCACTTCTAAAAATCAAATGGCAAAACTCTGCCAACGAAAAGATGCAGAATATATCGAAGAATTACAGGAGCACCATGAATCTGAGGGAACTCGCTTAACCTCTATTTCTTTGCATCCGGACACATTTGTCATCATCAAAATTCAGTTTCTTACGCTTGGTCTTATTGAAGAGTTCTCAGAGCGACCCCAATTGACTGACTCGAAAAAAATCCTATGGCGCCTTACTCCCAAGGGCATGTTGTACCTCAGCAACCTTGTCACGCAAAAAAAAAGCATAAACGGCCCTGTTCTTTCTCTTTCGAAATTTTGCAATATTCATTGAATGAAGTTTGCTATGCTTCCGTCGACAATAGGGGCCGAAGCGTTCCTCACGAGTCTTGTCGTACAGATGTGCGACACCCCCGCAGGATTGGCGGAAACAACCGGAGAAGGATAGATACCATTTCGTGCGTCTGATCCGAAGCGACAAGCGACTGAACATATTCGGAGAGCGCGTCTCCACATATCTATAGTGATCTTCCATGCGTTTTTCTCGTTATTTCCAACTCATCTACGCGAAAATAGTTTCCTTACTGTTTTTAAAATTGATATATTTAACGATATTTTTCCTTGTTGTCGAGCTGTCTTTCTGGTATCATTCCGGTATGAAAGGAGTGAATATTCATGAGAACGTCTCTCTCCATCAGAACCGCGCTTGATTCGCTGATCCCCATCTCAAGGTTCAACCGCGGAGAGGCGGGGAAAATTTTCGAAGAGGTCAACGAGGACGGTGTGAAAGTCGTCATCAAAAACAATGTTCCGGCCTGCGTTTTGCTGTCGGTCGACCGTTACCGGCAAATAGCCGATACCCTCGACGAATACGCGCTCTTTCTAGAAGCGGAGCGGCGGATGTCGTCCTGCGACGAAGCGGTCCTGCTCTCCCACGAAGAGGTTTTGAGAGAATGCGCCATGTCGGAAGCGGAGCTTGAGGCCGTACCGGAGGTAGAGATCGAGTGACATGGACGATTCGCTATCTGCCCGAAGCGCTTCAGGATCTGCGCGCGCTTGATTCCACCAGGAGGGCGCGTGTTCTCAAGGCCATCGAAAAGGTGTCGCGGAATCCTTTGCCGAACAGCGAAGGAGGATACGGTAAACCTTTGGGAAACAGGCGAAACAGCCGTCTTGCGGGGTATTTGAAGATCAAGCTGTTGAAAGACGGTCTTCGCATCGTCTACGGGCTTGTTCGCGACAAGGAAGTCATGAAAATAGTCATCATCTCCGTCAGGGGGATGATTTCGTGTATCTCGAAGCTGGACGAAGAGCGTAGGCTCGCCGGAGGGGAAGTTCATGGATATGCATGCCGTCGTCTGGAAGGCGGTGAATTTCATCCGCTCGAACCTTGCCGAAGATCTTGACGTCGAGGCCGTCGCCGACGCTGTGAACTACTCGCGGTTCTACTTTTCGCGGATGTTCAAGGCGGCGCTCGGAGAGAGTCCGTACCGATTCGCCCGCCGTCTGCGCCTTGAATGGGCGGCGAACGAACTCCGCCTGTATCCCGGCAGAAGCGTGACGGAGATCGCCCTCGAAGCCGGGTACAGCCCGTCGAACTTCGCGGTGGTCTTTCTCGACGCGTTCGGCCAGACGCCTTCCGAGTTCCGGAGCGACCCGCGCTGTCGCACGGGAAACGTGTACTCCCGTATCAACGAGAGGCTCCGCGCGCTCGACGAACAGGCGACGGACGAGCTGCTCGGGCGTTTCGACCGCATGGCGGAGGTGCGAAGCCTCGGGGAGTTCTTCCTTCACTGCCGGCGCTACGTCGGAAGCTACAAGGGCCTTCCGGGGGCGTGGACGGAGTTCGCCGCGCATGCCCAAACCATCCCCGTTCGAGGCGAACGGCGCTACGTCGGCATATCCTACGACAACCCGCTGGTGACGCCCGAAAGAAGCTGCGTCTACGATCTCTGCATCGTCGTCCCCGACGACGAACACCCTCCCTGTCTCCGCGTTCCAGCGCGCTCGTGGCTTTTCTTCCCCTTCACCGGGCCGGTATCGGAGGTGGCGCGTTTCTACCAGGAGATCATGCTCGTCTGGATGCCCCGGCGCGAGTTCGAACTCGGAGAAGGCGGCGTTCTCGAGCTGTATTCGGGCTGCGATCAGACGCTCGGCGCCGTTTCGATGGACCTCGCGATTCCATTGAGCACATAATCAGAAGCGCGCCCTCCCCTCTTCCTGTATCCTCCCGCATATCATTCGATCAGGGAGGGTAACCATGTCGTACACACACACCAACCGGCCGGAGCTTCCAGCCATCGCCACGATGCCCGTGGCGCGCGCTTTTTTCTCGAACGCCGTTCCCGCGATAGTGAACATGGTGCTGACGACGTCGATCATCATGGTCGACGGCTTCTTCATCGGCCGCTATGTCGGCCCGGAAGGCCTCGCGGCGGTCAACCTCACCGTCCCGGTGCTTTATCTCTTTCTGGGGTTCGCCGTCATGACGGGCGTGGGGGGCTCGACCCTCGCGGGGCATCGGCTGGGCGCGGGCGACCCCGACGACGCGGCGCGGATATTCTCCGCGACGATAGTCTTCCTCGCTGCGGGGGCGGCGCTGCTCGCGCTGGGCCTCGCGTTCTTTCTCGACCCCGTGCTGTTCCTGCTGAAGGCCGACGGCGCGCTGCTTCCGCTCGCCGGGGGGTATCTGGGGCGCATGCTCTGGTTCTATGCGTTCAGCATGGGAAACATCGGGTTGATGATCTTCTTCCGGGGCGAGGGGAAGGCGGGATGGGCGCTCCTCTTCAGTCTGCTGGGGAACGTCGTGAACGTGGTGCTCGACTGGCTCTTTCTGGCGGTCCTCGGCATGGGGACGGAGGGGGCGGCGACGGCGAGCGGACTCGCGGCGCTCGTCGCGACGGGGGGCGCGCTGGCGTACGTCCTCTCGGGGAGGTCCGTGTTCAGCTTCGTCCGCCCACGCTTTCACCCGGGCGAACTCCCCTCCATGCTGGGGAACGGAAGTTCGGAGATGATCTCCCAGCTTTCGGGGGCGATCGTGCTCTGGCTCTTCAACGCTCTGCTCCTCGAACACCTGGGAGCGTCCGGCGTCGCGGCCTTCGCCGTGATCGGGTATCTCGTGCTGCTGGAGACGATGGTGCTGACGGGGTTCGCCATCGGACTGGGGCCGCTCGTGGCCATAGCCAAAGGGGCGGGGGACGGCGCGCGGATTCTTGCGTCGTGGAGGATCGCCCGCAGGGCCGGGTTCGTCGTCGGCGTCGCCGGGTGGGCGTTTGCGTCGTTCGCGTCGGGGGCCTTCGCCGGGCTGCTCGTCCCGGACCGTCCGGAGATCGCGGAGCTTGTATCGCAGGGGGCGCGGATTCTCTCGCTCGGCTTTCTGATGAACGGCTATACCATGCTGGCGTCGGCTCTCTTCACCGCGTTGGGGGCCGCCCGGGAATCGGCGCTCGTTTCGTTTCTCCGGAGCCTCGGTCTGCTGGGAGCGGCGCTTCTGCTGCTTCCGCGGCTCTTCGGCACGGCCGGCATCTGGATGAGCGTCCCCTTCGCGGAGGCCGGAAGCCTCGCCGTGGCGCTTCCGCTGGTGCTGCGGCTGCAAAAAGCCTTCAAGACGAATTCCCAATATCAGTCCGAACCACGGGCATAGGGAATGTCGACCGCTGTCGGGCCCGAGTCGAAACAACGAAGAAACGTTTTCGTGTCCATTTTCGTTGTTTTCGTCTCGGGGCCCGCTATTTGAAGAGAACTTTACAGGATGCCCAGGCTTCGCGGAAGGAAGAGGCTTAGCTCGGGAAACGCCGCGATGATCGCCAGAGCGACGACGGAGGCGACGAGAAGAGGAATGACTCGCGGGGTGATCTGTTCCATGGACAGATCGCTTATGCTTATTCCCACGAAAAGATTGGCGGCTACGGGCGGCGTTATCTGCCCGATCGCAATATTGACCGTGCACATGATGCCGAACCAGATCGGGTTCCATTGAAAATACTGCATTATTGGAATGAAAAGCGGAATAAATATATAAAATATGGAGTTGCCGCCAATAAGCATCCCTGCAATGAGCAGCAGGATATTGATGAGGAGGAGGACGACGTTCGGGTTGGTGGAGATCGAAAGAAGCAGACCGGCAACCTTGTCGATCAGGCCTACTGTTTGGGCCGCCCAGGCGTATAACCCTCCCATCCCTATCATGATCATGACGACGGAGCTGGTGCGCGCGGAGAAAGAAAGCAGTTCGTAAAGGCCTTTTAATGTGATGGAATGGTAGATGAAAACACCGACGAACAAGCCGTAAAAAATCGAGACGGCCGCCGCTTCCGTAGGCGTGAAAACTCCGCCGTAAATGCCTCCCAGGATAATGACCGGCGAGAGGATCGCCCATATCGCATCGCGGAACGCTTGCCAGAATCGCCCCTTTCGCGGCTCTCCTCTCCAATCGTTTTTGCGGGAGGTGAACCACGCGCTGACGCAAAGACAGATCGCCACGATCAGGCCCGGTATGATGCCGGCGGCGAAAAGCGCTCCTATGGAGACTCCCGTAATCGAGGCGTAGACGATGAAGGAGATGCTGGGGGGGATGATGATCGCGATACCGGAGGAAACGCTGACGACCGACGTGGCGAACGCCTTGTCGTAGCCCGCCGCGACCATTCCCGGAATGAGAATGACTCCGATGACCGCCACGGTCGCCGGACCGGAGCCGCTGATCGCTCCCCAGAAGGTGGCGACCAATATCGTCCCGATCGCAAGGCCGCCCGTCATGCTCCCGACGCACTCCTTTACGAAGTTGATGAGTCGGACCGCGATACCCGCTTTTTCCATAATGGCGCCCGCCAAAACGAAGAAGGGGATGGCGAGCAGCGGTACTTTCGCTACGTTGGCGAAAAAGGAGTACGAGATACTCTGCCATCCGAGATCCCACCACCATATCGTGAAAGCGGCGGACGATCCCATGGCGAGCGCGATCGGAAGTTTCAACATCAGAGGAACAAGAAACAGAAACAACAGCCAGAACGCCGGATCGTTGATGAGTGATCGCATCGTCTTCTTCTCCTCTCTTTAATATGCGCCGTTCTTAAGGTCTTCGGCTGTTTTTTGAATTGTTCGTACAATAAACAGAGCGGAGCCGACGGGAATGGAGCTTGTGAACCACCAGACCGGTACGACCAACGTCTCCGTCATGGCGTCGAGAGCGATTTCATCGAGTATTTCCAGATAGCCGCAGTACCCCAGGGCAATAAAAAATACGATGGAAACGGATTGAATGAGAAGGTACAGAAAACGACGGAACTTGCGAGGAAAAACATCGTACAGTATGTTGACCGCCATGTGCCCTCCTCTTCGCGCTGCCCAAGCGCTTCCGAGGAATGTGAGCCATACGAAGAAGTATACGTTGAGTTCTTCCGTAAAATTGAGAGAGAGATCTATGACGTAGCGGGATATTACGTTGATGAAGGCGAAGGTCGACATGACCAGAATAAGGAGCGCCGAAAAAGCCTCCTCGAGATGATCGACGCACCAAAGAAAGGATTTCACAACCGATCCCCCGTTTCTATTTTTCGTAGCGAACGCTTTTTTCATGCGGACGTTTCAGTTATCGTCTAAATTCTCGGCTCCCGCCGATCGCGAGGCGCCGAAAAGCGTATCGGAAATCTGTTCGGAAAGGCGCGCGAAGAGAAGTTCCTCTTCGCGCGCGGCGCGGAATCAGTCGTCGATCTTGAGGCCGGCGGCGGCCATATCCTCTCTGGCGAGCTGGACAAGTTCCTCTCCGACGAGCTTGACATGCTTGTCGAACGCGCTCTTGGTAGCTTTTCTGAACGCTCCGATTTCTTCCGGCGAGAGCTTGATTATGGTGACGCCGTTATCTTCGAGCAGTTTGCGCGGGTCGTGCGGAATCATATTCTGGTCCTGAGGAAGAAGCCCTCTTTCCTCCAGCCACTTGTACGCCGTTCCGTCGTCGAATCCGAGGCGATTGAGCATTCCGGTGTAGACGCCGGCCTCCTCGGCGCATTCCCTGAGAATTTTCTGCGTTTCGGCGTCGAAAGAGTTCCAGACTTTCGTATTGGCCACGAAGAACATGGCTGCGCACGTATAATCCCATTCCGTTATGTACTTATGAAATTCGTAGACGCGATATGGAATAATGACGTTGTACGGATTTTCCCCGGCGTCGACAAGTCCCTGCTGAAACGCGGTGACGGCTTCGCTCCAGTTGATGTTGACCCCGTTGGTGCCGAGAGCTTCGAGGGTGTCCTTATACAGAGGAGAGGAGACGAAGCGGATCTTCAGCCCTTTCATGTCCTCCGGAGTTCTGAGAGGTCTGTTGGAATGAAGCTGCCGCGGAGCGTTGTACCCCCAGCCGAAGACGGTGACGCCCGCTTTGGCCGCGATCTCTTCGAGCATCTTCCCCGATTTTCCGCGGACGATGGCTTCCATCGCCTTCTGAGTGTCGCCGGTGGACGCGATGAACCACGGCAAGGTGAACAGATTCATCGCGGGAAGCTGCGTCGACCAGTTGGCCGGTCCCGCGTAGGAGAAGTCGATGGATCCGTTGCGCAGCATGAGCAGTTCGTTCGTCTGTTTGCCGCTGGTAAGCTGCGCCGAATAGTACGGTTTGATGTTGACTTTGCCGTCGGTTTTCTCTGCAACAAGCTTGACGAACATAGCCGTCCCCTGGCCCCATACGGTGTTTTCGGTCAGGTTGCAGTTGAGCTTGTACTCGTTCTTCAAAGCCCCTTCCACGGGCGCGCCTGCAAACAACAGGGTCGACAGGAGCATGGTCAGAACCGCCGATATGGTCTTACGCAAAAGAATCGCCTCCTTAAGAATTTGTATGACGCCGTTATGCTTGATTCTTTCAGCAGCGCTTACTTCCACTGTTTCAAAAATTCCACGACGCGATCCACGGTTTTATTGACGATCAGCTCCCCCTTTTCTCTTGTGGCGACGGTCCCGTCGCCGATAACGGCATCCTCGTACAGTTCATTGGTCAGCGTGAATCGAGGAATATCGGGGTATGCGTCCGGCAGAGGCTCCACTTTCAACGCGCGATCGAATTTGACGAGATCCGGACGAAGATAGAGGAACGTGGACGTACCCGCTTCGCTTGCGTGGCCGTGGGCCATTTTCCCCTCGTATTGGAGGATGCCTTCTTTCGTGCAGAGGGGTTGGATGATTCTCCACCAGTCGATGAGACAGCATTTGATGTTTCGGGTTTTGCGAAGATGTACGGCGACCTGCGTGACGACCGGAACGTTTCCGAGGTGGGGGCTGACGAAACAAAACCGGTCGACTCCGTTTTCGATAAGGCTGTCGAGGATATCGACGAGGTATGTCTTCAGAGTCTCCGGACGGACGGAGATGGTTCCTCCTTCCTTGAAGTACAGGCTCTCGGAATAGCCCACCGGAAGGGAGGGGCCGACGATCCAGCCTATGCGTTCGGAAATGCGGTCGGCGATTTCTTCGGCCACCAAAGTATCCGCTCCGACGGGAAGATGCGGCCCCCATACTTCGAAAGCGCCGAGAGGTATGAGCATGGCGTGTGTTTTTGCGATTTCCTCGCGAAAGTCGATCATATTCATTTCTTTCATTTGCATGGCGATTTCCTCCCTGAATTTTTATGTGAAAAATAGATTCCAATTACCATGCGTATGCTTCCGGGCGACGGTTCGGGAGGCTCGGAAGCTGCGAACGTACCGCGTCGACATACTCCGTGTCGATTTCGGCGTAGACGACTCCTTCCCCGTCTTGCGCGGTGCACAGGACCGTCCCCCACGGGTTGACGACCATCGAACGTCCGTAGGACTGAAACGCCGGCTTTTTACCTATCTGCGCGGGCGCTACTATGTAGCACTGGTTTTCGATCGCGCGCGTTCGCAAAATGACTTCCCAGTGGTCTTTTCCTGTGAACATGGTGTAATTCGCGGGCACGAACATGATCTTGGCGCCGCGGATCGCCATTATGCGGTACAGCTCGGGGAACCGCATGTCGTAGCAAATGGAGAGGCCGACCTTGCCGAAATCCGTATCGCATACGACGATGTTCTTTCCGTTTTTTTTCGTGTCGGATTCTCTGGTGGAAGGGCCGTTTTCGATATCGACGTCGTAAAGATGAATTTTTTCGTACCGCCCGACGATTTCCCCTTTCGGGTTCATCAACAGCGATGTGTTGTACAGCTTTTTTTCATCGGGAATACGTTCGCCGATGCTTCCGCAGTGGAGCCATATACCGTGCTCTTTCGCCTTTACGGAAAAAAACTCCGACATAGGGCCCGGAATCGGTTCGGCGTTCGCGAAAGTTCCCTCCTTGGAGCCGATATAGTGGACGTTTTCAGGCATAGCCACCATCTTTGCTCCGTGCGCCGCCGCCTCGTCGATATACCGGGAAAGAGCCGCGGTATTTTTTTCTTTGTCGTCCTGAGTATCCACCTGGATTACACCGATTACAAACTTGCTCATAACACCCTCCGCCTCCTTGAAGAAAGTAAAAAAAGACGATCAGGGGTCATGATAATCTTTATTTTCTTTCCGACATCGAACGGAGTGGACAAAAGCGGGCGAGCGTCTTGTCCATCGAGGATAAAAAAGAAAGAGGGTTTTCCGAGGAATTCACGGAGGGGAAAAAACATCGGGTTCTTCGGATCAGCCGGACCCCGAGCGTAGCATGCGCAGGGGAGATCGACGGGAACGGCGCGTTCTACGCCCGAGGAAAAGACGTCGCATCGCACCCTTCGCGTCTTCGAACCGCCGCGCCGCGCTCAGACTGCCCCGATGTATCGCGTCAGCGCTTTCGCGACGTCGACGACCGAGGCGAGGCGTACTTTTTCGTTGACGCTCGTCTCGACGATATCTTCTCCGGGGCCGAAAATAACGAATGGAAGTCCTGAATAGGGAACGATGCGCGAAACATCGGAAAACGAGTGAAAGCCGACGAGCGACGCGTCCATTCCCAAGCTCCTCAGATTGTCCTGAAAACGGCGCACCAATGGCGCGTCCTCCGGCATCGTGCTTGAGCGGCGATTGACGAGCACTTCCGTCGATATTGCCAATCCCGGTTTCCGGAGCGTCATTCTTCGAGCGAGCGCTTCCACTTGGTCGAGAATCTCCTGGTTGTCCTGATACGGCAGCAAGCGGATATCGAGTACGGCTTCTCCGCGTTCGGCGATGAAATTCGGCGCGCCTCCTTCCCCCTCGAGCTTCGTGGGAATGCAGAGCGGGCGTCCTAAAAGGGGGTGAGGCACGGCGTGCAACGAAACGCTGCATCGAATCCGTCTACAGAGCAATAAAAGGCACTCCAGCGCATCGACGCCGTTTTCGGGAAAACAGGTGTGGCATGTTTTCCCTTTCGACGTTATTTTAAGCCAGATCGCTCCCTTTTGAGCGATCGCGATTTTCCCGTCGGTGGGTTCTACGAAAACAAGCTCCGTCGCTCCTTGTAGAAAGCCGCCGCGGAGTATGGCTTTCGCCCCCGTTCCTTCAAGCTCTCCGTCGGCGGTGAGGCAAAGAAGGACGTTGACCGGGAGCGTCCGCTCCTTACGAAGGAGGTTTCGCAAAGCGAGTATTATGGACGCGACGCCGCCTTTCATGTTGGAAGTGCCTCTGCCGTAGACGTAGCCGTTTCGAAAGGTCGCGCGGTATGGAGGAGAATCCCACTTTTCCGTATTCGTCAGGCCGTGCGTATCCATTTGCCCGATAAGCGCGATCGTCCGCGTCTTGTCTTTTCCGGGGAAGAGCGAGACGAGGGAGGCTCGGTTCCCTCCGTGGTCGATCACATGCGTCCACAGGCTTTCGAAAGGGAAGAGCGTGAAAATATAATCCAGAAGATCGGATTCATCCCCCTCCGGCTGATGAGTGCGGATACGTACCAGCTGCTGCAAAATAGCCAGAGCGTTCTCTTCGCTGATAACCATGGAGTCCCCCTGTCCCGCGGGAATGAATGACGCCGTTTATTGTAGTCGTCTTTATGCGGAGACCAATATGTCCTCTTCGTACAAAAAAAACGTCTTCTTTCCACAAAATTTTCCAATGACCGTCTTCCCGTCGTTTTTTATAATCCGTCTCCGGTGCTTCGATCGAAATTCAAGCGGCGATACGGAGGGTTCGGATCATGGATACGGAACGTATACGGGGTATGTTGCTCATACTGACGGCGAGCACGTGCTGGGGAACGACCGGCATTTTACAGGCCTTCGCGCCGGAAGGCGCTCATCCGCTCACTGTGGGAGCGGTCAGAGTTGTTGCGGCGAGCGTTGTCATGTTGCTCTACATGTTCTGGAAAGGGGAGTCCGTTCTGGCTCTTTTCGGGAAAACCCCTCTCGTTCCCCTTCTCGTGACCGTTGTCGGCGTTATGGGATATCAGTTTTCTTTTTTCACGGCGCTTACGCTTGCCGGGGTTTCCATCGGTTCCATGATCGCCATAGGGTCCGCGCCGATAATCGCGGGAGTTCTCGGGGCCGTTTTCGAACGGGAGCCGCTGTCGGGAAGATGGTTTTTGTCCACTTCCGCGGCGATATCGGGGTGTCTTCTTCTTCTCGGGGGTAACGATCCTTCCCGGATGACGATCCACCCGCGAGGAATCGCCCTCGCCTTCCTGGCGGCGTTCTGTTACGCTCTTCTCGGGCTTGGAATGAAGCGGCTCGGCGCGCGTCTGAAAATAACGGAAACGGCGACCGTTGTTACGACCGCCTCCCTCGTGGTGGGGATTCCGGTCCTCGTGCTTTTTGACGCCATGTGGATCTTTTCCTTCAGAGGTTCTCTCGTCTCCTTGGCCTTGGGCGCCTTTTCCGAAGCCGTTCCCATGTGTTTTTTCGCTACTGGACTCGGAAAGGTGTATCTGCGGGACGCCTATACCCTCTCGCTTGCCGAGCCTTTAACCGCGTGTCTTCTCTCCGCGCTCATCCTGGGGGAAAGAATGGGGGGCGTCTCGTACGTAGGCGCCGCGCTGATATTCTGCGGCATCCTCCTGCTTCCCGTTTCCGGTCCGGACGTCGCCGCGCTCCGGGAGAAACCCATGTAGACCTCCTGAAATGCCGTCCGAGAAACGGTAGGGATCGACGTTATTCGAAGGAGAGCATCATCTCTCGGACAGCATGCGCTCGAAGAGCGAAGGAGAGGTCGAATCGGAAGGCGTTGTCTTTGAGATCTCCGTCGAGCAGCTCTTGTATCTTGCCGTATCTGTATTTTATCGTGTTGTAGTGAAAAAAAAGCTTCTCGGCGGCAAGCGCCAGATTGTAGTTGCACGACTCGATCGCCGCGAGCGTCGTCAGCAGGTTCGAGCGGTGTATTCCGTCGTATTCGATCACTCGCCCGAGCGTCGATCTGCAAAAATCTTCGGACTCGGCGGAGGCGGCGAACAAGCATATCTGCCTGAAAGCTCCTGTCTCCCGCCAGAAAATCGGTTCTTGCCGCGCATGAAGATGGCTGAAAACAAGAGCCCCCTTCGCTTCCGCGAAGCTTTCGGAAAGCAGAAGCAGCGAGGAACGCCTTCCTCCTACCCCGTAATGATCATCGAAAGTACGTACTCCCGTATCCGACGCCTCGTGGTCTCGACTCTTGCGTACAGCATGGACGAAGTGTTTGATATTCTCTTTGAGAGCGTCTTCTCCGATATTCCGTGTAAAAGCTATGCATATAAATAGTTTCTTGCGCGCGATAAAGTACGATCTGTGAAAAAAAGCTTTTAGCCGCATCAAGACGAAATCGCGGAGCGCAAGAGGCAAGCCGTCGACGACAAAAAGCAGAAATTCCTCGTCGGCGGGTATGCCGAGCAGCTCGGCTCGTTTGCGGTTCTCTTGTTCAAGAGGCACTCTGTTGAGAATAAGGTCCTCGAAAAAGCGAGAAATAACAATATTTTTGTTGTTTTCTTCGTTTTTTTCTCTTCTGAAAAGGAAACGCAATCCTATAATAAGAGCGTCGACAAGAAAATCGTTTTTCCCGGGAGGTCGTCTGTCGAGGATGAGAACGCCGCATGATTGCGAACCATCGATGATTCTGCGAGTATCGTAGATCCGCTCGATTTCGTTCAGCGGGAATGATTTCGCGTTGTTCAGAAACTCGTAGGAGCTGGAACGAGCGATTGTCCTCGAGGAATCGTCGTAACGAAACGCAAGACCCGCGCCGAGTTTCTCGCCGGCTTTCTCGATGAGCGCGTGTATATCGGAAAGTTCCAAAAACTCCAGAATTTGATCGTTGAGTTCTTTTTTGTTCATGCTCGCCTTCCAAACAAGATGTTTGCGGCAATACGTCCTGTTTTTTTGGATGAAACCGCATATCGCCTGCCGAGGTATCGTGTCAAGTATATCACTCCTTTCGAAGTCGTTCTCGGGGGGCGGACTCTTTCGCTCCCGTCGGCGCGGCCGATGTGCGACTTTTCGACGGGAGGGAGCGCGACCTCGACAGCATGGACATCGCCCTCTCCTGTTCCGTTTGCCGGCTCTCTTCTTTCGGACGTAAGGAGCGCCGTCCGTTCGTCGCGACACGGGCCGCTCCTTACGCCGCCGTCGCCTCTCCTTTCACGGCTCCGTCCGGAATCGCCGCTTTCGTCGTTTCTTTCAAGCTCAAGAATACATCGCTCCTCATCATTCACTTCGAACGACGGATGACATTTCCCCTTCCCTTCGTTCCGGGACGCGATCCCTGTCCCGCCCGGGGATGACATTATCGCTGTCCCGTCACACGTGAAATTTCCGCTGTTGACAGAATGTGCAAATACGTTTATAGTATTTAGATAATAAATAGACGTAAAATAGGCGTATGGATGGTGAACAAGCGTGAAAGTAGGAGTTCTTGGTCCTGCCAATCTGATAAAAAAGATTCTCTCCGTCGTCGGGGAGCGCGAGGACGTCGTTTTTGCGCCCCTCGAATATGTTCTGCCTCAGGAGGCTCCCGATCTTGTAAGAAGGAGTCAGTGCGATCTGGACGCCATCTTTTTCTGCGGTTCCATTCCGTATTGTCTGTGTCTCGATTCGGTGGATCGTACCGTGCCATGGTCGTATCTGCCCTTGAGCACGACCGGGCTCCTGGTCGCGTTGATCAACGCCCGAGAGCGCCTCGTCGGAAAGATACGGATGAGCGTGGATACCTTGAGCGAAATGGAAGTTCGAGAGAGCCTTGAAGATTGTTCTCTTGATATAGACGTTATATACACGTATGAATTCGACTTCACGCGAATCTCCATAGGCGACATCGTGGATTTTCATTTCCGCATGCTCTCCGAAGGGAAGGTCGATATGTGTATTACTTGCGTAGAGGCCGTCCATAAAGCCCTTCTTGAGAAAAAAATCCCCGCGTACCGAGTCTTTCCAGGGCGTCAAACAATACGAAACGCGGTCGAACGCCTGATATTGGAGATCCGCGGCCAGAAAAACACGCTTCTTCTGAGCGTAGTGGGCGTTTTTCGTCCTGAAAGTACTTTCGAAAACAGGCGTCAATATGAAGAGGCTATGTTGAAACTGAATACTCATTTAATAGACTATGCAAAAAAACGCGGCATTCTCGCGATTCCCAGAAATTCATCCAGTTTTCAGACGATAGAGACTATGGGACAGTTTCTCATAGGTACTTCCAATCTTTCCGACGTCTCTTTCCTCTCGAAGATCGGCGATTCATGCGGCTTTGCGGTTCTTGCCGGTTTCGGAGTGGGGCCGAGTTTGAGAATCGCGGAGGAATATGCGGCGGTGGCGGCGGATATGGCCTGCGGCAGGGAGGGGGCATGTTATTTCTTCGATGGGAAAAGGGCGCGTGCTCTCGGCGCCGCGACGGAGCCCGAGTTGGAGTTTTCCGATTTCGATTCGGAGGCCGCTCTTCTTGCGGAAAGGCTGGGGGTGACTCTGCCGACGCTCGCTCGGTACATTCAAGGATTGATGTGCTTCGACGAAACGTTCACCGCTTCGGAGTTCGCGAAGATTGTGGGTATGCAGCCGAAAAGTTCACGGAAACTCATGAGCGGTCTTCAGAAGGAAATGCTTGTGCAGGAGTGCGGGACGCTTTCGCATGCGGGAAGAGGCCGGCCGCAAAGGCTCTATCGGTCGACCGAAAAAGTCGCCTGGATTCGTTCCCGCAGGCGGATGCAGGAGGGGGGCGATACGGAGGAGGAGCGGTGTCGAGCGTAGTGCGCGAAGTCTGTGTAGTGAATACTTGAAAAATGAGGAGGAATAGTATTTATGAACGGCAAGAAAAAAGTTTTTGCATTTTCGCTGCTGATTTGCGTCCTCGGGCTCTCATTGCTTACGGTCTCGTCGGGAATGTGCGCCGAGGCGGAATATAAGTGGAGTTTCGCGCAGCCATGGACTCGACCGTTGACCGACGCGGCGTTTACGAAGTTCTGCGAACGAGTGAAAGAGTATTCGGGAGGTCGGATCGAGGTACAGTTTTTCCCCAGCGGGCAACTTGGAAGTCACGACGAAAACTTCCATGCCATGCAGGAGGGAAGCCTTGAAATAGGCGTCTTCTCCCCCTATCCTACGCTGGTTCCGGGAGGATGCGTCCCCAACATGACCTGGATTATCGTCAGTTGGGACGAGATGCGTATGGCCTACGGTCAGCCGGACGGAATTCTCTATCGCGTGATGAAGGACGCTTTCGCGGATACCGAGGGGCATCTGCTCTTTACCTGTTCCCAAGGGGCCTACGGACTGGGCAATAACAAGCGTCCCATCAGGACCACCGACGACTTCACGAATATGAAGCTTCGAGTTTCCGCTTCTCCCGGCGGCGTGAAGACGTTGGCGAATATGGGCAAGGGCAAGGGATTGATGCTCGAAACCGTTCCCTGGGGCGAACTCTACAACGCGCTTTCCCGGGGCGTCGTGGACGGATGCTGGACGATGTGGGCCTCGCTTGTCGAGGAACGCCACTGCGAAGTGCTGAAGCACTTTTCCGACCTTAATTTCATCTGGGACACTACATACGTCGTTATGAACAAGGAACTTTGGGACGATCTTCCCGAGGATCTCAAGGAAGCGGTCACGAAAGCCTCGTTGGAAACGGAGGCGGAGTTGCTGGCGATTCAGGAAAAGGCAGAAAGCGCATTTATAGAAAAGCTTAAGGAGCGAAAGGACTTCACGATCACCTGGTTGACCCCGGAGGAGCGGGACGCTCTCAGAGCGGCCTCGGATATGGGGCCGATGTGGCGCGAGTTGTGCGGCGAATGGCTCGAAAAACGGTATCCCGGCATGGATATGGTGAATGTCATTCCTGCGGAACTTGAAAAGATTCATAAGAAAGTGCTCGCCGGAGGAGCGAAGCGGTAATTCCGCTTCCGAACGGGGGGTGCCCTCTGCGGAAGAATACGGGAGCGCCCCCTTCGCTTTGCTGAGAGGAGGATCAGTATTGTTTTTTTTCTCCAAGTGTCTCGGGATAATCGAAAAAATTGAAAACGCGCTGTGTTACATGGGGCTTCTCGGGATCACATTCCTTACGTTTCTTCTCGTGATCAATCGGTATTTTATCCATTACGAGGTTATGTGGCTCGGAGATTTCACTCAGTACTGTTTCGTTTTTATGGCGCTTTGCGCGATAGCCTTCACGACCCGCGAGGACGCGCATACCTCCGTGGATATTCTGAGCCAGATGTTTTTGGCTCGAAAGCCTCGGTCGATGCGCGGATACAAAGCTTTTATTCATCTCCTGACGCTGATCACGCTCGTTGTTTTCCACGCGCCGATGTTTCGGTTCACGGCAAGAGCTTTAAAGCATCCGTCCTACGGAACGATGGTGCCATGGTTCGATACGTCGTGGCTGATCGTCGTCTGCTATTGCATGCTGCTCCTCTGCATCCTGCACACCGCGGTCGATCTTGCGGCGCAGTTCGGGAGTCTCGCCCGGAACTCCGAGACGCGGAAGGAGGCGCGGTGATATGGAAGCGGTCTTCGTCGCTTTGGGCACGTTGTTTCTGGGTATGGCGATCGGCATGCCGCTGTGTTGGCTGTTTATTTCGAGTTCGGTCGCCGGCCTCTTGGCGTCCGGCTCGTCGATAACCTTTTTGGCCGGGACGTTTTACCATGCGGTGGACAACAACGTCCTGATGGCCGTGGCGTTCTTCATCTTCGCGGGAAGCTTGCTCTCCGAAGCGGGATTGGCCGACCGGATCGTACGCTTTTCCTATGCGCTCGTCGGTCGTCTCAGAGGAGGAATGGAAGTCGTCGGCATCGTATCGACGCTTTTTTTAGGCGCGCTTACGGGCTCCTCCATTCCCTGTATTTCGGCGCTGATTCCGCTCCTTGTGCCGCGTCTCGAACGATACGGATACGAGAAAAAGTATACGGCAGCGCTCATCTGCTCCTGTTGTTTTCTCGGCTATCTCATCCCGCCGAGCGTGCCCGCGTTGCTGTATTGTCTCATCGCGCAGCAATCCGTGTCCGCGATGTTCCTTGCGACGATTATTCCCGGTATGTTGATCGCCGGCGGCTATGCGGTTCTCAATTACATCGTCTGTCCGAGGTTTTTCAACCCGGCGTTGATTAAGGAGTCCCCATCGGTACCGACGACCTTCGGCGAATCCCTCAAAGAACTGGGAAAGGCCACGTGGGTCGCGATCCCCGCGCTCGGCTGTCCCGCGCTCATCATGGTGGGCATCTACGGCGGAATTTGCACGCCCAATGAAGCGGGGGCCGTAGCCGCGGTATACTGCATGGTCATCGGCTATTTCGTCTACCGGGAACTGACCCTGGAAGGAACCCGCCGCGCTCTCCACAGCTCGATTCTCTCCATCGGCGTCGTCATCGTCCTGATCGCGACGGGGACGGTTTTCGGGCGCTATCTGATTAAAATCGGCGTCGCGCAAATGGTGGCCAGTTTCGCGATGAACCTGTTCCACACGAAAGCCATGATCCTCATGTCCATGAATATCGTTCTGCTCGTCCTGGGAATGTTTATCGACGGCACGCCGATTCTCGTTCTGGCGGTTCCGCTGTTCCTCCCTCTCATGCAGCAGCTCGGCGTCAATCTGGTGCATCTCGGCTCCATCGTGATCCTGAACATCGGACTGGGCGTCATCACTCCCCCCTTCGCGATGTCTCTTTTCGTAGGAACGCGGCTTTCGGGGTGCACGTACATGGAACTCGCGAAGATCGTTTTGGTTTTTTTCGTTTTCGTAGGCATCCCCGTGTTGTTGCTGACAACGTACGTCCCGGCGCTGTCCTGCTGGCTCCCTGAGCTTGTCCTGGGGCCGGAAGTCGTCGGATCATGGTAGCATCTCTTATGCAAGGAGAGCGAAAGAAAATATGAAAATGGATCTCGCGATACGAAACGGCTTTCTTTTCGACGGCGCAGGAAACCCCGCCGTAAAAACGGACATCGGGATTCGAGACGGATACATCGTCCGAATCGGAAGAATCGACGAAACGGAAGCGGAGCGAACGATCGATGCGAAGGGGCTTGCGGCGTGTCCCGGTTTTATCGATATGCATAACCATGTAGACAACGGCGTGCTGGCCTTCCCCTCGGTGGAGAGCTATATCATGCAGGGCGTGACGACGTCGGTAACGGGAAACTGCGGCGCTTCCATGGCCCCGCTCGACGACGAATCGATAGAGCTCTCCCGGCGGTATCTGGCTCCGTTCGTCCCTTCCTCGGAGAAGGCGGACTGGAAATGGCGGACGAACGCGGAGTATATGAAGGCGATTGAAGCCAACGGAACGGCCCAGAACCTCGCATTTTTAGTCGGCCAGGGGACTCTGCGAATCGCCGTGAAAGGATTTTCTCCCTCGGCGGCCGACGACTGCGAAATGGCCCGTATGAAATGCTTGTTGCGGAATGCCCTCGACGACGGGTGCTTCGGACTGTCGAGCGGCTTGATCTACCCCCCGGGAAGCTTTACGGAAGAGCGGGAGTTGCTTGAACTCGCCGGGGAACTCGCTCGGTGCGGCGGAATGTATGCGACGCATTTGCGCAACGAAGGAAATTTCCTCGCCGAATCCGCGGCCGAGGCCATAGAAATCGGTCGACGATGGAATATCCCGGTGCAGCTTTCGCATCACAAGGCCGTCGGACGCCCCAACTGGGGGAAAGTTCACCACACGCTCCGCATGATGGAGGAAGCGCGGCGCGAGGGAGTCGACGTCTGCTGCGACGCGTACCCGTATACCGCCGCGTCCACGACGGTGACTTCGTTATTGCCCCCGTTCGCGCTCGAAGGGGGCGTCGAGGCGACGCTGGAACGCCTTCGAAATTCGAGCGAACGCGTGCGGATGGCCGAAGAAATTCGCTCGAAGGGGTGCGAATGGGAAAACTGGGTCGCCGGCGCGAGAATGGAGAACATTTTTATCAGCGAGTGTTCGCGTCTCCCCGACGTCGAAGGGAAAAGTCTTCGGGAGATCGTCGCCACGTACTATTCCGGGCGAGAGCTGCTGGAAGGTCTGTTCGATTTCCTTGCGGACGTCGAGTGTCTTGCCAAGATGATCGTCTTCGCGATCGACGAAAACGATGTGAAGGCGGTGCTTGCGCACCCGCTTTCCTGCGTCGCCTCCGACTCCTGGGCGTCGGCTCCTTCGGCCGGGGGGAAACCCCACCCCAGAGGGTATGGAACCTTCCCCCGCTTTTTACGCCGGTACGTGCTCGACGGCGGACTCATGACCCTGCAGGAAGGTATCCGAAAAATCACGTCCATGCCCGCCTCTCGGATAGGCCTTCAGGATCGGGGCCTCTTGCGGGAGGGATTCCGTGCGGACATGACATTGTTCGATCCGGACAAGATCCGCGATCGTGCGACATTCGAGGATCCGCATCGTTTCCCGGAAGGTATTCCTTACGTGCTCGTAAACGGAAAGGTCGTCGTGGAGGAGGGGCGTCTCGCCGATGCACGACCGGGGATGATCCTGCGCAGAGCGTAGGCTGCGCGCGATCGAAGACGGACGGGGGCGCTCTCTACGGGGATCCCCCCTTCCCTCTCCGCGTCGCCTCCGCGAGAGTGCGCAGCAGGTCGGTCTTCCGCACGGGCTTCCCGGCGAACGCATCCATCCCCGCTTCAAAAGCCATTTGTCTGTGTTCGTCCGATACGTGCGCCGAAAGCGCGATGATCGGGACGCGGCGCCCGGTCTTCTTCTCGCGGCGCCGGATGCTTCGAGAGGCCTCGTAGCCGTCCATCTCCGGCATCTCGATGTCCATCAGGACGGCGTCGAACGCTCCTTCCGTTCCCTTCTTAGCCGCTTCGACGCCGTTCTCCGCGGAGTCGAACGAAATTCCCGCCTTTTCCAGGATCTTCTCCAGCACCTTCCTGTTGAAGACGTTGTCTTCGGCTACGAGGACCGAGAGACCGCGCAGCGGCGTTTCCCCCGCGTCGCTCGATGTCGCCTCCGCAGGAACGTCTTTCGCGCCGATCGTTACCGGCAGAGTGAACGAAAAGGCGCTCCCCTCGTCGACCTTCGAAGCGACGGCGATCCGCCCTCCCATGAACTCGACAAGGCGTTTCGAGATCGCCAGTCCCAACCCCGTCCCCCCGTAGCGTCTGGAGATGGAGTCGTCGGCCTGGCTGAAGGGCGTGAAAATCCTCTCGATACCCTTCGGAGATATGCCGATGCCGGTATCCTTCACGGCGACCGCCAGAAGCGCCTCGTTCCCGGAGCGGCGCGCGCACCCGAGGGAAAGCGTCACCTCTCCGCTGTCGGTGAATTTGATTCCGTTGCCGACAAGGTTGAAGAGCACCTGCTTCAGGCGTATCGGATACCCAAGCAGAATTTCCGGCAGATTCGGGTCGACGATCGACGTCAGAGCAATCCCCTTTTCCGCCGCCCGCTGCGAAAAGAGCGCGACGACCTCCTGCGCGAGAACGGCGGGCCGGAACGAGGAGCGTTCCTCGCGCGCGCTTCCCGACTCCAGCCGCGCGATGTCGAGGATGTTGTTCAGTATGTCCAGCAGCGATTCTCCAGAGTGGACGAGGATGGAGAGGTACTCCTCCCGCTCCTCCGGCTTCAATCCCTCGTCCTTCAGCTGCGCCGCCATACCGAGGATGCCGTTGAGCGGAGTGCGGACCTCGTCCCTTCGCTCGAACGCTCGCTCCGGGAGGCTTTGCGCTGGCTCATCGTGGCGAGGAAGGCGCTCTTCGCCCGGTTGCCCTCTTCCGCCTCCTCCTTGGCCTTGCGGAGATGCTCCTCGACCGCCTTGCGGCGGGCGATGTCCGCCGCAAGGCGCGCGTTCGCCTCCTCCAGCTCCCGCGTCCGCTGCGCGACGCGGTCCTCCAGTTCGCGGTTCATCGCGCGTATCTGTTCGTTCAGGTCGTGAAAGTGGCGGTCCATCAGCGTTTGCGCCGAATCGACGACGAATCCGAAGAGGAGGACGTACGCGCCGTATCCGTGGAGCATATGGCCCAACATGTTGAAGAAGCCGTAGACGTCGGTGTAAAGGGTGAAGACCATTCCGCTCGCGATGAAGCAGGCGAGAGAGATTTCGAAGGAGTACCCGTAGCGCCGCGCTTCCTCTCGGCGGAACACGAGCGAGTACAGGATGGAAAGAACCAGCATCAGCGCGACGGCGTATTCTCCGGCCACCTTGAAAAAAGTGAGCCCTTCGCCTGGGATGAAACAGTCCGGAAACAATCCGGCCGCGATCAGCAGAATGCCGCCGAAGACGGAGAGGACCGCGCCCGCGGTGAAAACGCGGACGAAGCCGGGGCGATTCGAGAAAAGAAGCGTCAGCGGAATACCGAGTCCGTGGATGAAGCGCATCAGCATCCAGAGCTGCGTGGGGTGATTCGCCGTCCACCCCGGGAAGACGCCCATTCCCTCGAAGGCGAGCGTGTGAACGACCGTGACCAGCGACATGGCGAAGTAGACGACGCTGACGCCGTGGAGAAAGGGGTCCGGCGTCATTCGGGAAGCGAAGACGCCAAGAAATGCCGCGAAGAGATAGATTGTGATATTGGCGAACTCCACGACGGCGTGGAAGAGCAAATAGTTTCGCGTCGCTCCGTACCAAAGGAGCGCTGTCAGGACGGCGAGAACCGGGAGATGACGTTTCCAGTGCATAGAAAATCCTCCTTGGTACGGCAAAGAAGGCGGAGGGAGGGATGTATGATCGCGCAGAGCAGGCTGTCTCCACCGTATATTCAGTAAAAGTATAGCATTGTTTTCCACGAATTGCTCCGGAAACGCGACGTTCTTCACCCGTTGCAGCCGCATCTTCCCCCCGAAGCCTGGCGTTATTGCAGAAAAACAGTACAATGGTGCATACGTTTTATAATAAGAAAGGAAGATTGAGATGTCCATATATATGAACAACGGGGCAACGACGTGGCCGAAGCCGGAGTGCGTGGCCAGGGCGATGTACGACTTTCTGACCGGAGGGGGAGCGAACGTCGCGCGGGGGAGCGCCTCGAAGCGGGATCTGAAGAGTATGGACACCGTCCTCTCCTGCAGGGAGGAGCTTGTTTCGCTGTTCGGCGGCTGGGACGACGATCCCCGCTACGCGACGTTCACGGCGAACGTGACGGAATCCATCAACGTCGTCCTGAAGGGCTTTCTGAAGCCTGGTATGACCGTGCTCGCGTCGAGCATGGAGCACAACGCGGTGCTCCGTCCATTGCGCAGGCTGGAGACGCGGGGCGTGCGGCTGGAGATAGCCGCGTGCGACGAAGAAGGGTTTTTACGCCCCGACGTCTTCGCCGAAGCCCTCTCCCGAACCCGTCCCGATCTCGTGATCCTCTCGCACGCCAGCAACGTCTGCGGCACGGTGCAGGACCTGCCCGCGCTCTCCGCGATCTGCCGAGAGGGGGGCGTTCCGTTCGTCGCCGACTGCGCCCAGACGGCCGGAATCCTCCCGTTGAACATGACGGAGCTGGGGCTTGCCGCGCTCTGTTTCACCGGGCACAAGGGGCTTCTCGGCCCGCAGGGGATCGGGGGTATCGTCTGGAATCCGGAATTCGCACAAAAGGTCGAGTGGTTCGTCGAAGGCGGCACCGGGAGCTTTTCGCACCTGGAGTTCCAGCCGGACGCGATGCCCGACAAGTTCGAGGCCGGGACGCCGAATCTTCCCGGAATCGCGGGGCTGCTCGCCGCGCTCTCGTGGCTGCGGGAGACGGGAATCGACGCGGTGCGCGCCCGGGAGGAGCTGCTCGGCGCTCGTCTTCTGACCGGCCTCCTCTCGCTCCCCGGCGTGCGTCTCTCCGGGCGGCGGACTATGGAGGGACGCCTCCCCGTCTTCGCGGCGAACTTCGAGGGGCGCGACAACGGCCTCGTCGCCGGACGTCTCTCCGAGGAGTTCGGCATCGAGACGCGCCCCGGCCTCCACTGCGCCCCGCTCGCCCACAAGACGCTCGGTACCTTCCCCGGCGGCGCGCTCAGGCTCAGCCCCGGCTACTTCACCGCGGAGGAGGATGTGGACTCGACGCTCTCGGCGCTTCGCGCGATCCTCGATTCATAAGCTATTTTCCCCGGACGTTTCGGCGGGAGGTATGGCCTTTTTCGGCGAATTGGGGTATCTTGTCCCTGAGCTGCGCGCCCCTGGGGCGGGCGGCGGAATGCTGTTCACTCCCTTGGACGGATGTGCGCTCCGGGAGGGAAAAGAGCCGATAATGAGAGCCCGGAAAGGGCCGCCGGAGGGATTTTCAGAGATGAAGATAGTTGTCGTGGGTGGAGGAGAAGTCGGGTACAACGTGGCGAACACGCTTTCCGAGGAGGAACACGACGTCACCGTGGTCGAGGAGGACGAGGAGCGGGCCGATAAGGTCGACAACGAACTCGACGTCATCACCGTGCGCGGAAGCGGGGCGCGTCCGCAGGTGCTGGAGGAGGCGGGAGTCTTCCCCGGATGCGACGTGGATATCCTCGTCGCCTGCACCGACCACGACGAGGTGAACATCCTCGCCTGCTGGATCGCAAAACGCGCCGGGGTGAAGCGCGTGATCTCCCGCGCGCGGGCGCTCGAATTCACCGACAGCCCGACGTGGGCCAAGGACCTGGGGATCGATGTGATGAATTCGCCGGAGCGCTCCGTGGCCCGCGAGATACTGGAGCTGCTCTTCGTCAGCTCTGCGGTGCACACTGCGGAGCTGCTCGACGGCAGGTCGGGAATCTACGCGCTCCGAGTGGCGCCGAACTCCGCGCTGGTCGGGCTCGCGCTGAAGGACCTGCGGACTCTCTACCCCAACTTCATCGCCATCATCGTCTACATCGAGCGGAACGGGACGGGGTACGTGCCGTACGGCGAGATGGTCATCGAGGCCAACGACCTCTGCTACATCGTCACCTCGCGCGAGCAGGCGTGGAAGCTGGAGGAGATCTACCAGATGAAGAAGAGCCGCCCGCTGAAGCGCGTGCTGATCATCGGCGGCGGCAAGCTCGGGTTCCAGGTCGCGTGGAAGCTGGAGAGCCAGTTCCGCAACCTGGACATCCGCCTGATCGACCACAACCGCGAGAAGTGCGAGCGGCTGGCCACCGAACTGAAGCGGACGCTCGTCCTCTGCGGCGACGGCGCCGACGAGAGCCTGCTGCGGCAGGAGGGGATCGAGGGGGCGGACGGCCTTGTCTGCGCCACGGAGAGCGACGAGGCGAACCTGCTCTTCGCGGTCATCGGCAAGGCGTTGGGCGCCCGGAAGACGATCGCGGTGGTCAGGCGCAAGATTTACATGAAGCTGGACAACTACATGTCCGTCGACGCCATCGTCAACCCGAACAGCGCGCTGGCCTCGGTCATTCTGCGCCACGCCCGCTACAAGTCCGGGGCGGGCGTTCTCTCCATCATCGAGAAGATCGACGCCGAGATGCTCGAACTGACGATCCCGGCGAAGAGCCCGGCCGTGGGCCGCACGATCATGAGCCTCGGCATGCCGAAGGGGATGCTCGTCGCGCTCATCGTCCGCAAGGGGGATGTCTTCGTGCCGGTGGGCGCTACCGTCGTCCAGGCCGACGACAAGGTGATCGTCTTCGCCACCTCCGACTTGATGCCGGAGGCCATGGACTACCTGGGAGTGCAGTAGTCATGCATCTGCGGCTCGTCTCCAAGGTGCTCTCGCTGCTTTCGGCGATCGTTTCGCTCTCGATGCTCTGGCCGCTCGTCTGGTCTTTGCGGGACGGCACGTCCGACGTGCGCGCGTTCCTGCTCTCCATCGCGTTCGGCCTGGCGCTCGCGTTCGTTCTCTTCGCCTTCGGAAAGAACGCCGACTACGACGACCTCGGGGTCAAGGACGGCTTTGTGGCGGTCTCTCTGGCCTGGGTTATCGCTTCCGCCGTCGGGGCCATGCCCTACTGGCTGCACGGAACGGTTCCCACCTTCACCGACGCCTTCTTCGAGGCCATGTCGGGCTTCACCACCACCGGAGCTTCGGTCCTCTCGGACATCGAGGCCAACCCGCGCGGCATCCTCTTTTGGCGCGATCTCACCCACTGGCTCGGCGGTATGGGGATCATCGTCCTCGGCCTGGCGATTCTCCCCTTCATCGGGGTCGGAGGAATGCAGCTCTACAAGGCCGAGGTTCCCGGCCCCATCCCGGAGAAGATGACTCCGAGGATACAGCAGACGGCGCTCTACCTGTGGGGGGTTTACGTTCTGCTTTCGGCGCTCCAGACGACGCTCCTGATGCTCGGAGGCATGAATCTCTTCGAGTCGCTGACGCACACCTTCGGCACGATGGCGACGGGCGGCTTCTCCCCGCTGAACAAGAGCATCGGCCAGTACAACTCCGCGTACTTCGACTGGGTGATCACCGTCTTCATGTTCCTCGCGGGGGTGAACTTCGTCCTCCACTACCGCTTTCTGCTGGGTCGCTGGGGGGCGTTCTGGAAGGACGAGGAGTTCCGCTTCTACACGATGCTGACGGTCTTCTGCACGCTGACGGTCACTCTTGTGCTGCGGCTCCACGGCAAGTACGACTCGTTCGTGGACGCGCTGCGCTTCGGCGCCTTCCAGGTGGTGAGCATCATCACCACGACCGGGTACGTTACCGCGGACTACGAGCTGTGGCCTGCCTATACGCAGTTCATCCTCCTTTTGCTGATGTTCGTCGGCGCGTGCGCGGGTTCCACCGGCGGGGGCATGAAGAACCTCAGGCTCATGGTGCTCGCGCGGCACGTGCGGGCGGAACTCTCCTCCATTCTCCACCCGAAGGCCATCGTTCAGGTACGCGTCGGTGGAAAGCCGGTGGGGCGGGAGATCATCGCCTCGGTGACCTCCTTCTTCATCCTCTACATCGTCATCTTCACCGCCGGAACCCTCTTCATGACGATCCTCGATCTCGACCTGGTTACCGCCATGTCGAGCGTCGCCGCTACGCTGGGGAATATCGGCCCCGGCCTCGGCGGGGTCGGCCCCATGCAGAACTACGCCGCCATCCCCGACTCGGGGAAGTGGGTGCTCTCGCTCTTCATGATGATGGGACGGCTCGAACTGTACACCGTCGTCCTCCTGCTGCTCCCCGAGACATGGAAGCGGTGAGGAGCGTGCCGTTTCGCCGCTCTGTGATAGAATCGGAACAAGAAAGAGGCTGCATCAAAACGACGAATCGGAGGGGATTTTCGTGAAGCTCATCGACATGAACCGTCTGGAGAACGAGCAGATTCTGCCGGGACTGCGCGCGCGTTTCGTCAACGCGGAGCACGTGTCCTTCGCGCAGTGGACCATGGAGGCCGGCGCCTTCTTTCCGCTGCACGACCACGCCCACGAGCAGATCCTGAGCGTCGTCTCGGGAAAGGTGGAGATGACCGTCGCCGGCGAGAAGGTGATTCTCGACGAGGGGTGCGCCCTCGTTCTCGCTCCGGGGGAGCCCCATGCGATGAAGGCCCTGACGGACAGCTTCATGGTAGGCGTCTACCACCCGCGCCGCGACGGGTTCGCGAAATAAGCGCGGGGGCGGCCTCCGGGCCGCTCTTTCCGCGCATGAAGAGGAGAGGGAGCGCTGCGCGCGGCGCCTCCCGTCCCCTCGTTCCGCAGTGAACGGAGCGCATCGCTCCAGGAGGGACTTCCATGGATGAAACCTACCGTGCCCCGCCCCTCTCCTTCTCCTCCTCCGCGCCTCTGTGCACGGAAGAGGCGCTCCGCGAGAGCGAGAAAAACTTCCGTACGTTCTTCGAAGCCATCGACGAACTGGCCAGCGTCATTTCGCTGGAAGGCCGTATTCTCTTCACCAACGGGGCTTTCCGGCGAAGAACGGGATACCGCGAGGACGAACTCGCCGGGATGAATGCGCTGGAGCTGGAACTCCCCGAAAATCGGGAGAAGGGCGCGGAAACCTTCGCGGCAATGTTACGAGGAGAGCTGAAGAGCTGTTCGATGCCCATGAGGGCGAAGGACGGCTCGCACGTTCTCGTAGAGACGCGACTTTGGTTCGGTCGGTGGAACGGCGCGCCGTGCGTCTACACCCTCAGCAAGGACGTCGGGCCGGAGCAGGAGGCGCAGCAACGCTTCGAGGCCGCCTTTCGGAACAACCCCGCCATGATGGTGCTCGCGTCGTTGCCGGATCAGCGGTGCGTCGACGCGAATACCGCGTTTTTGCGGACGCTCGGTTACACGAAGGAGGACATCGTCGGAAGGCAGGCCAGGGAGATCGGACTTTTCATCGACTCGGAGCAGCAGCGGGAGATCGGCGCGATGATGCGAAACGACGGCCGGATCGCCGAATACGAGGTGCGCGCGAAGGATCGGAACGGCGACGTCTTCCACGGTCTCATGTCCGCGGAGCGTATTTACATCCACGGACGCCCCTATCTTCTGTCGGTGACGGTGGACATCACCGTTCGCAAGCGCGCGGAGGAGGCGCTCAAGGTGGCCAAGGAGCAAGCCGAGTGGCTGGGGCGGCAGGCGGAGGCGGCGAACCGGGCGAAGAGCGCCTTCATCGCGAACACCAGCCACGAGATCCGCACCCCGCTCAACGGCGTCGTCGGCTTCCTCGACCTCCTCTCGCGGACCGGCCTCGACGACGTGCAGCGGGAGTACGTCGAGGGGATACGCTCTTCGGCAAGCTCCCTGCTCGAAGTGATCAACGACGTGCTCGACATCTCGAAGATCGAGGCCGACAAGGTCGAGCTGAAGCTGCTCCCGACCGATATCAGGGAGCTTGCGGGACAGGCCGCGGACAGCGTCCTCGGCACGGCGCGGACGAAGGGGCTGCATCTTACCGTGAACGTCGCCCCGGAGGTTCCGAAGGCGCTCTTCCTCGACCAGTCGCGCCTGAAACAGGTGCTGATCAACCTGCTGGGCAACGCCGTCAAGTTCACCCACGAGGGGGGCGTATCCTTCGCGATCGGCTGCGAGGACGCGGAGGACGGCCGGAGCCTTCTCCGCTTCTCCGTCGAGGACACCGGCATCGGCATCCGGCCGGAATCCATGGAACGCCTCTTCGAGCCCTTCTTCCAGGCCGACGCCTCGAACACGCGAAAGTACGGCGGCACGGGACTCGGCCTCTCCATCTGCAGCGCGCTCCTTCAGATGATGGGGAGCGAACTGAAGGTCGAGAGCGTCCCCGGCGAGGGAAGCCGCTTCTTCTTCGACCTTCGGGCGGAGCGCGTCATGGGCTCGGAGGCGGCGGAGGAAGAAGCTGTAAGGACAGTTCCGGAGGAGCCGTTCATGCCGGCGGAGAGGCCCGCCATCCTGATCGTCGAGGACGAGGAGCTGAACAGGCGGCTGCTTCGGCTGCTGCTCTCCAAGCTGCTCGACGCCGACATCGTCGAGGCGGAGGGGGGCGAACAGGGTGTCGAACGCTTCCGCGAGCGCTCTCCCGACCTGATCTTCCTCGACCTCCAGATGCCCGAGCGGGACGGGTACTGGACGGCGCGAAAGATACGGGAGCTGGAGGAGGCCGGGCGGCGGACGCGGATCGTCGCTTTCACCGCCGACGTGCAGCCCGCGACGAGGGAGGCCTGTTTCGCAAGCGGCATGGACGACTACATCTCCAAACCGGCGGACCTTTTCACGCTCCGCGAGGTGCTGGAGCGGCATCTGCAACCGAAAACGTAGCGACGGGGCTCCGCCGAACCCGCCGCGACGACGCACACGACGAAAGGACGAAGCGCGCATGATCGAACTGAAGCACCTGACGACGGAACAGCGCAACGAAAAGACGCTCGACCTGGACAACATGCCTCTCGAAGAGGCCCTCCGGGTGATGAACGCGGAGGACGCGAAAGTCGCCCCCGCAGTGGGAGAGCGGCTCCCCGCCATCGCGAAGGCGGTGGAGGCCGCGGTCCGCTCCTTCGAGAGCGGAGGGCGGCTGATCTACCTGGGCGCGGGGACCAGCGGACGGCTGGGAGTCCTCGACGCGACGGAGTGCGTTCCCACCTTCGGCACGCCGCCGGAGATGGTCGTGGGGCGTATCGCGGGCGGCATGGGGGCGCTGGTGCGCTCCGTGGAAGGCGCGGAGGACAGCCCGACCATGGGGGTGGACGACCTGAAGGAACTCGGGGTCGACTCCAGGGACACCGTGGTGGGGATCGCGGCCAGCGGACGCACGCCGTACGTGATCGCGGCGCTGCAGTACGCGAAGAGCGTCGGCTGCACCACGGTGGGCGTTACGTGCAATAAAAACTCCGCGGTGGGCGCTGCGGCGGACATCGCCATCGAGATCGACGCCGGCCCGGAGGTGCTCGCCGGCTCCACGCGGCTGAAGGCGGGGACGGCGCAGAAGCTGGCGCTCAATATGATCTCCACGATGGCGATGGTGGGCATAGGAAAGGTGTACAAAAACCTGATGGTCGACGTGCAGCGGACGAACGAGAAACTCCGGACGCGGGCCGTCAACATCGTCGCCGACGCCGCCGAGGTCGATAAGGAAACGGCCCGGGAGTACCTCGAAAAGGCGGAGGGGAGCGTGAAGCACGCCATCGTGATGCTGCTGCTCGGCTGCCCGCTCGACGAGGCTCGGGCGAAGCTGGAGGCGGCGAAGGGGCGCGTGCGGCTCGCCCTGCGGTGAGTTTTCCCCGCAGCTCCGCGTTTCCGCGCCAATGGCCGCCGCAGTGGGACGGCCTTCGCGCGGATTCGCGGAGCGCGGCATTTCAACAGGAGAGGTGTGTGTCTGTATGGAAGCGAACACGGTATTGGCCGGAAAGATTCTGGAGCAGGTCGGCGGGGCGGAGAACGTCCTTTCCGCCTCGAACTGCATGACGCGGCTTCGCATGCGCCTGAAGGACGCCTCGAAGGCGGATCTCGCCGGGCTGAAGGCGACCGAGGGGGTGCTCGGCGTGGTGGAGGGGGCTACCCTTCAGGTCGTCGTCGGTCCCGGCAAGGCGAAGAAGGTCGCGGACATCCTCGTCGAGGAGTTCGGCCTCGCGCGCGACAGCGCCGTGACCGAGGACTGGGAGGAGAACAAGGCCGCAGTCAAGCAGGGGCAGAAGAAGGGGCCGCTCAAGACGGCCCTCGAGACCATCGCGGGCATCTTCATCCCCCTCATCCCGGCGATCATCGCGGCGGGCATCTTCAACGGGGTGGGCAGCCTCCTCGCCACCATGCTGAAGCAGCAGGCGATCGCGGGACCCGGCTGGGAATTCGCCCGAATGATCTGCCAGCTCGCGGGCTCCGCCTTCCTCGGCTACTTCGCCATCTTCACCGGCGTCAACGCGGCGAAGCGCTTCGGCGCGACCGAGGCGCTCGGCGGCATGGTGGGCGCCATGACGGTCGGCGCGCAGATCAACGAGATCTCGCAGCTCCTCGGCCTCTTCAACAAGGACGTCCCGCTCAACTCCATACTCACCACCGGCAAGGGCGGCATCATCGGCGTCATCGTCGGCGTGTACATCCTCGCCAAGGTCGAGAAGCGCGTCCGCAAACTCGTCCCCGACGTGCTCGACCTCGTCTTCACGCCCCTGCTCACGCTCCTGATCGTCGCGCTGGGGATGGTCTTCGTCGTCATGCCCGTCTCCGGCTACTTCTCCGACTGGCTGGTGGACGCGCTCGGCCTCATCATCAACTCCGACAACACCGTCGTGAGCATCGTCTCCGGCTACGTCCTCGCCGCGCTCTTCCTCCCCATGGTCCTGCTGGGGCTGCACCACGGCCTCATCCCCATCTACGCCATCCAGCTCCAGAACTTCGGCGGCGTCTCCCTCTTCCCCGTGCTCGCGATGGCGGGGGCGGGGCAGGTCGGCGCGGCGGTCGCCATCTGGCTGAAAGCACGGAAAGTGAAGAACGCGCGCATCCAGAGCGTCATCGCGGGCGCGCTCCCCGCGGGCGTGCTCGGCATCGGCGAACCCCTGATCTACGGCGTCACGCTCCCTCTGGGCAAGCCGTTCATCACCGCAGGCCTGGGCGCGGGCTTCGGCGGCGCGTACGTCATGGCGACCGGCGTCATGGCCGGCTCCTGGGGGCCGTCCGGACTGGTCGCGCTTCCTCTGATGCAGCCGGGCAGCATCATGAACTACTTCGTCGGTATCCTGATTTCCTACGTCGGCGGGTTCCTCATAACCTCCCTCTTCATCAAGGAGTCCGACGTCGCCAACGTGTAACGGAAACCATCCGGCCCCGCTTCGAAGAGGAGCGGGGCCGTTCTTATGCGCCCCCGGGCCGAAACCTCCGGTTGGTCGGGCGCTTCCCCGCCGCGCTCCCTCTTTCGCATCTTCTTCGAAAACTTTTCGAACGCCCCTCTTGACATATTCAGGAATTGCGGTACCATAATACCAGAAACGAGAAAGGGGTCGAGACCATGAGCGAGGTGGTTGCCGTGTCCGAGGCCGTGTCCCTGGCGTTCCACGGGATGGGGCTGCTGGCCTCGGGGGAGAGAAAGAGCGCGAAAGAGATGGCCGAGGCCGTGAACGTCTCGGAGGCCCACCTCGCCAAGGTCTTCCAGAGGCTGGTGCGCGAGGGGCTCGTGGGCTCCACGCGCGGCCCCAAGGGAGGGTTCGAGCTGGCGAAACAGCCGGAGGAGATCACCCTCTTCGATATCTATGTCGCGATCGAGGGCGCCCCCAAGGGGGATTACTGCCTGCTCCACAAGGAGCGGTGCCCGTTCGGCAAGTGCATCTTCGGTTCGCTGCTGGGAAAGATGACGAGAGAGTTCGTCGACTACTTGAAGAGCACCACGCTCGGAGATTTACAGAGGGGAGAAACGAAATGAACAAGATACTACGAAAGATCATCACAATCGACGAGGACAAGTGCGACGGCTGCGGCATCTGCGCCGAGGCCTGCCACGAGGGCGCCATCCGGATCATCGACGGCAAGGCGAAGCTGGTGAGCGAGACCTACTGCGACGGTCTGGGAGACTGCATCGGCGAGTGCCCGCGGGGCGCGATCAGCTTCGAAACCAGAGAGGCCGCTCCCTACGACGAGGAGGCCGTGAAGCGCCACATGGCGGCGAAGGCCGCCCACAAAGCTCCCGCCGGTCCCCTTCCCTGCGGCTGCCCCGGTTCGGCGGCCCGCGATCTGCGGAAAACTCCGTCCGCGACCCCGCAGCCCCGCTCCGAGGCGGCTTCCGCGCCTCTGCAGTCGGAGCTTGTCAACTGGCCGGTGCAGATACGCCTTGTTCCGGAGACTGCGCCCTGGCTCCACAAGGCCGAACTCGTGGTCGCCGCCGACTGCACGCCGTTCGCCTTCCCGGACTTCCACAGGACCTTCCTCGCCGGGGGCGACAAAGTCTGCCTCATCGGCTGCCCCAAGCTCGACGACGCGCAGAGCTACGTCGAGAAGCTCACCCGGATCATCTCTTTCAACGAGACGCCCGCGATCACCGTGGTGCGCATGGAAGTTCCCTGCTGCGGCGGGATGACGCGCATCCTCGAGGCCGCCTGCGAGGCCTCCGAGCGGAATATATCGCTGAAAATTGTGACGATCGGCGTGCGCGGGGATATAATAGATAAAGAGACCGTACGGTTCTCTCACAAGAAGCAGTAAAAAACCATTTTCGAGGAGGAGATTTCTCAATGTTTTGCTACCAGTGCGAACAGACGGCGAAGGGAACGGGATGCACCGCGTTCGGCGTGTGCGGCAAAAGCCCCGAGGTGGCCGATCTTCAGGATCTGCTGCTTCACGCGACGAAGGGAATTTCGATGTACGCCCATCGGGCGAGACAGCTCGGCGCGATCGATAAGAACGTCGACGTCTTCGTGGTCGAATCGCTCTTCACCACCATCACCAACGTGAACTTCGACGAAGCGCGCATGGAGCGGCTGATCCGCAAGGCCGGAGAGGTCCGCGGCAGCGCCAGGGCGCTCTACGAGGACGCCTGTTCGAAGGCCGGCAAGACCCCCGAGACGCTGGGCGGCCCCGCGGTCTTCCCGATCCCGGCGACGCGCGCCGAGATGATCGACGAGGGCGGCAAGGTCACCCCCGAGGCATGGAGCGAGAAGTACGGCGAAGTGGTCCAGGGGCTGCGCGACCTGCTGCTGCTCGGCCTGAAGGGGAGCGCCGCGTACGCCGATCACGCAAGAGTGCTGGGGTACGAGAAGGACGACATCTACGGCTTCTTCCACGAGAAGATGGACTACCTCGCGGGCGAACGCTTCACCGTCGACGACCTCGTCGGCCAGGCGATGGACGCGGGCAAGTGGAACGTCTCCGTCATGGAGCTGCTCGACAGGGCGAACACCTCCGTCTACGGACACCCGGAACCCACGAAGGCCCGCGTGACCCCGATCAAGGGCAAGTGCATCGTCGTCTCCGGGCACGACCTCCGCGACCTGGATCTCCTGCTGCAGCAGACCGAGGGGAAGGGCATCAACATCTATACGCACGGCGAGATGCTCCCCTGCCTCGCCTACCCGGGGTTGAAAAAGTACAAGCACCTCGTGGGCAACTACGGCAGCGCCTGGCAGAACCAGCGCGAGGAGTTCGACAAGTTCCCCGGCGCGGTGCTGATGACCACCAACTGCATTCAGAAGCCCAAGGACTCCTACATGGGGCGCATCTTCACCTCGGGCCTCGTGGCCTGGCCCGGCGCCACCCACATCGACGAGAAGAAGGACTTCACCCCCGTGATCGAGGCCGCGCTCGCCGCCCCCGGATTCACCGAGGAGGAGCCGGCGCACTACATCAACGTCGGCTTCGCCCGCAACACCGTGATGTCGGTGGCGGGCAAGGTGATCGACCTCGTCAAGGCCGGCAAGATCCGCCACTTCTTCCTCGTCGGCGGCTGCGACGGCGCCAAGCCGGGGCGGAGCTACTACACCGACTTCGCCACCTCCGTGCCGAAGGACTGCGTCATCCTCACTCTGGCGTGCGGCAAGTTCCGCTTCAACAAGCTCGAGTTCGGCGACATCGAGGGGATTCCCCGGCTGCTCGACGCCGGGCAGTGCAACGACGCCTACTCGGCGGTCCGCATCGCCATGGCGCTCGCCGAGGCCTTCAAGACCGACATCAACGGCCTGCCGCTGTCGCTCGTCCTTTCGTGGTACGAGCAGAAGGCCGTCTGCATCCTCCTCTCGCTCCTCCACCTCGGAGTGAAGAACATGAAGCTCGGCCCCTCGCTCCCGGCCTTCGTCAAGGGGCCCGTCTTCAAGGTGCTCCAGGAGAAGTTCAACCTCCAGGCCGTCACCACGCCGGAGCAGGATCTGAAGGAGATTCTGGGGTAGGAAGCACCGAAGTTCGGAAAACACGAAGGGGAGGCGCGCGCCTCCCCTTCGTCGTGTCCTGAAACTAGTTGTACGCCAGACGGATCTCCGGGGTGGCGAGCGCCGGGGCGATCAGCTCCTGCCACATCGGGGAGTTCCACGTCCCCAGCGCCTCGTGGATGACGAAGTACTTCTCCGGGATCGGGTGCGTGCCCACGACCACCGGGAGGCCGAAGGCCGTGCCGATGTAGCGGCGGAAGAAGTCGATCCGGGGACAGGGCGGATAGCCGACGAGCATCCCCGTGGCGAGGTGGATCACCGTCGCGCCGTTCTTCTTCATCTCGGCGGGGGCGTACTCGATGTTGCCGCCGGGGCAACCGTCGCAGGTGGTGTACCCGACGAGTTCGACCTCCCTGTCCTTGTACACGCTGAACGCGCCCTCCCTGCTGCGCATGGAGCGCAGGCACTTGCCCCCGGCGCACGTGTGGTAGCGGTTGCAGATGAAAATCCCTATCCGGACGATGTCGCTGCTCATAAAAAAACGCCTCCTCGAATCGAAATTCCGGTCGTGTGGCCGGATTGTTGATATCGGTTCTCATTACTATAACCCTCCCGGGCCTTTTTGCAAGGCCCGTCTTCTTCTTTGCCGCAGCCGGGCGCGCCGCCTTCTTACGTGGTCATGTCGTCGGCGTAGTTGAACTGACGTTTGCAGATCGTTTTCGCTATTTCGATGAACGCCCTGGCCGCGTAGGAGACATAGGCGTCCTTCCTGTACGCGACGACGTGTTCTCTTTTCGCGTCGACATCCTCCATGCGGTAGTACGCCGATCGCCATTTCGCCGGAGTGTTCCTCTGCTGTGTGGCGGTGATGAAACCGACCCCCACCCCGCCGGTGATGAACGACTGGATGGTGTTGCTGCTTCTGCTCTCGAAGACTACTCTGGGTTCGAACCCCGCCTGTCGGAAAAACGTGTCCGTGATGGCGCGGAAGCGGTGTCCGCTTTTCATCAGTACGAACTCGTCGTCCTTGAACCAGGAAAGCTCCACGGAGCCGAACCGCCCCGGCCTGACCGGGGCTTTTTCTCCGACGGGGTGGGAGGAGGGCGCGGCAAGAAAAATTTCTTCGAAGAACAGATGTTCGAACAACATTTCGTCCGAATTCGAAGGGGCGGTAAGGATGGCGAAGTCGAGGCTTCCCGTCGTAAGCCTGTGTTCGAGCGCCGATGAATAATCTTCGACGATGCTCAGTTTGATGTTCGGGTATCGTTTTTTGAACTCCAACAGCATGTTGGAGAAGTAGAGCTGCCCGTTGTACTGCGAGATCCCGAGCACGACGTGTCCTTCCAGCAGATCCTGCACGTCCGCCATTTTTTTCTTGATCTGTTCGCTCAGCATGAGAATTTTTTTCGCGTCCTCCACGAAAAGCTCTCCTGCCCGTGTAAGCGACGTCTCGTTGCTTCCGCGGACGAAGAGTTTCGCGCCGAGTTCCTCCTCCAGGCGCTGAATCGTCTGACTGAGGGCGGGTTGGCTGATATACAGTTTTTTCGCCGATTTCGAAAAACTCCCCGTCTCGGCGATACTCAGGACGTACTCGATGTTGCGGAGTTGCATGGGCGTTTCTCTCCTTCTCGCGGCTCTTCGGGCCGCTTCATTGAAGATCGTTATAGGGGGCATTGAATAAGCAAATTTTACATTTTTGTGACAAAGCGTAAAATATCGTTCAAGAAATCTCCGGGCGTTTTCGCGCCCGTCCCTGGATGAAACGCCCCCGTCATGTCGCGACACCCGCGACGGTTCCGCTCTTCGTCGCGATGCATCATCGTACAGATTGTACCATCCATGTTCGTTCCGAGGCCGCTCCGAAAACGCTCCTACGGCGAAAAACGGAGGCGCGGGCTGTTTTCGGGGGCGTCGTTCCCCCGCAATACACAATCGAAGGAGGAGAAAGCAGTGAAAAAAGGCATCTGTTTCGCGGTACTGTTGGGCATCCTGTCGCTCTGGGGCGTCGCCGGGATTTTCGGCGGGCTCGCCGAGGCTTCAGGGAAGATCTCGAGCGCGAAGGACTCTTTGATGTGGGGAGTCAACGCGGAGGCGTCGTCTCTCGACCCCGCCACGAGCAAGGATACCGTCACTCACATGATGATGTACCAGATGTACGACGCGCTCGTCAAAGAGGATCCGAAGGACTATACCAAACTTGTCCCCGGTCTCGCCGAAAGCTGGGAGTTCAACGACGACTCGACGGAGATCTCCTTCCATCTGAGGAAAGGCGTCAAGTTCCACAACGGCGACGTCATGACCGCGGACGACGTTTTCTTCTCCCTTCAACGCTCGCTTGAGTCCAGCTATTCGAGCGGCATCAGCGAAGCCATCGAGCGTTTCGAGAAGGTTGACGACATGACCGTGAAGTGCGTTCTGAAATACGCGTACAGCCCGGTGCTCGACGTTCTGACCAACATGACCTACGCCATCGTCAGCAAGAGAGCCGTGGAAGAAGCGAAGGCGGCGGGCGTCGATTTCGCGCGGAACCCCTGCGGAACGGGCGCCTACAGGATGAAGGAATGGCGGAGCGGCGACGCGCTCGTTCTCGAACGTTTCGACGACTACTACGGCGGCCCCGCGTATATCGAGAATCTGATCTACAAGCTCGTTCCGGACGCTTCCTCCGGCGCGATCGCTCTCGAAGACGGCACGCTCGACTGCTACTACATCGTCGCGAACACCGACAAGGAATACCTCGAAAGCCTCGACAACGTCGCCTCGGTGGAGTGCCCCGGCGTGGGGCTGCATCACATCACGTTCAACGTCGCGAAGGGCGTCTTCTCCGACAAGCGTATCCGTCAGGCCGCGGCCTACGCGCTCAACCGGGACGATATCGTCCTCGGCGGGGCGGAGGGGTTCGCCAGGGTGGCGAACTGCCTGGTTCCCACATCCGTTTTCGGGTATCTCGACGATTTCGAGTGGTACCCTCAGGATCTCGCGAAGGCGAAGGCGCTGCTCGCCGAGGCGGGGTACCCCGACGGCTTCGACGTGGTGTTCAGCATGCAGGGAAGCGCGACCTACATGAAGCCCGCCGAGGTCGTCCAGGATCAGCTTCGGAAGATCGGCATCAACGTCTCCTTCGATAAGATGGAGCGGGCGGCCTATCTCGAAGACGTCGGCGGAAAGAGGAATTTCGTCGCCAGCCTGCGCATGATCAACGCCACGGTGCGCGATGCGGACAGCCCGCTCACCAGGAGATTCCACAGCAGCATGCTCGGCGGCGGGAATAATTATTCCGGGTATTCGAATCCCGAGGTCGACGAGCTGATCGAACGCGCCAGAAAGATCTCCGACGGCGAAGAACGGCTGCGGCTCTACCGGCGAATCTTCGAGATTCTGAAAGAGGACGTCCCGCTCATCCCGATCTACACCGACACGATTCATATGTTCTTCAACGCGAAGCTGAAGAACTTCTATCCTCACCCCGTCTACAGATACGCAGTCCACGACATGTATTTCGAAGAATAAACCGAAACCGCGATCCAGACATCCATAGGACCGGGCCGCGGAAGAAAACGTCTTCTCCGCGGCCCGTCTCCGTGCAAGGGGGGTACTCGATGTTCAGGTATATCGTCAAACGGCTTCTTATGATCTTTCCGGTCATCCTGGGAGTGACGTTCCTCATTTTCAGCATCATGAATCTGACGCCGGGCGATCCGGCGATCATGATCCTCGGAGAAGGCGCGCGGCCGGAGCAGTACGAGGCGCTGCGGGAGGAGATGGGGCTCAACGACCCTTTTCCGGTCCGGTACGCGCGGTATGTCGGCGACGCGCTGCGGGGTGATTTCGGGCGCTCCTACAGGACGAACATCCCCGTTTTTCGGGAGATAGCGACACGCGTCCCCTACACGCTCAATCTGGCCGTGACCAGCACGCTGATAGCGATCGTCCTCGGGCTTCCCATAGGCGTTCTGTCGGCGGTGAGGCAGTACACCATCGTCGACAACGTCACGCTGGGGGCGTCTCTTCTGCTGACTTCGATGCCGGCGTTCTGGTTCGCGATGATGCTCATTCTGCTCTTCTCGCTGAAACTGCGCCTGCTTCCTTCGCTCGGCGTCGACAGCTGGCGTCATCTCATCCTTCCGGCTATCGCGACGTCGGCGCACACCATGGCGTCGCTGCTCCGGATGACCCGCTCCACCATGCTCGAAGTCATCCGTCAGGACTACATCAGGACGGCGAGGGCGAAAGGCGCCAAGGAGAGCCGGGTGATCTTCGGGCACGCCCTCAGAAACGCGTTGCTTCCGGTGGTCACCATCATCGGCGTGAACTTCGGGATCGCGCTCGGCGGGGCCATCGTCGTGGAACAGGTGTTCGCGATTCCCGGTTTGGGACAGCTCATGATCAACGCCATACGGGCGAAGGACACGCCGATGGTCATCGCGGCGGTTCTGTTCGCGGCGATCATAGCGAGCGTCGTCAACCTCGTCGTGGACATCGTCTACGTGTATATCGACCCCAGGTTGAAGTCGAAGTATGTAACGCGCAAGGCGAAGAAGGTGACGGTATGACGACGGGAAGCGGGACGGCCGCCGGCGGAAGGGTCGCGGCCGCGAAGAAGATTCGTCGATACAAAAAGAAGAGTCAGATGCGGACGATCTGGCTTCGCCTGAAGAAGAACAGGTTGGCTATGCTGGGGCTCGTTCTTTTCGCGGCGATGACGATCCTGGTTCTTTCGGCGGACCTGTTCATGGACTACGAGGAGGACGCCGTCGCGCAGAACCTCTCCATGCGCTTCCGCCCCCCTTCTGGAGAACATCTTCTGGGGACCGATCAGTTCGGGCGCGACGTGCTCGCCCGCGTGATCTACGGAGGGCGTATCTCGCTCTTCGTGGGTATGGCGACGATCTGCGTTTCGCTGACCGCCGGAGCCGTCATAGGGGCGTCGGCCGCCTACTACGGAGGAAGGGTCGACAACATCCTGATGCGTATCATGGACGTCTTCCTCGCGGTGCCGAATATTCTGATGGCCATCACGCTGGTCGCGGCCCTGGGTACGAGCCTCTTCAACCTGGTCCTCGCGATGGGCGTTTCGCAGATACCGCGGATGTCGCGGATCGTTCGCTCCTCCGTCCTCGGCATCATCGGCCAAGAGTACATCGAGGCCGCGAGAGCCTGCGGTACGAGCGACGCGCGCATCATCTTCAGACATATCCTGCCGAACGCCATGGGGCCGATCCTCGTTCAGGCTACCCAGACCGTGGCGCGCTCGGTCATCACCATCGCCTCTCTGAGCTTCATCGGGCTCGGTATATCGGAGCCGACGCCGGAATGGGGATCCATGCTCTCCGAGGCCAAGGGGCAGCTGCGCTACCGCCCATACCTCGCCGTCGCCCCCGGCGTCGCCATAGTGATGGCCGTCATGTCGCTCACTCTCCTCGGCGACGGCCTTCGGGACGCGATGGATCCGCGGCTGAAGAACTGACGACGGGCGCAGGGAGAACGATCATGACGGAAAAACTATTGGAAATCAGAGATCTTCATGTGATGTACAGGACCGACGACGACGAGATATACGCCCTGAACGGCGTCGATCTGTCCGTCGAGGCGGGAACGACCCTCGGCCTGGTGGGCGAGACCGGAGCGGGAAAGACCACGACGGCGCTGAGCGTCATGCGCCTGTTGCCCGACAAGGTAGGGATCGTCAAGAAGGGGGAGATTTTTCTGGAGGGCAGAAGTCTGATGCGGCTCACCGAGGCGGATATGCGCCTGCTCCGCGGAAACGACGTCTCCATGATCTTCCAGGATCCCATGACCAGCCTCAACCCGATCCACACCGTCGGCGACCAGATCGCCGAGGTCCTGAAGCTGCACTACCCGGATCTGGGCGGAGACGCCATCGAGGCGAAGGTGGACGAGATGATGGGGATGGTGGGCATTCCGGCGGAGCGCAAGGGAGAGTACCCTCACCAGTTTTCCGGGGGGATGAAGCAGCGTATCGTCATCGCCATCGCGTTGGCGTGCAACCCCAAACTACTGTTGGCCGACGAGCCGACTACCGCGCTCGACGTCACCATTCAGGCGCAGGTGTTGAAGATGATGGACGAACTGAAACGGAAGTTCGGAACCTCCATGATCCTGATCACGCACGACCTCGGAGTGGTCGCGCAGATCTGCGACCGCGTAGCCATCATGTACGCGGGGGAGATCATCGAACTGGGGACGGTGGAGGACATCTTCGAAGGCAGGCGGCATCACCCCTACACGATAGGGCTCTTCGGCTCCATTCCGGATATGACGAAGAAGACCCGACGGCTCAGTCCGATAGAAGGCCTGATGCCGGATCCCGCGTCGCCGCCGTCGGGGTGCGGATTCGTCGAGCGTTGCCCGCGCCGCATGGAGATATGCTTCGGAGTCTCTCCGGACGCCGCCGTCCGAGGAACGCATTCGGTACGATGCCATCTGTTCGCGCATCCGGAGAGAGGGGCGACGACGCGATGAGCGCCCCTTTGATTCGGACGAAGAACCTCAAAAAATACTTTCCCGTCGCCGGAGGACTGCTCCACGCGGTGGACGACGTCGACATCTCCATCGGCAAGGGAGAGACGCTCGGCATGGTGGGCGAGTCGGGGTGCGGAAAGTCGACGCTGGGAAGGCTGCTGCTCAGACTCGTCGAGCCGACGAGCGGCGAGATACTGTTCAAAGGGGAGAACATCCTCGGGTACGGACAGGGAAAGATGAAGGAGCTTCGAAAGGAGATGCAGATCATCTTTCAGGACCCCTTCGCCTCGCTCAACCCCAGGATGACCGTGAGCGAGATCATCGCCGAGCCCATCAAGGTGACGGGGGCGATAACGAACCGGGAAGAGCTGCTGGAGCGCGTTTTCGAGCTTATGGAAACCGTGGGCCTCGCGGAGAGGTTCGTGAACACGTATCCGCACGAACTCGACGGCGGACGGAGGCAGCGAATCGGAGTGGCCCGGGCGCTCGCGCTCAATCCGGAGTTCATCGTCTGCGACGAGCCGGTTTCGGCTCTCGACGTCTCCATCCAGGCCCAGATTCTCAACCTGATGATGGATCTTCAGGACGAGATGGGGCTGACCTACCTCTTCATAACCCACGATATGAGCGTCGTGAAGCACATCAGCGACGATATCGCGGTCATGTACCTCGGTCGGTGCGTGGAACGGGCGCCGGCGGACGAACTCTTCGAGCATCCGAGCCACCCGTACACGAAGGCGCTTCTGGACGCGATTCCCGTTCCTTCGCTGAAGAACCGGAAGAAGCTCGACGTGATCCGGGGCGAGGTGACCAGCCCCATCGACCCGAGGCCAGGGTGCCGTTTCGCTCCGCGATGCCCCATGGCGACGCCGGAATGTCTGCTCTTTCCTCCGGAACTGATGGAGATCGGCGTCGATCATTTCGTCTCGTGCGTTCTGTTTCGATAACGCGCGGCATGCGACGCCTCTGGAAAAGGAGAAAATACGAATGAGAACTTTTCAACTGATAGATATCGACGCCGCCGGTCCTTACGAGGGCGGGTTCCAGTACGGGAGGCTGGCGGAGGAGAAAATCAGGGCGGGAGTGAACGACTACCGCGCGCTCTTCGCCGAGACCGGCGGCATGAGCTGGGAGCGGATAAAAGAGACCGCTCTTTCGTATATGCCCGTCGTCGCGGGCGCCTACCCCGAACTCGCGGAGGAGGCGCGCGGAATCGCAGACGGAGCCGGACTGGGGATCGACGAGGTGATGGTGTTGAACTGCCGGTACGAGATCACCAAATTCCCCCGCCCCAACGAATGCACATCCTTCGCCGTGCTTCCGGAGGCCGGCGAAGGGGGGCGGACCTACGTCGGGCAGAACTGGGACTACCGCGCGGGCATTCTGGACAACGTGGTGATTCTGCGCATGAGAGAGCCCGGCGGCGCCTGGATCGTCGGGCTGGCGGAAGCCGGACAGGTGATACGGAACGGCTTCAACAGCCGCGGCGTCGGTCTATGCGCCAACAACCTCCAGTCGGTGGACGACAACCGGGGCGTCGGCGTCCCCGTGACGTTTCTTAGAAGAAAGGCGCTCTCCTGCCGATCCTTCGACGAAGCCGCGAAGCTGCTGCGCGAAGCGAAGCGGAGCGTCTCCTGCAATTTCATGCTGGCGTCCGCGGATGGGCGAGCCATCGATTTCGAAGCCCACCCCGGCGGAGCCGACGTGCTCGAACCTGTGGACGGAATCATTACGCATGCGAACCACTTCGTCCGTTACCCCGAGAGAAACGCCCTCGAAACGAGCCCGAGGGGAGATCGGTTGAGAGAGCTTCTGGAGAAGCGCCGCGGCCGGATCGACGTTCCGTACATCGCGCAGTGCCTCGGCGATCATGAAAACTATCCGAAGGCGCTCTGCCGACACCCGTCCGACGTCTCGCTGCCTCTCGGAAGACGCGGCGTCACGGTCGCCGGAGTCGTCTACGACTTCGAAAACGGGGTCGCCCACATCTGCGCCGGCCCCCCGTGCGAGGGGGAGTTCGTCGCCGTCGAAGCGTCGGAGAAAAGCGGTTCCCGCAAATAGTCGAAAAACGCGTCCCGGACGCGAGCGCCGGGAGAGAGGGGTGTACGCAGCCTATGAGAACGTTTCAACTTGTTGTAATAGAGGGGGCGACGCCCTATGAAAGAGGCGTCCAGTACGGGCGGCAGGCGAAGGAGAAGGTACGGTCGGGCGTCGAGGGATACAGGAGGTTCTTCGCCCGGACGGGCGGCAGAAGCTGGGAGAGCATGGCGAACTACGCGCTCTCCTGCGTCCCTCTCATCGACGACGCGATGCCGGAGCTGCTTGAAGAGGCCAGGGGCATAGCGGCCGGAGCGGAGATCTCGTTCGAAGAGTTGATGGTATTGAACTGTCGGTACGAGATCACGAAATTTCCCCGCGAACAGGAGTGCACCACGTGCGCCGTACTGCCCGAGGCTTCTCGGGGAGGGAAAACGCTTCTGGTGAAGAATTGGGATTTCCGCGCCGGAATTCTGGACAACATCGTCGTTCTGCATATCGAGGAGCCCGACGGAACGCGGGTTATAGGTCTCACCGAAGCGGGACAGCTCATACGCGAGGGGTTCAACTCGCACGGCGTGGGGTTGTGCAACAACGCGCTCCAGTCGGTGCACGACGCGGAGGGAACGGGAATCCCGGTAACCTTTCTCAGGAGAAAAATCTTCTCCTGCAGAAGCTTCGAGGAGGCGAAACAGCTGCTGCTGACGACGAAGCGCAGCGTCTCCAACAATATGTTGCTGGCCTCGAAAGACGGGAGAGCCGTCGATATAGAGGCGCATCCGAACGGATGCGATATACTGGAACCGACGGACGGGATACTGACCCATGCGAACCACTTCGTGGCGAATCCCCGGCGCAACGCGTTGGAGGAGAGCCCGAGGGGAGACAGGTTGGAGCAGCTTCTCAGGAAACGGCGAGGCGACCTCGACGTCGACTCTATAAAAATGTGCATGTGCGATCACGAGAACTACCCGAAGGCGATATGCCGCCACCCTTCGGAGGTGGATATTCCGCTCGATCATCGGGGCATCACCGTCGCCTGCATGATCGTCGATTTCGGCGAGAACGCCGCCCACATCTGCCAGGGGCCTCCCTGCGAAGGAGAGTTCGTGAAGTATTCGATGCGGTGAAGGGCGCAGGCGGAGGGAGGGCGTCGACGATGAAAATGACGGAAATGTTCGAATCCGCGTCCGTGCCGAGGGCCGTGGTCGCGCTTGCGGTACCGGCGATACTGAGCCAGCTCGTGACCATGATCTACAATCTGGCGGACATCTTCTTCGTCGGACAGACGGGGAACCCCGACATGGTCGCGGCGGTTTCTCTGAGCTTTCCCGCTTTCATGACGCTCACCGTGCTCGGCAATCTCTTCGGCGTCGGCGGCGGGAGCCTGATCTCCCGCATGCTCGGGGCGAAGCGACCGCGCGAGGCGAAGAGAGCGGCCGCGTTCAGCTTCTGGGGGTGCGTTCTCGCGGCGCTCCTCCTGTCGCTTTGCGTCTTCTTTTTCATGGAACCGTTGCTTCCGCTGCTCGGCGCGGGCGACGCCACCGTCGGTTTCGCCCGCGAGTATCTCTTCTGGATCGTCGTGATCGGGGGCGTCCCCACGGCCGCGTCGCTTGTTCTGGGGCATCTGCTGCGAAGCGAAGGCGAGGCGGGGCGGGCCGGAATCGGCGTCGGGCTGGGCGGTCTTCTGAACATCATCCTCGATCCCGCGTTCATCTTCCTCCTGCGCCTCGGCGTCGCGGGGGCCGCCATCGCCACGATGCTCTCCAACGTCGTCGTCGTCGGCTACTATCTGTTCGTGCTGAAACAGGTCGCGGGGACCACGGCGCTCTCCATCCGGCCGCGCGACATCTCCCTCGACCGGAACATCGTCCGCCCCGTCTTCGTCGTCGGTCTGCCCGCGGCCCTTCAAATGCTGCTGGCGGTCGTCTCCAACGGAACGATCAACAAGCTGGCATCCGGATACGGCAATATACCTGTCGCGGCCTTCGGCATCGTCAAGAAGATCGACATGGTCCCGATGAAGTTCTCCCGCGGACTCTCTCAGGGCATCCTCCCGCTGGTCGCGTACAACTACGCCGCGAAGGATTTCAAACGCATGGGGGCCGTCAGCCGTTTCGCGCGCTTCGTCTCCTTCGCTTTCGCCTTCCTCTGTATCGCAGCCTTCGAACTGTTCGCGCCCTTCATCATATGGCTCTTCATCCGAAACGACGAGACCATCGCCCTCGGAACCGATTTCCTCCGCATAGCCTGCCTCGCCACGCCCTTCATGGGAATCAACTCGCTGATGAACACCACGTTCCAGGCCATGGGAAGGGGGAAGGAGTCGCTTCTCCTCTCCGTCTGCCGGCAGGGGTTGATCAACATCCCTCTGCTCTTCGTCATGAACGCGCTCTTCGGAATGTACGGCGTCATCTGGACGCAGCCTTTGGCCGACGTTCTCTCCCTCTCCGTCGCGTTTCCGCTCTACCGCAATCTTATGGGACGCCTTCGAAGAGAGGCGGCTCCGGCGAACTGACCCGGAACCCGAGACGGAGAGGAAGCCCTTCGCACCGTATGGCAACCATGGTCTTCGAATGCGGCGCTCCCTTCGCTCGGGGAGGCCGGAAGCTCTTCTTGCGGTATTCAGGAATACGAACTATAATCTCACTCTGAGGAATTAACTTTATTCCATGTTCGATTCGAAAGGGTGAGTGTTCTTCATGAAGGGTTTCAACGATCTTCTCATGTCCCGCTTCGGCCCCGCGATCACCGGGGGCGTTGTGGGCGCGCTTGCGGCGCTGCTGGTCTACTTCGGCAATCCGGGCAACATGGGCATCTGCGTGGCGTGCTTCACGCGCGACATCGCGGGGGCGCTCGGGCTACACAGGGCGGGCGTGGTGCAGTACCTCCGTCCGGAGATCCCCGGCTTCATTCTGGGGTCGTTCCTCGCCGCCTTCCTTGCGAAGGAGTACCGTCCGCGTTCCGGCTCCTCCCCCGTCGTCCGCTTCTTCCTCGGCTTCTTCGCGATGATCGGCGCGCTGATCTTCCTCGGCTGCCCGTGGAGAGCGTACGCCCGTCTCGCGGGCGGCGACTGGAACGCGCTCGCGGGCATCGGCGGACTCGTGGTCGGTATCGGTATCGGCATCGTCTTCCTCTGGCGGGGGTTCAGCCTCGGCAAGGCGGAGAAGTCGCCCAAGTGGGCGGGGGCCGTCATGCCGCTCGCCGCGCTCGCGCTGCTTGCTCTTCTCTTCTTCCGGCCGCTCTTCGGACCCGAAGGAACCGGACCGGTCTTTTTCTCCAAATCCGGGCCGGGCGCAGCCGCGGCGCCGGTTGCGATCTCCCTCGCGGCGGGGCTGCTCATCGGCTGGATGGCGCAGAAGAGCCGCTTCTGCACCGTGGGCGCGATCCGCGACCTGATCATGGTGAAGGATCCTCACCTCTTCAACGGCGTGGCCGCGTTCCTCGTCGTCGCCTTCGCGGTGAACTACGCGCTCGGGATGTTCAAACCGGGATTTGAAGGCCAGCCGGTGGCGCACGTCAACCAGCTGTGGAACTTTCTCGGCATGGTCCTCTCCGGACTCGCCTTCACCCTCGCCGGAGGCTGCCCCGGACGGCAGTTCATCATGTCCGGCGAGGGCGACGGCGACTCGGCGATCTTCGTGCTCGGAATGCTCGTCGGCGCCGGATTCGCGCATAACTTCTCGCTCGCGAGTTCGCCCGCGGGCGTGACGGCGTACGGAATGACGGCGACGGTGATCGGCATGGCCTTCTGCCTGGCCGTCGGCTTCCTGTTCCGCATCAAGATGGATTGACGAGGAGGAATGTGAAAATGGCCGATACTGTGATCGTCGACGCCCGCGGACTGTCGTGCCCGCAGCCCGTCCTCGAGACGAAGAGGGCGCTGGAGAAGCTCGCCGAGGGGCGCGTGGAGGTGCTTGTGGACACCGTGACGTCGCGGGAGAACGTCGCTCGCTTCGGCGGAAGCCGCGGCTGGAAGGTGGAGAAAGAAGAACGCGAAGACGGATTCCGCGTCGTTCTCGAAAAGTAACCGTACACGCGGACGACTACTTCAAGCGGTTATAACGTGGCAGGGAAGCGGCTATTCGGCTTCTCTGCCACGTTCCGTTTTCTCGGCGCGCTTCTTCCGCGCACTGTCTCCGGCGTACGTTCGACTTGAAGAAGGGAGAATGTTCATGGTATACTCAAATCTAGTCATTACGACTCAAAATAATGATCTTCGAAATTCAGTACTGTGCTGCGCCGTATGAAACGAGTTTTCACGCGGCCTTTTCCAGAGACGGGAAAACGTCTTTCTTCGTCGTCTATGGGAAGTATTCCTGAAAAAACGGGGTTCCGTCGGAGATGACCGCTTCTGCCGCATCTTCTTTTCGCGCTTCTTCGCCGAAACACGATCATGACGCTACCGACGGCCCCGCATTCCGTTCCGGAGGAGATGATCGCTGTGCTGCAAGACTTCATGTCGTATCTCGATTTCCCGACGCTTGAACTTCTCCTCTCCGCGACCGCGATTCTCTCCTGTATCGCCATGGTTGTTCTGCGCAGGCTGAATCCTTCGGAAAAGGGCCCCGCCTTTTGGGCCGCATCCTGCCTGTGCATCAGCCTGGTAGTCCCCGCGCGTCCTTTTCTCGGGCTGCTCGGTCCGTTCGTCTTCTTCGCCGTCATGGGCTTTCCGCTCTCGTTGCTTCTGGGGCTTGAAGGAATCCTCCGCTTCCGCGGCGCTGCGGGGGAAGAAGCCAGGAAGCGTCTTCTCCCTCTCCTGTTTCTGCTCTTCGCGGGTACGTCCTACGTCGCGGGAAGCCACGCCGGCCTCAGGTCGCTGCTGAACGACGGCTTCATGACGGTGATGCTCTTTCTGTCGGCCTTCTTCATGGTGAGAGGGACGAAAGGGCTGGAGCTGGTGGTTCACGGAATCGGAGCGCTGGGCTGTTTGCTGCTGGGCGCCGCTCTGGCGTACCGATGGTCGCTCGCCTTCGCCGGAGTCGTGGGAGCGCAGATCCACGCCTCCTCCAGGCTGATCTACTTCGCGGCCATCCTGTGGAATCTGACCACATGGTGTTTCGGAGCGAGCATGGCGGTTATGCTCCGGGCGCGGCAGTACATCGTCCGATTGGCCGACTACGACGCGCTGACGGGTCTCCCCAACCGCAGAAATTTCGATAGGAACCTTGACACGCTTTTCGTGCGGAAAAACGGCGTGAAACGCCCCTTCGCCATAGTGATCGTCGACCTCGATGGATTGAAGCGACTGAACGACACCTACGGGCATGCACTCGGAGACAGGGCGCTGATGCTGACCGCAGAAGCGCTCGAACGGGCGGTCGGCCCAGGACAGATGGCATCGCGGTTCGGCGGCGACGAGTTCGTTTTGCTGGACCGAGGGGCCTCGGATTGGAACGACGTGGAGGATTTCGAACAGCGAATCCGCCGCCAGGTCGAGCGCGAACATCCACTCGACGACGGCAGAAAGCTCCGTTTGCGGATCAGTATCGGAAGCGCCCTCTTCCCCGAGGACGGGACGAGACCAGGCGATCTTTTTCATATCGCCGACCAGCGGATGTACCGGGAGAAGCAGCTCCGCAGCGCTTCGTCCGAGGTGCTGTAACCCGCCGGCGACCGGCAAAGAAAAAGTAGCTCCTATCTTTTCTTAAGGAGCCGCCGTATCTTTTCCATGAAACGGGACCGGGGGGCGTCGATTTCCCGGACGCGTTCCTCGATGCGCTTCCGAAGCCCCTCCATCTGTTCTTCGACCTGTTCGTCGCCGTGTAAGGACTCCCGATCGTCCAGCATTGTCGCCACCTACCTCCGAAAGTTCTTCCCCGCGGCGAAAATGAGACTACCTCGCTTTCCTTAGAACCATAAATTCTCCATTATACTTTGGAGGTTGCTTCGTAGGATCGGAAAACCAGTCGGGCATCCCGCTACCAACATACCCCAACAGCCCGCTCTCCTCGGGTTCTCCAGCAAGGATCTTCGCCGGTCCCGAAAGCACCCCCATTCCTGTCGTAGGATTTCCCGGAACTGGTCCGTAGCCGACGAAAGCAGTTCCGAAAGGAGTTCTTAAGAAGAAGTAACCCGCTTCTGTCGGAGAAGCTGGATCAAAACCCCGCAAATCTCTGTCGATGTACGGCTGAAGCAGCTTTATGTCCGTGATAGCCAAGCTCGGGGTTCTGGCCTGATCCGGGTAATCCGTGAAAAACGCCTGCGCCGCCCCCACCAACGTGCGCAGATCGATGATGATCCTCGTTGCCTCCGCTCTGTCCTGACCGCTTCCGGAGAGAAGGAGCATCGCGCCTGCCAGGATGCCGATGATAATGATCACGATCAGTAATTCGACAAGGGTGAATCCGGAGCGCCTCGCCCCGCGCGCTCTTGTTCCTCTCATTCTTTTCATAGCATAGTCCCCCTTCCGGCGGCGTCGCCCGCCATCGGTTCCCTCCCTGTTCACAGGAGAGTATCTACGCGGTATCCTAGCCAATAATCCGTTTTTGGGGGAGGGTGAACTTTGTAACCCCCCCCCCAGAAATTGACTAGTTGCAAGGCTTTGTTGTTTTCCATGAGAAAATGGAAGAGGGCTCGAAAAGAGCCTCGTGCTTCGGGAGTGCTTCTCCTGTGCTTGATCCTCTTCGGATGCCAGGGGAGACGATATGATGTGCCGGTACGAATACCGGTCGACTATAATCTTGAATTTGATATAGAAGAAAGACTACGGTGAGTTTTCCGATTGCTGCAATATCCGCCCTTCAAAAAAATACTCACTTCTTCATGTTATAATTTTCATCGCCGATAGGAAAGATAGCCGCGCCCGAAGCGGCATGGAGGTACGGTCGTGTCGTTTCGTGTTCATGAGGAAGCCGTTTTGGAAATCAGGGGGCTCGCGAAGAGCTACGGGCGAGTGGAGGTCCTGAAGGGGGTCTCGCTCTCTCTTTTCGCCGGAGAGATTCTCGCCCTCGTTGGCGACAACGGCGCGGGCAAGTCGACCTTGATCAAATGTCTGACGGGGACCGTTTCCCCCGACGGAGGTTCGATCCGGCTGCGCGGGAAAGACTTCGCCCCCCTCTCCCCCCGGCAGTCGATAGCGTCGGGGGTCTCCGCGGTCTATCAGGATCTCGCTCTCGTGGAGGAACTCGACGTGGCGACGAATCTCTTTCTCGGCGCGGAACCCTTGAAGCTGGGGTTTCTCGTGGATCGTGCGCGGATGCACGACGAGGCGGGCCGCAGGCTCGAAGAGCTGGGAATCTCGCTCCCTTCCACCCGCGCCCGGATCGCCGACCTCTCCGGAGGGCAGCGCCAGGCGGTCGCCATTGCCCGCGCGGTGGCGAGGACCATGACGAGGGAGCGCGGCGCCATCGTCGTCCTGGACGAACCCACTGCGGCCATGGGCGTCCGCGAAAGCGAACTTGTTCTCGGGATCGTCCGGGGATTGAGGGAGCGCGGGATGGCGGTGCTCTGCGTCTCGCACAACCTCCCGCAGGTTTTTCGGATCGCCGACAGGATATGCGTCCTGCGTTCCGGCGAGATGCTCTGGTGCGGAAGGACCGAAGACATTTCGATGAGCGGCGCGATCGCGTTGATATCCGGCGTTTCGCCCGCGGAGAGGGAAGACGGAGGTCAGGGGCTTTGAACAGGCTCCCCCAGCCCTTCTGGATCGGCCTTTCGGTCGTCGCGCTCTCCATCTTCTTCTCGCGGCTTTCTCCTCGTTTCCTGAGCGGAGAGAACATCGTGAACATCATGGACCAGAGCAGCATCAACATCGTCGTCGCGGTCGGAATGACATTGGTGATCGCGTCCGCCGGAATCGATCTTTCAGCGGGCGGAAACGTGGCCGTCTGCGGAATAGTGATCGCCTCGACGATCAAGGCCGGTTTCGGCGTGGTTCCCACGGTAGTCGTCGCGCTGCTGACCGGAGCGATTCTGGGGCTGTTGAACGCGCTGCTCGTGGTGAAATTGAAGATCAACCCGTTCATGGCCACTCTCGCCATGATGAGCGTGCTCGGCGGCGGCGCGCTGATCGTCACGCAGGGCATTCCGATCTACGGCTTTTCGCCGGATTTCTCATGGATCGGCAGAGGAAAGGTCGCCGGTTTCCCCGTCTCCGTGCTTGTGTGCGCCGTCGTCGTCTCGGCGGGAGTGTTCCTGACCCGCTTCACCAGACTGGGGATATACGTTGCCGCGCTCGGAGGGAACGAAGAAGCCCTGCGCCGGAACGGCGTGTCCGCGCACCTGTATAAATCCGCTCTCTACGTGCTGTGCGGAGCGTGCGCCGCGATCGCGTCGGTGATCCTGACGTCGAAGCTGAACAGCGCGGAGCCGTTGGCCGGGGCGATGGTGGAAATGAACGCCATCGCGACGGTGGTTTTAGGAGGAACAAAAATCCGCGGAGGTTTTGCCCGCATCGAGGGGACCCTCCTTGCCGGAATTTTGATGGGGGTGATACGGAACGGACTTGTTCTTGCGGGGATTTCGTCGTACTACCAGCAGTTCGTCACCGGGTTCATAATCCTTGCGGCGATTATTGTCTCGGAGCGTTCGAAGGAAGAAAAGGGGCGGAAAAAATGAAAGGGGAGTTTCGGAAGATGAAGCGGTCTGCGGCGGGAGTTGTGTTGGTGTTGGTGCTTCTGTGGGGAATGGGTACGGCGGCCTTCGGCGCGATGAATCCGATGGTCGCGGAGTCGGTCGCGATGATCGAGTCGCAGCTGGGGGCGATCCCGGCGGACGGCGGCGGCAAGAAGATCGGCGTTCTGGTCATCACCCTCTCCAACCCCTACTGGACGGAGATGAAGAAGCGCTACGAAGAGTGGTCTTCCGAGATGAACGTCTCGGTGGAGATCATGTCCGCTCCGACCGAGGGGGATCTCAAATCGCAGCTCGATACGCTCGAAACGATGGTGGTCAAGGGGTATGACGCGATCATCGCAACGCCGATGGATCCGTTCAACCTGATTCCGGGCGTTCTGAAGGCGAACGAAAAGGGCATCCCGGTGATCTGCTCGGGCCCCGCCATCGACGCCAAGGCGCTGAAGGACGCGGGCGGCAGGCTCGACGGCTGGATCAGCGCGACCTTCCTCGACCAGGGAAGGCTTGCGGCGGAGGATATGGTGAAGAAGATGGGCGCCGAAGGCGGCAAGGTCGCGATCATCGAAGGAATTCCGGGGGCGGGGCAGAGCGAGGCGCGTAAGAAGGGCGCGGGCGACGTCTTCGCGCAGGCGGGGAATGTCCCGGTCGTCTCCGTGCAGCCGGGGAAGTGGGACAGGAATCTGGCGTTCGACATCGCGACGAACCTCGTTAAGGCCACCCCGGATCTTCGCGGTATCTACTGCGCGAACGACGTGATGGCGCTGGCGGCGGCCGATGCGCTGGAAGCCGCGGGCAAACGCGAAGGAGTGCTGATCTACGGGACGGACTTCATCCCCGAGGCTCGCACCGCCATCAAAGAAGGGAAACTTCAGGGTTCCACCACCTTCTCCCAGGCGGCATGGACGAGAGGGGCCATCGTCTATGCGCTCAAACTGGCCGAAAAAGCGACGGACCTTCCCGAGCGCCTGAACATCCCGATCATGCTGGCGACGGCGGAGAACATCGGCGATTTCGAGGGCTGGAAGTAGTCTCTTTCCGATGACGCGGAGAATCGGCATTCTGCTCTGCGACACGGACAACCCTTTCTGGCGGGAGAAGAGAGCGCAGTATCTGCGTCTCGCTCCCGAACGGGGCTTCGCGCCCGAGTTTCGGGCGCCCCGTTCCGTGAACGATCCGGAGGAGCAGCGCCGGGTGCTTGAGCGGATGCTCGGCGAGGGGTACGAGGCGATCGTGATCAACCCCCTCTCCTCGACGAACCTTGCGCCTGCCGTTCGCAAGAGCGGGGGGACGCCTCTTTTCGACGTGGGGCCGAAGTGCGATCCGGACGTCGTCGCAGGCGCGCCGGAGTACCACCCCGTCCCCGTCGCCGATTTCGAAGAGCAGGGAAGAATCGTCGCCGAGGCGCTGCTCTCCTCCATTAACGAACCGGCGGGGTGGGCGCTCGCGCTGGGAGGGTTCCGCGATGCGCGACACTCGGAGGCGCGCTGCCGGGGGGCGTTTCACGCTTTTGCAAAGGTGTTTCCGCAGCGCCGGATTCTTACCGGCTACGCGGACTTCGACCGCGACGAAGCGTATGTTATGGTCCGAGGCCTTCTGGCGGAATTGCCGGATGTCCGGACGATATTCTGCGCCAACGACCTGATGGCGCTCGGCGCTCTTCGGGCTGTCGAGGAACTGGGCGGCAGAACGCCTTCGGTGGGGGGCGTCGACGCCATCCCGGAGGCGGTGGAGGCCGTGCGCGAAGGAAGGCTCCGCTGTACGGCGGGCATTGTCCAGGAGGATGTCGTCCGCCTGGTCTACGAAACGATGGAGCGATGGTTCGAGGATGGCGTCGATACTCCGCGCCCTCTTCTTCCGTCCATACTGTACAGGAGGACGCAATGATCGACACGAAGGTCGGCGTCTCCGGCGGGCGGTTTTTCGCCTTCCGGCTGGCTCCGGGGGAAGAGCTGCTCGGGGCGCTGCGGCGGATCGTCGCCGCGCACGGTATTCGGGCCGGGTACGTCGCCGGTGTTGTCGGCAGCCTGTCGCGGGCGTGTTTGCGCTTCGCGGGGCGTCACGACGGGACGGAGCTCGACGGCTGTTTCGAGGTGGTTTCCTTGGTCGGGACGCTTGATGCGGAGGGCGAGCACCTGCACATGACGATCTCGAACCACGAGGGAACGACGACGGGAGGGCACGTGCTGGAAGGATGCGTCGTCCGCACGACGATGGAGCTGGTGCTGGGCGAACTCTCCGATCTGGAGTTCCACCGCGAATACTGCCCTCTTTCCACATACGAGGAACTTGCGGTCATGCCGCGAACACACGATAAAGGAGAATGAACGATGAAGAACAGAACGCTGGTATTGGTAGCTCTTTGCATCGCGCTGAACATGGGACTGGGGCAGATCGCCTCGACGCTGAAGCTCCCGATCTTCATGGACTCGATCGGGACGGTGCTCTCGGCCATCCTGATGGGGCCGTGGATCGGCATGCTCACCGGGCTGTGCACCAATCTGATCTGGGGCGTGCTGACGAGCCCCGTGGCTGCGGCCTTCGCCCCCGTGGCGATGGTCATCGGCCTCGTCGCGGGCCTGCTGGCGCGCAAGGGGATGTTCCGCTCGCTGCCGCTCGTGGTCGTTTCCGGCATCGTGGTGACGGTCTTCGTGACGCTCGTGGCCACGCCGATCCGCACCTACCTCTTCGCAGGAGTCACCGGATCGGGGGCCGACTTCTTCGTCGCCTACCTGACCGCCGTCGGACAGCGGCTGCTGCAGTCGGTGGCGATCACGGTCATCTGGACGAACCTCGTGGACAAGATCGTGGCCTGCTTCGTCGCCTGGCTGCTCGTGAAACAGCTTCCGGAGCGCGTCAAAGCGCTCTTCCCGGGCGCTTCGAACGTCGCCTGAGGCGCTGTGGAGCCACTGCGCGCACTTTCAGGGCCCTTGGGTTCCTTCGTTCTGTGGGGATTCTGGGTCGGGGGCTCGATGCTGCTCCCGGCCCTTCCCTTTGTCGCGGTCATGGCGGCTGTCTCGGCGGTCGCGCTCTGTCTTTGGCCGACGTCGCGGAGCAGCGTCAAGGGCGTCGCGCTCTTCATGGCGCCGCTGGCTTTCGGCTTCTGGCTGATCCACGGGGGCGTCTTCGCCTCGCTGCTCGGCGGGGTGCTCCAACCCGCGCGCGGAGCGTGGGCGTTCGGGCTCTGGCTCCGCATCCTCTCCGTAGTCGCGGCAAGCCGCCTCTGGTTGGCCTCCGCTCCTCCCCCGCTGTTGATCCGCTCGCTTCTGGCGAGCAGTCTTCCTGCGAGCTTCGCCTTCCTCCTAGCCAGTCCGCTGCTGCTGGCCGAGCAGATCAAGGCGCGGATAGAGCAGATTCAGGAGGCGCAACTCGCGCGCGGCGTCCCGGTGCACGGCTCGTTCCGAGAACGGGCCTCCTCGCTGACGGCGCTGCTCTTCCCGCTGGTGCTGGGGCTGTTGAACGACCTTCCCTCCCGGAGCGCCGCGCTCGACATGAAGGCGTTCGGGCTGTTCCGGCGGCGGTCGAGCCTCTTCGGCGGCAGGGAGCCGCGCGTCCCGCGCACTCCGAGGCCGATATCCGGCGGCGGGCACGGTGAAACGTTCCGGACCGGCGACTCGAAGAAAGCGCTCGGCGGATCGGGCGGAGGCGATGCGTTCCGCGAACCGGCGGAAATTGCAGAAAATGCGGAGAGCCGCTGCGCCTCCGCTTCGCCGGATTTCGCACCGATCCCCGAAGCCGCTCGTCCTTCGGCGACTGCGGATTCTCCCGGCGGGCTTCCCCTCCTCGCGCTCGACGACGCACGCTTCATCGCGCCCGGCGCGGACGCCCCGATCATGACGGTCCCCGCGCTGCGCCTCTTCCCGGGCGAATGGATGCTGCTCGAAGGGGGGAACGGCGCCGGAAAGTCCACGCTGGCGACGATGCTCTGCGGCGGGGTTCCCGAGCACAGAAGCGGAGAGCTTTCGGGCGGCGCGGAGCTTTCCGGCGAACCGGTCGCCTCCCGGACGTGCCTCGGATGGTCGCCGGACGTGCAGTTCGTTCAGCAGAATCCTCAGCTCTCCCTCTCGGGGTGCGCCTTCACGCTCTACGAGGAGGTCGCCTTCGGGCCGGAGAACCTGGCCCTCTCCCTCGGCGAGATCCGCGACCGCGTCGACGACGCGCTGGAGCTGTTCGGGATAGCGCATCTCAAGGAACATCACCCGGCGACCCTCTCCGGAGGGGAGGCGCAGAAGGCCGCCCTGGCCTCCGCCGCGGCGATGCGCCCCCGCCTGCTGCTGCTCGACGAGGCGTTCAGCCGGATCGCCTCCGCGGACATTCCCGTTCTCCTGGAGCGTCTGCGGGCCTGGTCGGCGAAGCACAGTACGGCGGTGCTTCTGCTCGAACGGCGCGGACAGCCCTTCGAGCGCTTCTGCGACCGCGTCGGCTCTTTCCGGGACGGCGTCGTGCTGGAGCACGATGAAGAAGCGGTCGGGGGGAGCGCCGCCGGGCGTTCGCGACCGGAAGCGGCTCCGTCGGTTGTTCGCGGCGACACGGAGAGGTTTTCCGCCGGGAAGCGACGCGGAGACGACGAGCGGGCATCTTGCGGAAACGCCGGGTTCGAGCGGGACGATTCCGAAGAAAGCGCGTCCGCGGACCGCATCCCGGAGGCGAGCGCGGCGAAGGAGGGAGCTGCTGGGATGCGCGAAGAAGGCCCCGCCCTTCTCCGGATTCGGGACCTCGACTTCCGCTGGAAGGGCCGGAGCGAGTTGCTGCTCCGCTCGCTGAACGCCGAACTCGCGGCGGGCGAACGGGCCGCGCTCGTGGGGCCGAACGGCGCGGGGAAGTCCACGCTGATGCGTCTCTGCGCCGGACTGCTGACGCCGGAACGGGGCGATGCGCTGCTTGCCGGAGCGCCGGTATCGGCGATGGCTCCGAAGGAGCGCGCCGCGCGGATCGGTTTTCTCTTTCAGGACGCGGAGCGGCAGATTTTTCACTCGACGGTGGCCGAGGAGGTGCTCTTCTCGCTCAGGGACGAACCGCTCTCCCCCGTCGAACGGATGGAGCGGCTGGACGCGGCGCTCCGCGCGACCGGGCTTCGAGGGAAGGAAAAGAGTCATCCGCTGGACCTGAACGCGGCGGAGCGGCGCATGGTCGCCGTCGCCTCCATCGCCGTACGCGGCGTCGATCTGCTGCTGCTCGACGAACCCAGCCGCGACTTCGACCCGCGGTGGCGGGAGCTGTTCGAGGAGTGGCTTTGCTCGCACAGCGCGGCGGTCCTCGCGATCAGCCACGATCCGGATTTCGTCGAGCGTCTCTTCCCGCAGGTCTGGAGTTTGCACGAAGGGCGCCTTTCGGTCTGACTCCTCCTCGATTCTCCTTTTCGGGACGCGTCTCGTCTCGGCGTTATTTCGTTTTCAGCAGCAAAAGCAGAAGCAGCGGAAGAAGAGAAGAGCCCGCCGCCGGAGAACCTCCCGTCGTGCAGCCGCCGCCTTCTTCCGCGCGGGACGGCGTATCCGGGCCGCTCTTCGGAGCGGCTTCCGTTACGAACGCGGGGTCGACGACCTGGTCGTTCGCCGCGCCGTCGAGGTCGAATCTTCCCCCGTCTTTTAGAGCAAGCGCGATGCGGCAGTCGGAGGAGACCGCGTCGCCCCGGCCGAGCACCCGCTTCAGTTCATATTTGCCCTCGATGTTCGCGAATTCTACGACGGCCGAGCGCCCGTCGATCAGCTCCTCGAACGAGAATGCCTGAACGAAGGGCTCCGCGGCCTCCGCCGAGAAGACTTTGACCACGTACAGACTCTCGGCGCTCTTCCCCCGAAAACTCTCCGGGACGGTGAAGAAGAGAATGGCCGTCGCGGCGTCGTCCGCCGCCGTCTTTCCGGTATCGCCGCCGAGGAGGGCGATGAAGATCGCTATCGGCGCTTCCGTCGCTCCCTCGGGAATGTTCAGGCCCTCCAGAACGGTTTTCATACGTTCGATGCCTTCGGGAGCGATGAAGATTCTTCCGGATTCGTCGATATCCAAAAGTTCGATGATCGCTTCGATGCGGTCTTCGGGAACAAGAGCTTTCCGCAGGGCGATTCGGATCGCCTCTTTTGTCTGCTCCGGCGTGGCGGGCAAGGGCGGCTCCGCGATCAAGGGCGCGCCGTCCGTCGGGAACGAGCCGCTCGTCCAGGGCGTTCCCTCGGGGATCGCGGGAACCGGGACAGGTAGAACGGGGCGCGGCCCCTGCGCAGGGGGCGGCGTCGGAGAAGGTTCCGGCGTTGGTTCGGGGTCGGGTTCCGGTTCCGGCGGAGGATTCGGCGCGGGAGTCGGAGGCGGGGTCGGGGTCGGAACCGGCTGCGTCTGGTAGGCGCCCATGTCCACCTTCGCGGGAGCCTCCGGACGGGGAAGGCCGCGCTGGTCTTTGTCCGGAACGACGCTTCCGGCAACCGGCGTTCCGGACGGCAGTCCCGCCCCGAGGGCCGAGCTTCCGGGCCCGAGCGCATGCGTCTTCGTCGGGCCTCCGTTATCGGAGAGAGGGAGAAGTTCGGGATCGAGGCCGGTATTTCCAAGGCCGACGTACCCCCCTTCGACGACGCTGTGCTCGACCGTCTGCCCTGCGGTGATCTGATCGCTACCTCCCCAGAAGATCGAGTTCGCCACGGCGACGACGCCGTTCTGCCGGCGTATCCCTCCGTCGGTTCCGACGTTGTCGCTGAAGGTGCAGTTCACGACGACGAGCGTCCCCCCATTGTATACTCCTCCTCCTTCAAGGCCGGCGTTGTTTTCGGAGAAGGTGCAGTTCGTCAGCGAGACCTCGCCGTCGTCGTGGTTGTACAGGCCGCCGCCGGAGGTCGACCCGTTTCCGGAGAAGAGGCAACCGCTCGCCGCGAGAGCGCTCTCTTTGTTGTATATACCCCCGCCGGACGCGGCGAAGTTTCCGGAGAAGGCGCAATCGCTCGCCGTCACGGAGCTTGAGTCGTTGAACATCCCGCCGCCGCCGAGCGCGGCGTGCCCCGAAAATACGCAGCCGGTTATCGCGGGCGCGCCCTTGCTGTTGTACATCCCGCCTCCGTGCGACGCGGTATTTCCGGAGAACGTGCAGTCGACGATCGCAGGACTGCTTTCGCTGTTGTACATGCCTCCGCCTTGAACTACCATGAAGCCGTTCGCCAGGAAGAGGCAGTTCGTCACCCGGGGACTTCCCTTGTAGTTGAACATATCGCCGCCCATGAGCGCCGCGTTGCCTGAAAACGTGCAATGGGCTACTGTCGCGGCCGCCTCGCTGTTGAACATTCCTCCGCCCAGGATCGCGACGTTCCCCGTGAATATGCAGTTCCCCGTCGAGGGGGAGCCGCCGTTGTTGAACATTCCGCCCCCGCGTTGCTGCTCGTCCGAGCCTCCGTCGGCGTATCCTCCGGTGATGGTGAAGCCGTCGAGGATTGCCCCGGGCCCCGTTCCGCCGTCGGCGGTGACGACGTGGTAGCTGTTGTCGTCCGCCGACGCCGGATCGCCGATGTTCCCCGAGAGTACGGCGACGTTGACGGTCCAGTCTCGCTGCTCCAGCGACGTTTCTCCCCCCGCGAAGCCGCCGTAGACGGCGACGCCGTCTTTGAGAGCGAAGGATATCGTGCGGTCGGCTCCAGCCGCGGGCGTGTAGATTCCGCTCGCCGCCCGGATTTGGTCGCCCGGGATCGCCGCTGTCAGCGCGTCCCGCAGCTCTTTGAAGGCGTCGGTCCACGATGATCCGTTGTTCGCGCCTGTCGCGTCGGCCTTGACGTAGAGCACCGCGCTCTCCGCCGCCGATGGGAGGAGCAGCGCAAGAACCGCGTAAAGAAGTATCCGTACGAAGCGTTCTTTTCCGGTGCGTATTTCGAGACGTCTCTTCCCCGACATGTTTCGCCATCTCCCTCTGCTGCGCGATGGAGCGCCTCTTCCGGAATCGTCCGACAGTCGTCGAGAACGATGTTCGAAAAGGGCTATCGTCGAGGCGAGTGTACAGGGAAAACAACGCTTCGGGGAAGGGTGATTTTTTTAACCCCCTCCCTCGAGAAGCGCGCCACGAGCGAAAAATCGGCGCGCGGACAACGCTTCGTCGTCGAAGTTATTTCATCGGAACAAGCCCTCCGCCGTTTTCATCCCCCGCATGGAGGACGAAACGGGCGACGAGATTTTGAAGCGCTTCCGCCGTGGCCGCCATTTCCTGCGCTTCCGTGGCTATCGCCTCCGCCGCCTTGGCCGTTTCTTCCGAAGCGCTTTGGATGGAGCCGACGGAATGGACGACATCCGTCGTCGACTCCGTCACGTTCTGGATCGCGGAAGTCATCTCCTCGCTTGACGCCGCCTGTTCCTGCGAGACGGCGGCGATGCTCTGCACCGCCTCGGCGACCTTGCCGATCTCCGCCACGGCGCCTCTAAGGCGTTCCTGAGTAGCCGCGGCCTTCTTCATCGTCTCGTCGAGGATTCTGCCGGTGGTCTCGGTCGCCGCGATCGACTCCTCCGAACGCTTCTGAAGCCCTCCGATCAGTTTGTCGACCTCCTGCGCCGCCCGTGCGGAGTCTTCGGCGAGCTTGCGAACCTCCTCGGCGACCACCGCGAAACCTCTCCCGGCCTCGCCGGCGCGCGCTGCCTCGATGGCGGCGTTGAGCGCGAGCAAGTTCGTCTGATCGGCTATGGAGGTAATGGTGCTCACGAAGCCGGAAATATCGTCGACCGACTGCGCCAGCTCCTTGATGCGGACGATGCTCTTGTCCGACTCCCCTTCGGCTTTCCGTATGTCTCCGATGACTTCGTTCACTTCGCTCACCGAGCCGCTTGCGGCTTCGGAGGCTTTCGTCGCGCCTTCGGCGCCTTCTCCGGTGGCCTGCGCGGACGCCTGCGCTCCCGACGAGATCTCTTCTATGGATGCGTTCGTCTCCTGAAGCGCCGAGGAGGAGTGCTCCATCATGTCCCGCACTTTGGTGATGGATCCGGCGATCTCCTCCATCGACGAAAGCGTCTCCTCAGAAAGGGAAGCGAGCGTCTCCGCCCTGCGCGCGGTCTCGTCGGACTCCCTCCGTATGGAGGTCATGACCTCGCGCATGGAAGAAACCATCGCGTTGAGATTTTGAGAAATCCGCGCGATCTCGTCGCTTCCCGAGTCGTCGTAGCGGACGGTCAGGTCGCCCGCGCCGAGTTTGTCGGTCGCGCGCTTCATGGAGCCGATCGCTCTGTTCAGCCCGCGGACGATCAGGAAGATGACGAGGGCGACGACGACGATCGCCGCCGCGGCGATACCCAGGAGAACCGTGGTGAGAGCGCGCACCATCGCGGCGATCTCCGACACGGGAAAGAGGATTCCCAGGAAGAACCCCCGTTTCGTCGGCGTGAAGAATATCTGGCGTTCTTCCCCCTGGTACGTGTACGTCTCGAAGCCTCTCTCTCCGGCGACCATCTTTTTCGCGATGTTGCGTACCGCTTCGGGGATCTTCTCGTCCCGCAGCATGTTCGTTTTCAGGACGTCCTCCTCCGCGGAGTACGCGACGGGGATGCCGCTCTTGAGGAGCAGCATTCCGTTCCCCTTGCCGAAGAGGTTCAGCGCGACCACGTACTTGTTCATGCTTTGGACGTCCATGTCGCCGACGACGACGCCGAGAAGTTTGCCCGCGTCGTCGTAAATCGGAGTGGATACCGATATTACGAGCGTGTTGGCAATCATATCTCTGAACGGCTCGGAGAAGAAGACCTTTCCTTCTCCCGCCGCGACGGCGCTCTTGTACCACGGACGCACGCGGGCGTCGTAATCGGCCGGAGCCTTCCAGCCCGTGCCGTCGGAGAGCCTGCCCGTAGCCTCGTGTCCGAATTTGACGCTGCCGATCCCGACGCTCCGCACCCGTTTCGTGAGCGCCGCCGCCAGCTTCGCCGTGTCCTCCTCGCCCGAGACGCCGAGCTGCGTCATGGAGTGCCGGATCGACTCCGCCGAGGCGAGGAGCATCCCGTCTACGGAGTTGAATCTCTCGTCGAGATTTGCCGCCGCGTTGGCGACGACCTCCATTCCGGCGTTGTTCACCAGACCGCGCATCATCGCGTCGCCGCGATAGTAAGTGATTCCAGCCATCAAGGCGATCACCGCCAGAACCACCGCCGCCATTCCCGTAAGCTTCCCCCGAATCGTCATCCCCATCTTCCCCTTTACTTATAATATAGAAATAGATTTGGAAACATCGCGTTTAAATGCGATAGAAATTTTAAATACTTGTATCGACCGAGTGCGTCTTGCGAAAACGTGCCTGTTTGCGAGGACCAAGGTTGAATTCCTTTCCTGGAGAGAGGGGAGAAGCGATGGGCGATCTCCAGAGTCGCGATGGTTTGAAAAATTTCTCAAATTTAACCTTTTACCAAAGAAGATATTACGCATGCGCATGAATTTTAGCAATGAGGCGAGGGATTCTTTTTCGCTGGTCGAAAGTCCCTATATTGTCGTGTTATTTAAAAGTATAAAAGATGCAATAATACTTCTTGTTGCTTTGGCGGAGAGCGTTCAAAGGCGCGGAATAGCTCCGCCGGACCTTATCGCAGCGACGAACGGACCGCGGAGCGTCGCCCGGTCGGCTCCTCTTCCGGCGGCGCGCATTCAACGCGGTTCCTCCCTCGTTTTTTCGATATATAGAGCGCGGCGTCGGCCATCTTCACCAGCTCCAGCGGATCGTTTCTCGCATCCGGCGTCGTCGAGGCGCAGCCCATGCTTATGGTGACCTTGCCGAAGGGCGTTCCGTCGTCCCTGTCGATGTCCAGCTCCTCGACGGCGGCGCGCATCGTCTCCGCGAGCGCGACGGCGCCGTCGAGTCCGGTGTTCGGAAGGAGCGCGGCGAACTCCTCGCCTCCGAACCGGGCGACGAGGTCCGCCGGGCGTTTCGCCGCGTTGTGCAGCGCGGCGGCGCATCTCCTGAGCACGTCGTCGCCCGCCGTATGGCCGTAATGGTCGTTGAATCTCTTGAAGAAATCCAAATCCATCATGATAAGCGCAAGAGGACTCTCTTCCCGCGCGGAGCGCCTCCATTCGTTCGCGAGCCGTTCGTCGAACCTGCGGCGGTTCGCGATTCCGGTGAGCGGATCGATGCGGGTGAGCGTGCGCAGCGTGACGGCCGTCCGTTCGAGCGTCGTCTTCTCCCGGTCGAGAGCTTCAATCTTCTTGAACGCGTCGGAGTAGCGGCGCGCGAGGGCGACCGACTGCAGGAAGATAAAGACCAGAAATCCCGAAGGGGCGATGTACGCCGTGTCGACGAGGAGCCTGTGGTAGCAGAGGTCGTTCACGATGCATGCAAGGTAGACGGCGAAGGCGCCCAGGAAGAGAGGCGCTCCGTCCCTTTTTCCGCGGACGGCGAGAGCGAGGACGGCGAGACAGTAGAGCGCTCCGAGAGCGAGGACGATTTGAAACGGAGCCAGGAGGGCCGTGAAGAGGTATGGAGGCGTAAAGATGATCAGCGCCGTGTAGGCGGCGGCTACGGCGTTGAACGCGGCCGAGACTCCGGGGCGCATCTCATGCCCGTACAGCGATCCGAGGAAGAGTGTAAAGGACGGGACTGCCAGAGTGAACGGAAGGTACGCGAGGCGCACATGAAGGTTCCACGGGATGTCGGGGAAGAGCAGAAGAATGCACTGTTCGTCGATGACAAGGGCGCGCGCGGCCATCAGCAGGCAGAAGAGGGCGAAATAGAGCGCGCTCCGCTCCCCGCGCCTCGGAAGAAAGATCGCGAAGTGATAGAGGGCGATCATGAGCAGGCTTCCGAAGGTGAAGGACTTCGCGACGATCCCCTTCTCTCGGAACTCTCTCACTGCACGGGGCGTTCCCAGCATCGGCGTCATCGCGGGGCCGCCTCTCGCGTGGTGGAAGTTGGAGACGTGCGCCAGCAGTTCCAGCGTTTCGCCGGTCACGGGGAAGTCGGCGACGACGGGTCGCCAGCGCGGAGCTGTGGAATCGCGATCTGTCCCCGGCGTCCCTTCTTCGGCGACGAGCGTTCCGTCGGCGTAGAGCGCGTACGCCGTCTCCCACGCGGGTACGAGAAGCGCGAGGCGTTCGTGGGAGCGCGGCCCGAGGAGGATTCTCAGGCGATAGGTCGCATAGCCGCTTCCCGGGAGTGTTTCTCCTTTGAAGGTCGTCCCTTTCCACGTCGAAGGCAGCGGAGCGAACTCCGCACCGCGGAGAGGAAGGCCGCGGTGCGTCGCGCCGGGGGGCTCGAACCGCCCGTAGACGAACTCCCACTCTCCTCCGAGCGGACGGACTTCGTCGAACGCTTCGTCGATTCCGCGCAGGTCGAGGACTCCCTGTTCCGCGCGGGGAAGCAGGCTCTTCGCTTCGGCGGGGACAAGCGGAAAAAGCCGGACGAGAAGAAGCATAAGAACGAGCGGCGCGCGAAAGCTCCATCCGGATGAGCGGTCGAAGCGCATGAGGCACCTCCTTAGTATCTTCGGAATGCGCGTTCCAGCGCCGTCGGCTACACCACTTCGGAGAGAGATCGGCGGTTCTGCTTCTCGCGGTACATCTTCTGGTCGGCTATATAGAGAAGTTCTCCGGCATCGCGCCCGTCCTCCGGAAAGAGCGCGCTTCCCATGCTCATCCGCAGGAGGAGTTTGCGCTCGTCGTCGAGCGCGTGCTCCCTCTCGACCGTGTTGCGGATCGATTCTTCGAAGCGCGTCAGCTCTTCGCGGTCCTTGACGGCGTGCGTCAGCACCACGAACTCGTCCCCGCCGAAGCGGGCCGCGATATCTTCCGGACCGACGGTGTGTTCCAAAGCGCGGCTCATCAGCACCAGCGCCCTGTCTCCAGTCGCGTGCCCGTAGCGGTCGTTGAGCTGTTTCAGCCCGTTGAGGTCGATGAGGACGAGGGCGAACTTTTTCCGCACGGAGCTTTTCCGTCCCAGCAGCAGGTCGGCGGTTCTGTCGAACTTTCTCCTGTTGGCAAGGCCGGTGAGGCTGTCGTGATCGGCGATCTTCAGGATAAAGCGTCGCGCTCTGAACATCACCGCCATGCAGAGACCGCATGTCCACCCCGGCGCCCACAGCAGAAAGGCGAAGTAGACCAGCCTGGAGGAGGCGTGAATCTCGTTTCCGACCCCTCCGGCGAAGGCGTTCGCGCAGCGGTGCATCAGCGTCGCCGCGAGGAAAACGCAGCAGAACGACGGTACCGCGTGGATTGCCCGCTCCAGCCCGCGCGTCCTTTTCATCAAAAAGAAGGCGATGAGAAGCAGGACGAGGATCATGATCGGGTCGTTCAGCATATACCTGGCGGCGGCGCTCTCCGCGCCGAGCGCGGAAGTGCACAGGACGGCGAGTGCGAGAACGGGAAGGAGGAGCGCGCGTGCGGATTCGTTCCCGACTCCCTGAAAACGCAGAGCGCCTTCGAGGGCCAGGAGGAGGGCGATGGGGAAGCTCGCCACGAGGAAAGGCAGCGCGTACCGCCCGACGGAGGCGCCGCCCGCCCCGGTCAGAAGAAAAAAGTGCGCAAAAAGCCCCGCTCCCCCGATGAAGGTCGCAGCCGCCCAGAAGGCCGGGCCCTTTTCGGAGGCGTTCATTCTCCAGACGATCAGAATTGTTACGCAGGAGATCAGCGAGGTCGCTCCGAGAGCGATTTCGAGCGTCGCCAGGTCCAGAACGGCGATGAGTTGTTCGAGCATTGTCCTTCGCCTCCGTGGTGTCCGGATGAGTGTCCGCCGCGCAACGCCGCAGATGGAAAACGTGCGCCGCCATTCTATCACTTCGTATGCGTTCGCGCCCGGGGTTTACGCACTATCTTGCCCCGAGGAACGCCGTTCCTCCGTTCTTTTCGGGAGGATGCGCCTTTTCCGCGCCGCTTTCGCGATTGACGATGCGGCCGAAAGCCGTATCATAGAGCCGAAGAGTATGCCGTTCGCGGCGCCCCCGCCCGCGAATCTTGCAGGAGGTCCGTCGTGCGAAAAAGAGCGATCGCGTGCATCGTGTTTCTATTCCTCTCGGCCGTCGTTCCGGCGCATGGAGCCGCGGAATGCTCGCTTGCGGATCGTTTCGCCTCCCCGGACAACGGCGGAAGACTTCTCGCGCTCCTGGCCTCTCTGCTTATCCCCGAATCGCTCGAGCTTCGCATGGACGAGCCTCCGGACGAGGCGGGGAATATCCGAAACCTCTCCGCCGTCGTGCGCGGAGGGAGGTTGACGGGGTTCCGCGTGGAGCGTCTCGCTCTGGAGTCCTCCTTTCTGGAGCTGCCGCCCCCTGCGTCGTGGAGGCTGGGGGACGCGAAATCCCTCGCCGTAAGGGGCGCGCTGCGGACGAACACCGAAATCGTCCTCCTCGAAGAGGATATCAACGCGGCGCTCGCGCCGTACGCCACGGAGCAGTACCGTCTGTCCGTCGACCTGAAGCCAGGAGGAATCCGCCTCCGCGTCAACTTCACCATGGGAAGCGCCGGATTCAGGAGCCTCGCCGAGGTGGACGCCGGGCTGGAGATCGGGCAGGGCGGCCAACTCCGGCTGAAGACGCCCCGCATCGTCATCAACGGCGACGACCAGACCGACGCCGTTGAGCAGGAGCTGCTGAAGATCCAGCCTTTCGTCGACTTCGCCGCATTCGGGCTTCCGCCGAATCTCGTCGAGATTTCCGTGGACGAAGACTCGCTCCGCCTCTCCTCGCGAACGCCTCCCAAACCTGTCGAGGGCCTTCTCTACCGCTACGACGCGCCCGCAGTTTCGTCCCGCCCCCGCATTCCGTACAGAGCGCCCCGATTTTCGTCGGAGCTTTTCCGCGACGGCGATATCGTCTTCGCCAACGGGAAGGGGTGGAGGACAAAAATCGTCCGCCTCTTCGACAAGAGCCCCCGGGGGTACTCTCACGCCGGGATCGTTCGCCTCGTCGGCGGCCTTCCGTACGTCGTCCACGCGTCTCCCGAACTGGGGAGGGTGGGGATGCAGTCGATGGAGGACTTCCTCTCCTTCGAAAGCGTCGATTTCGCAAGGGTGTACCGCTTCACGGGCGACCCGGCCGTCGCCGAGGCGGCCAGCCTGCGCGCCTTCGAGTTCTGCGCCCTGGAGATCCCCTTCGACGACCGGTTCGACACCGGGAACAGGGAGGCCATGTACTGTACCGAACTCATCTGGCGCGCCTACAAGGCGGCGGGGGTGGACCTGGCCAAAGGGAACTGGGAATTCGCCCGCAACCCCGTCGTTCAGGGGAGAGTGCTCATGCCCTACAGGCTGAGTCGCAGTCCGCGTCTGGCGGAGGCGTTCACGATGGAATAACCGCTCTCCCTCGAGGAGCAACGATACACCCTCACACGGTGTCAAGGTCAAGAGCCTTTTCCGCGGTTGAAACGAGGAGGATGTAGTCTGTATAATACGACTGATTCAAATGCTTTTACTCCGGAGAGAGAATACAGGAGAACCGTACGGAACGAAGCGACTTCGAGAGCCGGAGGCTCCGGCCTTCCGCAAGCGGAGAGAGCGGGGCGATACCATGATGCCGACACGAAACATCTCCATCAAAAATCTTATCCTCGCGGCCTTTGCGACGCTGATGCTGGTCACGGGCGGCATCGCGGGCTTCATCGTCTTTTCCGGCTGGACCTCCTCGGCGGAGGAGAGCGCCGCCCGCATGGCCGAGGAGATCAACGACGCGATCGTCGACAGGGTGAACGCGCATTTCAATATCCCGCTGCACATCATCACCGTCTACCGCGAACTGCTGGAGCGGGGCGTCGTCGACATGAACTCCCCCGCCGAGCGCGAGCGCTTCATGGTCTCCGTGATGCGGGCGCACGGCAGCGGCGTCGTCTACAGCTTCGGCTACGCGACGGAGGAGGGGGAGTACTACGCCGTGCGATGGAACCCCGAGGGCGAGCCGGAGATCCTCAGGAACAGCGCGGAGACGGGCGGGAATTCATGGTACTACTCCGTCGCCGACGACATGACCGCCGGGGAGTTCGTGCTGGATGCGGGGGCGTTCGACCCCCGCACGCGGAACTGGTATATCGCGGCGAGAGGAGCGGACGGGCCGCTCTTTTCGCCCGTCTACAAGCACTTCGTCATGCCCGACCTCGCCGTCTCCGCCTCCTGCCCGATTCTCGGCGGCGACGGCGGACTGCGGGGCGTTCTGAGCGCGCACGTCACCCTCTCGAAGATCAACGGCTCTCTGGAGGAGGCGGTCCGGTTGAAACACGGGGTCGCCGCGGTCGTCGAAAAGCGCTCCGGCGCGTTCGTCGCCAACTCCACCGGGCAGCCGAACTTCGTCGCCCTCCCGGACGGAAGCGTGCGCAGGCTCTCCGCCGAGGATGCGGAGAGCGCCGTCCTCAAGGCGGCCTACGCGGAGTATCTGCGCACAGGGGGGCGCAGCATGAAAACGGAGGACGAAGGAGGCGCATACTTCGCCCGCATGCAGGAGTACCGCCTCGACGGGCTCGAACTCCTGATCCTCTCCGCCATACCGGAGAGCCTCTTCACTTCGGGCGTCTTCAAAAGCATGCGCTTGGCGCTCTGGCTGATCATCCTGCTCGTGCTGGCGGCGATCGCGATCTACCGCGCGCTGGCGAACGCCTTCATGCGCCCCGTCGAAGAGCTGATCGAGGCGACGGAACGATTCGCCGGAGGAGACCTCTCGCGGCGGGCGGTCCTCGTGCGCGACGACGAGATCGGCAGCCTCGCCCGCTCCTTCAACGCGATGGCGGACAAGATCCACCTCCTGGTGGGCACGCTGGAGTCGAAGGTCAAAGAGCGCACCGCGAAGCTGGAGCAGACGAACGCCGCGCTGAACGAAAGCGAAGAGCGGCTCCGCCTGATACTGGACTCCACCGCGGAGGCTATCTACGGCATCGACGCGGAGGGGCGGTGTACGTTCGCCAACGCGAGCTGCCTCAAGACGCTGGGGTACGGCCGCCAGGAGGAGCTGCTCGGCAGGAACATGCACGCCCTGATACACCACTCGCACAGGGACGGCAGGCCGATCCGGCAGGACGAGTGCAGAATATTCCAGGTGCTCGCGATGGGAGAGAGCGCCTTCGCCGACGACGAGGTCTTCTGGCGGGCGGACGGAACGTGTTTCGAAGTGGAGTACTCGGTCTATCCGCAGTACAAAGGCGGCGAACTCGTCGGCGCCGTGGTCGCCTTCATGGACAATACGGAGCGCCGGAAGAGCAGAGCCCGCATCGACTTCCTCACGTATAACGACGCGCTCACCGGTCTCTACAACAGAATGTATTTCGAGAGAACCTTGAAAACTCTGGACGGGGAGGAACATCTTCCGGTCGCGGTCATCTTCGGCGACGTGAACGGCCTCAAGCTGACGAACGACATCTTCGGCCACGCCGCCGGGGACGAACTTCTGAAGAAAGCCGCCGAGATACTGAAGCGGGCTTGCAGGGAGAGCGACGTCGTGGCCAGAGTGGGCGGCGACGAATTCGCCGTCGTGCTGCCGCGGACGGGGCCGGAAGTGGCGGAAAAAGTCGTCGACAGGATCCGCAAGGAGTTCGCGAAGGAGCGCATTCTCGCGATCAAGGCGAGCATCTCGATGGGGTACGCCGCGAAAACCCGCCCCGAAGAGAATTTGGAAGTCACCGTCAAGGACGCCGAGGACGCCATGTACAAGGTAAAGACGCTCGACCGGAAGACCGTGGCGGCGGAGATGGTGCGCACCATCCTTGAGACGCTCTACTCAAGAAGCCCCCGGGAGCGCAGGCACTCGCTCGCCGTCGGCGCGATGTGCGCGGACATCGGGCGCGCGCTGCGCCTTCCGGAGCCGGAGACGCGTCGCCTGCGCGAGATGGGGCTGCTTCACGACATCGGCAAGATCGCCGTCGACGAAGCCGTGCTCAACAAAAACGGCACGTACGCCAGGGAGGAGCGGCAAAATATTGAGCAGCACCCCGCCGTCGGCTACAGAATACTGAATCTGTTCGACGAGACGATCGATCTGGCGGAAGCCGTCCTCTACCATCACGAGAACTGGGACGGCTCCGGATATCCGGTCGGCGTGCGGGGCGAGGAGATACCGAGGCAGGCGAGAATTCTCAGGATCGCCGAAACGTACGACGCCCTGACCGGGGCGTTCGGGAGCAGTTCGATGAGCGACGAGGAAGCGCTTGAAGAGATCAAGCGGCATTCGGGCTCGATGTTCGACCCGGAGATAGTGAAGGTCTTCGTCGGCATGATGTCGGGGAAGAAGTGATCCGGGCCCCTTACTCGGCCAGGATGCCGGCGCAGAGCTGGAGCGCGAGAAAGAGGATGAGCGCGTACAGAAAAACGCAGGCGCGGACATCGCGCAGGCGTGCGACGAGGACGGCGAAAACCGAGGCCGCGACGCCGGAAGCGATCAGCGGGAGCGAGATGTTCAGAATGCCGTAGACCGCCCACTTGTCGGCGGCTCCTCTCTCGAGCCACGACCACCAGATGAACGTAGAAGACATGAGCGAGGGCGGCCAGAGCAGAAACGCCAGCAGCCAAAAGAAAAAAGCGCTTCGCGTCGCTCCGCCCAGCGCGATGAGCAGCAGGGCGATCAGGACGTTCGACGCGAACAGAAACATCGGGACGGACATCGGCTTCACCGCCCTTTCTCCGGAACAGTATAGGGGGGCGCGTCTTCTTGCGCAAGCCGGGGGCGCCTCCCCGTCCGGCCCTGCCGATGGATTGCGACGATATGTTCGCTCGTATGACGGAGCTCCGCCTCGACGAGGAGAGCGGCGGAATCGTCGGTCGCCCGTCCCTTCCCGTCAAGCGAGGGAAAGAAAGGCGGCGCCCGAGCGAGTGTGAAGAAACAGCCCGCCGCACCGGAATTCGTTCTTCCGGTGCGACGGGCGTAGTGTTTCCGGGATGCCGCGAAGAGAGAATTATCTTCCGTAGTAGTCGCTCATCCGTACTCTGAACGAAGACGCCTTGTCCCCCCAGCCGATCGAGTGCAGCGAGTCGTATCTCGCGGTGCTCTGTCCATTCCCCTGCAGGACGATGAAAGTGCTCCTGTCGTCGCATCCGATGTGCTCGTAGAGGAAGACCTTCGCGTTTTTGCCTATCTTGATCGAGCTGATTCTGTCGTTCCAGTTGTTGGTGGTGTCCAGAACGAGCAGTTTCGTCAGATCCTGTACATCGCTGTCGTACTCGTACCCTATGGCCGCCCCCTCGAAACCGACGTCCTCGTAGAAAATGACCTGGTGCGGTTCCGGCTCGATATCTTTCCAGTCGACGGGTTGCTCGCCTCCCGGCTCTTCGGGCTCTCCCGGTTCTCCGGGAAGCTCGCTCTCCGGGGTCCAGTCGGGGGTGCGCACTTTCAGCGAGGAGATCTTGTCCGCCCACCCTTCGGGGCGCAGGGAGATGATGGTCACGTACCCCTGCCCGTCCCCCGAATAGGGTTTCGAGAGTCCCTCGAAGTTGCTGTCCGTCCACACTTGGACCAGCGCGTCCTTGCCGATCTTCAGCGAGCTGATTCTGTCGTTCCAGCTCTTTCCGCTCGATATCGCCCACTGCCGGAGATCGGGGATGTCCTGCCCGACGGTGAGGTAGAGGCCGGCGCCGTCGTAGTTTTCGTACTCGAAGAGAAACACTTGGTTCGCCTCGGGGATGGCGCACTGGCGTACCTTGAAGGAGGAGACCATGTTTCCCCATCCGCGTCCGTGCAGATCGGGAATATCGTTGTTGTACGTTCCGTCCCCCTCGAAACCGATGCTTGCGCCTCCGTAATCGGCATGCTGGTAGAGCGTGATGCGCGCTCCCCTGCCGACCTTGAGCGAGCTGATCCTGTCGTTCCACTTCTCGCCGGTGGGCAGGCTCCACCTCCCGAGATCGGGGACGTCGTTGTCGTAGGTGAAGCTCAGGCTCTGTCCGCCGTAGTCCGCGTTTTCGAACAGAAACACCTGGTAATACAGCGGATCGCCGATGTTCGGGGGCTCGAAAGCGCTCGGCGGAGTCGGTTGGGGTTCCTCCGGCCCTTGCGGGAATTCGCTCTCCGGATTCCAGTCGTGCGCGCGCACCTTCAGCGAGGAGACCTTGTCCCCCCACCCCTGCGGGTGCAGGGAGGAGATATTGGTAATCCAATGTCCGTCCGCCGCATAGGGAATCCCCGGGCCTCCGAAGTCGATGTCCGTGCACAGATAGACCTGGGCGTTCTTGCCGATCTTCAGGGAGCTGATCCTGTCGTTCCAGCTTTTTCCGCTCGAAATCGCCCATTGCCGCAGGTCCGCGATGTCCTGGCCGACGGTGAGGTAGAGGGCTGCGCCGTCGTAGTTCTCGTGCTCGAAGAGAAACACCTGGTTCGGCGCCGGAACGGCGCTCTGGCGGACCTTGAGGGAGGAGATCGTGTCGCCCCATCCGAGAACGTGCAGATCGGGGAGAGGATAGGTGTTCTCGCCGTCCCCCTCGAAGGTGATGCTCGCTCCTCCGTAATTGGTATGCTGGTAGAACGTGACGCGCGTATTCTTTCCTATGCTGACCGAGCTGATTTTGTCGTTCCATTTGCCCCCGGAGGGCATGTTCCATCGTGTCAGATCGGCGATGTCGTTGTCGTAGGAAAAACCCATGCTCGCTCCGTCGTAATCGGTATGCTCGAACAGAAGCACCTGGTGAGGCGGCGGGTCCGGCATGTCCGCCGCCGCCGCGCAGAACGCGAACAGCAGCGCCGTTATGATGGAGATCGCCGCGGCTCTTCCTTGACGAAACTTCACATGCATAACCTCTCATCCCCTTTCGTTGTCGCGTGACGTCTTGGCTTTGAATTTTATCAATTTTCCAATTTATCATATTGTAGTTTTTCCCCGCGCGCTTGTCAATGCGGCGGATATGACAGCCGCTTCGGCAGGAGGCGGGGCGAAGAAGCGGACATGAGACGACGTACTCGGGCGGGAATGCTTCGTGGGCGCACGGCGGCGGGGCGGTACGATGCGAGATGAGGAAGACGGACACGTACGGAAAAAAATACTCCCGCCGAGGACTGCGAACGAGAGGAGGAAGACGGCGTTTGCGGGAGGCGGAAACGCGGGAATGGACACCGGCATCATCCGCCTTTCCGAAAAAGCGGTATCGCGCAAGCGCGGTATCCTCAAACAGCCTGTATGCGCGATTCCGCAGCGCGGCAGTTCAATCCCCCTCTTTGCGCATGTTCGCTTCGGTTTCTTTGATTATTTGAAGCGCAGAAGAACAATCCTTGGCTCGTATTTTTTCCGCATGAACGGCAGGCGCATGAGCAGGCCGAGCATGCCCGCGCGGTCAAGCCGGTGGTCGAAAAAACGCCATTCTTCGGCCAGCTCGATGGAGGGGCTCCAGCGGGTCAAGTCACGGCTGTCCGATGTGCCCCACTTGAACTCGGGAGCGTTGTGCAGCCTGCTCAGAGAGTCGTGCCTCCTGCTCTTGCCGACGATGCCCGGCCCCTGCACCTCGACCAGCATCCGTCCGCCGGAAAAGCGCTCCGCGATGCGGGCGAAGAGCGGCTTCAGTTCGCGTTCCTCGAAGTACATGAAAAGGCCTTCGGCGATGAGCAGCGTTTCTCTCCCTTCGGTGTCGACGTCGTCGAACCATGATATATCGAACACCGATTTTGCAAGGAAGCGGTAGCGCTCGTTCTCGGCGAAGAAGCGTCGACGCACGTCGAGCGCTTCCGGGAGGTCCAGCTCGTACCAAATGACGTTCGCGCCGCCGATTCTGGCGTGCCTCGTGTCGAGCCCCGCGCCCAGGTTGATCACGCACGCCCCGGGATGTTCGTCGAGGAACGTTCGAACAGCCCTGTCGAGGAGCATCGTCCGAACCGCGACCCCGAGCTGCGAGAAGTGCGCGGAGCGAAACTTCGAAAAGTCGTAGTCGATCCGCGACAGCATTTCGACGGCTTTTTCGTCGCGGACGAGGGGGGCGGCCCCGCCTGTTTCCGCGGCTCTGGCCCAGAGAGGGATCAGCATCGTTTCCGGTATCCCGGTCAGCTTCGTATCCATGATCAGGCGTCCTTTCGCGCCGCGCGGCCGATGGTGACTTCCATTTCGCCTATGCTCGACTGTTTCGCGAAAGTCCGCGCCGATTGAAAACCGTTCCGCAGCATCGTTTCGGCGATCTCCCCCTGCGCGATGGCGAAATCCGCGCCCATCATCTCGGGGAGCAGAAACTCGGCGATGAGATTGACCGGCTTTGTTCGTTCCTCCCTGATTCCGTCCTGGTGGGTCATGAAGATTCCGCCCGGCGCCAGGGCGGCGCGGACCCGACGGAAGAGGTCGTCGAACCGGTTCTTGAAGAAGTTCAGCGTCGCGCTTGCGAAGATCAGATCGTACGGGCCCTGCAGATCGTCTTTCATATAGTCGCCCGCGACGACGGAAACTCTGCTTTCCATTCCGTATTCCCGGACGAACCCTTCGGCGACCCGGGCGACGGAGGGTTGCTCCAGCACGACGCCGTTCATCGAAGGGTGAGACGAGACGATGGCAAGAGTATAAAAGCCGGCGCCTCCTCCGAGGTCGAGCATCCTGCTCATTCCGGGGAACTCCGGCAGATCCGCCGCGATACGGGCGATACGCTGCGCTTCGCCGCCGTACTGATAGGCGGCCGACAACCGCGCCGATTCGGCCCACATGGCTTCGTTCCCCATATCGAGCGGCGTCGGGGGCGGTCCCTTACGAACAAGATCGTCGAGAGCGACGGGGAACTGTTCATGGAACGACCCTACGTGCAGCAGATAGGTTCCAAGATACGCGGGCGATTCGGAGACGAGAAATTCGGCGCTTGTTTCGGTCAGCTCGTACTTGCCGTCTCTTTTCCGAATCAGCCCCATACCGGTCAGGACGTTGAGAAAGAGTTCCGTGTTCCGCGGATGGGCCGAGAGGCGGGCGGCGATTTCCTCGGCGGCGCGGCGGTCGACGTGGTCGAAGATCTTCAGCCGCAACGCGGAGGAAAAGATCCTCTGACGCAGACCTCCGCCGACGATGTCGCTCAAGGCGGACCAGTCGTTCGTCGTCTTCGGGATACTCTTCATCGGACCGTTCCCCCGCGAAGAGAGAGAACGTACGCGAATGAAGCGATGCGACGAGGCGTTCCCGCGACTCGAAGTTCATTTTTTAACATACGAAGCATGAAACGATCTCCTTTCGATCCGTCGAAACTTCTCCTTTGAAGCCGATACGCGTTCCGCAATTATGTTAGACGTATAAAACTTAACGCAGAATAGCAGAACTCGTTGCTGTTTGTCAAGCGAATTCGCCGCGTTTGCGACGATTGACGGCGCTTCTGCCGAAATCGCGTGCAAGGAGAAGTGTCGGGAAGCGGAAAATTCAAGCCCCCGCAGGGCGGAGGCTTGAATCGAAGCGGATGCGGGAGCGCGTGTTACCAGCCCTTGACGGTCTCGAAGATGCTGTCGGGGATGTCGCCCGCGAAGAAGTCCTGGAACGACTCCTCGATGATGTCGAGCGCGGCGTCCGCCTGTTCCTTCGAGATGACCAGCGGAGGCTGGATCCTCAGGACGCTGCCGCTGAAGAAGGAGAGCAGCAGCCCCTTCTCCCACGCGCGGTAGCAGATCTTCGCGGCCGCCTCTCCGTGGCGTTCCTTCGTCTCCCGGTTCTTGACGAGGTCCACGCCGATGGAGAGCCCTATGCCGCGCACGTCCCCGATGATCTCGTACTTCTTCCGCATTTCGAGGAAGCGATTCTTGATATGGCCGCCGACGGCGAGCGCGTTCTCCATCAGCTGTTCTTCGCGGATGACCTGGATGGTGGCCAGGGCGGCGGCGCAGCAGACGGGGTTCCCCGCCGCGGTGAAGAGATGCGCGGGGGCTTCCCACGTCTCCATGATGTCGGCCCTCGCGACGACCGCGCCGAGGGGCAGACCGGAGGCGATGGCCTTCCCCATCACGATCGCGTCGGGGACGACGTCGAAGTTTTCTATGCCGAACCACTTGCCGGTGCGCCCGAACCCCTGCTGCACCTCCTCGGAGACGAGCAGGATGCCGTACTCGTCGCAGAGCTTCCGGAGGGACTGCATGTACCTCTTCGGCGGCACGACGAGCCCGGAGTCGCCCTGGATCGGCTCGATGACGATGGCGGCCGTCTCGTCGGGGGGTATGTTCGTCGAGAAGGCGACGCGGATCTGCTCGATGGCGTAGTCCGCGACCTCGTCCTCCGTCATCCCCGGGAAGGGGGTGCGGTAGACGTCGGGGTAGGGCACGTGGTAGATGTCGGGGAGCAGCGGTCCCAGTCCCCTGTGCATCGGCAGGCTGACCGCGCTCATCGAGAGCGCGCCGTAGGTGCTCCCGTGGTAGGCGCGGAGGTAGGCCAGGATCTTCGGACGCTTCGTCGCGATGCGCGCCAGCTTGATGACGCCGTCGTTGGCGTCGGAGCCGGCGAGGCCGTAGTATGCGCGCTTCCGGTAGTCGCCGGGAGTGATCGCGATCAGCTCTTTCGTCAGGTCGATCAGCGGTTCGTGATACATATAGACGTGCGTGTAGAGGATCAGATCCTCCGTCTGCTTCTTGATCGCCTCGACCACCTTCGGATGGCAGTGTCCGGTGTTGATTGCCCCGGCGCTTGAAAGCATGTCGATGTAGGAGTTGCCGTCGACGTCCTCCACGACTGCGCCGCGCCCCCTGCGGACGACCAGAGGGTAGTAGGGGAGCTTCGCTGCAGGGGAGGTAATGGCTTTGTCCTCCTCCACAAGACGGAGACATTGACTGATATCCTTTTTCCGGGGGAACATTCCTGCGGTCATCTCCTTAAAAAAGGGGCGGAAGGCATTCGCGCCCTCCGCCCCTTCGCATGTTTCGGAATCAGCGGGCTATTCCGGATTCCTTGTAGATTCTGTCCATAAGCTCCTTGCCCACGATCTCCTCCATCTTGGGCCACACCGTCTTGCGGACATGGGTCGCGATGGCGTCGAGTTCTTCCTGAGAGAGTTTCACGATGGTCCATCCGTACTCCTTGACCAGCTTCTGACGGTACTCCTCGTCAAGCTCCTCGGCGCGCGCCCACTGGATTTCGGATTCTTCCTGGGCGGCCTGCAGCATCACGGCCTGATCCTCGGGAGAGATCTTGTTCCATACGTCCATGTTGACGGCGAACCACCAGGACTCGAAGAAGTCGTTGTACTGAATCCACACCTTGTTGACGTCCTTGAACTGCCACCCCTGGAAGGGAGGTCCGCCCATCTGACCGTCGGCGATGCCCGTCTGGATGGCGCTGTAGGCCTCGGCGTAGGGGATGGGGGTCGCGATGTAGCCGAGGGCTTCGTAGGTCCACTCGCACGGCTTGATCGGCATGACGCGGACTTTCATTCCGTGGGATGCGCCGGGCTGGGTGTACTTCTCCGGAACCTTGTTCAGAGAGACTCCGGACATGCCGATGGGGACCACGGAGAGGGCCTTGATGTTGTGCTTCGCCCACAGATCCTGGATGATCTTGTACGCCCATCCGTCGGGGCCGTAGACTTTCTGAGCCTCAGCGGCGTTCGTCACGATGTAGGGGAAGTAGTAGGCCAGGTTGAGCTGCGGATCGAAATTCGCGTTGGCCTGCGCCATGCTCATCTCGATCGTGCCGCGCTGCACCATCTCGAAGATCTCGGTCCAGTCGCCGAGGACGCCGCCGGAGAAGACGTCGATCTGGATTCTGCCCGCGGTGCGTTCGAAAACCTTCTGCGCGAAACCCTTCGCCCTCAGGTCGTAGTCGCTGTCGACGGGGTGGACCTGTGCGAGCCGCATTTTAAAAAGAGGTTCGGCGCTCGCTGCTCCGAAGAAAACGAAGAGGAGCGAAAGGGCGACGAGAGAAACAAGAACCCGTTTCGTTGTGCTGGTACACGTCATAATATCCCTCCTTCTGAATGTAAATCCTGTACATCCGACAAAGACGCTGTCCGTGCGCTTCGTTCCGTCTCGAACCCCGGCATCGCCTCCTCTCGCAGTGCAGGGTGTCTTTTCTTGTTACTTGATTCCCATGATCAACCGGGGGAGGAAGAGGGAGAGGTCCGGCAGATACGTGGTCAAAATGATCACGGGGATGAATCCGAAGATCATGTAGATCAGCGCGGGCTTCATGTACTCGTCCACCTGCACGCCTCCGACCCTGCCTCCGAGATAGAGGATGGGGGCCGTCGGCGGCGTCACGTTGCCGAGCCCGAGGTTCGTCCCCAGGATGGCGGCGAAGTGGATCGGATGCACGCCGATGCGGAGCATCAGAGGCATAAGGAGCGGGGCGGCGAGCATCGTGCCGCTGAGGTCGTCCATCAGCATTCCGATGATGACAAGGAAGATGTTTACCATGAAGAGGATGACGTACTTGTTGTCCGACGTGCTCAAGAGGAAGTTCGCTATCTTCATCGGCACCTGCTGCATGGTGTAGAGCCGTCCGAGGATGGTGACGAAGAAGAGCATCAGGACGATGACGCCGCTCGTCGTCGCCGCGGACTTGAGCGAGCGGAACATGATGCCGGGTTTCAGCTCCTTGTGGACGAAGAAGCCGATGATCACCGCATAGAGCACCGCGACCGCCGCCGCTTCGGTGGGCGTGGTGACGCCGCCGTAAATGCCGCCGAGGATGATGATCGGCATCAGCAGGCTCCAGATGCCTTTTCGGGTGGCCTTCAGGATCATCTTGTTTCTTTCGGGTTTGGTTAGCGGATCGTCGACCTTGATCGCCGGGAATCTGCCCACCATGACGTAGTTGATGACGCAGAAGATCGTCGTGGTGAGGATGCCGGGCACGACGGTGGAAAGGAAGCATGCCGCCACGGACTGCTGCGTCACCCACCCGTAGAGGATCATGGGGACGCTGGGGGGGATGAGCTGGCCGAGCACCGCGGCGCAGCTGAGCATTCCGGTGGAGTAGCCGCGGGGGTACCCCAGCTTTTCGAGTCGGGGGATCATGATGCTGCCGATACAGGCCACCGCGGAGGACGCGGTGCCCGAGATCGCGCCGAAGATGGCGCAGGCGACGATGCTCGCCGCGCCCATGCCTCCCCGCATACGTCCGAGCATGGAGTTCGCGAAGTTCGTGAGGCGCTCGGCGATGCCGGCCGAGCCCATCAGCGCGCCGGCGATGATGAAGAACGGGATCGAGAGGATGGTGAGCGAATTAAGCCCCCGGAATCCGATAGTCATCAGGAACGAGAAGTCCGGGAAGTAGATGACGCCCATATAGACGGCCGCCAGCATGAAACAGAACGGCACCGGAATGCCGACGACGATCGAGGAAATCAATATAAGAAGATCGATGACGATATGATCCATAACGGTCCTCCTTCGGCGCCGCTATTCATCGTACGGCGCCTTGGGCAGGGCGAGAGACGGTTTTCCGAACGCCTGCCGGGCGTGGTCGACGAATTCGATGAAAAAATAGAAGGCCATGAGCGCCGCCGAGACGAGCAGACTCATCTGCGCGTAGTACATAGGAATCATCAGGGCCGGCGAAAGCTCCTTCGACTTGAGCGACCACGCGATGTAGTTCCAGCACCAGTGCGTCATTACGCAGGCCAGGATGACCGTCGCCAGGGAGACGAACGTCTGTACGGCCGAATAGACCCTTCTGTTCTTGATCAACGAATGCAGAAGGTCGGCCTTGATGTGGTTCCGCTCCCGCGAGCCGGAGGCGGCGCCCATCATGTACATCCAGAAACCGGTCATGGTGGCCAGCTCCTCGACGCCCATGAGCGGCAGTTTGAAGATGTAGCGGAGGGCGACCTGCGTGAGCACCAGCGTCACCAGAATAATCGTGCTCACCACCATGATCGCGTTTTCCGCCTTTCTGAGAAAGACCCATAGCATGTCGAAAAGTCGTTTCATATTGTCACGCTCCTCGTAACGGATCGGTCACCCGAGATGTTTCAGGACGTCGGCGACGAACTCCGCGTCCCGGCAGACCTCTGCGGCGAGGAAATCGATATCCTCCCGCGAAAGGTCGGACGGACGAAGCTCGGCGAACTTCAGGGCGTTGCGGATCAGGGAGACCCGCATCGGATTCAAGTCCACCTCCCTGGCCTTGATGAGGTTCGGGTGCGACGGGAGGACGATGTTCGTCCCGGCCTTCTCCGTCGCGGGATCGCCCGTTTCGACGCGGATTCCGTTCTCCTTGGCGAAGGCGAGCTGCGCGTAGTGGTGCTTCCCCGCCCCCGTGTACTCCGTCTCCTGAACGACGACGAGATCGTCCTCGCCGTACTCCTGCGCGATGGCGAACGCCGCCGCCAGCGCGGTGTTCCCCGCGGGGCCGCGCTCCAGACCTTCCAGGACCGAGAGCGCCTCGGTGATGTAGAAGACCTCGCCCTGATTCACGGTCACGTACCGCTCCATGTAACGAAGGGGTCGCGCCGCGTTCCGGGGGACGTCCGACCGGTCCGGCCATGTGGCGAACGGCACGCCGAACCCCGTGTGCCCTGTGGTGAACGACTTGAGGTTGAAGTCGCGGTCGCTGGCCATGTGCAGCCCCTCGAGGTTGACGCTCGCGCCGATGACGTCCACGCTCTGCGCGCCCGCCTTGATCAGCCCCCTCGCCGTGCCGGTGATGTTGCCTCCCCCGGCGTGGGTGATCACGATGGCCGCGGGGAGCTTTCCGTGCCGCTCGCGGCACTGCTCGGCGATCTCGTACCCCAGGGTCTCGATCCCGGCGATGCTCAGCGGCGTGTAGAGGGACGCGTTGAAATACCCCGTCTCCTCCAGCGCGAGAAGAAGGTAGTAGAAGAGTTCGGGGCCGACGCTCGTCTGCACGACCTCCGCGCCGTACGCCTCGCACTTTCTCGTCTTCTCGACGATCTCCGGCTGTCCGCGCCCCAGGCTGTCGAAAACCTCCTGCACGATGATCGTCTTCAGGTTGCGCATATTCGCCTGCGAGACAAGCGCGGCGCCGTAGTTGCCGCTGGTCGCCGCCGCGACGCCCTTGAACCCCTTCGACTCGGCGAAGAAGCAGGACATGGAGGCCCTCCTGTCCTTGAAGCTCCCGGAGGGGTTGGCCGCCTCGTCCTTCAGCAGGATCCGCGCGCCCTTCCCCTTGGGAGCGAGCGAGCGTGCCGTCTTCGTCATGTTGCGAAGCTCGATCAGCGGCGTGTCCCCCACATGGACGTCCCGCTGAATCCGCCGGATGCGGTCGAGCGTGTAGCCGTACTGGCTCATCATCGCCTCGTAGTCGAAGGAGAGCTTCCCCTTCTCGAACTGCGCGTAGTCGATCAGGAGGGAGCGCTTCATGATCTCGTTCTTGCGCGCCATCACCTCCGCATAGGAATGATTAGTCATCGTCGCGCCTCCAGAGCGAGCGCAAAAAGTCTCCCAGCCCGATGAACTCGGGTATTTGAGGTCCGAAGGAGTGCGTGTACGGAGGGTTCTCCGCCGTGACGACTCCGGTAAGCGTCCGGCCGCAGACGGTCGTGACCGACGCCGTTTCCCCGAGGGCCGCGTCCCCGGCAAGGCACCCTTTCGCGCGCATGCGAAGAGGAACGGCGCGTGTCTCCGCGGGGAGATGCGAGGGGCGTTCCCGCGGTTCCAAAAGGGTCCACTCTATCTGCACCCAGCTTCCTTTCTTCACTTTTCTTTCACTCTCCTGTCCGCCATCAAGGATTTTATCCGGAATTTTACCTTACAATCGAGTAATGCGAATGCGAGACTATCCAGTGTACAATACTCCATCGACCGAGATGATGTCAAGTTAAGTCAGAATTTCTGAATTCAGATGTTTATTTAGTAAAATGAGGTCAACGCTAACTTTTTTTACGGGCGCTCCCGTCAATGTTCGGTATGTAAAAACCGGCGGAAGTCCGACAGGCGGGCCGACGGAACTGGAAGCTCGGGCATGGTGACGACGCCGCTCCGCGCCCTCAGCACCTCCGGAATCATGTTCACCGCGATCGCCGCGGTCGCGAGTCCTCCTGGGATCTCCGGGACGATCCGCATCCTGATGTCCGGCGTCCCCTCGATCTCGATGAAATCCCCCGTCTCCACCCCTTCGAGGTCGGGACGAACCTGCTGCGGATGTTCGAGGACGATGCGCGCCGCTCCCCCGCTCCACCCCTCGGCGCGGTGATTGCAGCCGGCCACGCTGCCGGGGAGCACCTCGACGCTCTCCGTTTTCCGGTGTGTCCGGGAAACGATGGGCTCAATGGTCTCCCTGATTTCGTCGAGTTCGATCCCGAGCGACGAGGCGATCATGCTCACCGACTGGACGAAGCCGATGTGCCCCACTATGCTCCCGTCCCGCCTCCCGGCGCGGAACTCGTCGAGGGTTTTGCCCACCCCCTGCGTCTCCATCACCGTCGGGCCGAACGGCGAGAGGTCGTTCACCCGCCGCGCGCGCACCGTCCTGACGTCGCTGCAGACGCCGGTGAGCGCGATGATCAGCGTGTCCAGCACGAAGCCGGGGTTCACCCCCGTTCCCAGCACCGTCACTCCGCGCGCTTTCGCGAGTTCGTCGATCGCGGTCGCCGTCTCCGGCGCCGTCCTCCACGGGTACGCCCACTCCTCCGCGATCGTGATCACGTTCTTTCCGCTCTCCACAAGCTCCCGTATCTTCCCTTCGGTCCCGTCGATGAACGACGAGACGGCGAGCAGCGCCACATCGGCCTCGGGAAGCGGAGCGGAGACTCCGTCCGTCACGACGACGTCCGGAAAACGCTTCAGGCCGAACAGCTCGCCCAGCGTTCTCCCGACCTTCGCCGGGTGCGAATCCGCCGCGCCGACGATCTCGACGCCATCCTTCCCGTCGAGGATGCGCGCCATGAGCGACCCCATGCTCCCCAACCCTTGGAGAAAAATTCTGATCGGCCGCATCGTCTCTCCTCCCTCGATACACGAAGCCCCGTCCCGCCGTTCCGTCCGGGCGGGACGGGGCGCGTTCACTACCCCTCGACGTAGACGCGGGGGACTCGATTGCTTATCATCGCGCCGATGGTCGCCACGATGGTGTCCAGCTTTTCGGCGTACTCGTAGATGGAGATCGCGTCGCCGCCCTGCGGCCCGATGATAACTACCTCGTCGCCGACGGAGACTTCCGGCAGGTGCGAGACGTTCACCATGCACTGGTCCATGCAGATGCGCCCCGCCACGCGGCACCTCGTGCCCCGGATGAGCACCTCTCCCCTGTTCGAAAGAGCGCGGGCGAAGCCGTCGGCGTACCCCACGGGGAGGACGGCGAGCCGCTCCTCGGAGCGCGTGACGTACGTCAGCCCGTAGCTGACCCCCTGCCCGGGAGGCAGCGTCCGGAGGGCCGCCACCGCCGTCTTGAACGAAAACCCCGGAAGAATCGGGACCGAACGGGGAACGTGCTCGGTGGGGTACATCCCGCAGAGGATCTGCCCCGGCCGGACGCCCTCCATCGCCCACTGCGGGAAGGAGAGCGTCCCTCCGGAGTTGCAGCAGTGGCGCAGCGGAATGGAGATCCCCTTCGCCGCGATCATGTCGAGTGTCTTCATGAAAAGCGCGTGCTGCTCGTGCACGTAGGAGAGATCGGCGTCGTCCGCCGTGGCGAAGTGCGTGAACGCCCCTTCGCAGACCACCCCCGGCAGCGCCGCGATCCGCGCGACCGTCTCGGCGGCCTCGTCCGGGCGGAAGCCGATGCGCCCCATCCCCGTGTCAAGCTTCACGTGGACGAGCGCGCTTTTCCCGAGTTTTCCCGCCGCCGCGGAGAGGGCCCGAGCCATCTCCATATCCGTGATGGTCGCCCTGATGCCGTGCCGAACGTAGTCGGGGGCCGCGTCGTACGGCGACGCCCCCAGCACCAGCACGGGGTCGACGATCCCCCCCGCGCGCAGTTCGAGCGCCTCGTCCGGCGTGGCCACGACGAAGTGGCGCGCCCCCGCCTCGCGCAGCGCCCACGCCACGGGGACCGCCCCCAGGTTGTACGCGTTCGCCTTGATGACCCCGAAGATTTTCGCGGCCGCGCCGCCGTGTTCGTCAAGATGTTTCCGGATTGCCCCGTAGTTGGCCCGGAGGTTGTCCAGCCGGACTTCCATCCGTGTTGGGCGCAACGTCATGATGCCACCTCCCCAAAAGATGCGCTCTGCGCGCGTACATCCATTATATGCCAAAGGACGGCGCGCGGTGTATTCTTTTTCTGCGTCCGTACGGAAGATGAAGCCCGGTTCAGCGGGCGGCGCCGTCCCTTCCGGGAAGGCGCTCCGTTCCCCTACGGATAGAGGTCTGTACTCAGATATTTCAGCCCGGAGTCGCAGACCAGAAAGGCGACCGCGTTCCCCTTTTCGCGCCCGCGCAGAAGCGAGACGGCGGCGAAGAGGTTCGCCCCCGACGAAAAGCCGCCGAAGATCCCCTCGTACGTGGCCAGCGCGTGCGCCCCTTCGATGGCGTCGTCGTTGCTTGCGGCGAGGTAGTCCTCCACGAGCGACGGGTCGAGCAGCGGGAGCGTCCGGCTGTACCCTCCCCCCTGAATCTTGTGGTTCGCGTTGACGATCTCCCCCTTTCCCAGAAACGCGGCGGTCTCCGGTTCCAGCAGATAGCAGCGGATGCGCGGATTATGCTTCTTCAGCGCCAGCGCGCACCCCGTGAAGGAGCCCCCCGTTCCGGCGAAGTCGACGAAGGCGTCCAGCTTCCCCTCCGTCTGCGTC
>JAHDKT010000061.1 GCA_018436725.1 Synergistaceae bacterium | reverse complement strand
GCGCGGTCGGCCTTCTCCTTCGACACGTAGGGGTCGAAGGCCATGATCTCCATGCCGAAGGCGCGGCAGCGGAGGGCGACCTGGGTTCCGATGCGCCCCAGCCCGACGATCAGCAGGCGCTTCCCCGAGAGCTGCATCCCCATGAAGCGGCTGCGTTTCCACTCGCCGGCGGCGACGGAGTTCCACGCCTGCGGCACCTTGCGGACGAGCGAGAGCAGCATCGCCATGGTGTGCTCGGTGGCGGCGAGGGTGTTCCCCGTGGGGGCGTTGATCACCACGACCCCGCGCCGGCTTGCGGCGGCGATGTCGATGTTGTCCACGCCCACTCCGGCGCGCGCGACGGCCTTCAGCTTTTTGGCCGCGTCCAGCACTTCGCGGTCGAGCGGCGTGCCGCTCCGCGTGAGCATCCCGTCCGCGTCGGCGACGGCCTCCAGCAGCTCCTCGCGGGAGAGGTCCAACAGCACCTCCACCTTCAAGTCCGGCTCTTTTCGCAGCAGCGCGACTCCGGCCTCGGAGATCGTATCGGTTACCAGTACTTTCATTGTGGGCACGCCCCTTTCTTCCAGCAGTTCCACGCGGGCTCCAAAAAGTCCGGCGAAAGTTCCAGTCCGCACGCGCGCCCCGCGCCGTAGAGGCTTCCCGCGACGAGGCACAGCTCCGGCCAGCCGCCGGGCGAGTAGTGGGCCACGCGGAGCATCGGCTCCTTCCCCTGCCCCTCGGCGACCTCGACGCCCAGTTCGGCGAGCGCGCGCTTCATCTCCTCCGCCCGCCCTTCCGGCACGGTCACGGCGGTGACGGCGGGAGAGCGTAGCTCCTGCTCCTTCACGAAGAGGGAGAGCCCCATCGACTCGCACGCGGTTTCGAAGGTCCGCGCCGTCCGTTCGACGTCGGCGAACCGCCGTTCGAAGCCGACCTCGTCGAGGAAGCGCAGCGCCTCGGCGAGGCTGTAGAGCAGCGTGACGGGCGGCGTGTACGGGTTCTGCGGGCGCGCCTTCTCCAGAAAACGGCGGTGCAGCGGGAGGTCGAAGTAGTAGGAGGGGGACGGGCGGGACGCCGCGCGCTTCCAGCCACGCTCGGAGAGGGCGACGATTCCGATCCCCGGAGGCGTGAGCAGCCCCTTCTGCGAGCAGGAGGCGAGGCCGTCGATGCGCCAGTCCTCCGGAAAGCAGGGGACGGCCCCGAGTGAGCTGACCGCGTCGACGAGGACGAGCGGCCCGTCCTCCGGCAGGGTCGAGGTGCAGGCTTGAAGGTCGGTGAGCGCGCCCGTCGAGGTCTCGTTATGGGTGAAGAGCACCGCCGCCGCGCTGGGGTGTTGTTCGAGGGCCCGCCGCACGTCCGAAGGGGTCGCCGTCCGTCCTCGTGGGATGTCGACGGGGAGGATGGTCGCGCCCCGCCGGGAGGCGATCTCGCGGAAGCGGTCGCCGAACGCGCCGCACGAGAAGGAGATAACGCTGTCGCCGGGGTCGAGCAGGTTGGCGGCCAGGGCCTCCAGCGCGCCCGTGCCCGACGACGGCATCGCGATCACGGGCTGCGAAACGCGCAGCAGCTTCTTCAGCAGCGCGGAGATCTCCTCCAGCAGCGCGAAGTACGTTTCGCTTCTGTGCCCGACGAGGGGCGCGGCGCCCGCCGCGCGGACGGAATGCGGAACCTCGACCGGTCCCGGCGTGAAAAGATGGGGGTGCATGAACGATCCCTCCTTTGAATATGCAAAAGGCCGGAAGGGCGTGTCCCCTCCGGCCTCTATTCCCTGCGAAATTCCGATGCTTCGATTTCAAGGGTGCGAAACTGCTACGGCTGCGGCGTCTCCCCTGCCGGCACAGGAAGACCAGCCCTTCCGGACCAACCGGAAGAGGAGGAGGAACCGCTACCTATGCCGCTGAAAAGGAATGCCTGCGCCATGAAAAATCCGCTCCTTGAAAAATGATGTTCACGTTATATCAGCCAAAGCTATCAATGTCAATAGGTTTTTGCGATATTTCCCGGGCGACGGCATTTCGGCAGTTCAACGGCGTCAGCCGCGTCCCGGCTTCCGACAATCACCTACCAGTTCTGTATCGCGCCCGTTCTATCCCTTAGATACGGAAGAAACATAGGTTTATAGCGCAGCTCGGTTGCGGCTTCCTCCAGCACTCCCACTCCAAGCCCGGCTTCGTCGCCTATTTGAAGCGCTCCGTCGGCCATGCGCACCGGACTCCGAAAGACCTTCTTTATCTCCGCGTCCGGCTCGACATACTCCTGAATACCAAAATTGGGTATGTGCATATTTACATGAGCCAACGCCGCGTGCGCAAGAGGAGAGATGTCGGATGGAGCATGGAACGCGGTCTTCACATCGAAAATCTCCGCAAATGCCGCCAGCTTGAGGAGCGGCGTAATGCCTCCGTAATGGCTTATGTCGATTCGGATATAATCTATAAGTCGTTTATCGATCAAATCCCTGCAATCCGAAATCGTGTTGAAAAGCTCGCCCAGCGCTATCGGAGTGGCGCTCTGCATCTTTATATTTTCTAAAACCTTGTTGTTGAACGAGTCCACAGGATCCTCGAGGAAGAGTAGGTGATATGGTTCCAGAGCTTTGGCGACTCTGTACGCTTGATCGGAAGACAATCTGCCGTGAACGTCGTGAATCAGACCGATATGATCGCCCAAAGCCGCGCGAAGCTTCTCGGTAACCTTGAGCAGGTCGTTTGCATACACATGCTCATCCCAAATTTGTTCTTCTTTTTTAAGAGTGCCGACCTCTATTCTCTTTTCCAGAGGATTTTGATACGGCTGTCGGAAGAAGTTTCCCTTGCGGAACGGGTCGGGAGTATCAAAGCTGTATCGTAGCGTTATATACCCCTCTTTTATTTTCTCACGGCACTTCTCGATCAATTCGTCGTCTGTCGTACCGTGAACGTGAATGTAGGTCCCGTAACGATCACGGCACTTTCCGCCGAACAACGAGTACAGAGGAAGCCCCGCCCGTTTCCCCTTGATGTCCCACAAAGCGACGTCCACTCCCGCAAGAGCCGACATCATCACAGGGCCGCCTCTCCAATACCCGCCTTTGAACAGCATTCTCCAGATATCTTCTATCCTGTCGGAATCAAAACCTTCGAGCCACTCCGCCAGGTAGTCGTCGATAAATGTTTTTACCACGGTTTCTCTGCCGTTCAGGGTAGCGTCGCCGTATCCGACGATGCCGCTCCTGGTGGTGATTTTGACTATAAGATAGTTCCGGCCCGGAGAGGTCAGGAGGGTCTCCACTTTGGTTATTTCCACACAATCATCTCCCAGTTAAGAAAGAATGCGATTCGCCCCGCGACGCGTTTCCTTTTATGAAACTCCGCACATCCAGGCTCGAATACCCTTGCTCACACCTGTCCAAGCAGCTTCGGCAGGAAAAGGCTTATCGACGGTACGTACGCGATAAGCAAGAGCACGACAAGAAGAACGGCAAGGAAAGGCCACATATTGCGAACAACTTTGCCGAACTTTGTTTTTCCTACGGCGGTGGCGACGTAAATAGTTATCCCCACCGGCGGGGTTACTCCGCCTATAATGAATGTCAGGACCATTACCAGAGCGAAATGAATCTGGTTCAACCCCATCGCGGAGGCGATGGGCTGATACACGGGGACCATGATGATCGCGGCTGCGGTGGTATCCATAAAACAACCTATGACGAGCATGCTCAGGATCATGATGAAGAGTACTATATGAGGATTCGAGGAGAGCGAGGTAACGAAAGTCCCTATCATGACCGGAATTTCTTCGATTGCGAGTATCCAGGAAAAGAGGATGGCGGAGGAGACTATAAGCATGGCCATACCGGTGACGTTCGCGGAGTCCACGATCAGGTCGGGAAAGTCTTTTATTCTGATTTCTTTGTACAGAAACAGACCCACGAGAATTCCGTACACCGAAGCAATGGCTCCCGCCTCCGTCGCGGTAAACACCCCCGAGAGAATACCCCCTACGATGATCACCGGCATTGTAAGCGCCGGAACCGCCTTGAAAAAAGAGAGCACAAGGCGCTTCAATGAAAAGTCAAGACTTTTTCCATCGTAGAGAGCCGGATTGCGCCTCGCTAAAAAATAGCATACGATCATGAAACCGAACCCTACAATGAGGCCGGGGATGAAACCAGACACAAAAAGAGCGCCTATCGAAATACCGGTAATGGACCCGTACAGTATCATCAATATGCTCGGAGGGATTATGGAACCGATGGTAGCGGCCGCGGCATTTACGGAAGTGCTGTACGACCTGTCGTATCCGGCTTCGACCATCGAGGGTATGAGCATGCTTCCGAGCGCCGCCACATCGGCGGTTGTGGATCCGGATATTCCCGCCATGATGATGTTGGCGACTATCGTCGCATGCGCGAGCCCTCCTCGTACAAAACCGACGAAAGACGCCGCGAATTCGACGATCCGCTTTGTAACGCCGCTCTTGTTCATCACCTCTCCGGCGAATACAAAAAAGGGTATCGCCATCAGGGAGAAGGAATCCGCGCCCGCGAACATCCTTTGCGGGATTATTATGAGAGACGCATCCGCGGTAATAATGTAAAAAAGAGACGACAACCCAAGGCTGAACGCGACAGGAACGCCGATCGCGAGCAGAATGAAGAACAACGTTCCGAAAAGCAAGATCATCCTTGTCCCCCGCTTTCTCCGTCATGCTTTGAAAGGGACGATTTCATCAAACCGATCGTCTCGAACAACATCGGAATTCCCCCTATAGGGAGCGCGAGATACGGGAAAAACATGGGCATCCCTAAAACAGCCGACTTGGTATCCCAACTCGACCAGGCCATTTCAAAACCGATATAGATAAAAACACAAAGAAAGCCGACGACGCAACTGTGAATTATAAGCAACAGCCCTCTTTTCAACCTTCCATGCAGCATGTTTTGAAGGAATTCCATGCCTATATGATTGCCTCTTCTCATCGCTATGGCCCCTCCGAGAAAAATAACCCAGACGAAAGAATATCTGGCAAGTTCTCCCGCCCATGCAAAGGGTTCGTTCAACACATAGCGCATAAAAACGTTTGAAACAGTGGTGAAAAACATTACGGAGAAAATAAAAAGCAGCGCCCCTTTTAAAAGACGATCGTACACTCTTCCAAGCATGCCGTTTTTCTCACTCCTTTATGAAGCGACAAGGGCGGTTTTCTCTTCCGCCCTTGTCGATAGCCGGTACCGCGATCATCGGTTATTCGGAAATTTTTTTAAAAAGCTCCTTGGCTTTTTCGCTCTTCATACAACTAAAAAGCGTGTAGTCGATTTTTGCTTTGAAACTTGCGACATCGGAGTTCACAACCTTCAATTTTTCCGCGCACTTATCTCTGTAGTATTGATCCTTGCTCACCGTCGCATTCAGTTGGAACTCCGCGACTTCGTCCGCCGCTTCAAGAAGAGCTTTCTTAAACTCCTCGGGCAATTTTTCGAAGGCTTTTCTGGATATGGAAATCGTCGTCGGTCCTTCCAAATGATTTGTAATATTCATCACTTTGGTGACCTCATGAAGAGAGGCCGTATAAATCGTCTCGGGAGCGTTTTCAACACCCTGAACAACGCCGGTTTCAAGGGCGGTATAGACCTCTCCGAACGGGACGGGAGTAGGAACCGAACCCAACTGCCTGAACGTATCCACATAGATGGGCGATTCCGGGACGCGCATCTTGATCCCCTTGAGATCGTCCGCGGTGTGCAGCTCCTTATCGACGGTATACATTTGTCTGAAAGGCTGAACAAGATATGTCAATACTTTTATGCTTGTTTTCTCTTCGATAAGAGACGATATCGCCTTGCCTACATCCCCCTGCAGAACGTTGTACGCATGTTCGTAGCTGTTGTAGATATACGGAAGCACCAGTAGGCTCGATTCCTCGACATAGGCGGGATAAAACTCCACCGCGATGACGGCCATATCGAGAGTGCCCGTCTTGAGAGCCTCGGCGTTCTCCCTTTCCGATCCAAGAGATGCGGAGGGGAAAATTTTGACCTCGACATTTCCGTCGGTTTTGCTTTTCACCAATTCGGCGAACTTCTCGCAGGAAAGATGTATCGAGTGCTTCGCCGGGAGCTGATGCCCCAATCTGAGAACGAGCTTCCCCGGAGCCGCTTCAACCGCGACGGAGAACAAAAAAAACACCATCAGCGCGCAAATCCCTAAACTGATAAACCTCTTTTTCACTACCTTCACCTCCGTTGATTTTTTAATACCACCACGTTGCGCTTTAAAGAAAATGCGAGAATATCCGCACTGTTTTAATTTTCGCGAAGACGCTCTACGTTTTCGGCGAAATGAGAGTCCATATACTCCAGAGCAAGGGCTTTTTCATGGGCAAGCAGTGCCTTGTAGAGATGCTCGTGCTTCTCGAACTGTTTTTTCATATCCATATCCAGCTTATTATGTATAAAGAAAAACCAAAAATTATGCCCTAAAGACTCCCAGGCTTTTTTCAAAAAATCGCTCTTCGACAGATCTATGAGCGCACGGTGAAAGTCCATATCCGCCTTGACCTGCGCGAACGCATCTCCCGCCTCGCAGTCTTCAAGCATTTTTTCAACAAATCTGCCCAAACGTTGTACAACGGCGTTTCCGGCGCTCTCCTGCGAATCGAAGATCCACTCCAAAGCGGTTTTTTCGAGAACAAGCCGCACTCTGTAATAATCAACCATTTCCTTATAGGACAAATTACTGATAAACGCTCCTTTATACGGCTTTACGGTAACAAATCCCATGTTCGCAAGATCCCGAAATGCTTCCCTTACCGCGCCTTTTCCAATTCCCAACTCGAGAGCGATTTGAACCTCGACAACTCTGTCTCCCGGGACGTATTTTTTATTCAAAATATTTTTGAGAAAATAATCTATGACGTCTTCTCGTAGGACGCGTCTTTGTAAGATCTCCGTATTCATAACGACTCTCCTGAAATGAAATGGATTTGCAATAGTTTTTTGCATACAGTCTACTATCTACTGTCTATTGTTTTACCACCTTCCCCACGATGTGTCAACTGGAAAAATGAATTTTGTGACAAGAAGAGGTGCGAGGGAAGGGGACAATGATTTAACGCACGCCTTCGGGATATGGCGACGCGGTGCAAAGAAGAGAATACGGATTGTCGGTATGAAAAAAAGCGTTCGCGCTGTATGATTAGGAAGATGCGCTGCGTAAGAAGTGCGCAGTAGGAACGTATATTTGAAAACAACGAGCGGTGATAATGAATGCCCAAATTGCGGAATAAAGACGGTTTGACGAATTTCGTATGCGACAAGATCCGCGAGGAGATTCTTGAAAAAAGATTCCCCCCCGGCGCGCCGCTGAGCGAGATCCCGCTCGGCGAGATGTTCGGCACGAGCCGTACCCCCGTGCGGGAAGCGCTGAGGATGCTGAGCAAGGAGGGGCTCGTCCGCGTGATTCCGGGACGAGGCGCGTTCGTCACGGAGATCTCCGTCGAGGATATCAAGGAGATTTACGAGATTCGGCGCGCGCTGGAAACCATCGCGTTCCAGTCCGCCGCCAGGCGGATTCCCGACGAGGCGCTCGAAGAGATCGCCTCGTTCTGGAGGGAGCTGCGCGTCAAGGTGGAGTCGGGGGCGCAATTCGACAGAAAAATCGTCGCGGAAGGCGACAGGGCGCTGCACATGCGGATCATCGAATACGCCTCCAACAAGCGCATCCGGGATATACTGCTTTCTCTTCAGTCGCAGATCGGGCGCATGCAGATCCTCGCGCTCTTCTCGCTCAAGGACACGCTGAACACCATAGCGCAGCACGAAGAGATTCTCGCGAGCATGCGGGGCCGCGACGAGGAGCAGATCAGAGTCGTACTTGACAATCATATCGCCCTCAGCGAAGGGTACATCCTCTCGAACTTCCTGAACGCCTGATTCAAAACGGGTTGAAAGCTTTCGAAAATTCTTCGGCGGGGACGCGTCTTCCCCCTTGCGAAGAATTGATCGGTGTTATAAAATAATTTTGCATGCAAGATGTGTTCAAAAGGGGCGCGCCTGAAAACGCTTGGCAAGAGAGCGAAAGCGGGGTGTGTATGGGTGAAGTTGCGGGACGAAGAGAAACGAATGCTCGACGGAGAGCGCGGGTACGGAACGCAGCGGGCGATGGAGCTGCTGGTGGCTCTGGGGACGACCTTCGAGGCGGACGAGATGATCCCGGTCACGAGGACGCATGTCGCGCTCAGCGGCCAGGAGGGCGATACGTACTGGTGCGAACTGCTTGTCGACGGCGGCGCGTACTGCAAGGTGCCGCCGACGACCAACCCGGCGTGGGCGGTCGAGGAGCTGAGCGGCGTGTCCGACGTGACCGACGCGGAGCGGGAGCTGGCGTGGCGGACGTTCGACGTCTACCGCAGGATCGGGGCGAAGCTGACCTACTGCTGCACGCCGGAGCTGGCGGGCAACGTACCCGCGTACGGCGAACACGTGGCTTTCTCCGAGTCGAGCGCGACGCCGTACGTCAACGCGGTCCTCGGTGCGCGCTCCAACAGGGAGTCGTCGGTGAGCGCGCTCGCGTGCGCGGTGACGGGCGTTACTCCCCGGTACGGTCTGCACTTCGCGGAGAACCGGAAGGGCACGATGCTTGTCGATGTGGAAGCGGATTTGAACGAGGCGTACGACTGGGGTATGATGGGGTGGTACGTCGGGCGGTTCGTCGGATCGCATACGCCGGTGTTTCGCCTGCGGAATTTTCGAAGACGGCCGACCCCGGAGGAGCTGCTCTACCTGGGGGCGGAGTTGAATACGAGCGGGGCCGTTCCGATGTATCATATCCTCGGGACGACGCCCGAAGCGCCCGATATGCGGGCGGCTTTCGGCGGCGTCGCGCCCGCGGCGGAGCTGGTCGTGAAGAACGAGCATCTCGCGGAGCAGCAGGAGCTGCTCTCCGAAAAGGGCGGCAGGATCAATTCGGTGATGCTCGGCTGTCCGCACTATACGTACGATCAGCTGATCGATCTCGCCGGGCGGGTCGAGGGGAAAAAAGTCCACCCGGACGTCTCCTTCTGGGTGCTGACGTCGTGGGACGCCATCGAGCTTGCGCGCCGTTCCGGACATATCGGGGCCATCGAGGCTTTCGGCGCGCGCCTCGTGCCGGACACCTGCATCGACGAGCCGTGCTGGAAGACGTTCGAGGGAGGTACCGGCGTGACGGACTCTCCGAAGAACATGTACTACCGGAAGCGGCGGGGGCAGACCTTCGCGATCCGCAGACTCTCGGAGTGCATCGAAGCCGCCGTGCGCGGGGAGGTGTCGTGATGGCTCCGGAACGGACCATGCGCTGCAGAAGAGTGTACAAAGGTAAGGGCGAGGGAGAGGTTCTTCTCTCCAAGGACGCGATCTGTTTCTACCTGTGCGACCCGGAAACCGGCGTCGTCATCGAGGAGGGGCACGCGCTCCACGGAAAGAGCGTGGCGGGGAAAATCCTCGTCGTCAAGTCGGGCAAGGGGAGTTCGGTCGTCATGATGGACGGGCTCTACCAGCTCAAGATGCGCGGGAATCTTCCGGCCGCCATAATCGTCGACGAGGTGGAGCCGGTGCTCGTCTCCTCCTGCGTCGTCGCCGAGGTGCCGGTGGTGGACAGGCTGGAGGAAAATCCTTATACGGTTCTCAAGGACGGTGATCGGGTCGTCGTGGATGCCGATGCGGAAACGGTGCTGATCGAGGCGCGCTGAAGGCTTCTCCGGACGGAGCGCCGGGGAGACGCGGATGTGTCTATGCAAAAGGAGGGGTTGTAATGAAGCGTATGTACGGAATAGCGGCATTGGCGGCGGTTCTTACGGTTGTGTTGACGGGCGCGGCGTTCGCGGTGCCGGAGTTTGTGATCAAGGTCGGGTATATTCTTCCCGAGACGCAGTCGGACCATATCATCATGCGGGACGTGTTCAAGAAGGACATCGAGGAGAAGAGCGGCGGCCGGATCTCCGTGGAACTCTACCCCAACGGACAGCTCGGCGGCGACAGGGAACTTATCGAGTCCGTCCAGCTGGGAACCGTGCAGGTGGCCATCCCCGCGACGTCGGCGCTCGCCGGCTTCGACAAGCGCTTCCAGGTGTTCGACCTCCCCTTCCTCTTCAAGTCGAAGGAAACGGCGTTCAAGGCCCTCGACGGCGAACTCGGCCATAAGGTCGACGAGCTGCTGAAGCCCCTCGGGATGCGGAACCTCGGGTACGGCGAGAACGGCTACAGACACATCACCAACAACCGCAACCCCGTCCGCAAGCCGGACGATCTTAAAGGAATCAAGCTCCGCACGATGGAGAACCCGCTCCACCTCGCGTTCTTCAAGATGCTCGGCGCGAACCCCACGCCCATGAGCTTCGGCGAACTCTACACCGCCCTGCAGCAGGGCACCGTGGACGGCCAGGAGAACCCCGTCGTCCTCGTCTATACCGCCAAATTCTTCGAGGTGCAGAAGTTCTACTCCCTTACCGGACACGTCTACTCCGCCACGATGCTCGTCGCCAACGACGACTTCTTCGCGTCGATGCCGGAGGATCTCTGGAAGATCGTCGAAGACGCCGGAAAGCGGTACGTCGTCGAGCAGCGGGTGCTCGCGGAGGAGCAGGAGCACAAGTTCCTCGACGAACTCAAGAAGGTGGGCCTGCAGATCAACGAGCTGACGCCCGAAGAGAAGCAGCTCTTCATCGACGCCACGCTTCCCGTCTACGACCAGTTCAAGGACATCATCGGCGCGGAGCTTGTCGAGCTGGCCAAGAAGGCCAACCTGGACTAGGAGATCGCCCGTTCGGAGAACAGAGAAACGATGCATTCGCGCCGCGGGGGACCGTCTTTCCCTTGCGGCGCGCTGTAAAGGGGAGGGAGAAGAGTGCGCAACGCGTTCGACAGAATCGAAGAAGTTTTTCTGGTGACCAGTCTTGCCTTCAACGTGGTCCTTATCTTTATCCAGGTGGTCATGCGGTACGTGTTCCAGAACTCGCTTTCGTGGAGCGAGGAGCTTGCCCGTTATGTCTTTCTCTGGCAGACGTGGGTGGGCGCGAGCTACGCGGTGCGGATGCGGCGTCACTTCCGCGTGGAGATGCTCGTCGACCTCATGAAGGGGCGCCTGCGAAAATGGTATGAACTCGCCGTGCTGCTGGTCTGGTGCGCGTTCGCGCTCTTCATCGCCTGGCAGGGGAGCGTGCTCACGCAGTTCCTTATCCGGCGCTGGCAGGTCTCGGCGGCCATGCAGATCCCCATCGCCTGGGCGTACGCCTCGGTACCCGTCGGGTGCGCCATGATGGCGATCCGCCTCTTCCGGGACATGATGGAACTTGTCCGCGACCTGCGAAAGGGGGAGGCCTGCTGATGGAAACCCTGCTGCTCTTCGCGCTTCTGATCGTCCTCATCGCCACCAGCATCCCCATAGGCATCGCGCTCGGCCTGGCCACCGCGATCATGCTCCACTTCACCACCAACGTCTCGCTGATCATGATCGCGCAAAAATCGTTCTCGTCGCTCGACTCCTTCCCGCTGCTCGCCATTCCGTTCTTCATCCTCGCCGGAGCGCTGATGAGCTACGGCGGCATCTCGCGAAGGCTCGTGGCGCTCGCCGAAAGCCTCGTCGGGTTCATCATCGGGGGGCTGGCCATGGTCACGGTGCTCGCTTGCATGTTCTTCGCCGCCATCTCCGGCTCGGGACCGGCGACGGTGTCGGCCATCGGCTCCTTCATGATCCCCGCGATGAAAGAGCGCAACTACGACGCGGGGTTCGCCTCCGCGCTCACCGCCGCTGCGGGCACCATCGGCGTCATCATCCCGCCGAGCATCCCGTTCGTTCTCTACAGCATCGTCTCGGGAACCTCCGTGGGCGATCTCTTCCTCGCGGGCGTCGTTCCCGGCGTGATCATCGGCGTGCTGCTCATGCTCAACTGCTACGTCATCGCACGGAAGAAGGGGTATATGGGCGACGGCAAGGTCCACACGCTCGCCGACGCGGGGAAGGCCTTCCGCGAGGCCGTCTGGGCGCTGCTCGTGCCGGTCATCATCCTCGGCGGCATCTACGGCGGCGTCTTCACCCCGACCGAAGCCGCCGTCGTCGCCGTGGTCTATTCGGTCTTCATCGGCATCTTCGTCTACAAGGAGCTGACCTTCGCGACGCTCTACGAGGCGCTGAAGGACGCGGTGCTCGTCAACGGCGCCACCTCCTTCATGGTGGGCTTCTCCATGGCGTTCGCCGCCTACCTCGCCATGGCGCAGATCCCCGCGAAGCTGGGGGCGTGGCTCGGCGGATTCTCCACGGACGTTATCGTCATCATGCTGCTGCTGAACTTCATCCTTCTCGTGATCGGCTGCTTCGTGGACAACATCGCCGCCGTCATCATTCTGACGCCCATCCTTCTGCCCGTGGTCACCCGCCTCGGCATCGACCCCGTCCAGTTCGGCGTCATCATCACCGTGAACCTGGCGATCGGCTTCGTCACGCCCCCCTACGGAATCAATCTCTTCGTGGCGTCGGCGGTCTCGGGGGAGAGCATCGAGAAGATCTCCAAGAACATCATGCCGTTCGTCCTGTCGATGGGCGTCGCGCTGCTGCTGATCACCTTCGTGCCGTCGCTGAGTCTCGGGCTTGTGCGGCTGCTCAGGTAGAAAGGGGGGCGAACCATGTGGCCCGAGCGAATTCCCTACGTGCTTGAAACGGGCGCGGGGCCCGAGTTCCCCCGCATGTTCCGCGCGGAGCAGCTCTTTCCGCACGTCCGGCTCGACGACGTGCCCGGCGCGGCGACCGCATCGATGGAGGCGCTGGCGCTTCCCGACCTCTCGGGGAAGCGGATCGCCGTGGCGGCGGGCAGCCGGGGGATAGCCGACATCGTCCCCGCGCTGCGCTCCGTCGTCGCCTTTTTGAAGGGGAGAGGCGCCGCGCCGTTCATCGTGCCCGCGATGGGGAGCCACGGCGGCGCGACCGCCGAGGGGCAGCTTCATATCCTGGAGGGCTTGGGCGTCGCGGAGTCGTCCGTCGGCGCGCCCGTTCGCTCGTCCATGGAGGCGACGCTCCTCGGCAGGACGGAGGACGGAATCGACGTCTGGTGCGATAAAAACGCCTTCGAATCGGACGGGATAGTTCTCTGCAACCGCGTGAAGGCGCACACGGACTTCAAGATGTCCGTGGAGAGCGGCCTGTGCAAGATGATGGCGGTGGGCCTGGGCAAGCACAAAGGGGCGACCGCCATCCACGGACGGGGAGTCGCCAGGCTGGGGCCGAGCGTCCTCTCGGCGGCGACGCTCTTCCTGGAGCGCGCGCCCGTCCTCTTCGGTCTCGCCATCGTGGAGAACGCCTACGAGGAGACGATGATCGTCGAAGCGATCCCGCCCGAACGCTGCATCCAACGCGAGGAGGAGCTGCTCCGGGAGGCGAAGGCCGCGATGGGACGGCTCATTCCGAAGGATATCGACATCCTGGTGGTGGAGCGGATCGGCAAGGAGATCAGCGGGGCGGGGATGGACCCGAACATTTCGGGGCGTCCGATGAAGGGGGCGCTCGGTTTCGAGGAGATCGCCTCCCCCGAGGTCGTCGTCGTGCTCGGGCTGACGGAGCACTCCGCCGGCAACGCCATCGGCATCGGCCTTGCCGACATCGCGACGCTGCGCGCCGTCCGGGGGCTGGACTTCGCAAGCACCTACACGAACGGCGTCACCGCCGGCGACATCCGCGGCTGCGCCATCCCGCTGCTCGCGAACGACGAGCGGGACGCGATCGCCATCGCCATCTCGGGCTGCGCTCCCAAGACCGCGAAAGAGTGCCGGATCGTACAGATAAAGAACACGCTCGAACTTTCCTCCATCGTCGTCTCCGAGGCCTATTTCGACGAACTATCGAAGGACGCGAACATCCGCGTGCTCTCCGCGCCCGAGCCGATGCGCTTCTCCGAAGAGGGCGACCTCGAACGGGTCGGGGCGCTCTAGCATCGGCTCGGATATAAAAAAACCGCCTCCGAAGAGGCGGTTTTTTTAATGCTCCGGACGTGCGTTACTCGTCCATCCCCGGGCGGGCGACCTCGGAGATCATGCCTTTCTGATTCATGTGGTGGTAGGCGAGGAAGAAGAGGGTCATCACGACGTATCCGATGACGAACTGGTTCTGCAGGCCGCCGCCGAGGAAGCGGATCGCCGGGGCGTGCATGAAGCCGAAGAGCGCGAGGACGGCCATCACGCCGCTCATGATCGCGGCCTTCATGTAGTCCTTGTCGATCAGGAACGCCGTCACCGCGCCCCAGCAGAGGGCCGTGAACATCGCTCCCTGCGCCAGGGGCATGATTGCGGGGGAGATCCCCTGGATGATGCTCGCGCCGGAGGGGAAGGCGTCGATCGCGCCGCGGTTGAAGCGCGTGCCCAGGTAGTTCGCGAGGTACGGAATCATCGCGATGGCGACCGCGGGCGCATGGTGGTGCGGCGAGCGGATGAAGGCGTTCGCCACCATGACCACGCCGACGTAGACAAGGATCGGGGCGATGACCGCCGCCGGGATGATGGCGGAGATGGCGCCCACAAGGCCGAGAGAGGCGGCGGCGAGGAAGACGAGGCCGTTGAGGATGGAGTATCCCTGTCCCGCGCCGGTGTCCTTCGCGCCGACCGAGGCGATGTAGACGGTGGTCGGAAGAATGCCGCCGAAGAGCGAACCGAGGATGGTGCCGCAGCCGTCGGTGAACTGGCAGGCCTTGACGTCGTAGACGTCGCCCATCGTCGCCACGGCTTCGACGTTGTTCATCGTCTCGATCAGGTTGTAGATGGAGATCGGGATGATGACGCCGAGGAGGTGCGAATACTGTCCGAAGAGCAGCTGAAGGCCGGTGAAGGCGGTTGTTCCGGGCATCGGAATGTAGAGTCCGAGGCTCTGCGTGGCCTTCGTGATGTTTTCGACGCTGGCGACGCCGAAGACGAAGGCGAGGATCGTTCCCAGCACCACCGCGACGAGGGTCGCCGGGACTTTGCCGGGCATGGTCGCCTTGCCTATCATGCCGATGATGATGATGGCGAACGCGAGCGTGCCGATCTGCGGATTGTTGAAGGTGACGAAGAAGAGTTCGCCCGCGATGAAGGTGAGCGCGACTCCGGCCAGCGCGCCGAGCATCGCCGCGCGGGGAAGGAAGCTCTGCACCTGGCGGCCGACGAACGAACCAACCACGAGGATGATGCCGCCGAGAAGGCACGCGCCCACGGCGACCTGCCACGCGACGTACGGGTCGCCGGTGGCGTTTTTGATGGCGACCGCGATGACGACCATATAGATGAACTGAATCGGGGTGCTGATACCGTAGGAGAGCGCCGTGACGTCGAGCCGCCCCTCCCGCTCCGCAAGGCGCTTGGCCATGCCCGCATACACGAAATTCCCAAGAGCCACCGCGACCGCGGCGCCGGGGACCATCTGGCCGAAGACCAGTTCGGCGGGGAAGCCCGCTCCCAGCATGAAAACCACAAGCCATGCGAAATTCGCCAAGTTGTTCTGGAAGAGCGCCCAGAAACCGTCCGCGTCCTGCTTGATAAAGAGGGGGTAATGCACTTTCGCCATGGGAACCTCCTGAGATATGAAATTGAACTGCTCTTTGGGATTGGTGAAGAAAGGAACGTATCACATGTTTTCATTATACATTAAATAGTCGAGTTGTCAATCCAAGTATGACTTATTTAGTTTTGAAAATCATTATCAATAAACGGAAAAGCGGCTCGAAGTATAAAAAAAGCGCTCCCGCGGCGAGAGCGCCGTAAAGATTCCGTTCGAGCAGAGAGATGAGCGTTCCGACGCCGCAGTCCCCGCGCAGGAGGGCGGGGGGTTCCCCTACCTCCCTCGCAGCCTGGCGAGCGCCTTCCGTGCGTCTTCGTTCCCCTGTTCGGCCGCTCTGCCGTACCAGAGGAGCGCTTGCCGCCCGTCGGGGGGCGTCCCGACGCCGCGCTCGAAGGCCTCGCCGAGGGCGTGCTGGGCCGGGGCGTACCCCTGTTCCGCAGCGCTGCGGTACCATGCGAACGCCCGCTTTCTGTCCAGCGGCACGCCGATGGCGCCGGCGAACATCTCGCCGAGAGCGTGCTGCGCGGGCGCGTGCCCCAGCTCCGCGGCGGCGGTCATCCACGAGGCGGACTTGATGCGGTCCGGCGGTACGCCGAGGCCGTACCGGTACATGGAGGCGAGCGCCGTTTGAGCGCGCACGTCGCCGTGCAGCGCAGCCATCCGCAGCCATCCGGCGGCTTTGGCGTAGTCGGGCGGAACGCGCCGCCCCTCGCGGTAGAGCAGGCCGAGTTCGCGCATCGCGTCCGGGCTTCCCCGCATCGCGTTCTCCGTGAGGGTTTGAACTTCCCTCGCGATGGCGGCGGCCCGCGTCTCGTCCGATGCCCGCTTCTCCTCGCGCAGAAGGTCGAGCAGCTTCTTCGTCACATGTCCGTCGCGGCGGAGCCTCTTCACCCGCTGGAACGCCTTCACGGCGGCGGACGTCCGCGGACCGTACACGCCGTCCTCTGTTCCCGCATCGTACCCGAGCGCGTTCAGAAGCTCCTGCGCCTCTTTCACCATCGCGGATGTGTCCGACGGAGGTTCGCGCGGCGCGGCGGGAGGCGCGGGAGTCCGGACGACGGGCGCTGCGGGAGGCAGATCGACGACAAGTTCCTCGACCTTCGGCAGGTGCTCGCCGACATACCGCAGAATCGACGGCGCGCTCAGTCCCAGAAACATCCCCTGTCCGAGGGTCAGCTCGCTGGTCACGATTCCGGCGACCCGCCCCTTTTCGTCGATGATGGGGCTGCCGCTGGAGCCCCCCGCCACGAAGGCGGTGAACTGCACAAGCGTGTCGTCGCCGACCTTCCTGATGGAGCTGATGTCCCCCTTCGTCACGGTGATGGAGTCCCCCAGCTGGAAGGCGCGCGGATACCCCAGCACCATGATCGGCTCCCCGAGTTCGACGACGTCCTTCCTCAGAGGGAGGTGGCGCACCGACGACTTCGGATAGTTCGTCTCCAGCAGGGCGACGTCGGCGTTCTTGTCGAACGCCACGATCCGGACGATGTCGTAGAGGTTCTTCTCGTCCCATATCTTGATCGTCCTGTTCCCCTCGACCACGTG
>JAHDKT010000036.1 GCA_018436725.1 Synergistaceae bacterium | reverse complement strand
TTTCAAGGTTGATTTTGGCGCATCTTTCCCCGTTACCTTGCCCGTATGCACACCTTTCTCATCCAGAAGGAACTCGGAAAGATTATCGTAAAGGTACTTTGCCGTATCCGCAAAAGCCGTGAACAAAAGAATCTTTTTATTACCTTGGTTGAGCGGATGCTCCATCTTTTCCAGAATATGTTTTTTGAGATGCTGAAGCTTTTCGTCATGCTCCGGTGCAATACGATCCATTGAGTGCAAAAGTTCTGCGATGATCATAAGATCACCGTAAAGATCATTCTTCCATGAGTCCAGATCCATGTCGGAGAGATTGATTCTGACTTTCCCGCCTATCTCATCCATCCCGAGTTCCTGAATATCGTCCTCATCCGCTTCGAGAGTGTCCAAACCTTTCGTCCAGTCTCCGATACTTCCTCCGCCGTTGTGGCGGAACTCATCTATTCTCGCCAATACCGCGGCGTGGTTTTCATGGAGGTTGCGAAGCGTAAGTCTGAATGATTCAACCGAACTTTCCAAGCGTTTCAGAAGATTCGTCGTCATCAGCGCCTGAAGACTTTGTTCGCGATCCCTCTGCCGAAATTTTCCCGATCCCCCTTCAACACGCGTATCGTACATCTCCTCGTATTTTCTAAGACGGCTGGGGAAAATGTAACTTACAGGGGCGTACACAGCCAGTTTCAGCATGGAAAGACGCGTATAAATCTCGTTGAAGTCGGGGACGTCCGGCAAAGAAGTCAATGGACACCGGTACGAGAGCGGTTTGTTTCTCCGCGGGAATTCTCCCATGTCACGAGTATCATAGAATGTTTGAATATGCTTTCGAGAGCGAGCTATCGTCACACTGTCCAAGAGCTCGAAAAAATCGAAGTCAAGGGAGTCGAGAATAGCACTCGCGGTGCGCTTCTCCAGCGGAAGTTTCGTCCATTGGTTGAATACGGTCTGGGCTCGTCGAAAAACTTCCTCCACGCTGCGCGTGCTTCGGAGCTTTTTGCTCAATTCTTCGGAATCGCCTTCATACGCAAGGGCAAGTTGATTTCTCAGGTCGTTGAAGCGGTTGTTTACGGGGGTGGCTGAAAGCATAAGAACTTTCGTCTTGACGCCCTGTCGAATCACCTGGTTCATCAGTTTTTGATACCGAGTCTCCCTCTCCTTAAAAGCATCGTTGTTTCTGAAATTGTGCGACTCATCGATCACTACAAGATCGTAGTTCCCCCAGTTGACCCGGTTCAGCGGAATACCGAAGGAGATTCCCGAAGAACGGGAGAGATCCGTATGACAGAGCACGTCGTAGTTAAAACGGTCTCTGGCGAATATATTGGTCTTGAGATTGCTGTTGTAGTTCAACCAGTTGTCCGCAAGTTTTTTAGGGCAGAGCACAAGAACGGATTTATTTCGCAACTCGTAGTATTTTACGACCGCAAGGGCGGTAAACGTCTTGCCGAGTCCTACGCTGTCGGCAAGAATACAGCCGTTGTATGTTTCGAGTTTGTTGATGATACCAACAGCGGCATCTCGCTGGAAGTTGAAGAGCTTCTTCCATACATCCGTTTCGAGATATCCTATCTTGTCGTTCGGCAACACGTCTTCGTCGACGTCCTCAAGAAAATCGCTGAAAATGTTATTGAGCATCAAAAAATAGATGCGTTCAGGCGAGTTCTCCTGATACACGGAGGCGATATGTTCGCAGATGATGGAGGTCACATCTTCCAGTTTTTCCGGGTCGTTCCATATCTGCTCAAAGAGCTGAAGATATGTCGATGTAAACGGCGTTTCGTCGAGACGATTAACGATGTTCGAAACGGCGTTTCCCTTCTGATACCCAAGCTCAACGGCTGTAAATCCGGACAGAGGCATATACACGACATGACGTTCATCATCCTGAAGACAGGCGAACTGCTGCATAGGAGATTTCGTTCTGTTGGAGCGGAATGTCGCCTTGCGTCGAATCCATTCGGCGCACTCCCGCGCTACGGCTCTCTGTGTGAGTTTGTTGCGAAGTCGAATTTCGAACTCTGAACCGTAGAGACTTCGCTCTCTATCGGCTTTGGGAATAAAGAATTCTCTTCGCTCCTTGCGGAATTTGTCCGTCGCTTCATCAGGAATGAAGGCGGGGGCGGTGAAGATGAATTGCAGAGAATCAACATTTGCCAGCTCCATCTTCAGCGCTTCGTAGGCATAGATAGAAAAACAAGAAGAAGCAATTTGTATCTTTGTTCTCGGAGATAGGGAAGTCTTCAAGTCGTCGCCCAGCAGAGAGTTGATATTGTCCAAAATTTTCATTATCGGACGCCCTTTCGCGATTATTGTTAAGCGCACTCCCCATACAAAATTAAACCGGAAAATACTTTTTTTGCAACATCGCACATGGTTTAAAATTATTACCACTGCTGTCCCAAATAGCTTAAAAACGCGAAAGAGTTCTCTGAGTTTCCAAGGGTTTGCAAAGCTGTTTAGGACGGATTTGAAACAGGTACCCTGCTCTCTCGAACCTCGAAAATTTAATCGGCTGTCCAACTACGAG
>JAHDKT010000008.1 GCA_018436725.1 Synergistaceae bacterium | reverse complement strand
CCTCCCCCACCCCTTCCCGGAACCCTTCGTACGCAGTGCTGCGCCGGTTCGCTCCAGTGGCTCGGTGGCTTCGTCAGGCTTACAGTGGCGGGTCCGCGCCGGATTTTCACCGGACTTCCCGAACATCTTCCGAAAGAAGGCATACTCGCCTTCATTTTGATAGTAGTCCGAGGTGAAAGGTTTGTCAAGACGAAAAGACGCCCCGCGTTTTTGGAATTTTTACTGGAATAGAGTATAATACAGGAAAGAAACCTATCTTGCACTGGAGGGATGACGATGGCAGGGAAGTGTTTCGAGATGAAAGATGCGCTCCGTTACGGAATCCACGCGGAAATCGAGGCGAAGGAATTCTATAGGATATGGGCGGAGAGCGTCGCGGAGGAGCACCTGAAAAAGGAGCTGCTGGAGCTTTCGGACTGGGAGAGCGAACATGAAGCGAGCCTGATGAACTACTATGAAAAGCTCTACGGCGAGAGATGCCCCGTCGACCCGAACATGGTCGTCGCGCCCGAGCTGAAGGTACAGACCAAGGATTTCGGCGACACGACATCGCTGCTCCGCATCGCCTCGGCCGCATATCTGTCCGAGATGCGCGCAATGGAGTTCTACGAGCGCCTCGAGAAGGAGTCCTCGGGCGAGACAGCCGTCATGTTCGGCAAGATCAAGGACATGGAGAAGGAGCACATGGACATCACCAAGAAGCAGTATCTGAAGATCCGCGAGGACGTCGTCGGTTTCCGGGCCTTCTGAGGGAAAAAGCGGTATTCCGAACGAATGAGTGGGGGGATCGCGGATGCGACTTCTCCCCCCACTTTTCGAAAATTTATTTCGGTTGTTTCAGCATTCTTCGGAGTACTTTCCCCGTACTGGACAGGGGAAACGCTTCCATGAACTCGACGCTGCGCGGCACTTTGAAATGGGCGAGGTGCTTTTTGCAGAAGTCGATGATTTCGCGCGCCGTGGCCTGCGCGCCTTCCCGAAGTTGGATGAAGGCCTTCGGGACCTCGCCGTTTACCGGGTGAGGCATGCCGACGACGATCGCCTGCGAAACCGCCGGGAATGTGTTGAGGATCGCCTCGACCTCCTGCGGATAGACGTTGAATCCGCCGACGATGATGATGTCGGTCACCCTGTCGAGGATGCGGACGAAACCGTCCTCCATGCGAACGTAGTCGCCCGTGTTGAACCATCCGTCGACGAAGCGGTCCGCCGTCATGACCGGATCGCGGAAGTAGCCGCTGGTCACCGAGGGGCTGCGAACCCAGAGGACTCCCTCGCCAGAAGACGTTACGTCCTCGTTCTTGTCGTTGAGCAGCTTCCACTCGTAGCCTCCGATGAACGGCCCCACCGTTCCCAGACGGCGCTTCTCGTAGTTCTGATTGACCGCCACCACGGGAGAGCACTCCGTAAGGCCGTACCCTTCGATGACTCCGGCGCCCAGGACAGCCTTCGCCTTGGCGTCAAGCTGGACGTTCAGACGGTCTCCTCCCGTAACGACCATTTTCAGATTCTCCGGGGCCGGGGCGCCTTTTTCGACCGCGACGATCATGTAGTGCAACATCGCGGGAACGGCCAGAATCACGTTGGTTCCGGAGGCTCTGATGGTCTTCATCGATTCCACCGGCGGCAGGAAGGAGGCGAGGATCGTCTGCCGAAGGTTGCGAACCAGCGGCATCAATCCTCCGACCGTGTATCCGAAGGAGTGGAAGTTGGGAAGGACGTTCAGCAGTACATCGCCTTCGGCGAGCAGTTCGAGCGCTTCGTACATCCGGAGCGCGTTGTCCAGCAAGTTGCCGTGTGTCAGGGGAACCGCCTTCGGGAGTCCTGTGGTTCCGGACGTGGCGAAGATCACCGCAAGCGACTCGTCCTCCGTGCTCGTCTCCCGTACGGTGAATGCGGGAAGGGGGGAAGAGAGGGAGTCGGCCAGGACGACCGGGACCTTCTGTTCTTCAAGCGCGCTTTTCAGCTCGTCGAGGCCGGGCGCAAGCACCACGCCGCACGGCTCGATCAGATTCAGCGTTCCCATCAGGGAGGGAAGTCCGGACTTCGCATTGAGCGGCGCAATCGCGCCTCCAAGGCTCCACGCCGCCAGCGAGAGCGCCAGCACCTGGGGAGAGTTCGGAAGAAGCACCGCAAGCCTGTATCCGCTTTTAAACCCCGCGTTTCTCAGTATCCCGGCGCTCTTTTCGGCAAGATCAAGCAGATCGGAGGAGGCGAGCCACCCTCCTTCCCACCAGATACACTTCTCCTGCGGACATTCCCGCAGATTATTCATTATTCTTTTTTCCAGTCTCTCCATTCGATATTCTCCCCCTTCGGAGTGTGTAAAATAGCAGTTCGCAGCAAGAAACAGCAGGGCGGGAAGCGCAGTATCACCGCAAGGTGACCCTCCTATTGTAAAGCAAAAAAGCCCTTTCTGCATGAAAAAAACAGAGAGGGCTCCAAAAAAGGCTCTATGAGGTGATAATTATGTTCTTGCGAACCGATCCTCCGCAAAGCGTCGGAGGAATACGCGAGGAACCGCGCGCTATTTGCTCTCCCTGACCTGTTCGTTTCTCTGTTGCAGCGTGCTGAAAGCTCTTTCCACAAGGGGTGCGGCCTCGTCGAGGAATACGCGCCGCTCCCTATCCGAAGCCGCGCTGAGAAACCTCCGCGCCTTCTCTTCCACTGCCCCTACCGCGAGCACGACCAGCTCTTCCGCGTCGAACCCGTCCGGAGCCATCGGATCGCTGTACTGAATGGCCTCCTTGAGTTTCCTGAGGCGGTTGGTAAACTCGGAGGCTTGCCCGGCGAACGGAGAGAGGCTGAGTTCATCGACAAGGGAGGCGACTCGCGTTGTCTGAACGAAGAGACGGCTCCGCTTCAGCGAGGCGTTCACGTCCGTCTCCTTCGCTGTAAGCGAGAGCAGCGTGATCGCGCCGCCTCCGCCCACAAGGAGCATGAAACCGACGATGTGCGAGGCAAGGTAGGCGTTCTGCGAAAGATGCAGCCAGAAGTGCGAGACGAGCACATTGCCCAGGACGAAGACACAGTACGTCGCGATGGTCGTAGAAATTCCGAGCAGCAGCGGGATCGGGGCGAAATCATCGCGCCCGGCGACCACGTGGAAGATCATGTAGGAGAAGGAGAGCACGACCGAAAAAAGGATCATCCAAAAGGAGATCCAGAAATTGCCCGTCCTTGCCTCGGGGGGAACAAGCAGAAAAATGACCGCCGAAAAGCCGGCGAGGATCACCGACATGACGACGAGAAGAATAAAACTTTTGCTGAACTTTCTGTCTGGTGTTATAAACATTCTCTTAAACTCCCTTCTCGATAGAGACGACTCCGTTTATTCTTTCCGGACGATGGCCGCGCCGCACTCGGCGCAGTACCTCGCTCCGGGAGACGCTTCCTTGCCGCATGCCGGACATTTCGGTACCACCGGGGCGCCGCATTCCGCGCAGAACTTCGCCCCCTCCCGCAGAGGTTTGCCGCAGGATGGACACACTTTCCCCGGAAGAGGAGCGCCGCATTCGGAGCAGAACCGCGCGCCTCGATTCGCCGAAGCGCCGCATCGTGCGCATCGCTCCGACGAAAGAGAACGCCCCTCTCCCGTGGAGAGGCCGCTCCCTATCTCTCCGGCAACCCTGCCGAAAGCGCCGCCGACCCCCATGCCGACGCCGAGCCCGATTCCGGCGTTCATCAGATTGCCCCCTCCCTCGTTCGACGCGGCTTTCTCAAGAGTGTCGAACGAGCGCATCTGCTGGTAATTGTACCCCAGAACCTCCATTTTCGCCCGTTCGGAGAGGGTTCTTTTCAACTCGGCCACTGCGGGATCCTCCTCGGGCACGTTGATCGAATTGACGAAGAAGTCGAGCACTTCGATCCCGTAGTCGGCGAACATCCCCGCGACCTTTCCGCGCATCTCTTCGGAGATCTCGTCCAGCCATGCGTTCACCTCCACGACGGAGACGCCGCGATGGACAAGATACGTCGAGACGAGATCCTGAATCCGGGTGAGCAGCAGCCCCCTGAAGTGGCGAACCAGCGCCTCCCTGTCGAATTGATCGAGCGGACCCACAAGCTTCACCAGGAGCTTGCGAGAATCCTCGATGCGAACGCCGAACTGCCCGTACGATCTGACCGGGAGCAGCACGCCGTACTTCGGGTCCTGAAGCTGCACCGGGGAGGGCGTTCCCCACTTCACGTCCAGCGAATGCACTTTGTTCACGAACCAGACCCACGCTTTGAAGGGCGATTCTCCGCCGAAGGGCAGATTGACCAGCTTCGAAAGCAGCGGCATATTCGCCGTCTTCAGCGTGTGCCTTCCGGGCCCGAAAAGATCGAGCGCCTGTCCGTTCCGAAAGAGGATCGCCTCCTGCGATTCCTCCACCACGAGCTGCGTCCACGTCCCCAGCTCGTCGCTCCGCGCAGGCGCTTCCGGATTGCGGTAGCGCCACGCCAACACCCTCCCCGGGTCGAGTTCGGGGTCGAACCGGACCACTTGAATCATCGCCATCGCACCCACCGCCTTCGTTCGGAGTACTCCCGCAGGAGAATACCGCCGTTTCTCTTCGGATGATATTATGCTACCATACCGGCAGTCCCGTAAAGGAGCGACGAAGAAAAAAACAGGAGACCGGGACGCATTTACCGAAGGGAATGATTATACACTATGGATGAACAGCAAATCCTCTCTCTCCTTCGCCAGGTCAGGGAAGGCGCACTCGACGAGTCGGAGTTTCTCCGCCAGATGAAAGCGCTGCCCTACCGCGACCTCGGCGAGGTGAAGTTCGACACGCACCGACAGCTCCGCAAGGGATTCGCGGAGATCGTCTACTGCCCCGGAAAGAGCGACTCGCAAATAGAATCGATCGCGAACGCCTTCGCCGACACACAGACGAATATTCTTTTCTCCCGCGCGACAACGCATCAATTCGGACTGGTGCAGGCGGCGATACCGGACGCGGCCTTCCACGAAAAAGCCCGCATCATCGCCGTTCGAAGGAAAGAGTTTCCGCAATGCCATGGCCTCACGGTGATCACCGCCGGAAGCAGCGACGTCCCCGTGGCGGAGGAGGCCGCCGTGACTGCGGAGTATATGGGGTGCGTGGTCGAGAGGCTGTACGACGTCGGCGTGGCGGGGCTCCACCGCCTTCTGGCGCACGTGGACGTCCTGCAGAACTCGAAGGCGATCGTCGCCGTCGCCGGGATGGAGGGAGCGCTCGCCAGCGTTGTGGGAGGGCTTGTCGCCTGTCCGGTCGTCGCCGTTCCGACGAGCACCGGATACGGTGCGAACCTGGGAGGTATCGCACCGCTGCTCACGATGCTCAACTCGTGCGCCTCGGGCGTGGCGGTGATGAACATCGACAACGGGCTCGGAGCGGGATTTTTCGCCGCGATGGTCGTCCGCCAGTCGAAGTAGCCGCGCGCATCGGGAAGAGGGCGGCTACGTTCCGCCATATTCGGCAACGAACAGCGAAAACCGGGGGGAAGCGCCCACAAGGACGCGCCCCCCGGTTTTTTTCCGAATGACCGTCTACTTTTTTCCGGAGTACAGCTCCACGATCTTCAGGATCACATTCATCGCCTTTTCCATCGACGCGACGGAGATGAATTCATGCTTCCCGTGGGCGTTGTGCCCTCCGGTGAATATATTCGGCGCCGGCAGCCCCCTGTAGGAGAGCTGCGACCCGTCGGTTCCGCCTCGGACCGGGATGATCTTCGGTTCGATTCCGCAGAGACGCATCGCCTCCATCGCCGTCTCGACGATGTGCATTTGCGGCTTGATCTTGTCGAGCATGTTGTAGTACTGATCGGTCATCGTCAGCTCCGCCCTGCCCGAGCCGAACTTCTCGTTGATCGCCGTCACTGCGGCTTCGACCGCCTTTTTGCGCTCCGCGAACTTTTCCGCCGAGTGGTCGCGGATGATATAGTTCAGTTCCGTCGTCTCGACGTTTCCGGTGAATCCGAGAAGGTGGAAGAACCCCTCGTACTCTTCGGTGTGCGCGGGCGTTTCATTGGACGGGAACATGGCCGCCAGCTCCATGCCGAGGAGGATGGAGTTCACCATCTTGTTCTTCGACTTGCCGGGGTGGACGCTCCGCCCGTGGATCACGATCTTCGCCTTGGCCGCGTTGAATGTCTCGTAGCTTATCTCCCCGACGGCGCCCCCGTCGACGGTGTAGGCGAAGTCCGCGCCGAACGCTTTCAGATCGAGCAGACTCGCGCCGTGCCCGATCTCCTCGTCGGGGGTGAAGGCGACCTTGACATCGCCGCGCGGGAACTCCGGGTGGGCTCTCATGTATTCGAGCGCTCCCATGATCTCCGCGATACCCGCCTTGTCGTCCGCCCCGAGCAATGTGGTTCCGTCGGTAACGACGAGCGTTTCTCCCTTGTACTGAAGCAGCTCGGGGAAGGTCGAGGGCGAAAGGAGTACGTTCTCCGATTCGTTCAGGACGATTTCTCCGCCGTCGTAGTTCTCCACCAAGCGGGGGCGCACCGTGTCGTCCGTAACTTCGAGAGCGGTATCCAGGTGCGCGATGAAGGCAATGCAAGGAGCCCCCGGCGTGTTTCCGTGGAGCGTCGCGGTAACGTACGCGCGCTCGTCGACCAGAACGTCGGCAAGCCCGAGGACTTTCAGCTCCTCGCCGAGTTCGCGGGCAAGCGCCATCTGCCCCGGCGTGCTCGGAACGTTCGAGGCGTCATGCGCCGCCTGGCTGGGAATCTTGATATACTTCAAAAACCGGTCAAGTACTGAAGGCATAATTCTAAACTCCTTTGCGTTCCGTGACGAGATAGGCCGCGAGCAAGTCGCAGCACGCCTCGACGGCTTTCAAGGTTGTGCGTTCGTACGAATGCGACGCGTCGACTCCGGGACCGAAGCATGCGAAATCGGCGTCGAGGCCCGCGAGGGCGGCGACGCTTGCGTCCGATCCGTAACGGAAGTGCGTCTCCGTACGGAAGGGAATGGACCGCTCGGCGGCGAGGGCGGTAAGAAACTTACGGAACTCGAAACCGTAGGGTGTGCGGCTGTCGCGCGCAACCACGGTCACCGCATCCTCCCTGGAGTTCGCGGGCGGCGCCACGATGCCTACGTCGATGGCGAGATGCTCGGCAACTCCCTTTGGGACTGCGGAGATGCCGTGTCCGACCTCTTCGTACTGTGAAATGTAGAAGATGCTCGTCCGGACGGGAAGCTTCTTCTCCTCGGCGAGAGCCTTGATCGCGCCGAGAATGCACGCGACGCAGACCTTGTCGTCGAGAAAGCGCGATTTGACGAAGCCGGAGGGCGTGACTTCATAGCGCGGGTCGAAGAAGACAAAGTCGCCCACTTCCACGCCGAGCGAGCGCGTCTCCTCCGCGGACGAAACGTTCTCGTCCAGCCGGACTTCCACGTTCTCGTCGGTGCGAAGCGTCTCCCGCACACTTTCGGAGAACGCGTGTATCGAGGCCTTCTCAGGAAGCAGCGATCCTCGAATCTCCTTGCCGGAGGACGTACGGACGATCAGGTTCTCCGTTTCGAACGAGGTCCACGCGAAACCGCCGATCTGAAGCAGGCGGAGCCGTCCGTTCGGCTTGATCTCCCGAACTACGGCGCCGAGCGTGTCGACATGCGCGGAGACCATACGGGCCTCGCCGTCTCCCGATCCCTTCATCGTCGCCAGCAGATCGCCTTTTCTCGACCTTTCGACGGAAAGTCCTAAAGAGGCGAACTCTTTTTCGACGCGCGTCAGAATCTCCCGGCAATCTCCGGCTACCGAAGGAATGCCGATGAGTTCCTCCGTCAGAGTCAGTACATACTGCATATCGATCTTCATAAGAATACAGCCGCTCCCTTTCTTCTTAATTCCCTTTCGTCCGAACAAGCTGCCGGGCGAAGTGACACGCCACGGAACGCCCCGGTTCGATCTCCCTGAGTTCGGGAGTGCTCTTGCTGCAAATTTCGTGGCGGTAGAAACAGCGCCCCTGGAACCGACAGCCCTCCGGCGGTTCGATCGGGCTGGGAACGTCGCCTTCGAGTATGAGTCTCTCCGGCTTGTGTCCCACCTTCGCGATCGGAATCGCCGAGAGGAGGGCCTGCGTATACGGGTGCAGAGGCTCCTGGAAAAGACTCTTGTAGTCCGACATCTCGACGATCTTTCCGAGATACATTACCGCGATCCTGTCCGAAACGTGCTTCACGACGCTCAGGTTGTGCGAGATGAAGACGTAGGTATAGCCGAACTGTTTCTGCAGACTGTTCAGAAGGTTGAGCACCTGCGCCTGGATGCAGACGTCGAGCGCCGACACCGGCTCGTCGAGGACGATGAACTCCGGAGAGAGCGCCAAAGAGCGGGCGATGCCTATGCGCTGCCGCCGACCGCCGTCAAGCTCGTGCGGATAGGTGTTTACAAGCCGTTTCGCCAGTCCGACGGTGTCCATCAGCTCCAGTATTTTCTTGCTCCGTTCCGCGGTGGAGCGGTACACGCTGTTCACCAGCAGGGGCTCCGCGATAAGCTCCGATACGGCGAGACGGGGGTTCAGACTCGAATAAGGGTCCTGGAAGACGATCTGCACGCGCTTGCGCATCTCCTTCATCTTCGACGAAGAGTATTTGAGAATATCCTCGCCCCAGAACTTCACCTCGCCGCTCGTCGCCTCCAGAAGGCGGATCATCACCCGCCCCAGAGTGGACTTGCCGCACCCCGACTCGCCCACGAGCCCGAGCGTCTCCCCCTTGTTGATGGTGAAGGAGACGTCGTCCACGGCGTGGAGCATTCCCTTTTTCGTCTGGAAGTATTTCTTCAGATTGTTGACTTCAACAATCGCGTTCGCTTTCGGATTCATCGCGTCATTCCCCCGTTCCCGTTGACGGCGTTTTTCCAGTGCTCGAACCGCACCGGGCACGCTACGAAGTGCCCCGCCTCGATCTCCACCATCGGCGGCGCATCCTTCGAACAGGACTCGATCGCGTAGGGACAGCGCGGGTGGAAGGAGCAGCCTGTCGGCAGGTTGGTCGGATCGGGCAGCAGCCCCTGGATCACCTTCAGCTCCTCTTCGTCTCGGTCGATGTCCGGGATCGAGTTGAAGAGACCCTCGGTGTAGGGGTGAGCAGGCCGGTTGTAAAGCGCCTCGGTGGAGGCGTACTCGACCACTCTCCCGGCGTACATGATCGCCACCTTGTCGCACATCTCCGCGACGATGCCGAGGTCGTGCGTTATCATGATCAGCGAAGTGTTGATCTTGCGACGCAGCTCGTGCATCAGCTCAAGGACCTGCGCCTGGATGGTGACGTCGAGCGCCGTCGTCGGTTCGTCGGCGATGAGGAGAATGGGGTTGCACGCCAAGGCGATGGCGATCACCACGCGCTGCTTCATTCCGCCGCTGAACTGGTGCGGATAGTCCTTCGCTCGCTCTCTCTTGATGCCGACCATTTCGAGCATCGACACGGCGCGCTCGAGCGCCTGTTCCTCGCTCACGTCGTTATGGAGAAGCACCATCTCGGCGATCTGCCGGTCGACGGTCATCACAGGGTTCAGCGACGTCATGGGATCCTGGAAGATCATCGCGATCTTGCCGCCTCTGATGTCGCGCATTTGACGCTCGGCTTTTTTCAGAAGGTCCTCTCCCTCGAAGAGGATCCTGCCTCCGGCGACCTTGCCGGGAGGGCTCGGAATCAGACCCATGATCGCGAGCGCGGTGGTGGTTTTCCCCGCGCCCGTCTCGCCGACGAAACCGAGGTTCTCGCCGTGCTTAAGCGCAAGGTTGAGATGCTCGACGGCGTGCACCGTACCGCCCTCCGTCTCGTACTGAATGCTCAAATCCTGAATGTCAAGGAGAAGTTTTTTGTTTTCCATAGTCGTCGCCTCCGCCTTCTATCGCTTCAGCTTGGGGTCGAGCACGTCGCGCAGACCGTCGCCGAGGAAGTTGAGCGCCAGGATGGTGATCATTATGGCGAGACCGGGGAAGATCGTCATATAGGCGTAGTCTCGGATGTACTCGCGACCGCCCGAAAGCATGGCGCCCCACTCCGGTGTCGGTGGCTGAATTCCCAGGCCTATGAAGGAGAGTCCGGCTGCCGTAAGGATGGCGCTCGCCACGCCGAGCGTTGACTGCACAATGATCGGCGCAAGGCAGTTGGGGAGGATATGCTTCATGATGATCCGGGTGTCGGAGGAGCCGACTGCCTTAGCCGCTTCGACGAACTCCTGCCCGCGCAGCGAGAGCACCGAGCCGCGAATGATGCGCGCATACTGGGGAGTCGTGGATATGCCGACCGCCACCATCATGTTGTACAGGCCGGGCCCGAGCGACGCGGCGATGGCGATGGCGAGAAGAATGGACGGAATGGAGAGGAGAATGTCCATCCCCCGCATGATGAGGTTGTCGACGCGTCCGCCGTAGTATCCCGCCACGGCGCCGAAGAAGCCGCCGAGGACGACGGAGATGCCGACCGCGATCAGACCGACCTGAAGCGAAATGCGCGAGCCGTGGATGATGCGGCTGAGAATGTCGCGGCCGAACTCGTCCGTACCGAAGAGATGCTCCTTTGAAGGAGACTGGAAGGAAGCCATCAAATTTTGCTCATAGTACTTGTACGGCGCAACGACGTCGGCCGTAATCGCGAAAAAGACCAGGAGGGCGACGATAAAGAGGCCGAACATCGCCAGAGGGTTCTTGCGAAGGCGTTTCCAGATATCGAGGAGCCCCGCCTCGCTCTTCATTCGAGGTGCAGTATTTCCACTCATAGTCTTTCCTCCCCTACCTGTACTGCGCTCTGATTCTCGGGTCGATCCAGGCGTAGAGAAGGTCGACCATGAGATTCACGAAGCTGAACGCGACGGCGATGAACAGGACGCCGCCCTGGACGACCGGATAGTCCCGCATCTTGATGGCATCCACCATAAGGCGTCCGACGCCGGGTATGGAGAAAATGGATTCGGTGAGCACCGCGCCTGCGAGCAGAGAGCCGAACTGGAGCCCGATGACCGTGACGATGGGGATGAGCGCGTTGCCGAGGGCGTGCCGCCAGATGACGATCTGCTCGGTCTGCCCCTTCGCGCGGGCGGTGCGGATGTAGTCCTGCCGGACCACTTCAAGCATGCTGGAGCGGGTCATTCGGGTGATGACCGCGAGCGGGTTGCAGGCGAGCGTGAGGGTGGGAAGCACGAGGGTGGCCCACGTATCGAAGCCGGAAGCGGGGAACCAGCGCAGCTTCACGGAGAAAAGCAGAATCAGCAAAACACCCTGCCAGAACACCGGCATCGAGAGCCCCACGATCGCCAGGAATCGCGTGATGTTGTCGAAGAGGCTGTTTTGGCGAATGGCCGACAGGATTCCGATCGGTATCCCCAACAGAATTGCAGCGATGACGCAGCTCAGGGCGAGCTTCAGAGTCGACGGGAAGGCGCTCATAATTTCGTTCGCCACGGAACGGCGCGTCATGTAGGAGCGGCCGATATCACCCTTGGTAACGGCCTTCCAGACATAGTTGCCGAACTGGACGAGAAAAGGATCGTTGAGTCCCTCCTTCTCGCGGAACTCCTGAAGCGCCTCCTCTGTCGCCTGCTCTCCCAGGACAATGCGCGCCGGGTCGCCCGGCGTCAGGTAGAGCAGCGTGAAGACGATGAAGGCCACCCCGAGCAGCACCGGGACCAGCGAAAAAATCCGTTTCACAATATACTTCAGCAATGGACTATCCCTCCTGGACTTCCCCGCAGGAACGTGCGGGACGCAAGGCAAAGCAGGAGCGGAACGCTCCTGCTTTGCCTGTAGGTCGAATTATTTGCTTTTTCTACTTGAACGTGACTCCGGTGACATTGTGGTAGCCCCTGGGGCTGGGATGGAAGTTTTGGACGTTCTTATTCACGCCGAAGAAGTTTTCCTCGTTATAGAGAAAAATCATAGGACGGTGCTCCGCTACAAGTTTCTGCAGCTCCTTGTAGACAGCCTCTCTTTCGGGGCCGTCGGGCATCGTCTTACCCTTGTCGATAAGCGCGTCGACTTCCTTGTTGAAGAACCTGGAGTAGTTCGAACCGCCATTGGTATGGACTATTCCAGAGAAGATACCGTCAGGGTCCACGCTGGAGATAACCCATCCAACGATATACATATCATGCTCGCCGCGCTTCAGTCCGTCCAGATACGCGCCCCACTCGAGCACCTTGGCTTCGACTTCGATGCCGACTTCTTTCAACTGCGCCTGGAAGATCTGCGCAAGGTCGACGCGGGGCTTGTAGGAGTTCGACCAGATCTCGGCCTTCAGAGGAAGCTTCACTCCGGCTTCCTTCAGAAGCTGTTTCGCCTTCTCAAGATCGCGCTTCGGCGCGGGAAGGTCCTTATCGGTATATTTGATGGTAGGAGGAACGATGGATACAGGGGTCTTGCCGGTTCCTCTGAAAACTGCGTGACGAGCGCCGTTGAGATCGAGCGCAAGAGCGATGGCCTCGCGGACCTTCGGGTTGCTCCAGGGCTCCTTCTCGCAGTTGAAACCCATATACGTCACGGAGTGCTCGAAACCGCCGATCACATCTAGATCTTTGTGATCCTTTACGCGGGAGACGTCGGAAACGGGAATTCTGAAGGCGATGTCGATCGCGCCGGTTTCAAGCTCGATGGTACGGTTGACGCTCTCGGGAATGGAGCGGATCACGAGCGTCTTGTACTCGGGCTTCTTTCCCCAGTAGTCGTCGAAGCGCTCGAGAGTCAAACGGTCGTTCTTCACCCACTCCTTGAACTGGAAGGGACCTGTGCCTACAGGTTCGAGCGGGTACAGATCGCCCTTCTCCTCGACGGCGCGCTTGTTCACGATCGCGAGGGAGGTATGAGCTATCGTCCCCCAGAAGGGAGTGAACGGATACTTGATCTTGATGATGACGGTATGGTCGTCCGGAGCCTCGGCGCTCTCGATTACTTCGGGGTACTGCTTGATCGCCGAGCCGAGGGGGCTCTTCGCCCGCTCGATGGTGTACAGAACGTCGGCTGCGGTGAAGGGATCGCCGTTGTGGAACTTCACGCCCTTGCGAAGGTTGAACTTGTAAGTCGTGGAGTCAAGCTGCTCGAAGGTCTCAGCGAGCAGAGGAACGGGGTTGCCGTCATCGGTGAGGTCGATGAGCGTCTCGTTGATGTGGCATATCGAGTTGCTTGCGGCCACCTCGTTCTGAACAATAGGGTCGAGCGAACGAGCATCGTAGATGTTGGCGACGACGAGAGCGTCTTTCGCCAGCGCCGGGGCCGCGAACATGGCCGCAAGAGCCAGGGCGGCAACGGCAAGAACCGCTACCTTGGTACTGAACTTTTCTTTCATACTGTCATCTCCTTCTTGGAAATTTTTTTGCACCCACGGATAAAATAAACTTTTTTTGAAAAGCCTTCTCAAAAAAGCTTTTTTTCCACGGATACAGTGGAATTATCATCCACAGACCGATACATTGTCAAGAAGTATTATGCATACATAATTGCACCCCTTGTCGAAAACCCAGAGAAGCGACGTTGTATAATACCTCACAACGCCCTTACGCCAAGCGCAATCCCTTTCACGGAGCGCACGCGGAACGGATGCGAAATTTTTCTCACGGGAGGTTCCTCAATGATCACCCGCTCGCTCATCGAACTGGTCTTCTCGGCGGCAAGCATGGAGCGCTGGAACGATCATCCGCGTCCTGCGGTATTCACCGAACTTGGTAAACAGGCCCACAAGATGATCATGGCGTGGGTCATCGCCCGCTACGAATCGGAAACGCGCGCCGTCCCGGTCGACTGGACGGCGCTCATCGAGGGGGGTATCTTCGAGTTTCTCCACAGGGTGGTGCTCACGGACATCAAGCCCCCCGTCTTCCACAAGCTGATGCAGAACGCGGAGCAGCGCCGAAAGCTGAACTCGTGGGTCGCGGACGCCCTCGCCTTCGATCTCGACCGCCTCTCCCCAGATTTCGCGGGACGTTTCAGAGACTTTCTGCTCGCGGAGGAGGACGCTTCGCTCGAACGAAAAAGCCTGCGGGCCGCTCACTACCTCGCCACAAAATGGGAGTTCGACTTCGTCTACCACTGGAGCAACACGAAGTCGATGTTCGGCATCGAACAGACTCGGGGGGAGATCTCGCGCCAGATCAACGAGCACCGCGACCTGCGGGCGGTGGACGAGATTCTCGCCGCTCGCGATCTACCGGATCGCGACATGGGGCTTTGGGGTTTCCTCTCGCTGGTGGGGCAGCTCGGTTTCCAGAAGCGGTGGGCGCAGACGCCGAGGATCCCTCAAACCTCCGTTCTCGGTCATCTGCTCTTCGTCGCCATACTCTCCTATTTCGTCTCCATGGAGATCGGCGCATGCCCTCGCAGGAGATACAACAACTTCTTCGGCGGGCTCCTTCACGATCTCCCCGAGGTGCTCACCCGCGACATCATCTCGCCGGTGAAAAACTCCGTCGCGGGACTCGACGAGCTGATCAAGCAGCTGGAGAAGCAGGCGATGGAGGAGCGCATTCTTCCCCTGCTCCCCGAAGCGTGGCGCGACGAGATACGCTACTTCACCGAGGACGAGTTCGCCTGCAAGATACGCCCGCACGGCTCGACGTCGCCGGTCATTCTCCAACACGATCTTTCCGAGGAACAGAATACGGATACCCTCGACCCGATCGACGGGCGCGTCATAGAGGCGTGCGACAAGCTCTCCGCCTACATGGAGGCGTCCCTCTCCATACGGCTCGGAGTGGCCCCGCAGGCGCTCGCGGACGGCAAACGCAACCTCTACTCGCGCTTCAGCCGCTCCGTGATCTCGGGTTTCCCGATGGGGCAGCTCTTCGACTACTTCTGGTGACGCTCTCCCGCGCGAACGGCGATCTCCGCGAGGAGCGCCGCCCCGAAAGCGACGGCCCTTTCGTCGGGGTTGAAGCGCGGACTGTGGAGAGGCGGCTCGTCCCGCCCGTCGCCGTGCCCCGTGCCCAGCATGAAGTAGCACCCCGGCACGCGAGCGCTGAAATACGAGAAATCGTCCACGCCCATGCTCGGCTTCGTCAGGCGAACAAGGGCCTCCGGACCGAAAAGATCCGAAACGGCGACGCCGACAAGGTCGGCCAGTTCATGATCGTTCACCAGCGCGGGATACCCCTCGGTGAAGCGCACCTCCCCCACGGCGCCGAGGACATCCGGGATGTTCATCACCGTCCTCCGAATCTTCGCTTTCAGCCCGATCCGCGTCTCCTGGTCCAGCGTCCGCAGGATACCGGAGAACTCGGCCCTTTCGGGGAGAATGTTCCGCGCAGTCCCCGCATGAAAGGAACCTATGGAGATCACCGCAGGCTCCGATGGCTCGACGACTCTGCCCACGAGCTGATGCAGCGCGTCGATCGTTCTGCAGGCGATCGCGATCACGTCGTCCCCCCTGTGCGGCTCCGCGCCGTGCGTCCCGCGCCCCCGCACAGCGCAGTCGAACATGTCGGAGGCCGCTCGGCAGGCGCCTCGGTGCACGCCGAACTTCCCTGCGGGAAGCGACGGGTCGCAATGAAGCGCGAACGCGGCCCCTACGTCCGCTCCGTCGAGAAGTCCCTCCGAGAGCATCGGAAGCGCGCCTCCGGACGTCTCCTCCGCCGGTTGGAAGACCAGCAGCACGTCGCAGGGGAGCGTATCCTCCAGCTTCCGCAGCAACGAAGCCGCCCCTAGAAGGCATGCCGTATGCGCATCGTGCCCGCACGCATGCATCGCGCCTTCGTTCTTCGAGCGCCACGGAACATCGGCCTCCTCCCGCAGAGGCAACGCATCCATATCCGCACGCAGCAGCACGGAAGCGTTTCCAAACCTTCCCCGGAGCCTTGCCGCAACGCCGGTACCCGCGACGCGGCGATTCTCGATATCGAGTTCGGCGAGCCGCTCCTCCACGATCCCAACCGTACGATCCAGGTCGAAATCGAGTTCCGCACAGGCGTGCAAGCGACGGCGCAGCGCGATCATCTCTTCCTCCATCGCTTCCGCGAGCACGCGCATTCTGTTCTTTTGCATAGTCCCACACCCCTTCTCAGTCATTCTACCGAAAAACCGGAGAAACAGGGAGAAAAAAAGGAGACCTCGCTTGACTTCCACACCTCCTAAATACTACAATAACAGTATGTTTTATCAAAGCAAAATACACCTAGGAGGGATTAGAGATGAGTCTTTCAAGGATCTTTTTGTTTCTTACAGCGATTATTGCCGTTTTCTTGATGCTTCCTTCAATATCCAGCGCAACGGAGGCGCCCAAAAAACCGGTGCTCGTGGAACTGATGTCTCCGGGCTGACCCGCCTGCGTCGAGATGGCCAAAGTTTTGGCCCAGTTCAAGGAGAAGCACGGCGACACGATAGAAGTCCAGATAGTGAACGTGAGAGAGTACCCCGACGTTGCCCGTCTCTACCAAGTACGCTATGTTCCCACGCTCGTTTTTCTTGACGAGAAAGGGGTCATGCTGGAGAAAAGAGTAGGCTACATGCCTCTTGAAGCTCTTGAGAAAGAGTGGAGGGAGCGCGGTTACGACTTGGGCGCGGAGGAGTAGCATCATCCATGGGCGACATTTACTCCTCTCTTTACTCGATATTTCACGGGACGAGTTTGTGGGCGTATGCGGCGGTGTTCGCGTGGGGTGTTCTCGGGATGATTCTCAGCCCATGCAGCATCGCCACAATACCCCTCGTGGTCGGATACGTCGGGAATACCGACGCACCGGATTTCAAGACGGCCTTCGGAATATCGCTCGTTTTTTCTCTGGGCGTTTTCGTCAACCTCGCGTTTCTGGGAGGCCTCCTCGCTTCGGCAGGACTTTTCCTCGGCGGCATCGACCGGTTTACGAACTACATCGTCGCCGGCGCTTTTCTCTTGTTCGGACTCCACCTGCTCGGCGCAGTCTCGATACCGTGGTTCAGGGGTTCGTCCGGACCGACGGCGAAATATACCGGTTTGAAGGGAGCCCTCGCGCTCGGAACGCTCTCGGGGCTGGCACTTGGACCGTGCAGCTTCGCCTATTCCGCGCCGGTGATTCTGCTTGCGATGAAGACGGCCTCCGTCGATATAGTCCGTGCGCTCCTTCTTGTAGCTGCATACGGCGCCGGACACAGCGCGGTGATCATCGCGGCAGGGAGCGCAACCGACTTCTTCTCCAGGTTCGTCTTCAAGGGAGGACAAGGGACCGTCTGGTTGGGCAAAATCAGCGGTCTCATGCTGCTGGCGGCTGCGGCGTACCTGGTGTACAATGCGCCTGCGGTGTGACCGCGCATACCGATTCCGAAGGAGGAGCGCCCGTGGACTTCGTCGATCTTGTCAGAAAACGCTACAGCCTGAGAAAATACAGTTCCTTTCCAGTGGCGACGCCGGTTATAGAAAAGTGCCTTGAAGCGGCCCGCCTTGCTCCGTCCGCCTGCAATTCGCAGCCATGGAGCTTTCTCGTCGCCGCAACGCCTGAAAAGGTGAAACCGCTCGCGGAAGCCGCTTTCGGCGGTATGTACTCCATGAACGCATTCGCGGCCGCAGCGCCGGTGCTCGTCGTCGTACTCACGGAGCGGTCGCGGTACAGCGCGGCCCTCGGCGGCATGTTCCGGGGCGTGCAGTTCAGCCTGATGGACATCGCCATAGCCTGCGAACATATCTCTCTGCAGGCCGCCGAACTCGGTCTGGGAACCTGCATGTTCGGCTGGCTGAATGAAAAGGCCGTTAAAAAAGAACTCGATCTGCCCTCATCGACCAAAATCGACTTGATGCTTTCCATGGGGTACCCCGAAGACGAGGAGTTCCTGCCCCCGAAAAAGCGCAAGAGTCTCGAAGATATCCGTCGTTTTCTGTAACATTGCGCCTGTGTGTGTTGAGGCGTGCGCTTTCCCGCAGTAGTGATAGAATAATGGAGAGAAGTCCATTTCTTACGCCAAGGAGGGAAAGACGATGATGGTTCTTTATGTGATACTCGGTATTGCGGTGCTTGTCGTACTTTGGGGGATCGCCATCTACAACGGTCTCATCAAAAAGGTGAACCTGAAGAATGAAGCGTGGAGCGGCATCGACGTTCAGCTCAAGAGGCGCTTCGACCTCGTTCCCAACCTCGTGGAGACAGTGAAAGGGTACGCCGGGCATGAGAAAGAGGTTTTTCTGAAGGTCACCGAGGCCCGGTCCGCCATAGGGCAGTCCAAGTCGGTCGCCCAACGCGCCGAGTCCGAGAACATGCTCGCCGGCGCTCTGAAGTCGCTCTTCGCCGTGGCGGAGGGGTACCCCGAACTGAAGGCCAACACGAACTTCCTGCAGTTGCAGGAACAGCTCTCCTCTCTGGAGAACGATATCCAGATGTCCCGCCGCTACTACAACGGCGCAGCCAGGGACTACAACATCGCCATCGCCACTTTCCCCGCAGTGATCGTGGCAAAACAGTTCGGCTACCAGAAGGCGGACTATTTCGAGGCCGTCGAAGAAGAGCGTTCGACACCCAAAGTGTCTTTTCAATAACCCTTAAGGCTGCGATCATGAAACGCCTCGCTGGAGTTCTCGCGCTCCTGACGCTTCTTCTCCTGCCGCTCTCCGCCGGAGCGCAGGAGAAGATTCTTCTTTTCTCCTCCAGGGCGACGCTGCACGCCGATTCATCGCTCGAAGTCCGGGAGGACATCACTGTGAACGTCGAAGGGCGGCAGATACGGCGGGGCATTTACCGCGACTTCCCGACAACCTACACAGGCCCATCGGGCCGAAAGGCGAGGGTCGGCTTCGATGTTGTGAACGCGCTTCTCGACGGACGAAAGATCCCCTACAAAACGGAGTCGATATCCAACGGAGTCCGTGTCTACCTCGGCGACCCCGACAGCCTTGCCCCCCTCGGCAGGCGCACATATACCCTTTTTTATGTCACCACCCACCAGGTAGGTTTTTTCGAAAATCACGACGAACTCTACTGGAACGTCACGGGCAACGGCTGGAACTTCTTTATCGACGAAGCCCGTTTCTCCCTCTCCATACCGGGCGATACCCCGTTCAACTCCGTGGAGTTCTACACGGGGTGGCAAGGCTCCCGAGGACAGGATGCCCGCGTCCTCCCGGACAACAGCGTGGAAACCACTGCCTCCCTCGGACCGAAAGAAGGGTTGACCGTGGTGTACACATGGCCCAAAGGAATTGTCACCCCTCCCAAGGTTCCGTTCCACATCCGTTTTTTTGAAAAGTACACGTTTCATTTCCTCGTAGCCTTGCCGCTTCTGCTCTGCCTCGTCTATGTTCTCCTCTGGCTTCGCTGGGGAAAGGATCCGCCTATGCCGACGATCATCCCGCTTTTCTCGGCGGCGCCGGGCAGAACCCCGGGATTCCTCCGCTACGTCCGCCGAATGGGCATGGACAACACATGTTTCGCCGCGGAAATACTGAATCTCGCGGTCAAAGGTCACCTCGTCATCGAGGAGCTGACTCCGGAACAGCTTGCTCAGCGCAGCGGGGCGACGGGATTTTTCGGCGGCCTTGCCGCCCGTTTTGCAGGGAGAACGTACTCCCTGAAGCGCACCGAGACAAGCGGCCCGGTCTCCGGAGCTGAGAAGGCGCTCTTTTCGGCGCTCTTCGGCTACGGGAGAAACGAAATTCTGCTCCGTCAGGAGAACCACAGTATTCTCAGCAAGGCTCGCGGTCGCCTGAAGGATCAGTATTCAAAAAACGGAAAAGAACTCTTCTCGAAAAACACGCTGCTCTGGCTTTCGGCACTCCTGATCCCGATCCTCGGCTGCCTGCTCCTCGTCCTGGGCCAACAGGAAGAGATCGGCGTCCTCTGCGGGATAATGACCGGCGTGCTTGCCGCCGCCGCTTTTCTTCTGAAGCACTCCGTGCTCACTTTCAGAGAGGGGCGGGGTTTTTTAAGAAAGCTCTTCCGGAAGTTTCTCCCCGGAATCTTCGCAACTTTTCTCGTCGTGGCGGTCTTCGCCGTATTCGGACGGGCCATGATCTTCATCCCGTTGGTCGCCTTGGCGAACGCCGCGCTCATCGTCCTCTTCCATGAGCTGATGACCATCCGAACGCCGAAGGGCAACGAAGTGCTCGCCGAGGCCGAGGGGCTGACCATGTACATGGGGACCGCCGAGAAGCGCAGGCTGGAGATGTTCAACCCTCCCGAGGAGACTCCCGAAGTCTTTGAAGCGCTCCTACCCTACGCATTCGCGCTCGATGTCGCGGAGACGTGGGCCAACCGCTTCGAAGACAAACTGAAGGAACAGCACTACCAGCCGACTTGGTACGCGGGAACGAACCTGGCGTCTTTCTACACGGGATCGGGAATTGCCTCGGTCGCGTCGGCGGTATCCAGCTCCATCGCATCGGCGTCGGTAGCTCCGGGTTCCTCGTCGGGCTCCGGCGGCGGCGGTTTTTCAGGGGGAGGAGGAGGAGGAGGCGGCGGCGGCGGCTGGTGAAGCGCCCTCTTTCCATTTGTTGAAACGCCTGTTCGAAAATGCAAAAATAGCGAGAGTGTGCTATCATGTACCGCAATATGAAGGCTGTTCAAATTATCAACGAAGGAGCGTGATGAATTTATGGGCAAGAGTATCCAGGCTGCACTTTTACTTTTTCTGATAGTGGCGGCGCTGGGGACCTGCACGATTGCAGGCGCTTCGTCCGAAGTGACAAAAGATGAACCGACAGCGATACCCGGCGAGTTTCTGGTTCTCTTCAAAGCCCGTGAGAGCGTCGCCGCACTTGCAGGACGTGATCGAACCGTAGCTGTGGCGATGATGCTGGAAATGCAGGGAGAATACCTGGCGGCAAAGTTCGGCGTCATCGTGCAGAATACGTTCAGCGCTATTTCGGAGTCCAGCGGAAAAGGTATGTTCTTCGTCCGAAGCGAAAAAGCGGCCGACGACCCGGAGTTCGGGAAAAAACTTCTCGAAGAGATGCGTTCGGATCCCTTCATCGAGGGAGTTTCGCCGAACGAGGTGAAGAAGATGATCTCCAAGCCTTCAGCAGGAGTCGTGAAACCCTAAGCTAGAATTGGAAAACACACGTTGTCTGTACTCAACTTTTTTAAAGGACTGTAATCAATTCGCTTGGAACGGAGGTCATCATGAAATGAAGAGCTGGAAAAGTCTCGTAGTGATTCTCGCGGTCTTATTGTGTACCGGGTCGGCTTTCGGCGCCTCTCAGAACTACGTCGAGGGAGAGGTCCTTGTAGTCATGGAAATTCCCAAAGGCATTGCGGCAGCCGACATAAATAGTTTTGAGGCCGCCATCGCTTCTTCCGCGAACTCCTTGGCATCCTCCATCGGCGCCGAAGCGGTGCAAGCGTACAGCGCCATTGCGGTAAGTTCCGGCAAGAACGTCGTTCTTATGAAGGGGCAGGGGAAGAGCACGAGTCAACTGCTTGCCTCGCTGGAGGGTATGCCGGGAGTGCTCGGTGCGACGCCCAACTACATTAAAAAACAGTCGCGCTTACCAAACGACGGCAGCTATGGAAATCTTTGGGCAATGCCGTACATCGAGGCCCCTCGCGCATGGGATACGAGCATCGGCAGCAGAGGTGTCTTCGTGGCTGTTGTCGACACCGGCATCAACTACAATCATGTGGACTTGGCCGCGAACATGGGGCGCGACCGCAGCGGCAATTACGGCATTGATACGCTCAACGGAGACACCGACCCGATGGACGACGACGGACACGGTACGCACGTTGCAGGGAGCATAGGCGCCGTCGGGAATAACGGAATTGCTCTCGCAGGCGTCAACTGGGAGGTGAGCCTGCTTGCAGTCAAAGTCCTCGGACCGCAAGGAGGTACAAGCGCAACCGTCATTCAGGGGCTCAACTACATATTGGGGCAGAAAAACGCCGGTTTGAACATTCGAGTGGCCAATATGTCTCTTGGCGGGTGGGAACCTGTCATTGTCAATCCGGAGATGCACCCGGAAGGGATAGCCTGCAAGGCGGTCTCCGATGCGGGGATCGTTCTCGTCGTAGCTGCGGGGAATGAATATCAGAACTTGGATAATCCTGGCGGACCGGGCTCCGATCCAGGTCACCCTTTTACAGACTATAGAGGGCAGCTCTGTTACCCCGCATGCTTTCAATTCGCGAATATGATTACAGTAGCATCGATAACATCGAACGGAACACGCTCGGACTTCTCCAATTACAGCCCGAGCTACGTCCACCTTGCCGCTCCCGGTTCGAATATCTTGAGCACATATTATGACGGCGGCTATTATTGGAGCGATGGAACCTCCATGGCATCCCCGCATGTAGCCGGCGCGGCGGCGCTTATTGCAGCGGCCCACCCCGCAGAAGGCGCTACGCAGATCAAGTCGAGAATTTTGAACAACGTCACACCGAACCCCAGTCTCTTGTCTGTCGCACCAGCCGCAGTCGTAACGACCGGAGGTCATCTGAACGTCGGCGCAGCAATCGGTGCTGCTGCTCCTACACCGACCGTAACGCCAACTGTAACACCCACTCCAGGAGGAGGAAGCAGCGGAGGCGGCTGCTCCGTCGGCTTAGGCGCCTCTATCCCCGCGCTTCTTATTTTAAGTGTACCTCTGTTAATGCTTTTGAAAAGAGGTGGTGCGTAGTTTCGGTATTGATCCGATTAATAACCATAAACGAATCCTATCGCTTCTGCCGAACCTCGTCCGTTTCGAGGAGGAAAATCTCAAAAAGGCGGTGAAGAAAAATGCGTATATCTCTAATTGCGTTGCTTATATTCACCCTCCTGTTCCCCGTTTCATCAGCAACTTATGTTGAGGGCTCTGTCCCACAGTTTGTCGAAGGAATGGTGACAACAGAGGGGAAGGGTGTTCCCGGAATAGAGATTAATTTCTGGGACGGCCAGACCAACAGGAAAGCATTAACGAACAGCGAAGGTAAATTTTCCATAGCGGGTCTTGCGCCAGGTGCGGACTTTGCGGTTCGCTTCACTCCGCATAATCATCGCTCAATTCGCGCAGACGGATTCCGCTTCCCTGAAAAGGGTAATCTTTACTTGAGCTTGGAGTACGCTACGACTCAAAAAGGACAGCGGCATACGCTCCGTGTTCCTTCAAATCCTTCGACAGGCTACGAATGGTTTCTCTTGCAGCAGGGAGATACCGCAGTTGCTGCATTTCGCGGGAATGCTATGGAAACTGATGAAAAATCCGAAGATACTCCAGGAAAGAGCGAATGGGAGTCAGCTAACCCCGGCAAGTGGACGTCGCCTCAAACGCCCCCTCCTGCGCCTGCGGGCAGAGGAGGCTGGGAACGTTGGACATTCCAGACATTCAGAGAAGGATATACCGTAATCGTCCTTGGGTACTTCCGCCCTTGGGAAACGGCGGTTACCCCAGCTCACTATCACGTGCTTTCTCTTATTGTCCAGTAAAGAGTGGACAAGCATATCAAAGAAGCGTGAACTGTACTTCTAGCAACTTAATCTAGATTCGACTTTTAAAAAAGAAAGGAAAGTGATGATGATGAGAACAGTAAATAAGGCTACCATAGCAGTGTTGTTCTTTGCGCTCTTTCTCTCCGCTCCTCTTGTGTCTTTCGCTTCTGTTTTCACTGCGGCGCCTTTAAATCCCGAATACGTAGAATTCCAGCAACAGAGTGTCGGTGTAAAAGCGACAACGTCAACAGGAAAACCCTTGGGTTATCGCCCGTTTCCTTTGGATCTTTCCCACGTCACCAGACCGAATCAGGGAGTCTTTGCCGCTTCTCCGGCGGCCTTCCCGGCTCAGTATGACCTTCGTGACTACAACTTGATGACTGCAGTGCGTAATCAGAATCCTTACGGTACCTGTTGGTCCTTCGGCGCATTCGCTTCTCTTGAATCTACATTGAAAAAGAGCACGGGAACCAGCCACGATTTCTCGGAGTGGCATCTTGCGTACTTTATTTACCAAGATTTCAGCGCTTCGCTCCCCGCCTTTACAATGAACGCGGTTGGCCCTACGGATGACCCTATCTTCGATCAGGGGGGGCAGTCGTGGCAAGCAGCCGCCATTCTCGCGCGGTGGACCGGAGCAGTAAACGAAACAGCACGCCCCTATCAGAACGTCAAACCATGGCCGGAGTCAAGCAGGCCGCGTACATCCGACCCCGTGTCGAACCACCTCGAACATGTCTACTATCTTCCGTCACCGTTCATAACCTTCTTTGACAGGGACACCGTCAAGAACGCTATCATGTCCTACGGCGCAGTTGCTGTTCGGATGGTCTGGGACGACGTCGCTTACAATGCAGGCACTTCTTCCTACTACAATCCGGCGATGACAGGCGGAGGCCATATAGTTACCATCGCTGGATGGGACGACAACTACTCATCGGCAAACTTCGGTACAAACCCCGGAAGCAACGGCGCATGGCTTGTTAAAAACAGCTGGGGAACCTCGTGGGGCAATTCCGGATACTTCTGGATCTCCTATATGGAACCGACGCTCAATCACCCTGCTGTGTTCATCGGCGCATCGACCACGAACTTCGACAACATCTACCAGTACGACGCATTGGGTTGGACCAATGCAATAGGTGGAGGCACCAACACTGGATGGTTCGCCAACATTTTTACCGCCACCGGCTCTGGAACAACTGCAGCGACAGCCGGACCGTCTGCCGCCACCGAGTTGCTGAAAGCCGTTTCCTTCTATGCCGCACAGACTAACTCCACCTACAGAATCGAGGTTCGAACAGGTGTTACTGCGGGCAATCCTGCAAGCGGGACACTTGCGAATATCACTGAGGGCACTTTGACCGCAACGGGATACCACACGGTTCGTCTATCCTCCGACGTCGCACTGCCTCTCGGAGGACGTTTTTCCATTGTTGTGCGTCTGACTACCCCAGGCTATAATTTCCCGATACCTGTCGAAGAACCGCTGGGAGGGTACAGCGAAAAAGCCCGGGCTAATGCTGGAGAGAGTTTTATCAGCTTGGATGGCGGAACTTGGGAGGACATCACCACCTTCTATAGAGCAAACGCCAATGTCTGCCTGAAAGCATTCACATCGGCTGGCACGTCACCGACGCCGACGCCTACCCCTACTCCTACTCCTACCCCTACGGTCACGCCCACTCCTACCCCTGGCAGCAGCGGCGGCGGTTGTACCGTCGGTGCAGGAGCAACGATCCCAGCAGTACTTCTTCTTATGGTTCCTCTGGCAATGTTGCTGAAGAGAGGCACGAAGTAGTATCCCCTGAATAGGTATAGAAACTGATTTTCCAGAAAAGGGGGGGCCTAGCGCCTCCTCTTTTCTATTTCTTCTTTTTGCTTGATGACGCTCTCGAAAAAAATCGAACCGTTGTGTTTCTCCTGCCCTCTTTTCATCAAGGAGGGATTGACGTATGATGAGAGAATATCGGCAAAAGCGCGTCCGGTGAGGACTGAGGCTCCTCGTTTGGAGCCTTTCAGGAAGACAGGGGTGACGAGCAGTTCAATGAGAACAATTCTTCTTGCAGCAACAGTGTTGACAGCGCTCTTCGGAGCAGTTCCGCTATTCGCCGCGGAAACGTTTCCGGACGGATACGCGGAAGGTGAAGCGCTTGTGATGATTGAAGCACCCCGCTATGCAGCTTCGGATGCGTCTTCTTTTCGTACGCTGCTCGATTCCTCTGCGAAAAGCCTTGCCCTCTCCGTCGGAGCGGAGGCGGTACGAACATACGCCGCCATAGCCGCCCGTTCGGGGAAAAATATTGTCCACATCCGCTCGGAGGGAAAATCCACAGAAGAACTGATCGGCTCTTTAAAGGCGATTCCAGGTGTGATCGGCGCATGGCCGAATCATGTTTCGCGAGTTTCGCTCACACCGAACGATCCAAGGTTCGGCAAGCTCTGGGGGATGCGGTACATCAACGCTGCCGACGCTTGGGAGAGGGCTACGGGAAGCCCGGGTATCTTCGTCGCCGTCATCGATTCCGGAATCGACTATCTCCATGAGGATCTGGCGGCGAACATCGGCAAAGACCTCGACGGGGCCGTCGGTTTCGACGCGGTCAACGACGACAGGGATCCGCTGGACGATCACGGACACGGTACCCATGTGGCCGGAACGATCGGCGCAGCGGGCAACAACGGAGTCGGTGTGACCGGGGTCAACTGGGAGGTCAGTCTGCTCGGCGTGAAGGTCCTCGACGCTAAGGGGCTGGGTTTCGACTCGTGGATCATCGCCGGCCTGAACTACGTGCTGGAACAGAAAGAACGCGGACTGAACATCCGGGTGGCGAACATGTCGCTCACAGGCTGGCGCGAACCCATCCTCGACCAGGAGAAGAACCCGTACGGCGCCGCATGCAAGGCGCTTTCCGACGCCGGTATCGTTCTTGTGGTCGCCGCAGGCAATGAAAAGCAGAACATCGACGCTCCGGAGGAGTACTACGACTGGTCGAATTTTCGCTGGGTCGACCTGCGCGGTAAGCGTCCATACCCCGCCTGCTTCACTTTCGGCAATATGATCACCGTGGGATCGATGGCCGGAGACCGCGCACCCTCGTCATTCACGAACTACAGCCCGAACTTCGTCCATCTGGCCGCTCCCGGGACGGATATATTGAGCACATCCCCGGGGAACGCCTACAAGACCGACAGCGGCACATCCATGGCCTCGCCGCACGTCGCCGGGGCGGCGGCGCTGCTTGCCTCCAGGCATCCGTATAAGAGCGCGCAGGAGATAAAGGCGTGCCTCGTCGGCAATATCACCCCCGCGCATCACTGGGAAGGTCGGACCATCTTCGGAGGCTATCTGAACGTCGCCGCTGCGATCGGCGCTTCCGAACCCCGAGTTCCCGTCTCCCGGATCACGCTCTTCCCCGATTCGGCGACCCTCTCCGGAAGGACTTCGATTCCAGTGGCGGCAACGGTTATTCCCGCTCATGCGGACAACAGAGAGATTGTCTGGTACTCGGACAATCCAACCGTAGCCGTCGTCCAGAAATCGGATTCCGGCGCGACGATCACCAGCCTTGCCGACGGCAAGGCGACTGTCACAGCGTACGCTCTCGGAGGCGCAGCCACGGCTTCCTTCTCCGTCGCGGTGACAGGCGCCGGCTCCGGCGCTATGGGAGGAGGCGGAGGTTGCTCGATACTTTCGTCGGTTGCGTGGACATCCGTTCTGCTGTTCGTCCCGCTCATTCTGTTAAGGAGATGACACCCATGAATACTCATTCGCGCTCTCTTTTTACACTGCTCCTCGCAGTGGTCGTACTCATATTCGCTCCGTTCTCGGCGTTCGCCGCTTCGGGTTCTTTCGCCCCCCTGAACCCGGAGTATCTTTCTTTCCAGCAGGCCAGAACATCCTCCGCCTCCGCCGCTCCCGCACGCCTCCTTCTCGGAGAACGCCCCTCTCCCCTCGATCTCTCGCATGTTGCCGCGCCGGACCGCGGCGAAATCAACGCGCTTTCGACAATAGTCCCGCCCCGCTTCGACCTTCGAGAGCATGGAATATTGCAGCCTATTCGGAATCAGGCTTTCTACGGTACCTGCTGGGCCTTCGGTACTTTCGCTTCTCTGGAATCATCTCTGAAGAAGACAGGGATGGGCGATTTCGACTTCTCCGAATGGCATCTTGCGTACTTCGCCTACGTCGACGAAAGCGAGTCTCTGCCTTCCTTTACCCAGCAAGAAGCCGAGTTCGGCTCCGATCCGATATTCGATCAGGGGGGCAACAACTGGAAAGCCACGGCCATTCTCGCCCGTTGGACAGGCGCGGTACTCGAGAGCGACCGTCCGTATCAGAGCGTCTCCCCATGGCCGGAATCCAGCAGACCGCTCCCCTCCGATCCCCCCGCGGTGCGGCTGAAACATGTGCATCACCTCGGCGCCGAATTCGATCCTCGAACGATCAAGCATACCGTCATGACGCAGGGTTCGGTACGTATCCGCGTGGTCTGGGCCAACGATGCCTATGCTCCCGAAACTTGCTCATACTACAACCCGGAGAAGACCGGCGGCGGGCATGCGGTGAATATCGTCGGGTGGGACGACGCCTATTCCGCCGGAAATTTCGCCGCCGATCCGGGGCGCGACGGCGCCTGGATAGTACAGAACAGCTGGGGAACGGGCTGGGGTGAGAACGGCTTCTTCTACCTCTCCTACGCCGACCCGACCATCGGCACCCCCTCGGTCTATCTTGGCGGAGAGGTTTCCGAGTACGAGCGCATCTACCAGTACGATCCTCTGGGGTGGATAGAGAGTTACGGTTTCGGTTCCGAGTCGGCATGGTTCGCCAACATCTTTACTGCCGCAAGTTCCGGCGCTTCCGGAATCGGCGCAGGCGAGACGGAGTTTCTGCGGGCGGTTTCTTTCTACTCCGGGCAGGCCAACGCTTCGTACCGGATAGATGTCCGTAGGAACGTCGGCGAGGGGGAACCCGGAAGCGGTACCTTCATTAACATGACAAGGGGAACTCTCTCGGCCGCGGGATACCACACGCTTGAACTCTCTTCACCCGTACCGCTCGCGCCCGGAGAGCGGTTTTCCGTGAGTGTGCGCCTGACCACGCCGGGATACCTCTTTCCCATTCCGATCGAACAACCTATACGGCAGTACAGCGACAAGGCGACCGCCCTTTCGGGGCAGAGTTTCGTCAGCTCCGACGGAAATACGTGGACGGACATGACGGAGCTGTCCCCGAATACCAACGTCTGCCTCAAGGCATTCTCCGCAACGGGGGTAATGCAATCGTCCTCCGGCTGTTCCGTCGGTTCCGCATCGGACGTTGCGACGCTCCTTATCCTTCTTCCGCTAGCTTTATTTCTCTTCAGGAGGTGCGAATGAACGGAGCATAACCGTTCCACATAGTCGCTCATAATGATGAAGAAACGCGATACCTTCGTGCGGAACTCTTCGCAAGAGAAGTCCTTATGAAGATGCGCGAAAATACAGTGTATTGGAGTGATCTCTATGAAAAGGCTCGGTAGAAGGTTTTTTTTCTTTTTTCTTACGCTCTTCGTTCTCTTCGACGGATCCGGTTTCGCCGGAGCAACTCCCCGGACGGAATACATCGAGGGCGAGGCGCTCGTCGTGCTGGAAGCCCCTGGAAGTATCGCCGCTCTCTCCGGCGCCGCCCTGGAAGTCCGGCTTTCCGCAGCGGCGGATTCCGTTGCCCTCTCCGCCGGCGCGAGAGCCGTGAGGACATACGGCGCTCTCGCCGCAGGCTCGGGAAGATATATCGTCCACATGCGGACCGAGGAAAAAACAACCGAGGAACTGCTCGACGCGCTCAAAAAAGTCCCCGGCGTGCTGGGAGCTGCTCCGAACTATATTTTCCGCGCATCGGTCACAACCCCGAACGACTCTCGCTACGGCGAACTCTGGGGAATGGACATGATCAACGCGCCTTCCGCTTGGGACGTAGAGACGGGCGATACCGCCGTCTTCGTCGCCGTCATCGACACGGGAATCAAGCACGATCATCCGGATTTGGCCGCCAACATAGGAACCGACTTGGACTTGAACAAAGGGAAAGACACAGTCAACGGCGATAACGATCCGATGGACGATAACGGGCACGGAACGCACGTCGCGGGGACCATCGGCGCAGTTGGCAATAACGCGACGGGCGTAGTCGGAGTTAACTGGACGGTAAGCCTCCTCGGGGTCAAGGTGCTGGCGGCGAACGGCTCGGGCAGCGGCGCGCAGATCATCGCCGGACTGAACTACGTCGTGGACCAGAAGAACCGCGGATTGAACATCCGTGTCGCCAACATGTCGCTCGGAGGGTGGGGGGCTCCCATCGCCAATCCAGGAGCCGACCCCTATGCGCTGGCGCACAAGGCCGTCTCCGACGCGGGCGTCGTTCTCGTGGTCGCCGCCGGAAACGAGTACCAAAACATCGACAATCCGGGGGGCCCCGGGTCGGATCCGGGAGATCCAACGCACGATTATCGCGGCGAGTTGCCCTACCCCGCCTGTTTCCAATTCGCGAACATGATCACAGTTGCGTCGATCACATCGACCACGGCACGATCGGACTTTTCCAATTACAGTCCGAACTACGTTCACCTGGCGGCGCCCGGCTCCGCCGTACTCAGCACCACCTTCGACGGAGATTACGGATCAAAGAACGGCACCTCGATGGCCACCCCTCATGTCGCCGGCGCGGCCGCGCTCATCGCTGCGGCGCACCCCGGAGAGACAGCCGGACAGGTTCGTTCCCGGATTCTCAACAACGTCACGATAAACGCCAACCTCGCAGGAAAGGTTGCGACGGGCGGACATATCAACGTCGCGGCAGCCATCGGCGGGACATCGCCGGCCGTTCCCGTGACGGGAGTTTCCGTCTTACCTACGGAAAGCAGGCTTATGATCGGAGAATCCGCCTCCCTTACTGCGACCGTACTTCCGGCAAACGCCGACAACAGAAGCGTTTCATGGACATCCACCGATCCAACGGTAGCGGATGTCTCTTCCGTTGGAGTCGTCACTGCGCATGCAAACGGTTTTGCCCGAATAACGGTACGATCCGACGAAGGTGCGCACACTGCATTTTGCGACATCACGGTCTCCGGAAGTCTTCCGCCGCTGCCCCCGACGCCCGAATTCCCGAACGACGGAGAGATCGGCGTTCCCCTGTCCCCCATGCTGAAGACGGGCTCGTATTCCCATCCTCGGGCATTGGCACACCGGGCCACCCGCTGGCAAATTTCCACAGCGAACTCATTCGCGTCCGCGGAGAGCGGCGCATCGTCCTCTCTGATCTTCGACCTGACGAGCACGGAAGACCTGCTTGAACTGTATGTTCCTGTAGGCGCCCTCGCGCAGGGGACGACCTACTATTGGCGTACTCGTTTCCAGGATGCGGAACGAGGATGGTCCGGGTGGTCGGCTGTAAGGAGCTTCACAACCGTATCGGCGCCGCCCGCCCCCGCGCCGTCGACCGGCGGCAGCGGGGGATGCGTACTGCACGCAGGGAACGGATTGCCGGCTCTCTTGCTACTTCTTCCACTGGTACTGATGCTTGTAAGAAAATCGCAGTAGAAAAAGAGGAAGGAGGGCGCACTCTTGGTGCGCCCTCCTTCCTCTTGATGTGCAACGTTGAAGCCATACGAAAAGGGAGGGGAAAAAATCCCCTCCCGGACCTTCAACGGGCTATCTCGGACGGTGGTTCTGACCTTCCGTCAAACAACCAACTCCTAGTACTTCTGTAGATATCCCACACGTATCTTTGTCGAGGTTCTGAATAGCTTTCCTTGGTGCTATGGTTCTTCGGTTCCTGGATCAGTTACTGTCTTTGGTGATCGGTTTTTCCTGACTTGAAACTCTTTTATGCTTCTTCTCTCCGTCCGGATAACCCGTTAGGAGTATTCTACCCTCGTCCCCGGAATCCGTCAACCTATCCTGAAGCCGGACCTACAAAGAATAAGCCCTATTCTAGGAGAGAAATGCCTTTTTTCTTCATTTTTCATTTAATTTCACCATCCTCACTTCCCCCCTCGAAATCAAGCTCTCCCTGTACCCCTTCTCCGGGGGAACAGACGACTCCGAGCAGGCACTTCATACGCAGGGCATTCTTCACCGCGTAGTCGCGGAAACAGTTATTGAACATCAGGAAGAGGCGCTCCGCTCTCCGAGCGCCATCTCGGACGGAATCTTCCCAGGAGAGCATCTCCGCATCGGAATAGAGATAGCGGAATCGCTCAGCAACAGTCGCATCTTTACGGCTCCATGCTTCGGTGTTGCGTCCGTGGAACCGGACGACCCCTCCCCATGTGGCGGTAACCGGGGCGTCCCGTCCAACTGTCCAGGGAAGCTCCGGTTCGTCGACAGCGACGTAGGCCATGTTCGCTCCTTTCAAGAGATCGAGGAAGGATTCGCGGTTGCCCGGCTCCATCCAGGTACGATTCCTCACCTCCACGGCGACGCGAAAAGGCGGCGTCACCTCGGCAACCCGTTCGAGATAGCGCATCATTACAGAGGAAAAAGCCGCTTTGGGAGGAAGCTGGAAGAGAAGATACCCCATGCGATCCATCTGTCGCAGAGGAGCGAGCGATTCCGTAAAACGGCTCCAGAGCAGTGGGCGTGCTTCTTTCGGCAGCCCCTGGAAATCGAGACGACCTGCCTCCGGGCGAGGAATCTCGTTCCTGACCCATTCCGGAAGAGATTCGTATTTTACCGAGTGCCATGTGAAAAGCCCCCACGCCTTCACATTGAAAAGAAAGCCGGGAGAGGTCCGCGCCGCCCATCTGAATACGGTCGTCCGTTCCGGAATCGCATAAAACGTGCTGTCCACCTCGACGGTGTCGAAATAACGGGAGTAATGATACAGGCGTGCGGCAGGCGACCGGGCGCCCGGAGGATACCATCCGCTCTGCACGAGGCTGCGGTCCGACCAGGAGCAGGTACCTATTCGAAGTTGCGCTGCCACCGCTACGCTCCAGGGGTGAGAAAAACATTCGCAAAACGCTGCACTCGTTCTCTCCACATGCCGAAAAGTTTAGCGGAGAGGATCGAGGAGAGGGAGAAGTAGTCGTCACGCGCTCCTCCGAAGGAATCGTTGTCCAGAGCTGTTTCATACAGCTCCGCGGGAAGGGTGAAGATCATCTCCCCCTTGTGTCTGTCCGTGAGCTGAATTGGCTGGCAGCCTATAGCCATCCGTCCCTCCGCGTTGAAATAGAGCGTCACAGTGTACTCGACGGGACCGATATCCCCCGCATTGAGCGTCAGCCGCTGCTTCCTTGAGAAACCTCTCTTTTTCAGGGTTTCGAAGCTGTCGAGATCGATCTCGTACTGGATGCTGTCGAGAAGGTACCAGTGACGGACATATCCCGACATTTTCCGGGCAAAAACCGCGCCGGCAGGGTCATCCGGCTTGATCGCCAGCGCGGCCTTCGAGGGGACTCCGTTCTGCACCGCGCTCCAGAGGAACGAAGAAAGAGAGTTCCCCTCCTCGTAAAACAGAGAAAATCCGAGCAGCGCGGCGGCGGCGGCAACACGAGGGGTATCGTACCAGCGGGAAGGGGCCGCCGATGCGAGTTTGCGGGTAACTCCAGTCTTCTTGAGATCCGCAACAGTCTTCCCTCCATCAGCAAAAATCCCCGGCGCGTCTCCGAAGATCTCTTCGGCGGACATCCTGGGGAAAAAGGGGCGGAAATAGCCGTGCTCGTCCCCTTCCGTAAGATCCAGAAGCCAGAGGCGGCATCGCTTGTCCTCGTGGAGCATCGCGAACTCCGTCCTGTCGAAGATCGCCCGCGGCGTATGCAGCAGGTCGGACATGAAAATCACGGTGTGCCAGAGAAGCCCTTTGAACACAGGGTCCTGGGCGTACTGGTAGAGCATCCGCCGCACGGGTTCTTCAAGGCTTTCCACCGTGTAGGAATTCGTCTTCCCTTTCGCTCCTTTGAGGGAGATCGTTCTGTCTTCCCTCTCAAGCCAACTGAAAGGCATAAGTTTTCGCGTATTCTTCACCCTGTTCAGCACTCCGAGGCGCGGAACGGCGCCCTTCGTCCAGATTTGCAGGGTCAGTCCTTCGTCGATATCCGCCGAGCATATTACAATGCCCTTGTCGTCCATACTCCGCACTCCTTCATCAATGCTCATGCATCCTATTATGACGCCTTTTCTTTGAAATGCAAAGGGAGAAACGATGTTTTCAGTAAAAATTCCGTTTTTTCGATAGGAATTTTTCGTGTATTATGACGTCACGGAGCACATTCGAGGAGGTGAACGTACCATGGCGAAGACGAAGATAAAGGTCATCATGGAAAAAAGTTCCGCGGGCGGCGGCGGCTGCGGCGCCTACATCCCCGGAGGAGAGTCTATGGACGAACGACGGGATGCAGTCTCCCTGATCCGCGAACTGCTGACGAAAACCAGGGAAACATTCGGAGAGAGCGTGGAGATCTCGGTAATGGACCCCAGGAGCATCTTCTCTTTCGTGGACAACTTCCGTTACAACATCAAGGGAACGGCGCCCGCATGGATCGTCGACGGAAAAAAAGTTTACGAAGGCGTCCCGGGATGGGACGAGTGGGAAAAAATCCTGAGAGAGGCGCTCTAAGCGGCACTCCGAAGAGCGGGGCGCGCCGGAGAGCCTTCCAGCTCTCCGGCGTCCAGACGATAGCGGCTTAGGCGTTCCGCATGAAGCTTCGCGCTTCTGTCGAGTTCATCCGCTCCTTCCTTCAACTCGAGAACGAAATCCCCCAGACCCGAGAGCACTCTCGTCATCTCCGACGCGGTTTCTTTTCCACGGTGCGCCATCAGCGAAACTTCTTCGGAAGCAAGGAGATTCTCTTCTCCGAGCGCTGCGTTTTTTTCGCTTTTTTCCTCCATCGCGGCGATAGCCCCTGTCATTTCATCCAAAACCACGGTCAGAGATTCTACAAACGATCTTAGCTCGAGAATCTCCTCTTTGCTCTTCGCAGCGGCCTCTCGCCCGCTCACCGCCTCGGCGGCGACCTTCGCGCTTCCTTGCAGGACGTCTCCGGCGAGCTTTCCAATACGGGACGCAGCCTCTCCGCTCTGCCGCGAAAGCAGGCGGATCTCCTCTGCTACCACCGCGAACCCCCTGCCGTGAGCGCCCGCCCTGGCCGCTTCGATCGAGGCGTTCAAGGAGAGCAGATTCGTCTTGCGGGCGATCTCCTCGATCATCGAGACGATGGAAGCGATCGCATCGGTTCGCTCCTCAAGCTCCTTCACCGCTTCCCCCACCCCCAAGAAGGAGGATGCGATGGAATCCACCGAATGAACGGTCTTCTCCGACGTCTTCAGCGTTTTCTCCCCTACGGCGGACAATCGACGAACCTCTTCACCGCATCTGTTCGCCAGAAGCGATGCGGCGCGTCCCTCTTCCGCGGAAACCGACGCGGCGACGCGCATCTCCGCCAGCTTCAACGCGCTCTCCTCCAAGGAGTCTTTCATGAGTTCGCATCCGGCGAGAATCTCGCCGAAAGAGCCGTTCATCCTTTCAGAAACCCAATCGATTCTTTCTGCATTGGTCGAGATCAAGCCGCTCTCTTCACGCATTTCCCGGAGTATCTCCTTCAGAGACCGCACCATCGCGGCGAACGACGACCCCAGAAGCGCTATCTCGTCCCTCCCGCCGGAGGGAGGCGAAACCGTAAGGTCTCCCTCTACAACGGCCTCCGCCGTGCGCATGAGACCGTGCATCGGTTTGAAAACACTGCTTCCGGCCGAAAACAGAAGCGCGCAGAGCAGCAGAATGGCGATACTGAGAAAGAGCATCTGCCGAAACGCCAGTCCTCGCAACGGCAGCAGAAGTTCTTTCTCCGAAGAGAGAACGCTCAGGCTTAATCCATAGGGCAACGGGAAAGAAGCGCCTCGAAGAATATCCCCGTCCGTGTCTTCCATGGAGAAGCGTCGGTCCTTCCCGATGTGGGGCACGATTCCTGCGGGGACGGCGTACGCCGAAAAAACGCCATCCTCCCCTTCCATGCCGAGAAGAGGATTCCCTGCCGCGTCGAAAAGAAAGACGCTCCCCCTGTTTTCATCGATCGGAGAGAGGAGCGCCCCGAACGACGCCGCGCGAATGTCACCGGTCAGAACGCCGAGCAACCGGTCTTCCTGATAGAGAGAGAAGACGGGGACCGCCAGAGTGAGGATCATTCTCTCCGTCTTCGGGTCGCGGTAGATTTCCGTAAGCGCTGCGCCTCTTCTCTCCTCCGCTGTTCTGAACCACGCCTCGTTTCTGGGATCGTACTCCTCGGGAGGGAACCAGCCCCGTCCTTCGAGAAGCGTTCCGTTCGACAGAGCGAGCGATATCGAGAGAAATCCAAGCTCCTCCGAAGACTCGGTCAGCGTACGAAGATAGCCGCCGGCGGTACCCGGAAGAATTCCAAGGTCCTCGATCATGAACGCCATATTCCGCGACGCGGTCAGGAGGACGTTTTCCCATGCTCCTATCCTGCCGGCAACAGCACGGGCCGTCGTCCGGCTCGCCTCTTTTTCGCTCCGGTCGGCGTGCTCGAAGAGAATCGCCGCACCGCCGAGGTAGGACATTCCCGCGAGGACGGTTGTCGTGAGTATGATTCCCGCCGCAAGGGCGAGAAATTTTCCCTTCAGAGTCATGACGCGTTCTCCGCGACCATCGCCTCGGGGTCGGTGCGACGGCGTTCGAACATCCATGCGCTCCGCCCTTCGTGCGCGGTTTTCTGCTTCACCGCGTGCTTCAGCGAAGCGGCGATCTCCGCGATTTTGCCGGGGTGCGTCTCCGGCGCTATCCTCTCGCTTTCGATCACGGCAAGGCTCAGAGTAACCAGCGGAACAGCGCATCTTTCCCCGCGCCTATTCTCAGCCTCGTACCACCCTGCCGCCTGCTCCTCCGGAGCGAAGTAGACGAGTTTTCGCTCGTCGAAACTTCTGCAGATGGACTCAAGGGCAAGATGGGAGACTGGTCCCGGACAAACGCAGACGAAATCGTCCCCTCCGACGTGTCCGAGTCGCGAGCCGGACGGCAGAACGTCCAAGCCCTCCCGGAGAATGGAGGCGGTAAGGTTGATCAGCTCGTCCCCCTTCAGGAAACCGTGCCGGTCGTTGTATTCCTTGAAACGATCAAGATCGCCGTAGATCAGCGTACACGATTCCCCCTGCCGCGCTTCCTCGATCCAGTTCTGAATGTGCCTGTTGCCGGGCAGCCCGCTCAACGGGTTGCAGCTCATCGCCCGCTCCACCTCCAGCTCGCCCGCACGTGCGATGATCTGCTTCATCGTAACCGTCCCGAGAAACAGCCCGCAGTCGTCGACGACGACAACCGGATCGTACAGTTCGTCGGGTTCGCGCTCCATGGCGAGCTTCGCCAGAGTGCTCACGGAGCTGAACACCGGAGCCTTCAAAAAGGCGGCTGTTGCTATATCCTCCAGAGGACGCTTCTGGTAGAGCTGATACCCGAAGGTCCCTCCCGTCTTCAGAAAGAAGTTCTGTCTTGTGATCAAGCCGACCGGCGCTTCGTCCTCCAATACCACCAGATGGTCGAGCGTCCTGTTCTTCCTGAAGATGCGCTCAAGCTCCTCGCAGGTCATCTCCCCCTTTTCAGCCGTTGTGCGCCGAATCACGAGCGAACGAAGTCCTTCTCCCACGATGCAGTCCCCCTTGCAGACAGCCCTCCGCAAAAGCGCCAGACGCTCCAGCACATACGGCGCGGGGCTCCGGAAGTCCGGGGCGGGCCGCGCGAACAAGTACCCTTGGGCGAGAGGCACTCCAAGCTCCAGAAGGGTTTTCAGATCCTCCCAAGTTTCCACTCCCTCGGCGATGATCTTGCCTCCGACCGCCGAGGCGAATGAACACAGAAACGATACCACATGTCTCTTGTAGGGATCCATCGAAATCCCCTGGACGAGCGCCATATCGAGCTTGAGAAAATCGGGCGCGCATATGCTCAACGTGCGCAACCCCGAATGCCCCGCGCCGAGATCGTCGATGGCGATGGAAAATCCTCGCTCGCGGAAACAGGCCACAACCCGCTCCAGTTCGCAGTAGTCGGCGACCGGGATGCTCTCCGTGATCTCCAAAACAACCCGCTCGGGCTCCACTCCGTACGGTCCGAGCGCTTCGGCGGTGAACACCTCTCTAAAACGCGGATCGGTAAAGACGCCGGGGCTTACGTTGATGAAAAAACGAAGCGGAGAACCTCCCGCGGCGTCGCGAATCGTCGCCAGGGCGTTCCTCCTGCAGGCCCGTTCAGTCTCCCAGAGCAGGTTGTTTTCTCTGGCCACCGAAAAGAAAACGGGAGGCGACTCCAGAGGGGCTTTACCTCGCGAAAGTACCTCGTAACCGTAGATGATTCCTGTCGCCGTATCCACAATAGGCTGGAAGACCGGAGAGATCCCTCCCTCCTGAAGAAGGGATCGCAGCAGATCGACCTCGGTTGTCCCCTCCGCGTTGCGCAATGAATTCATGAACGTCCGCCTCCCGGCTTGAAAGTCAGCTTTTCCGCACAGACGATAGCAGGGAAGGGTTACGGAGGTGTGGCGTCATGGAAACATTTTTGTAACATAGCGCATGGTGAAGTTTGAATTCAGATTTCCGCCGAATACTCTTGCATTTCACACCTCCAGGTTGTATCATGCTTTCCCTGCGGTTGAAAATATCTAGCCATGACCGCATTCGGAGGAACGAAGCTTAATGAGAAGAGCCGAACACATACGCAATCTCGCAATAATAGCCCACATCGACCACGGCAAGACCACCCTCATCGACTCCATTTTCAAAGCCGCACAGGTATTCCGCGACAATGCGCGCGTCGAAGAGCGATTCATGGACAACAACGAGCTGGAGCGCGAGAAGGGGATCACCATCCGCGCCAAGCACTGCACGGTGGAGTGGAAAGGGTACAGGATCAACATCATCGACACTCCCGGACACGCCGACTTCTCCGGCGAGGTGGAGCGCATCCTCTCCACGGTCGACTCCGTGCTGCTGCTCGTCGACGCGGGAGAGGGACCGATGCCGCAGACGCGCTACGTCCTCTCGCATGCGCTCAAGATGGGGCTCAAGCCTATCGTCTACATCAACAAGGTCGACCGCAAGGAGGCCGACCCGGTGCTTGCCCTCAACGCCACCTTCGATCTCTTTTTCGAACTCGGCGCGAGCGACGAACAGGCGGACTTCCCCGTCCTCTACGGATCGGGGCTCGCGGGCTGGGCCGTCAAGGAACTTGCCGACATCGTCGGGGGCGAGTCGAAGGGGATGGACGCCCTCTTCGAAGCCATCATCGAGTACGTGGAGCCCCCTCTCGCCGACGAGGAGTCTCCCTTCCTGATGCAGGTGAGCACGCTTGCATGGAACGAGTACACCGGGCGCATGGGCTGCGGGAAGATCCTCCAGGGAAAGATTCGCAAGGGGGAGGAGTTCCTCCGCACCACAACGGCCTGGGAGGACAGGAGCGACAAGGAGAACGAAAACTTCCTCATCATCGACAAAGACCGGACAAAGGCCGTCCAGATCTTCGTCACGCGGGGACTTGAACGCCTCGAAGTCGAGGAGGCAGGCGCGGGCGACATCGTCTGGATCTCCGGCCCCAAGGAGATAGGCATCGGCGATACGTTCTGCTCGTCGGAGCTGGAGAACTTCCCTCTGCCGCCGCTCGATATCGAAGAACCTACGGTTTCGATGTTCTTCCTTGTGAACAACGGTCCCTTCTCCGGTCAGGAGGGGCAGGCCATAACGCTCCGGCAGCTCAAGGCACGGCTGGAACGCGAGATGCACGTGAACGTCGCTCTCCGCATGGAGGACCTCGGGCGGCCGGACGGCGTCAAGGTCTCCGGCAGGGGCGAGCTGCAACTCGCGATTCTCATAGAAGAGATGCGGCGCGAGGGGATGGAGTTCTGCGTCTCCAAGCCCGAGGTCATCACAGAGGAGCGCGACGGAAGAACCTTCGAGCCGATGGAGGACCTTGTCGTCGACATCCCCGAGGAGTATCAGGGGGTCGTTTTCGAGAAGCTGTCGCGGAGAAAGGCGCGGGTGCAGGAGATACAGAACCTCCGAACCGGACTGATGCGTATCTTCTTCGCAGTCCCTACGCGCGGCCTCATAGGCTACCGGGGCGAGTTCCTGACCGACACGAGAGGGCTCGGCATCATGTCGTCCCGATTTTCCGGGTACGCCCCGTGGGTGGGGGAGATCACGCCGCGCAACAGAGGCGCGCTGGTCAGCCTGGACACGGGAGAGGCGACGAGCTATCAGCTTGAGAACCTTCAGGAGCGGGGCGTCCTTTTCATCTCGCCGATGGACAGGATCTACGCGGGGATGATCGTGGGCGAGAACTCGCGTCCCGGCGATATGCCCTGCAACCCGACGAAACGGAAGCAGGCGACCAACCACAGGTCGTCGACGAAGGACTTCACCGTGAAGCTGGACGTTCCTCGCAAGATGACCCTTGAAAAGGCCCTCGAATGGATCGCCGAGGACGAACTCGTCGAGGTGACGCCGAAATCGATCCGCCTCCGCAAGTCCATTCTGGACGACAACGAGCGCAGAAAGGCGAAACGTCTCAGCGCCTGAAAAAGCACGCGCCGCCCTCCGACGGGGCGGCGCTTTTCTTTACACTTTTTTCGACAACGGCACTTCAAGAAGGACGGTCGTCCCCCTGCCCGGTTCGCTCATGATGGAGACGCCGCCTCCGATCATGCGCGCGCGTTCCTCCATGTTCACAAGCCCCCACGCGCCGCGCTCCTCCGCCAATTCCCGCTCTTTGTCCACGTCGAAACCGACGCCGTCGTCGACCACCTTCGCCCGCAGCACATCGGCGCCGATACCGATCATGATCCGCACGAACTTCGCTTTGCCGCCTCTGACGGCGTTCATCACTGCCTGCTGGACTATCTTGAAGACGGCCGTACGCACTTGGAGCGAGAGAACATCCGCTCGCCCCTCGAGCGTGAAACGAACATCGCACCCGGAGAAGGAACGCACCTGAGAGGCGAGGCGTCCAAGCGGCGTGTGCAGACCGTCCTTCAGTCCCGAAGGGTTGAGCTGGAAAAGGAACGAACGAACTTCGCCAAGGGCGTCCGCGAGGTGAGCCCTGGTCCGACTCAGTTCCTCGCCCGCCCGGGTGAAATCTCCGCGGTCAAGAAACTCTTTCGAAAGATCGATCATGAGACCGACGCTGGCGAATTTCTGAATGGGGCCGTCATGCAGATCCCGCGCGAGAGAAATGCTTTCCCTTTCGGCGAGCAGCATGCCGGCGAGCAGTCCGCTCTCTGTACCGGAGGCGGCGTTTCCGGTATCTCCCTCCAGACTCATAGTCAACAGATTAAGCGCGACTCGGAAGCGGTTACCCATCTCCTCGCTCCGAGCAAGCAGCTTCTCTATACGGCGCTCCTCGCGGGCAAGGTCGTCGCGCTGGCGCGCAAGCAGTTTTTCACGTTCCTCGAAGGCGCCCCTGATCTTCATCAGATGCATCGCCCGTTCGTATGCATCCTTTTCGCGTTTCTCATTCCCGGAGCGGCTGGCGAAAAGCAACTCCTCTCGGGAACGGCGGTACTCGCTCTCCGCCTTGTCGGCCGCGACGATCACTTCGTTCAACTCCCTGAGGAGTTCTTCTTTTCTGTTGCGGACCTCGAAGAGCCGCTCCCGTTCCTCCTCGCGAAGGGCCGAGATGCTGTCGATGCTGTAATGCAGCGCCTCGCTCATCTTATCCTGAATTTCCTTCAACTTCTGCGACAGATCATCCGGCGGCAAGCGCTGCGCCTCCTCTCTTCCTCGCTCGAACCACTTCGCGCACTCTTGCTGCGCTTCTTCTATTGTACCGTCGAAACGAAGGTCTGGCAATTTTCGCCGGAACGGATACAATGAAGTGACTTTCTCATCGAAGGAGATGCATCACATGATCGTCGTGCTCATTCTCGGCTGGGCGGTGCTCTACGCCGACCGGACAGCGCTCTACCCGCTTCTCTCGGTCATCGCGGAGACGCTGGGTATTTCGTCCGCACAGGCGGGTTCCATCACCAGCGCATACTTCCTCTTCTACGTCCTCCTGCAGATCCCCAGCGGACTCGCCGCGGACAGGTGGGGAACGAAGAGAGTACTCCTCTTCATGTTCGCCCTTTCGGGCGCCGGTATCCTAGGGTTCGGCCTCTTCGGGAACACGTTCTCCCTGCTCCTTCTCTTCTCCGCGCTCCATGGACTCGGCGCCGGAGCGTACTATCCGTGCTGCTTCGGGACGATTCTCGCCACGGTCCCGCCCGAGAAGCGCGGAATCAGCTCCGGCTTCATCGGCATGGGAATGGCGCTCGGCATTCTTGGAGGAATGGCGGTGAGCGGACCGCTCTACGAGTTCTTCGGTCACTATCGTCCCCCCTTCCTCGTGCTCGCCGTGCCGACGGTGCTGATGCTCTTCGCGTTCATCCGTTTCCTGCCCGACACCCGAAACAGCTCGGGCTCCCCGTCTCTCTCCGTTTACCTGCGTCTCTTCAAGGACCGAGATATCTGGAAGATCAACATGGCGACGTTCTGCTCGCTCTACGGATTCTGGGCCGCCGCGACATGGGGTCCGACGTTTCTGCAGGCGGAGCGCGGCTTCTCGCTCTCCGGCTCCGGCCTCTACACAGGACTCATCGCGCTCTCCGCGCTTCCTGGCGGCGTGCTCTGGGGCAGACTCTCCGACCGCTTCGGCCGCAGAAAAATCGCATCGATCGTTCTTCCGGCGAGCGGCGCGGCGCTCTTTCTGCTGACCCGCGCACAGGGAGCGCCGCTGATCGTCTCCACGCTCCTGCTCTTCGGCATCTTCAGCAATACGGCGTTCTCGCCGGTTGCGGTCTCGTGGATAGGAGACATCGTGAGCAAGCGGCACCCCGGTTCGATGAGCGCGGCGGTCGGTTTTTTCAACGCGACGATCATGTCGTCCGCAGTGATCGCGCCGCTCGTCTCCGGCTTTCTGCGCGACGTCACCGGGTCTTTGGTGCCGGCGATCCTGGCGGGAGCGGCGCTGATGTTCGCCGGGACGGTCATGCTGCTGCTGACGCCGGACACCGTGCGGGAGCGCGCGGAGTGATTCACGAAAGGAGAGACTCGATTCATGGCTGAAATCACGATCTTCGGAGGAGGAAGTTGGGGAACGGCGCTCGCCGTTTCGGCCGCGAAGAGCGGCCACTCGGTGCTGCTCTGGTGCCGCCGCGCGGAACAGGCGCGGGCGATCAACGCCGCTTCCCGCAACCCGGACTACCTGCAGTCGATCGCGCTCCCCGAGACGGTTACCTCCACGGCGGATCCGGAAGAAGCGGCGCTTTTTTCGAGCCACTGGATTCTCGCCCTGCCTACCCAATCGTTGCGCGCCTTCCTTCCAGCGCTCGATCGCTTCCGCATACCGGAAACGGAGATCTGCAACGTGGCGAAGGGGATGGAGATCTCCACGGGTGCGCGTATCAGCGCCATCGTTTCGGATACGCTTCCCGAAGCGCGTTACTCCGTCCTCTCCGGGCCGAGCTTCGCGGGCGAGGTGGCGCAGGGGCTTCCGACCGCGCTGACCGCCGCCTCCGGAAACGAGGCGTCGTCGCTCCTTTGGCAGTCGATGCTGAATACCCAGAGATTGCGAATATACACCTCGTCCGACGTCGTCGGCACCGAGACAGGAGGCGCCGTTAAGAACATCATGGCGATCGCCTCGGGGATGACGTCCGCTTTGGGGCTGGGGGAGAACGCCCGCGCCGCGTTGGTAAGCCGGGGGCTTGCGGAGATCATGCGCCTCGGCGAAGCTCTGGGAGCGCATCCCCTGACCCTCGCCGGACTCGCCGGTATGGGCGATCTCGTCCTCACCTGCTACAGCGCCCAGTCGCGCAACTTCCGCCTCGGTCTGGCACTAGGACGAGGACTCTCCCTCGAAGAGGCGCAACGCGAGGTAGGTCAGGTCGCGGAGGGAGCGTTCACGGTCCGCGCCGTCGCGGAGAGCGCGCACAGACTTTCCGTGGAGCTTCCCGTCTCGCAGGGCGTATACCGCCTGCTCTACGAGGGCTCCTCGCCGCAGGACGAGATGGAACGCCTGATCGCCCGCGACCCCAAGGCCGAATATCCACCGTCGCTTCTCTGGGGAAGCGAACACCGCTGATCATCTCACGGACTGCGGATACGGAGCGGAAAAGCCAAGTTGCCCGAGGGAAGAAAGTGATGTATAATCCGGTAGTGTTCGCTGCGTCAGAATATCCCTTGCTGAGGAGGAATGTATTATGGCAAAGGCAGTTGTCGATAAGGAAGCATGCGTGGGTTGCGAGACCTGCGTGGGAACCTGCCCGGTAGAGGCTATCGCGATGGTCGACGGCAAAGCGATCGTCGACGAGTCCTGCATCGAGTGCGGAAGCTGCGTATCCGTCTGTCCCGTGAACGCGATCACCCAGTAAACCGCTGATCGCGTTCCGAAGAGTTTCTAAAGATGCCCCTCCATTCCGCGGAGGGGCATCTTCATTGTCAGGATGATTGAAGAAAAACCGGTTATGGTATACAATGAGCCCCGCGAATCGCCCTTCCCGCAGACGCACAAATTCCGGGAGTGCGGCCGCGAATTCATTTTCCGGAGGCTTCCATGGATCGGCTCATTGTGTCCCTGATGATCATCAACTTCGCAATACACTCCTACTCCAACACGTTCTTCTTTCTGGCCCCGTACCTCAATACGCAGGGGTACTCCGCAGCGTCGGCGGGAGTGCTGGTGAGCGTTTTCTACGCGGCGACGACCGCCGTCCGCCCGCTGGGGAGCTGGATCACCGAACGGCTCGGGATCAGGGGGAGCATGATCTTCTCGTCGCTTCTCTGCCTGGGATGCGCCGCGGTCCTACAGATCTACCAGGGGTCGTTCTCCTACTTCGTGACGCTCCGCATCGTAATGGGTTTGGGATTCAGCGTTTTCATGGTGGCCCTCACCACCTACCAGGCGCTCGCCGTCGAGGAAGCGAAAAGGGGACTTGCGTTCGCCCTCGTCGCCATAGGCAGCATCGTCCCCATGTTCACCGTCGTTCCGCTGACGGACTTTCTCATCCGCAACAATCTCGGAAGGATCTATCTGCTCATCCCCGTGGCCGCTTCGGCCCTCGCCTTCATGCTGGCGCTTCGTCTGCGCACGGAGCGCGCGTCCGTTTCCGGAGACATCTCCTCCATGGAGTGGGGAAGCTACAGGGACCTCTTCCGGGAAACCCCCGCATGGAAAATGCTCTGCTCCTGCTTCTTCTTCGGCCTCTGCGACTCCTCAATCGTCTTTATCGGCAGTCTGCTGCTGGAAAGGTCGCTCGTCCCCTCGTGGTTCGTCTTCGCCATGGCCGGAGGCGCTCTCTTCGTCCGTACTGCGGGACGAAACCTGTTCAACCGCTACCCGAGGACGGTCTTCGCGGGGCCCTCGTTTGTTCTTATGGCCGCGTGCCTCATCTGGCTCTCCTTCGTAGGCTCGCGTACCGGAATGCTCCTCTCCGGATTCTTCTACGGAATAGGCGTCGGGTACGGCTACCCCGCTCATCTGGCGCTCACGGCGGATCTTGCCCCGGCCCGTCTCCGTGCCAAGGCGTCGGCGCTGGTCCACTTCTCGATGGATCTGAGCTGGTTCCTGCTCCCCCTGTACATGGGGTTCGGTTCGACGATCCTCGGCACGCTGACCGCCTTCAGACTCTTCGCCCTCTTCTGCCTGGTCACCGCCGTCGCGGTCACCGCTATGTGGAGACCCTCCAAACCGCGTTCGCAGGGCTCGCCTGCTACTTAGGGTCGAGATCCGGGAAACGCACCGCCGTGCCGTAGGCTATCAGCTCCGCCGCGCCGGTGGAGACGCTCGTCGTAGAGAGCCGGAAGCCGATGACGGCGTTCGCTCCCATTTTCTGCGCCTGTGCGCCGAGCCGTTCCGTCGCGAGGGCGACCGCATCGTCGATCATATCGGTGTACCGGGTCAGTTCCCCGCCCACGGTCCAGTTCTTCACGTTGGACGCCATATCCTGCACCAGCGATTTGGAAAGGCAGCAGGAAGCCGATACGCACCCAAGATACTCGCACTTCTTGCCCGGAATCACGTCGACCGTGAGCACCGGAATTCGTCTGTTACTCATCCTTTTTCTTCGTCTCCTCGCATTGCGTTCTCTTGTCGGGACTCACGTCGCACGTGTCCTCCCCGGGGTTCTTCGTATCGTTTTCGGAAGACTCGTCGGCGGAGGAGTTTTCTAAAAGCTCGGTGCACACCGCAGCGGCCGAATTCGTACTCGACCGAGCCTCCGGCGGGAGGGCCTTCTTCGCCTCCGAGGCTTCCGGTTCTTCGTTTGCGGAGCTGCCGGAGAAGACGTCCTTCAGCCCCCTCTCCCTCCGCCCCTCTTCGGCATACCTCGACGGGGGTGAATACAGAGCGTTTCGAATCCTTTTGAACAGGCCGAAAAAAATGCCGCCGAAGGTCAGGAGCACCGCGCCCAGGAGAAGATATCGGACGAGGCTGCCGACGCCCTTGAGCGTATCGTAGAAAAAACGCCCCGCAGGAAATTTCCCGCTGGCTACCGCAAAGCGGACAAGCTCCGGATTTTTCATGTCTTCAAAGGGGTACCCTTCGGCCATACAGTCGATGCTCTGGCGGGCGAGCATCCTGCCGATCTCTCCCGTCGGCTCTTTCGTATGGGTGTCCCATAGAATGATCCCCCGCTCCCCCGCCCTCCGGAAGACCTCGAGCAGATCGGCCCGTTCTTGGGGACGGATCGGCGCCGCGCCGATTCGCCCGGAACTCTTTCCCCGGATCTCGGAGATTCGCAGAAGATCGAAGATGTCGTCGCTCGACCAAGAGGTCCAGAACTCGACCCCGTACCCCCGTAGAAAGAGGGCGCTCGCCTCGGGAAATGCGATAATGGACGGTTCGAGGATGTCGAGCGGGCGGCCGCTGTCGAAGAGCACCGCGAGTTTACGCGCATCGGGTATGATCGCCTTCCACACCTTCAAAAAAACATCCTTCTTCACGGCGATTTTCGCCATCAGGTCGGGAGAAAAGCCGTCGAGAGGAACCCCCTCCTGAATCAGGAAGAGCAGCCCGCGCGCCGCGTTGCGGTTGCCGCCGATCTCCGGCAGAAAGTCGAGGCTCCTGTTCAGCACGTTCCAGTTCACGTCGCTGTTTTTCCACTCGGTGGACACGTAGTTCTCCACGCCGATCTTGTTGACCGCCTTCAGGAAGTCGGCTCCCCATGTTTTGTACTGCTCGATGAACCTGCTGTCGGGGTCTCTGGAGAGAAGGCGGAGATCTTTTCTGTCCGGCGAGTCGATCAGGATCGACTCGAAAAATTCCACGGGCTCTCTCGCAAGAGACTGTCCGAAAGCGTCCCAGAGAGCGTTCATCTTCTGGAGGATAAGCTGGAAGTCCGCTCCCTTCTCCAATTCCCTGCCGACGTAGTTTCGAACGTACTCCGAAGACGCGAGTACGCGCGCGCTGTGGATCATGGAGACCGCTTCGGAGCGGCAGATCCTCTCCCAGTCGCTCAAAAGCGTGTTGACGTTCCGCTCCATCTCCTGTTTCATGGAGGGGAGCGCGCCGTCGGGGCTCGCGTTCCAGACCGACTCCACGGTGACATCCGCCGTGTACTCGGTCAAGAAGCTCTTCCGCAGTTCCTCCTCGAACGCCTCCTTCGCCTGCCCCATCTGAATTCCCTCGTAGAGCAGCAATCCGACGCCGATGATCGGGACCATCCGCGCGAGCACCTTGCCTCCGATCTTCACGACGGCCAGGTGCATCATACGCTGGACGAGTTTTCTTCCAAGCAGCGTGAGCACCACGCCGCCGACGACCGCCATCCCCGAGGAGAGACGTCCTCTGTCGCTCTGCTCCGTGGAAAGGGCGATCGACAGCGCGGCCCGCTCCGTGTTGGGGACGGGGATCGAGTTGTAGAGAGGGAGCCTGTCCTTGACCGTGGCCACGAACGGCTTGCGTATCTCCTCCATTGAAGTCCGCAACAGCGCCTGGCTGCGCAGCTCCAGGCTTTCAAGCAGCTCGCGCTGAAATTCCTCGTGAACCGTGGAGAGTCGGGGTCCGGCCCGTTTCACGAAGAGGGCGACGACCTCCTCGATGTCCTCGTTCAGAAAGACTCCCGCCTTCACCTGTTTCCACCAGATGCCCACGGAGCTATGATCTTCCGGAAGGGTCGTCTCCGCAAGCGCCTTTTCGACCTCGACGTAGTGCCTGTCGATTATCCGGCGGAGATCGGTGTTCGCCCACTGGTTGAGTTCGTTCGCTATCTTCGTGCGTTCCGCCTGCACCAGGCTCGGCAGCTTGCCCAGCTCCTCCTCCGCGACGCGGCTGGCAAGTTCGATCTCGAAGAGCTTTCTGGCGAGCTGTTCCGAACCCGGGGCTCCGGGCATTTCATCCGCCGTGGTTACGGATGTTCCGTCCGGTGGAGGCGCCTCATCGGCAGTATCTTTTTTTTCCGGAAAAGCGTCGATCCGCGCAGCGCCGGGCGAAACTTCCCCTTTCGATGGAGGGGACTCGGCGGACGGCGCAGGAGAAACATCCTCGGAGGCCGCAATCGCCTGAGGCGAAGCGGCGTCCGAGGTCTCCGGAAGCGTCGCGTCGTCCGAGACGCTTATTTCGACAACGGTTTCTTCAACGACCTCCTCCACTCCCGCCGCGAGGGCGGGGCGAAGAAGCAGCCCCGCAACGAGCATACAGCACGCGAAAATTTTCTTCCCGATGAACAATGCACTTCCTCCTTCGGCCTGTACAGAAGAAATCCCGCCCCGGAAAACAGGCGGGAAGGCTCTGATAATACGGAGCAAGGTCCGCGTCTTCATCCTCTATTGTGCGGGATTTCGGAGCGCCCCCGCACGGAATCCTGTTTCGGACGATTGTACCATATTCTTCCGTATTGACACCGGAATCAAGAATCGTTCGGCCGAAACCGGTCAAGGCTGCGCCTTCTTCGTCCGAAGAAGGCGCAGCCTTGACCGGTTTCTCTCAACAAAGCTCCCTTCGGAAACGAATGCCGTCAGAGGTGTATCGCCATGCCGATCAAGCCGCCTACGGCCTCGCCAAACGCTTCACCCTTGGAAGGATGAGCATGAATGATTCTTTGGAGCATTTCCGCCGTGCACCCCATTTTTACGGCGAGAACCGCTTCGTGTATCAGCGAGCTTGCCTCGGCGCCGACGATATGGGTTCCGAGAATCTTCGCGGACTTCCTCTCCGCCAAAATCTTGACGAAGCCGGATGTTTCTCCATCGGCGACGGCTTTTCCGTTCACGGAAAACGGAAACATCGACCGTATGTAGTCGATACTCCTCCGGGCGCACTCGCGCTCCGTCATGCCGACACTCGCAATCTCCGGCAACGTGAAGATGCAGGAGGGAACGGCGTCGTACTCCATGGGCCCCCCCGAGCCGAAGATACTTTCCACGCAGCACGTTCCTTGAGCGGACGCAACATGCGCAAGCTGCCACTTCCCCGTGATGTCCCCGACCGCGTGGACGCCCGGACGGCTTGTCCGCAAGTATTCGTCGACAACGACGAACCCCTTCTCGTCGATCTCGAGGCCGGACTCCCGAAATCCTTCGGTTAGCGGCCTTCTTCCGGCCGCCACAAGAATTTCCTCCGCGATGACGACCGTACCGGAATCCAGTGTAAGCCTCAAAGCCCCTTTTCGTCCGTCGACGGAGCGTACGCTCGTACCAGCGTGTACTCGAATGCCCGCCTTTTCGAACTCCGTTCGGACGAACAGGACCACGTCCTCATCGGACTGGCCGAGAATGGACGGAAGGACTTCCACGAGATGGACCTTCACGCCGAGAGCTGCGAAGAGGGATGCGAACTCGGCGCCGACAACGCCTCCGCCGATGATAGCCAACGATTCTGGCAGGCTGTCGAGATCGAGGATCTCGTCCGTGGTCAGGGGAGCGTACCCTTGAGGAAAAGAGATCGGCGGAGAAACCGGGACGCTACCCGATGCGAGAATGACATGCGCGGCGGACAGTTCGCGGGACTCGCTTCCGCTCCGGACCAGGATGCTTCCATCCTCCCGGAGGATTCCCTCCCCGCCGACGACATGCACGCCGTGTTTCCGCATCAACCCGTCGATACCGGATGTCAGCGTTCCGACGATCTTGTTCTTTCGCCAGAGCATTCCCTTCCAGTTGAAAGAGGCGCCGTCCACCCGGATTCCGTTGAACGGCATTTTTTCGAGCGATTTCCACAGACTCGCGCTCTTTATCAAGGCTTTTGTAGGAATGCAACCCCTGTTGAGGCAGGTACCTCCCAGTCGGTCCTTCTCCACCAGAGCCACGCCGGCTCCAAGGGCGGAGGCGCGCAGCGCGGCCGTATACCCGCCGGGACCGCCGCCGATTATGACAATGTCATATGTGTCCCCTCTCATCGTCATACACTCTTCCAGAGAGGACTGAACATTCCTTTCGCCCTCTCTACGATGGCCTTCGTCTGCGGGATGAAAAAATCTTCCAGCGTCGGGCTGAACGGAACCGGTGTGTCCGGAGCGGTCACCCTCTCTATTGGCGCATCGAGATATCCAAGGGCGTCCCGGGCGACAACGGCTGCGATCTCTCCGCCGATTCCACCGGTTTGACACGCTTCATGCACGATGAGAAGACGCCCGGTTTTTCTCACCGACCCGACAATCGCATTCTCATCCAACGGGCGAATGCTTCGAAGATCGATCACCTCCGCGTCGATTCCGGAGGATGCAAGCTCCTTCGCGGCATCGAGAGCCTTGGGCGTCATGGCGCCGCAGGCGACGATCGAGATATCCTTCCCTTCTTTGCGCACGGCGGCCTTGCCTATCGGCACGATATAATCCCCCTCCGGCGTCTCGCCGCGAACACCGTAAAGAAGCTTGTGCTCAAGAAAGATTACGGGATCGGGATCCCTGATCGCGGCCTTCAGGAGGCCCTTCGCGTCCTCCGGGGTGGTCGGCATGAGGACCTTGATTCCCGGAATATGCGCGAACCATGCTTCGAGATTCTGACAGTGGTGCATTCCCGAGCGAACGCCCGCTCCGAACGGCGCCCTCAGCACCATGGGGACGGACATTTCTCCGTCGTAGGCGTAGCACATTTTTGCGGCGTTGTTCAGTATCTGGTCGAGAGCGAGCGGTATGAAATCCGCGAACATGATTTCAAGAACCGGGCGCATCCCCATCATGGCGGCCCCAATAGCGGCCCCGGCTGCAGCCACTTCGGAAAGAGGAGTGTCGATCACCCGTTCGTCGCCGAATTCGTTCCACAGTCCCGCTGTCACCTGCAACGTTCCTCCGTAGACTGCGACATCCTCTCCGATCACGAATACATCCGGATCTCGGCGCATCTCCTCGGCCAGAGCGGTCCGTATGGCCTCCCTCATCGTCATCGCTGGCATCTATTTCACCTCCGGCCGGGACGAAAAGACATTCAGAAGCGCCTCTTCGGCGGGGGGATAGGGGCTCGATTCGGCGAAGGCGATGGCATCCTCCACTTCTTCGTTCACCTTTTTCCGGATATCGGAAAGGGTGTTCTCGTCGGCGATACCTTTTTCCAGAAGCTTGGCCCCGAGCCTCGAAACAGGACACTTCCGCTTCCACTCCTCGATCTCCTCCTGCGGACGAAGATCACGCGGATCCCTCTCGGAATGTCCTCTCCAGCGGTATGTCTTGCACTCGAGAAATGTCGGCCCCTCTCCCTTGCGCGCCCGCTCATAGGCCTCCTGAGCAGCCTCGAAGACGGCAATCACATCGTTGCCGTCCACAATTACTCCCGGCATGCCGTACCCTTCGGCCCGGACGGCGATATCGCGGACGGGAGTGTGAAACGACGCCGGAGTGGAGATGGCGTACTGATTGTTCTCGCATATAAAGACGATGCCGAGTTTGAAGACCGACGCCATATTCATGCTCTCGTGGATATCGCCCCTGTTGCTTCCTCCATCGCCGAAAAAGACCGCGGTGACATAGTCTTTCTTCCGCAACCTGGCCGCAAGCGCCGTTCCCACGCCGACGGGGACGTGCGATGATACCACTCCGGAGCCCGCCACCACGCCGCAGCGTGGATCGCCCATGTGGTGCGACGTGTTCTTTCCCCTGGCGGCGCCGGTCACCTTGGCGAACGCGCCCGCCATGAGCTGTCGCGAGGAAATCCCCTTCGTCAGGAATGCGCCCCTCGTCCTCAGTGATGGAATAATAAGATCGTCTCTCCGGAGCTTGTAGGTCGCTCCTACCCCTACGGCCTCCTGTCCTATGCTCGTATGAGGAAGTTCCGGAAGCGGCGAATGTTTATGGTATTCCACCATTCGTTCTTCCGTAACCCTCGTGAGCAACAGCAAACGATAGAGTTCCAGAAAATCGGCATTCTGCAGAAGCGGTATCACCGCCTCACCCCCTCTCCTCGAAATCGGGTCCCGGAACGGCAAGTTCCAGGTCGATTTCCTCGTCGTAGAACCAGTTCATTCGGACTCCCTTCAGTTCGCGTATCACCAGGTCCATGGTCGAGTGGACCGGATTGCCTCCTTGGAAAAAGTGCCCGGCCCATGCTTTCCCGTCTTTGTCGCAGACGGTTCCATGAAAGTGAACTACCGGTCGGTCGCCGTCCAGACAAAAAAGCCCCTGCCCGGAGATGAATTCGAGAGGCCCGGCCAGAAAGAGCGGCGGCGTTCGCTCCGACCCCCGTTTCGAGGTTTGGCTCGGCCTCGTCCAGCTTATTTCCGCGTTGATGAGACTTCCGATCGCTATCGTCACAGCTGCCGTTTTCACATTGTTCTTTCTGCAGATATCGATGATACCGGTCAGAAGATCCGTCTTCCGCCGAATCCGGGCGAGGATCACTCTCCCTGCACTGCCGGCATACGACTCGGTGCGGACTTCATCCATTTTCTTTCTTCTCCTTTTTCAAAAAAGTGATCATCGAGTCCGGATGTTCCAGGTAGAACCGTATCCTCTGGAGGAAACGGACGGCGGTCTCTCCGTCCACCACGCGATGATCGTAGGTCAGCGAAAGATACATCACAAGCGCGGGGACAATCGCATCGCCTCGGACGACGGGAGTCGGCGCTATCTTTCCGACGCCGAGGACGCCGCACTGGGGGTAGTTGAGTATCGGCGTGAAAAAAAGCGCTCCGAAGACCCCGGAGTTGGTCACCGTAAAGGTGCCGCCTTGGAAGTCCTCCGCCGAGATGCTTCCCTCCCTGCCCCGGTTCGCGAGTTCATCGAGTTCTTCCGCGATGCTGACGGCGTTTTTTCTGTCCGCATCGCGTATGACGGGGGTAATCAGCCCCCGCTCGGTGGAAACGGCCACATTGATGTTGATCTTTTTTCTGATGAAGATCTTCTCGTCCTCAAGGGAGGAGTTCATCTCAGGATATTCTTTCAAAGCCAGAGCGGCCGCCCTGACGATAAAAGCAGTATAGGAAAGAGGGAGATTCTTTCGCAGATCGGAAATGCGCCCCATATCGACATCCGCCACAGTCGTTACATCGGCCGCGTTCCGTTTGCTCCTCATGAGATTGTCCGCGATGCGTCTGCGTATTCCGGTGAACTCGACGACTTCGTCCTCTGTATAAGGCGTCCCGCTCCCGGCCGCGGACGGCACGGCGGGCACATCCGCGCGCACGATCATTCTTCCCGGGCCTGTCCCCCGCACTCCCGAGAGATCGATCCTCCGCTCTTCGGCAAGTCTCCTCGCCGCCGGAGAAGCCTGTATCCTTCCTTCCACCCCTGTACGCTCTTCCGAAGAATCCGCAGATTCCTCCTTCCCGGCGGAATCCGAACCCTCCGCAACGCACAGCTCGCTCCCGACAGCAACGACATCACCGGGCCAAGCGAGTATTTCCGTGAGAGTTCCGGCAAAAGGAGAGGAAACGGATCGTACGGTCGTCTCCGTTTCGACGTCGAGCAGATGCTCTCCTTCAAGGAAGGAAGCTCCCTCCCGTTTGTACCACCGTATGACGAGCCCGTCGGTCATATGCTCGCTCAACCCGGGCATCCGGACGGTTTTGCGGGGGAAATTCCCGCTTTTCGCTCCGTCTTCGGATGTTTCCTTCTTCGCGATGTCCTCCCGTCCCGGCGCACTTCCGGCGAGAAGAGCCTCCGATGGGTCACCGACGAGACAAAGAGGCGAATCCACGGGGATTCTGTCCCCGACGTTCGCCAGTTTTTTCAACAGCACTCCTGAAACCGAGGCGGCCAAACATTCGACGATCTTGTCCGTTTCGATCTCGACAAGAGGTTCCCCTTCCCGTATCGCTTCGTTCTCTTGCTTGTGCCATCCGACGATGACCCCTTCAATCATGGTCATGCTTATTCGGGGCATTTTTATTTCAACAGGCATCCGGCACACCCTCCTCGGATCATCCGCCGACGGACGTCATGTTCACAACGCGTGCTGCTTCGAGGTACACCCGGTCAATACGGGTCGAAGCGGGGCAAACGGAGCGCGGCGGGGCGGGGGAGCACGGAGCCCCGCCGCGGAATTCACATTCCCAGGATCCCCGGGAGCCAGAGAGAGATGACGGGAATATACGTGATGATGAGCAGCGCAACTATCGACGCTATGAGGAACGGAAGTATGGACTTCGATATCTCCTTCAATGAGAGTCCTGCAATAGGGCATGCCACGAAAAGGTTCATTCCGACCGGCGGCGTTATCTGTCCTATTGCCACGTTGACGGTCAGTATGATACCGAAATGGATCAGGTCGATGTTCAGCTGCTGCAACACCGGGACAAGCAGGGGAACGAAGATGTAGGTAATGGATATTCCGTCGAGAAAACACCCGGCGATGAGGAAGATGACGTTGATGATCGCCAGAATCGCGATCGGATTGCGCGATGCGTTCAGCATGGCCTCGGAAAACTTCACGGCGACACCTTCCGTTGTCACGAGCCATGCGAACATCGTCGCACCTCCGATGATAAGCAGCACCATGCCGGTTGTCACCGAAGTCTGGACAAGCAGATCCTTGAGTTTTTTCAGCGTCAACTCCCTGTAGACGAAGAAACCGACGAAAATACCGTAGAAAGCGGCGACGGCCGCGGCCTCGGTCGGAGTAAACACGCCTCCGTAGATACCCCCGAGAATAATCACCGGCGTCAGCAACCCCCAGAAAGCGTCTTTAAAAGCATCCCAACGCTCTCCCCAGCTTGCCTTTACCCCCTTCATGCCGTATCCTTTACGTTTCGACACTATCGTACTCGCCCCGATGAGGCAGGCGCCCACTACCAACCCCGGAATCACCCCCGCCATGAAGAGCTTCCCGATCGACTGCTCGGCGACAACGCCGTACAGCACGTAGGAGATGCTCGGAGGAATGATCAGGCCGATTCCTCCGCACGTGGCCATGAGCGCGGCGGCCATCCCCTTCCCGTAGCCCGATTTCACCATGGCCGGAATGAGGATGATTCCCAGCGCCGCAACGGTCGCCGGTCCGGAACCGGAGATCGCGGCGAAAAAGCACGCGGTGATCACCATGACAATGGCCAGACCTCCGGTAATATGACCGACGCAGGTGTTCGCGAACCGGATCAGACGCTTTGAAACTCCGGCTTTCTCCATGACCATGCCGGCAAGAATGAAAAAAGGAACCGCGAGCAGCGTGAATCTCGAAGTGGACGAGAAGAGAATCGTGGCAAGGACCGCAAGAGACGTCTCGGTGAGGACAAGGGCGATGATGGACGAGAGCATCAGACTGAAGGCTATGGGTATGTTGAGAAGCAGAAAGACGCCGAACGTCCCGAAGAGCAGCAGGCCGACATTCATTTCGCATCCTCCTTTCCCAGCTCTTCCCAGTTTGTGTATCCGGACTGCAGGAAGCGAATCATACAGAGAAGAGCGCCGACCGGTATTGCAAGCCCCATGATCCATTCCGGGAGTTCCAGTGCGGGAGTCAGCTGCCCGTAGCGCATCTGCGAGAGCACCATCTCCACCCCGTACCAGCCTATAAGCCCGAGGACGCCGACACAGACGAGAGCCACCGACAAAATCAGCCATCGGCGAACAGAAGGAGGCAGCAGATCGGAGACGAGCGTGAAACCGATATGATGATTGTGTTTGGCGGCGGTCGCCGCCCCGACCATGACGCTCCATACGAAAAGATTGATGGTGATCTCCTCGGCGAACGCGAAGGAGAGGTGAAGCGCATACCGCGAAACGACCTCGGTGAACGTCAGTATGAGCATGAGCATCAACGTGGTCGCAAGAAAGTACTCCTCGAATTCGTCCAGCAGTTTAAAGAATCTATCCATGACGTCACTCGCTCTCCCGGGTTGGGGACTACTTCTCCGGATTTCTGAAAGCCTCTATGATCTCCGCGCCGAACTGCGGTTCATACTTTTCATAGATAACTTTGGCCTTCTCCTGGAAAAGCGCCACCTCTTCGGGCGTCAGGACATTGACTTCCGTGCCGCTTGCCTTGATCTCCTCGATCTGCCTGGCCTCAGTCTCCCGGGTCAGCTTTACCTGATACGCCGCAGCCTCCTTGACTGTGGAGAGCAGTATATCTTTCGCCTCCTGCTGGAGCCCGTCCCAAAACTTCCTGTTCACTCCGACAATATAGGGATCGTACGAGTAGTTACATATTGTGAGAAATTTCTGCACCTCGTAAAACTTCCGGCTGTGGATGACGGCGATGGGATTCTCCTGGCCGTCTATTGTTCTCTGCTGCAAAGAAGTGAAGACTTCGCCTATGTTCATAGCCGTCGGATCGGCGCCGAGGGCCGAGAAGAGATCCATGTAGAGCTTCATGCCGGGAACCCGGATCTTCATGTGCTGCATGTCCTCGGGAGTCCGGATGGGGCGGACGCTGTTGGTGATCTGGCGGAAGCCGTTCTCCATGAACGCTATGGGTTCGATCCCCTTCGTTCGTGCGACATCCTTTACCATCTCCCCCGCTTTCCCTGCAAACGCCTTGTCGACAGCCTCGAAATCGGGGATCAGCCACGGAAGGCTCGGCACGCTGAATTTCGGATCCAGCACGGAGTAAATGATCGAAGAGTGCATGGACGCCTGAATGACTCCCATCTGAAGGTTCTCGATCCCCTTCTGCTGGTTGCCGCTGGAAAGCTGCTCATTGGGAAACACCTGTATGTCGATCTTCCCCCCCGACCGCTCCTTTGCAAGCTCCGACCACTTTTTCGCCCCCATGCTGATAGGAGAAGTATCGGCGCCCGTCACGCTCAAACGTATTCTCACCGGTTTCAATTCGCCGCCGAAAGCCGACCCGAACCAAAGAAGCGACATCATAAACACACAAACTACGCAAACCCCACGGCAAAACGTTCTTTTCATGTTGTTCCCTCCTCGACTGGTAGTACGATACCGTCCGCCTCCGCGTGCGGAACACCGTCTCCCCATTTGCTCCGATTGCGAGGTTCCCGTCATCCCCCCCTTCAATAAAATTACCGGGATTTCATTCCCGGAAGCCAAGCTTGTAGGAAATATCCTTGGCTCCCTCCCGAAGAAGGCGAATCCACGCCTCCTTCTTCGACTCGTCGTAGAACTCCTTGGGGCCCGCAACGCACAAACAGGCCCAGACATCGTGATTTCTATCGTAAATCGGAACGGCAAGCCCGAACGCGCCGGATATGTTCTCTCCCAACGTCAACGCATACCCTTGGCGCCGTATCTCGTCATAGCTTTCCAGAATCTCGTTCAGCGAAGAGATCGTCAGGTTCGTCCTTTTCTCTATTCCGCGCACCGAAAGTATTTCCCTGATTTTCGAGGGTTCCATGTAGGCGCCGAGAATCTTTCCCAGGGCTCCCGCGTGGAGGGGGAACTTTCTTCCCACATGCCCCTCGTAGGAAAAAGAACCCGGAGGATCGACCTTATACGCGAGAAATGCCTCGTCGGCATCACGTAATCCCACCAAAACGCTGGTCCCCGTCACTTTTGAAATCGCCTCCATAACACTTTGAGAGATTTCTCCTATTCCTCGCATACTGCCATAAATCGAGCCCAGTCGGAATAAGGCCGGACCGAGCCTGTATTTTCTCGTATGCGTATTCTTGACGACGAAACTCTCCGACGCAAGCTCGGCGAGCAGCTTATGAACGCCGCTCTTCACCATGTCCAGCTCGCGGGAGAGTTCGGTAATCCCAAGCTCGTACGGAGGCTCGCCCAATCTTTTGAGTATGTACATCGCTTTCCCGATACTTGTCATTTTCGTTCTCCTATAGCGAACATTGTTCCCTTATTTTTTCTTTGGCGAAATTATATCACTTTTCCCCCCTCTGTCAATATTATCGTTTTTACAATACAATACTATAGGCTCTTTTTTCCGCTCCAGACCAAGCAAAAAACCTCTTTTCGCACTATGAGACCTTGACAAGAGTGCAAGGAATGTTCATAATATATTTATTGAATCAATCAATTAGCCTTGTGAGTTTGCACCACACGCCGCATCCAACATAATTTTAAGGAGTTGATGCCTTCTCGAGATTTTTTGAACGGATACTCTCCCCTGTGCTACGGGGGACGGCTTCACAGTTCGCCTCGGAGGCGCCGGAAGTCCTCCCGGAAGGAGGACGCAGGGGGGCCGATGAATGCCCCTCGACAATCTCTTCAAAGGAGTGTGGGTTTTTATGAAAAAAATGCTGCTCGCTCTTCTCGCGCTCGTCCTTCTCTTCTCCGCAACAGCCGCTCTCGCAGCGGACATTCTCGTGGGCGTCGCCATGCCCACTCAGTCCCTCCAGCGCTGGAACGAAGACGGCGCGAACATGAAGAAAATCCTCGAGGGAAAAGGATACAAAGTCGATCTGCAGTACGCCGAGAATAACGTCAGCGTCCAGATATCTCAGCTCGAGAACATGATCACCAAAGGCGTCAAGGTCATGATCATCGCCTCCATCGACGGCTCCGCCCTCTCCGACGTGCTCGCCAAGGCCGCCGAGGCGAAGATCCCCGTTATCGCCTACGACCGTCTCATCCGCCAGTCTCCCAATGTGGACTTCTACGCCACGTTCGACAACTTCAAGGTCGGCGTCATCCAGGGCAAGTTCATCGAAGAGAAGCTCGGTCTGAAAGAGGGCAAGGGCCCCTTCAACATCGAGTTCTTCGGCGGGTCGCCCGACGACAACAACGCCTTCTTCTTCAACGGCGGCGCCATGAGCGTCCTGCAGCCCTACCTCGACAGCAAGCAGCTCATCTGCCACTCCGGTCAGACGAAGATGGAGCAGATAGGCATTCTTGCGTGGAAGTCCGAGGACGCCCAGGCCCGCATGGACAACCTCATCTCCAGATCCTACACCGACAAGAAGCTGCACGCGGTCCTCTCCCCCAACGATTCGCTCGCCTACGGAATCTCCGCCTCCCTCGAGAACAACGGCTACGTTCCCGGCAAGGACTGGCCCATCATCACCGGTCAGGACTGCGACCGCGCGAACGTGAAGAACATGCTCGCCGGCAAGCAGTCGATGTCCGTCTTCAAGGACACCCGCGCTCTCGCCGCGAAGGTCGCCGAGATGGTCGACGATCTGCTCCAGGGCAAGCAGCCCGAAGTGAACGATACGAAGACCTACGACAACGGCATGAAGGTCGTCCCTTCCTACCTGCTTGAGCCGGTCTTCGCCGACGTCAACAACTACAAGGAGCTGCTCATCGATTCCGGCTACTACAAGGAAGAGGATCTGAAGTAATCCGGGAAGACTTCCGGTACGTACCGCAACGGAGGGGACGGGGCTTCGACGCTCCGTCCCCCTTGAATCAGGAACAGGAGATGAGAGCATGGCCAAAACACTCCTGCGGATGAAGAGCATCACGAAGACATTTCCCGGAGTCCGCGCCCTGAACGACGTCTGTTTCGACGTCGAGGAGGGGGAGATTCACGCGCTCGTCGGAGAGAACGGCGCGGGAAAATCCACCCTGATGAACATTCTCTCCGGCGTCTACTCCTTCGGTTCCTACGAAGGGGAGATCGTTTTCGACGGAGAGACCTGCGCATTCCATACCATAAAAGACAGCGAAAAGATCGGCATCGTCATCATCCACCAGGAACTCGCGCTCGTCCCCTACCTCTCGATCGCGGAGAACGTTTTCCTCGGCAACGAGCGGGCGCACAGAGGCATCGTCGACTGGAGCGAGACATACGCCCGCACCGGGGACCTTTTAAAACAGATAGGCTTGAAGGAAAACCCCGCAACCATCACAAAGGATCTCGGCGTCGGGAAACAGCAGCTCGTCGAGATCGCCAAGGCGATCTCCAAGGACGTCCGTCTGCTCATCCTCGACGAACCGACCGCCGCCCTCAACGACGAGGACAGCGGCAATCTGCTCAATCTGCTCCTGGAACTGAAAAAGAAAGGGATCACCTCCATCATCATCTCCCACAAGCTCAACGAGGTGGAGAAAATCGCCGACCGTATCACCGTGCTTCGCGACGGCGCCGTCATCGAGACGCTGGACAACGCGAACAAAAGCGTCAAAGAGGACCGTATCATCAAAGGGATGGTAGGAAGGGAGATCGTCGACAGGTTTCCGAAACGACCTCCCCACGCGGGGGGCGACGTTGCGCTCGAAGTGCGCGGCTGGACCGTCGGCGACCCGCTTTTCTTCGACCGGAAGAAGATCAAGAGCGTCAGCTTCTACGTTCAAAAAGGAGAGGTCGTAGGGCTCGTCGGCCTGATGGGGGCCGGGCGGACCGAGCTTGCCATGAGCCTTTTCGGCCGCTCCTACGGCAGCGATTTCTCCGGGACCATCCTCCTGAACGGCGAACCCGCCGATCTGCGCTCCCCCAAGGACGCGATCGCGCGCGGCATGGCGTACGTCACCGAGGACCGCAAGTCCGCAGGCCTTATCCTGATCGACGATATCCGCCACAACATCTCCCTCGCCAGCCTCGGCAAACTGAGTACCGCGAGGGGCGTTCTCGACGAGAATAAAGAAATCACCGTAGCGGAAGACCTCCGCAAGAAGATGTCCATCAAAACGCCGAGCGTCTTCCAGAGGGTAGGCAACCTCTCCGGCGGCAACCAGCAGAAGACCATCCTCGCCCGCTGGCTCTTCGCCAACCCCGACGTACTGCTTCTCGACGAACCGACGCGCGGCATCGACGTGGGCGCCAAGTACGAAATCTACTGCATCGTCAACGAACTTGCGGCCATGGGAAAGGCCGTGGTGCTGATCTCCTCGGAGATGCCGGAGGTGCTCGGTATGAGCGACCGGATCTACGTGATGAACGAGGGGCGCTTCGTCGGCGAACTGGACCGGGAGAGCGCCTCGCAGGAGTCGATCATGAAGTGCATTATGCAGAGCAATCGGGAGGTGGCCTGATGCGGAAGCTGAAAGAGATGTTCATGATGAACATCCGGCAATACGCGATGATGGTGGCGCTGCTCTTCATCGTGCTTCTGTTCCAGTATCTCACGGACGGAGTGCTGCTCCGTCCGCTCAATTTAACGAACATCATCCAGCAGAACGGCTACATCCTCATCCTGGCGATCGGCATGTTGCTCTGCATTCTCACGGGGAATATCGATCTCTCCGTCGGCTCGGTGGCGGCGTTCGTGGGCGCCGTCGGCGGCACGCTGATGACGGTCTGGAAGTGGCCGGTCATCCCCTCGATCCTCGTCTGCCTCGCATTGGGCGTCCTCATCGGATGCTGGCAAGGCTTCTGGATCGCCTACTTCCGCATTCCCGCATTCATCGTCACCCTCGCGGGGATGCTCTGCTTCAGAGGCCTCACGCTGGTCATGCTGAAGGGGCAGACGCTCGCTCCCATGCCCGATCTCTTCCGGACGCTTTTCACCACTTTCATCCCCGACGTTCTGGGAGGCGAGGGACTGAACCATACCGCGCTGGCGATCGTCGGCGCTCTTCTGCTGGCATTCGCCTTTTTCGAACTGCGCGACCGGAGGAACAAGCAAGCCTATGGATTCGAGGTGGCCCCGCTTCCCTTCTGGATGCTGAAAATCCTGCTCATCGCCTCGGTCGTCACAGCGTTCACCTACCAGCTTGCCCGGCACCGGGGAATCCCGATGGTGCTGGTACTCCTCGGAGCGCTCGTCCTCATCTACAGCTTCATCACCAGGAAGACCGTCTTCGGACGCCACGTATACGCGTTCGGGGGCAACGAAAAGGCTGCAAAGCTCTCCGGAATCGACACGAACAAAGTTTTTTTCCTCGTCTATGCGAACATGGGACTGATGGCGGCCGTCGCGGGACTCGCCTTCATGGGGCGTCTCAACGCGGCGTCTCCCGTCGCGGGGGTCAACTTCGAGCTTGACGCCATCGGCGCGTGCTTCATCGGCGGCGCCTCGGCCTCGGGGGGAATCGGCACCGTCACGGGCGCCATCATCGGCGGCCTGATCATGGGGGTGCTCAACAACGGCATGTCCATCGTCGGCGTCTCCATCGACTGGCAGCAGGTGGTCAAGGGGCTCGTCCTCCTGGCCGCAGTCGCCTTCGACGTCTACACGAAGAAGAAAACCGCGAAGTAACGCAAGGACATCGGCCCGGCCCCCCTTTTTCGGGGCGAACCGGGCCGCTTTTTTCCGATTGTGAAGGAGGACTCTTCATGAGCGAACATCGTTCCCCCGGCCCTTCCGCCGATTCGGTTCCTTTCGGCGAAACGCGGTCGGGGGAGAAGGTTTTTCTGCACACTGCGAGAAACGGCGATCTGGAACTGCGCTGCATCGACTACGGAGCGGCCGTCCAGTCGCTGGAGGTCCCCGGCCGCGACGGCGCGGGGGAGAATATCTTTCTCTCCTACGACGACCTTGCCGGATACGAGGAAGACACATGCTGGTGCGGCGTGCTCTGCGGCCCGGTGGCCGGCCGCATCGCACACGCCGCGTTCGAGCTGGAGGGGCGGCTGTACGCGCTGGAGGCCAACGACGGCACATCCTGCCTGCACAGCGGTTCGACGGGATTCTCCCGTTCCGTCTGGAGCGGCAAGACGTTCGTTACAGAAGAAACGGCGGGCGTTCGTTTTCATCTCTCGACCCGCCCGGGCCAGTGGGGCTTCCCCGGCGCGCTCGACATCGCGGCCGTCTACACCCTTTCCGCGCACTCTCTGACGATCTCCTGGGAGGCCGAGGCAACCTCGCCGACGCTGCTGGCTCCCGCCTTTCACGGGTATTTCAACCTTGGAGGCCCGCACTGCGAATCCATCGCAGGGCACCGTCTGGCGCTCGACGCCGACCGTTTTATGCCGCTCGACGAGCGGCATCTCCCCTGCATTCCACTTCCTGTCGACGGAACTCCATTCGACTTCAGGGCTCCCCGCTCCCCGGAACACGCGCAATGGGCGAAGAATCTTCAGATCGCGCTCGGCAACGGATACGACCATTCGTTTCTGCTCAACTCCCCCGGCGACTGCAGGACGCCGGACATCGTCCTCGAACACCCCGGAAGCGGCCGCCTTATGGAGGTCTTCACCGACCAGCCGGCCTGCGTCCTCTACACCGGCGGGTCGCTGAGCCCGGCCCAACGCTTCTCCGGCGGCAGACGCGGAGCGCCGGGCATGGCGCTCGCGCTCGAAACGCAGTGGTACCCCAACGCCGCGGCGCTTTCGGACCTGCCGCAGCCCGTTCTCTTTCCCGGAGAGGTGTACCGTACGCAAACCGAGTTCCGGTTTATCCGCGCACGCTCGGAACGTTGAGTGAAAACCGTTGATTTAAGAAGCGGAGGGGCGAACCCCCTCCGCTTTTCTTAGTCTGTTTCGGTCAGCGCCCCATCTTCCTGATACGAAGATCGATTCCGCTCCCTTTGAGCAGTTCCGCCAGCTTCGCCGGTCGCTCCTCGTCCATCTGCCCCATGTGGTACGGGTAGAGCACCTTCGGCCTGAAGGCGAGGGCCGCGTCGGCAACCATCTCCGGCGTCATGGTGAAGGGGAGGTTCATCGGCAGGAAGGCGACGTCGATGTCCTCCAGCGCTTTCATCTCGGGCGTGTTTTCCGTGTCGCCCGCCACATAGATTCGCGTGTCGCCGAAGACAAGGATATAGCCGTTGTGCTCCCCTTTCGGATGGAAGGGCTGTCCGGTATCTCTCTTGTGGACGATGTTATAGGCGGGCACGGCCTCGACCGTGATCCCGAGGAGCTGCGCGGATTCGCCGTTCCTAAGCACCCTCCCGCGTCCGAGTATCTCCGCGCTCTTCGCGTTGAGCACGATATCCGTTTCAGGCGTCAGAATATGCTCCAGAGCGGCCTTGTCCAAGTGATCCTGATGTTCGTGCGTGATGAGTACGCCGTCCGCTTTCGGAAGCAGGGAATAGTCGGCCACCTTGCTGTAGGGGTCGATGTGGAGGACTTTGCCGTTAAAGGAGAAAATCAGGGTACCGTGCCCGACGAAGGTAATCTTCAGTTCCCCGGCGGAAGTAGCGAAAACATCCTCCTCGAACTGCAGCGCGGCTTCCGCCGCATGAAACAGGAAAAACCCGAGACCGGCAAGGGCCAGCAACGCGATGATAAGAAGTTTCATGTGGAATCACTCCTCTTCTTTGGAAATGAAGGAGAATTATACACGAATAAGGGCCTTCCCGCCTCCGCAAGAAGAAGGATATCGTTCCCCTATAGCATGAAATAGACCGTAACCGCCGTCTGCATCGCAATGATCAAGGGAATTCCTACAGTGAACGTCAGATGCTGCGTTTTGTGCCGGAATAGATACATCCCCGCCCAGCAGCCGAGCGATCCTCCGCAGAGAGCAATCAGAAAGAGCGTTTTCTCCGGAACCCTGCGCGCTCCTTGCCGTCCGGCGCGCAGCTTGTCCCACCACATGATCAGAAGACCGAAGAGATTGACGAGCGCGAAAGCATAGAACAGGTATTTCATTCATAAACCCCTTTCAGACGATAGTCCTTTCGAAAGCTCCGCGGAAAGTACAACAATACGATATACGGACGGCGAAGAAAACCGTTCGCACTCTATTGTACGACGACATGGGAAAAACGTCTTGCGGTGTTCAAAAAAAAGGGATGCGGGAAATGAAGCGTTTGACGGCCTGCGTCAGCATTTTCCCCAGCGGGCGGGAGGAGTCGGTTCGCTACGACTTCTTTTTTTTACGTGAAGACTTCTTCCGAAGGAAATGTTCCAGATCCACGAAGCCCATCGAGGTCAGGCTCCCCGTACTCTCAGGCTGGGTTCCGCCCGAGAAGCGCGCTTTCAGGCGCTCCACCTCCAGCGCCAGTTTTCGTGCAGCGGGAGAAAGACTTTGTAAAAACTCTTCCCTCTTTTTTCCGTGCAAATCTTTCATGAGGCATCCCACCCTTCCGGTAATCACATTCACCCGGAGCACTAGATTCTTCCCGGCTGAGACGGCGAAGAGGAAACAGGATGAAGTATCTTCGACTCCTCTTCACACTCTGCTCTTCGTTCGAAGAAACACGCTCCTCGATACGCGATACTAAGAGGAGGAGACAGGATACGTCGTCGAGAAGCTCTTTGTCGAACTTATGCCTGCGAAACAAGGGAAAAAATATTACATAGAACACAATATATCAGGAAACAGGGTTTTTGAGGAGCATGAACGGAAGGACTCAAGACTCATCTATCAATCATAAGAGGTCTCATTTTCCAGTGAGGCGTTTCCTTCGGGGAAATCACCAGAAAAACTCGATGCAGGTGCAAGAAGCGCGGAAGAGACTTTAGTACCCCTCTCGGAAAACAAAGGGAAGAGCAAAAAGTCTACTTTTCAAAACAAGGGGAAGGGCGCCTCAAGGAGGGTCCCTTCCCCTTGCAGAGAATATTCTCGGGGCGACAGGCGTCTTACCCTCCCATCAGCAGCTTCGGCAGGAACGTCACTATCGCCGGGAAGGCGATGATCAGCACAAGCGCCAAAATCATGGAGCCCACGAAGGGCAGAAGGTACCGGAACGACGAATCGTACGGGATATCCGCCACCTTGCACGCGGCCAGCAGGTCGACTCCAAGGGGCGGCGTGTTCGCCCCGATGGCGAGGTTGACGCAGACCATGACCCCCAGATGCACCGGATCGACGCCCATCTGCGTCAGTATGGGGGAGAAGATCGGGACGACGATGAGCACGATGGCGATGGTCTCCATGAACATTCCAAGCAGCAGCAGCAGGGCGTTGAACATCAGGAGAACCATCCAGTAGTTCGTCGAAACGGAGAGCATCGCGTTCGCCACCATCTGCGGGATGTTCTCGGCGGCCAGGACCCAGCCGAAGAGGCTTGCCGCCGCGATCAGGAAGAGCACCACGGCGCTCGTCCGCGCAGTCTCGAGGCAGATCTCGAAAAAGCGCCGCCACGTCAGTTTTCTGTAGACGAACATGGAGAGGAGCAGGGCGTAGAAGGCTGCGACTCCGCCGGCCTCCGTCGCCGTGAAGATTCCCTTCAGTATGCCGCCGATGATGATCGCCGGTGTGAGCAGCGGCAGGATCGCAGCCCTGAAGGACTCGAAGACCTCGCTCCACGGCGCCTTCTCCAGCCTCGGGTAGTCTTCGCGCAGCGAGATGAAGTACGAAGTGACCATGAGTCCGAGACCTGTCAAGATACCCGGGACGACCCCGCCGAGGAAGAGCTTGCCGATCGACGTCCCCATGCTCACGCCGAGGACGACCATGACGATGCTCGGAGGAATGATCGTTCCGAGCGCGCCCGAACAGCCTAAAAGCGCCGCGCTGAACGGCTGTTTGTACCCCTGCTGCTTCATGGCGGGAAGCAGAATGGAGCCTATGGCGACGACATCGGCCACGCCGGACCCCGATATCGCGCCGAAGAGCATGCACGACACCACCATCACCATCGCCAGCCCTCCGGGAATATGCCCCACCATACTCGATGCGAAGCGCATGATCCTGGGGGTGATGTCCCCTTCGGCCATCAACGCTCCGGCGAGGACGAAGAGAGGGATGGCAAGCAGCGTGAAGGAGTCGACGCCGACGACCATCCGCTGCGCTACCACCAGCAGCGGAACGGTTGACTCGAAGAGAAGATAGGCCATCCCCGAGACGGCGATCGAAAAAGCGATGGGAATGCCGATGAAAATACCGCCGAAAAGAACTCCGAGAAGCGTCAGCATAGCCGCCCTACCTCCCGATCGTCCCGAGAATGTCCCGGACGACCACCGGCAGCATCAGCAGGCACCCGGCAGGGAAGGCAAGATACAGAATACCGGCGGGAATCTGCATCGCCGTCGTCCGCATCCTCCAGGTCCGCACAACGACCGTCCACCCGGCATCGACGCCCAGAACGAGGAACGCTCCGAGCACAAGCAAGGTAAAAAGGCGCAGTCCTCGTTTCACCCGGTCGGATGAAAGGCGCTGCACAAGGAGATCGATCGTCATGTGCTCTCCTCTGAACAGCGCCACCGCCGCGCCCGTAAAGGTGATCCAGACCAGTATCGTCTGGGACAGCTCCCCTCCCCACGAAAGCGGTCTGTGAAGAACATAGCGGAAAAACACCTCCAGCAGCACTTCGACGAAGACCGCCACGATCATGGCGATCAAAAGGATGTCGAGTCCGCGGAAGACTTTCCGGAGGAAGCCGTTGTTTTCGCCGCTCATTGATCGTTATTTCCCGTACTTCCGGACGAGATCCATCAGTTCCTTGCCGAAGACGCCCTCGTACTGCGCCCAGACACCCTGAACGGCCTTCTGGAAGGCCTCCTTGTCGACCGCGGAGACCTGCATTCCCTTCTCCTTCAGCTTCTCCAGGAACTCGTTCTCTTGTTCGCAGGTCTGGCGGCGCTGCTCGTCGCGCCACTTGGCGGCAAGCCGCATCACCGTGGCCCGATCCTCTTTCGAGAGTTTTCCCCAGACGGAGCTGTTCACGCAAAGAAGCGCGGAACCCCAGATGTGTCCCGTCGGCGCAAGATATTTCTGCACTTCGAAGAAAGAGCTGGAGAAGATGATGGCGTACGGATTCTCCTGACCGTCCACCACGCCCTGCTGCAGCGCCGTGTAGAGTTCGCCGAAGTTGATGGGCATAGGGGACGCGCCGAGGGCGTTGAACGTGTCGAGGCGCATCTTGTCGGGTGTGACGCGGATCTTCAGCCCCTTCAGATCCTCCGGTTTCTGGATCGGGCGCTGATTGTTCGTCATGTGGCGGAAACCGTTCTCCCACCAGGCGAGCCCCACGACTCCCTGTTTCTCCAGGATGGCGAGAAGGTGTGCCCCGAGTTCCCCGTCGAGCGCGTTGTACGCCGCCTCGTGCGAGGGCCATGCGTACGGAAGCGCCTCGATGCCGAACTTCGGTTCGATGGACTGGAACGAACCGCCGCCGACCAGGCCTCCGTCGATCGTCTGCATCACGAGCCCCTCGATCACGTCCTTCTCGTTGCCGAGCTGCGCGCCGGGGAACACCTCGATGAGCACCCGTCCTCCGGTCTCCGACTTGACCTCCTCCGCGAAACCGAGAAGGCAGACATTCCACGAATGATCCTGGTTGAGCACGTGACCGATCTTGATCGTCGTCTGCGCCGCCGCCGGCGAGACGATCCCCGAAATTGCAAAAAGCGCGAGCAGCAGAACGAAGCCCATTTTCCTCACAATACAACACCTCCACATAAGATTGTCAGGACATATGATACCAGAAACGCCCGCCGGAAAGGACTCCGGCGAAAATGAAAAATCACCACTGCTTCAGAAAATCCGTCATCCGTTCGAGCGCCTTTTCGACGATTCTCTCCCCCTTCTCCCTGCTCGCCTTGGTCGCGTCCCCGATCATCGCGGTATCGCTCAAATCGGAGATGGACCAGAAGACCTGCACGTCCGGAAACGCGTTCACCTTCTTCGGCTCGGTCCGAAGCATCCTCTCCTTCTTGACCAGCTCCGGACGGAGGTAGAGGAAGAGCGACGTCCCCGCCTCGCTCGCGTGGCCGTGGGCCATGATCCCCTCGCCGTCGAGAATATCGGCGCAGAGCGGTTGAATGAAACGCCACCAGTCGAAGACGCACGACTCCGCTCCGTGTTCCGTTTTCAGCGCGCAGGCGACCTGACCTATCAGCGGCACGTTCCCGACGTGAGGATTGACGAAGCAGAACCTCCTGATCCCGTGATTGACCAGGCTGAGACAGACGTCTTCCAGATAGTTTCTGAAATTGTCCGGATGAACGGTCACCGCCCCCGGCCCCCAGGAGAGGAGAGAATCCCCCACCGAGACAGTCGGCCCGACGAGCCATCCCATTCGATCCCCCAGGCGGTTGGCGATTTCCTCGGCGATGATGGTATCCGCCCCGACCGGAAGGTGCGGCCCCCAGATCTCGAACGCGCCGCTGGGTATGATGACGGCGTCGTTCGACCCGACGTACTCCTGAAAGTCGATCGTGTTCATTTCAAGGAGCTTCATCAGGCATCAACCTTTCGCGGATACCAGTCACCCTCGTGCTTCTCGACGCTGTCGCCTGCGGCGAGCCCGCCGGGATAGGCTTTCGTGTAGGCGGAGCGCTCCATCTTGACCTTCGTTTTTCTTCCGCCTTCGGTGCGAAAGATGATCTCTACAGTCTCTACATAGCGCTTGACAAGGTCCTCGGAGGAATTGTGGTCGAGCCGGGAAAAGCTTCTGACGTTTTCAACCTTTCCCTTCCAACGTCCAGCGAGCCTCCTCCGAGAATAAAGCGTAAGAACTGCCGTCACCGCCACGAAAAAAACAACGGCAAGCAGAATTTCCTTCACATCCACCTCGCACACTCCCCTTCCTTTTCTCAACTTTCCGTACTTCTCCCACGGCGGATCCTTACAAGCCCCCTCAATCCAAGAAGGGCCCTATTTTCTTCTCTTGATGAACTCCTCCAGCTTCCCTATGTGCTCCTCCACCGCCGCGTTGGAATAGATGGCGAGCCCCTCCCGATACTTCGCAAGGGCGTCCTCGTACTTCGCGGCCTTTTGCAGTTCGGCCGCCTGCCGCCAGATCGCCTCCGCCCTGTTTCGGGCGTCGCCTCCCTGTTTACGGTTCCGGATAAGCGCATCGAGGCGTTCGGCGTATTCGCGGATACGTTCCACGGGGTAGATGCTCATGCTCTCCCGGTAGAGCGCAAGGGCATCTTCGAGCCTGCCTTCTTTCTGCACAGCCACCGCCCGTTCGACGGTCTTCCGCGCCTCGCTTTCGAGCGTCGCTTCAAGGCCGTCGGCGTGCGTCTTCATCTTCTCGTCCGGCTGAACGCCGAGGGCTTCGCGGTACTTCAACAGCGCGTCGTAACGCCGCCCCGAACGCTCCAGCCTCTCGGCCTCGTCGTAGAGCGGCGAACGGGCTGCTTTCTCCGGCACGCGCGCAGGTTGCTCCTCTTCCGACGGAATTTCGGCGATCTCCGGAAGATCGTCCACCACCGAAGCGAGAGCTGCGCGCTCCTCCAGTTCGGAGGCGTAGACTTCGACAGCGTGATCCTCGTGCAGCGGCAGGCTCTCGCGGTACTTCGCCGCGGCTCCTTCAAGGTCTCCTTCATCTTCAAGGCGTTCGGCTTCCTCGCGAAGAGCGAGCGCTTTCTTCAGCCGCTCCAGCTCCATTTCAAGCGGCGAGACTCCTTCGGCAGCCCCCGGCGCAACAACTTCGCGTCCATCAAGCGGCGCCGAAGGTGTGCCGGGCTGCCCGGGCTCTACGGCAGCGGCCGCCGCCGCAGGGAACGAGGTTTCAAACAGATGAACCGACGGCTCTGCGGGACCGTAGCCGCTCGGCCGGTCGTGGAAGATCACATCGCCGCGCGGTGTGGCGGCCATACCCCCGACGATGCCCAAAGGAGGCCTGACCGGAATCGCGTACATGAATCTCCCTTCGGCGTCGTATATCCAGACGGCGTCCTCCGAATCGTCGTAGGCGTACACCCGCCCTTCCGCGTCGGCCGCGAGGTACTTCGGTCTGAAGTACACCTTCTCGTCGCCCTGAGTTTTCGGCAGGTCGCTTCCGAAGAACGCCCACTCCTTCAGCGTCTTTCCCTGGAGGTCGAGCACCGAGAAGATCGCGGCGCGGTCGTTCCCCTGCTGCGGCTTCGTCACGGCGAGACGGTCGCCGGGAAGCGCGGTAAGCCCGCCGATCTCTCCGGGTTCCCATCGCGAGAGCACTTCGCCCTCGGGCGAGAAGACGAGGACGCGCGGCACGCCGCCGCTGATCTCGGAGAGGCCGGCGACGACGATCGCACCCGTTTCGGTCACCGTCAAGTACGCGGGATTGTATATCCCGTCGTCCCCGATGGCCTTCTTGTCCGCACGGATCTTTCCCAGAAACTCGCCTGTACGCGAGAAGCGCTGTATATGCGGATCGACCGTGTACCCCTGGTCGACGACGTAGAGCGACCCGTCGGGGCCGAAGGCCATCGCCTGCGGATAGTTGAAGGTCCCGTCCTCCCCCTGCCCCCTGCGCCCCCACTCGGCGAGCTGGGCGCCCTTGGAATCGAAGAGGCGTATCCTTCCCTCTCCCAGGCTTTCACCGATGGCGATCGTACCGTCGTCCGCGACCGCAGGGCCGTAGATATGCCGGAAACTCTCCTGGGTGGAGCCGTAGGGGAACGAGGCGACCGGGTGAATCGGCCCCTTCGCCTCCCGCGCCGACGCCAGGATCTTCTTGATCTCGTCGCGGAATTGCTCTATCGAGGAAGCGGTCCCCATGAGCGCGACGAGCGTATGCTTCCCCTCCGCGTCCGCGCCGACGCTCAGGATCATGTTTCCTTCCATCTTCCGGGAGACTCCGCCCATGTCCACCTCTCCCGAAAAGGAGTAGAAAACGGCGGGCTTGTCGCCGATGGTCGTCTTCTCCTCGCTTGACGAGAAGTTCTTCACCTTCCCTTTGGCCGCCTCGTTCTCTATATCCGCGAAGAAGTCCTTGTACCCTCCGCCCTTGGGGGGCGTCTGCTTCATCACCGCAAGAGCCGTCATGGACACGTCGCCCGAGGGCGGGCCGTCGAACGCGTTCGGATGCGCGCCCGTGAAAAAGCCCAGCCCGTCCCTGCGGTCCACCATCGGCTTCCACGAAGACGGCACAGACATATAGAACGGAGGAACCCAGCGGAAAAGCATTCCCTCCGGCGCATCCCGAAGAGCGGGAGGCGCCTCTCCCTGCGCCCCGGCCTCTCCGGGGAGACTTCCGCACACGATCAGCAGACCGGCCAGCAGAACGCGGAGCGACCTTGCGAACAGCCTCGACCGGATGCAGGCACGGTCCCGCGCCGATTCTCCCCCGCCACCAACCGCACTCCCGCGCAGCAGTTCACCGGCTCTTTTCATGAATACTCCCTCCTCTATCATCTCGGTCAGCCCACGGCGTTCATCGGACGGGGCAGAAGTACACGCCCACCGGGAACGTAACGGACATATTCTCGTAGCGCACGGGCGCGCCGCCCTCCGTCCATGGCTCCATCGTCCCCCGCTTGTAGAAATCCAGCGTATAGAACATCACAAGGTCGAGGGCGAATGACTCCGGTGTCTTTCCCTTTTCGGGAGTCCACGAAACGGATGCGCTCCCTCCGCTCCCCGAGACCTCGGGGCTGACGGCGGAGCCCGTCGTGAAGAACCATTTGGTCACCGCAACCCGACCTTCAAGCCTTGGTATTCCCGGTACGGTGAAGGGGACGGGCGGTATGGACGCGAGCGACACGGAGAGCGAGACCGTCACCGGTCTGCCCGACTGCTGGTAGCCGCTCCCGAGGATCGGACGCCGCTCCATCGCGGAACCCGAGAGATCGATTCCGCCCATCGCCAGCGCCTGCTTCATCGCCTCGGCGAGCTGCGAATCGCTCAATGTGACGCCCATCTTCGCCATTTCCTTGATCATCTGTTCTTTGACGAAGTCTCCCGCCTTCGACATCCCCTCGGCCATATCCGCGAGACGTTTCCCCTCGGGGCTCTTGGGGTCTATTTCCCCGGATAGCCCGGAGATGGACGGGACGATGGAGAGCGCCACCGTCGGGAAGACCGCGGTCTGATCGTTGGCGAAGGGCGAGCCGGTCAGCCAGAAGGTACGGTTCTCGAAGAAATGCCGTTTCTCCCCCTTGATCACCGTCACCGAGACAGTATCCTCGGACAGCCGTTTCTTCTTCTCTCCGTAGAGAATCACCTTGGGGGAGAAAGAATCCCCGACCTTCAGCCCTTTGTACGTATGCCTCCGCACGGACTTCTCTCCCGGGCGCGGTCTGTCCTCGACCGTGTCGCTCCCGTCGCCGAAGTTCCATTCGAAGAGATAGTCGCCCTTCGGGGTCGCGACGGCCTCGAACTCGTGCTCGGCGTCGCCGGTCCCCTCCGGAACCTCGAGGACGAGAATTCGCGGGGGCAGGATCACCACCTCGGGAGCATCCTTCACACTCCACGGCGGGGTTTCGAACCTGCGGCTTCCCGCCTCGATCCTGATCATCGCGAACTGTCCGTCCTTCAGTTCGTAAAAGGCCTCCTCCTCGGTCAGCGGAAAGCCCTCCGTCGCCAAGAAGAGGCGGAGCGGCAGTTTTTCAAGGGTCCCCTCGGGGGTCTCCCTCTTCTCGAGAATTCCCTTGTTGAAGTGAAGCTTTCTGCTGTAGATCTTCCTGGTCTTCTCCAGAACCAGCAGCTCGGCAGGCCCCGAATACTGTATTGTCAAGCCGTATGCGGACCATGCCGGATCTTTGTCCTTCAGATGCTCCATCGAGGCCGCGACTTCGACGAAGCGTCTCGGGAGGGGCTGGGAAGCGGGTGCGTTCGACGGTTCCTCTTTTTTTTCGAACTCCGCTTTCAGCTCAAGGGTGGGGAAGAAGAGGTCCATCAGATCCGCACAGGCGTGGATCGCCAGCGGCAACAGCACCTCCCCCTGCGAAGCGGCGAAGGCGTGGGGTACGTGATAGGGGCCGAGACGATTCGTCCCGACGGCGATTCCCCTGCCTCCCTTCTCCTTGAGGTTGTCGAAACCGCCGAAGACGGTCTGCTCCGGGTCGAACCAGTGAAAGCTCAGACGCTCCTGCGCCATGGCGACGCGCTTGCCATCGAACACGCCGTAAAGCTTCTTCACCGTGCGGGGCGTCAGGAATCCCCGCACCGTCGTCTTCACCTCCACCAGGTCCTTGAACTGCGGCGACGGGTAGGGCGTCTGGCGGTTGTTGGGGTGTATGGCGGAGGGCTCGTCATAGATGGTGTCCATCGAGTAGAAGGTCGAATTCGTGAAACGGGCCACCTGATGAAAAAGTTCCGCGGGAGCCTGGAGCGTCCCGCCCGCGCTCGCAATAAAGGGACGGATGCGCGAGTCGATGAACGGGTTCGCAGCGGCCCGTCGGACGTGCTCGGGGAAGGTGGCAACCTCGATCGGCTCGTCGGCGGGGTGCGAATCGTTGCGCACGTGCGCGGGCTGCGTCATGTCGCCGAGCATGTGCATCGACTCGCCGAGTGCGCGGTACGCCCTTGAGAGATGGAGCTTCCGCTGGTCGTCGTGGTCTTTCGGGACAAGATTGAGCGTCGTCTTGAAGTGCGGCGCGGAGATCGCCGAAGGAAGCGGAACGTCGTCGCGCACCTCGAGCGCGGCCTTGTACGCGGCGAGCGCGGTGTAGAGCGTGAACGGATTGTCGGGGTGATCCAGCCCCCACGCCCTGGCGTCGATCTGCGGGCTGTCGTAGTGACCGTGCGCCCAGCTCTGATCGGTCAGGTACGCCACGCCCGTAATCCGTAGCGGGTCGTAGAAGTGGCGGACCGACGAGTAGAGGTGCGGTTCGTCGGCCCAGTCGCCGCCCATGACGATCCACCGGCGCATTGAATAGTTCGCCTCCGCGGAGACGAAGCCGGAGGCCGTCAGCGAAGAGCTGGTCACCGCAACGCCGCGCAGCGGCTGCTGCAGGGCGTTGTCGACGAGAGGGCCGAGACGGAACTTTTCTTTTCCTCCCATCCGGCGGGCAAAGAGCGTGATCGCTTCCGAATTGATCTGACTGTGCGGCTGCTGGCTCCACGCTCCGACGAAGGACGGCGCGGCGGCGATCCAGAGGATCGCGGCGAGAAGCGCGGCGGCGCAGCGGGAGATTCTTTGCGGGTTCATGCGCGTGTTCCTCCTTTCTTCTCCGGTCGGAGAAACTAAAAGTCGAAGAGCACCCACCGACCATCCACCTTGATCCATCGGACGTAGAACGTGAAACCGTCAAGCTCCACCGCATATTCCGACGTGCGGAGCGCCGAGGAGGTCGCAGGGTCGGCCCGTTCTGGAGCGCTCAAAAAGCGCATCTCCGACTTCTCGAGGAGTTCCGCGAAGGAAGCCATCGCCTCCGGCCCGTGCGCGAAGAGCGCGGCGTACTCCTCCTGTCGATCTTCCTCGATCCGCGAAACGGCGCGGGGAATATCCCCCTCCTTGAGCGCGCTCCTGAACTCGTCGAAAGACCGCTCTATCGCGGTTTTCTCCTCCGCGAGGTCGGGGTAGTTTTTCCAGTCGGCGTCCTCGCTCCCGAGGAAATCGTCCTCGGGAGGCGCCGCAACGCCGGGTCCCGAGGTAATGGGAGGGGGCGCCTCCGGGCCGAACAGGTTCTCCAGAGGAGCAAGCCCCGCAAGCAGCTCCTCCAGCAGAGCGATCCTGTCGCGCAGGGGTTGCAGGTCCGGGCGCGGAGCTGAAGACTCCCCTGCCGTCAACGTGCCGATCTTGTGCTCGAGCGAGGGGTCCGGGTAGAGCGCATGGCTGCGTTTGAATGAAAGCAGCGCGCCGAGAAAGTCCCCGCCCAGCTCCATCCGCTCGCCCTCGCCGCGGAAGGCGAGCGCCTTTTCGAGCAGCGCGATACGTTCGGCGAGCGCCTCGTTCGACGGGGAGCGCGCTTCGCGGCCTTCTCCCGTCCGTGCACACGCCTCGTTTCGGGGAAAAGAAAGGAACGCCGCGAGAAGCAGCAGACACAAAAACGCTCCCCCTCCCCGCCGCAAGCGTGGCCGGCGAAAAACTCCGTCCTTTACGGCGCCTTTTCCGGAAGTCATTTCCTCCGCACCTCCTTCTGAACACACTATATGCAGGCAGACACCCCGGGCAGAGGGAACGTCCGCGCCTGCAATTTCACACTGCGCCTTATTGACGCACAGCTTATTCTACCAAACCGGAAATGTCAAACAGGCGTGCAGGTCCAGTGTAACTGAGGAGAAAAGAGAACGAAGCGCAACCTCAAAAAAGCGCGAGGAGCCTCGGCTTGGGTGTGCGCGACCGTTCGACGAGCGCCGACTCTTCGAGCGACGGGGTCCCGCTCAACAGGGGAGAGACGGGATCATGGCGCGAGACATTCGCGCGGACGGCCGCCGCGCTTTGTGTGGCGTAGCAGTAGGCGCACCCGGCCGGGCACGTATCGTACGCGCCGATGTCCACGCTGGGCGCGCACCGACAGAGGGGGCGCTGCCCGGCGTCCTTTTTCTCCGGAACGGGCTTCTCGGAAAGCTCCTCGACGAGCGCGGCATCGATGCACCCTCCGGGGAGGAGCCCCTCCGCTCCGAAGTCCGCCGCCTCGCAGCAGGATTGCACCGTCATGCCGTGCGCTTGGGCAATTTCGGAGAAACCGCGAGCGAGAATCCGCATATCTTCCTCGCCGACCTCGGTTATCCTCTTCCCGCGCAGCTTCCGGTACATATCGACGAAGCTGACGACACACCGCTCCGTCGCTCCTTCGAGCGACGCGCAGATACGGGCGAAAGCTTCCAAGTGATTTCGGACGGGGAACGCGTCATCCACGATAACGGGGTCGTACCTCCAAATCGTGCGCCGCGGGCCGATGCGCCCGCTCAGCCGCCGGAAGGCGGACACGATCTCCTCTTTCCGGGGAAAGCCGGGCTCGATCTCCGGGCCGTACGGCGTGACGGTCCACATAAAGTAGAACGCGCTCCCGTGCGCCTCCAGCTCGTCGAGATGCGCGAACATCGGCCGGGCGTCCTTGGTCCAGAAGACGAAGCACTGCACATCCTCCGCCCTCAGGGAAACAGAGCGCGTCTGCTTCGGGTTTCTCGGATTCCGGACGAGGGCGTACCCCTCCTTCATACGATGGAACAGCCACGCGGAATAGAAGGCCGGGATGTCGGTCCGCCTGCTGACGCTGACTATGCGCACACTGAAACCTCCTACGCTCTGTTGCGGGCTTCCAGCTCCAAAAGGGTTTTCTTCAGGTCGAGCCCCCCGCCGTATCCGCCGAGCTTGCCGCCGGTGTTGATGACGCGGTGGCAGGGGATGAAGATGGCGATGGGGTTCTTCGCGTTCGCCGTTCCCACCGCGCGGACCGCCTTCGGATTGCCGGAGGCCTCGGCGAGTTCCTTGTAGCTCGTGGTCGTCCCGTAGGGCACCTTCACCAGCTCGCTCCAGACCCTCTTCATGAAGGGCGTCCCCTCGGCCAGAAGCGGCAACGAGAACTCTTCGAGCTTCCCTTCGAGGTACAGCTCCAACTGGCGAAAGGCCTCCCGGATCACGGGTGTCTCCTTCCCGTCGAAGCGCTCGATCCGCTCCGTGCTCTTCGGCAGATAGAGGTGCGTGACGTGCTCCTCGTCCCCACCGATGGCGATTTTTCCTATCGATGTCTTCCGAACGCACAGCATAGTGCTTCCTCCTTCCAACGGGCTTTCTCCCGCCCGGTTATTCTCTCTCAAAAACGGGAAAAATGCACCACGCTCCTCCGAAATTTCGTTGCGTCCACGAAATTTCACAAAGAGCGCATTGACAAAACGAGGGTCGCCGTGCTATTGTCCCTGCATGAAAAAGACAGCGAGCACACTCGACCGGAATTTCGTTACAATGAACATGTGGTGGTGGTGGCCCTAGGGTCCCGCCGCCTTTGACCTGTTTTCAAAGGGCCGCGGGAGCAAACGTTTCCCGCGGCCCTTTTTGTATCCGTAGCTTCGGAGGGCCGTCGCAAGAGACGGCCCTTTTTGTATTCAACGAAAACATATTTTAAACTTCCAAGGAGGAGATCGAAATGACGCAGGCGAACAACGGACAGACGAAACGGGGATATTACGGGGAGTACGGCGGACGGTTCGTGCCGGAGGGTATCGCGGAGCTGTTGGCCGTGCTGGAGAGAGCCTTCGACGACGCGGTGGCGGACGGCGCGTTTCAAAAAGAGCTGGACACGCTGCTCGCCGAATACGTTGGCAGGCCGTCCGCGATCACGGAATGCGTCAACCTCTCCGAGGAGTGCGGCGGAGGGCGGCTTTTCCTGAAGCGGGAGGATCTGAACCACACCGGCGCGCACAAGATCAACAACGCGCTCGGGCAGGCGCTGTTGGCGAAGCGCATGGGAAAAAAGCGCCTCATCGCCGAGACGGGCGCGGGGATGCACGGTACGGCGAGCGCGACGGCGGCGGCCCTGATGGGGATGGAGTGCACGGTGTACATGGGGGCCGTCGACGTCGAGCGTCAGGCGCCGAACGTCTCCAGGATGAAGGCGCTGGGCGCGAAGGTCGTCCCCGTGCACGACGGTCAGGCGACGCTCAAAGATGCCGTGGACAGCGCGCTCATGGCGTGGATGAACGACCTCGACGCTTTCTATCTCCTCGGCTCCGTCGTCGGGCCGTCGCCGTACCCCGAAATCGTGCGCTACTTCCAGAGCGTCATCGGACGGGAGGCCAGGGTGCAGATGCTCGAACGGGAGGGGCGCCTTCCCGACGAGGTGGCCGCGTGCGTCGGCGGGGGAAGCAACGCCATCGGCCTCTTCTCCGGATTCCTGAACGATCCCGAGGTCGCCGTCACGGGCGTGGAACCCGCGGGGAAGGGGTTGCAGTTCGGGCTCGGCGCGCACGCGGCAACTCTCTCCGCGGGGACGCCGGGCGTGGTCCACGGCTTCAACACGTACGTCCTCTTCGACGAGAAGGGAGAACCGGCTCCGGTGCACTCCGTGGCGGCCGGCCTCGACTATCCCGGCGTCGGGCCGGAGCACTCCTACCTGAAGGATACCGGCAGGGCGAAGTACGTCTCCGTCACCGACGCCGAGGCGCTCGACGCCTTCGGCCGCCTCTGCCGGAAGGAAGGCATCATCCCCGCCGTGGAAAGCTCGCACGCGCTGGCGTACGCGCTGAAACGCCTCCCTTCGATGCGAAAGGATCGGATACTGCTGGTCAACCTCTCGGGACGCGGAGACAAGGATCTGGAAACCGTGCTGCCGATGCTCGGCCTGTAAACGTGCGCTGCGGCCGGAGATTCCCTCCGGCCGCCCCCTTTCGCCCCCCGAATCGCCGATCTCTTTACATCCGACTCGATGAAAAAGTGCGTATCGTGGTACAATAAACGCACTGCAGGCCCGAAATGCGCAGCGCGACGATTCGCTCGCGGCGCCCCCATCCGCCGAACCCAATGGCGAGGGAGCTTCCGCCCGCATCAGGCATGTACGTTTTCAGGGCGCAACACGGACCGGCGAAACGGGAAGGGGGAATACCGATGATCCGCAAATGGTGTTTCGTATTCTTCGCGTTGGCGTGGGTTGTATCGACGGTTTCGCCGGCACGGGCGCTTCCGGCGAAGACTGCGGACGATATCGAATACGTGATGCCGCCAGGCTGGGTTGCGAAAGAGACGCCCGGCGCGAAGGCGTACTACGTTCTCATGCATCTGGGAAATCCCGTCGGGGAGATGTACCTCACGAAGGAGCCGCTCTTCGAGCAAAAAAGCCCCGCGACGGTCCTCAAGGAAGGGCTCCGGAAGAACTCCGCCGGACTCGAAGGGTACCAGGCGATCAAGACCTCGAACATCGCGCTCTCCGGCATCGACGCGGTGCTGCACGACTTTCTGTACTACTCTCCGGGGAGCCCCGTCCCGTTCACCGGACGGGCGGTCGTGCTCATCGTGAACAACGCCGCCTATACGTTCTTCTTCAACACCACCGCCGGCACATTCCCTCTGCTCGAGGGCGCGTTCGGAGAAATCCTCGCCTCCGTCCGCCCCGTGCGGAAAACGAAAGCCGCACCGCGGCGAGTGCAGGAGGATGTCTTCTCCATCGAACTTTCCCCTGAATGGCGCGATTCCAACGACCCCCAGGGAGCGAAGTACCGATATTACGACGCAACGGATACACTGCTCGCCTCCTTCCTGGTCTTCGGACGGAACAGGTACGACGAGGAGACCGCCCTCTCCGCCCTCAAGGAGAAGAAGGATCCGTTGGAGCGCGTTCTCAACAGCAGAATCGCTCCGTTCAAAACCGACGGGGAGTACACCCCTCTGGGAACGAAATCGCTTCGTATCGCAGGATGCGATGCCGTCGTTCACGATTTCTCGCTGAAGAAACCGGACTCGCACATCGTCCATCGCCTGTGCGTTATCGCGCTCCGACAGCAGGAAAGCACCGCATCCCGCATCTTCGCCCCCGCCGTGTACGATTTTACATTCATAGCGCCCGACCTCGAGAGCTTCAATTCCGTAAAGGGCGACCTGGACGCGCTTCTCGACTCGATAACGCTCGTCCGGCCGCTGCCTCCGGTAACCCCCTCTCCTCCTTTCGCCGACGTGGAGGACGAGCGCATCTTCCGTTCCCCCACCGACAGCTTCACCGTCACCCTCCCGGAAGGAGCGAAAAAAGACGCCGTGGAACGTCTCGACCCGATCGGCGTCCTCGGAGAGTCGTTCACCTACACGATCGAAGGCATGAAGGACACGACCATCCTCATCTCCGTCTTCTACGACGCGCTGGACGGGGAGGACGCGCACCGGAACCTCCTCGATGAACTGGAGGCGAAGGAGAGCGGGCGAACGACATGGAACGTCCAGGGGAGAGATGTTCCCGTCGGACTGTATTCCGCACGCGGGGGGCAGGCCTTGGTGACCGCGCTCTTCGCCGACGACAGCCTCCTCGTCGCCGTCGTTCTTCCAAAGAAGGAATACGCCCGCGCGCAGGGCTGGATCAAGGAGCTGATCAACGGAGTCCGTTTTTAACAAAGCGGCGCTTCGTCCTGTTGTTCACACGATCTACGGCGTCACGACGAGGAGGCTCTGCGGCCTCCCGGAAAATTCCGACAGAAAGAGGGTATGAAGCATGGCACAACACAGTACGCGCCGGAGAAAAGGGTATATCGACATTGGATTGATATCGGCCGTTCTTCTGTTTCTGATCCCCGGAGGAAAGGCGGCAGTCACGGTTCCGGCTGCTCTGGAGGAGTTCGCCGAAGGCGGGCGGATGGAAGAACTCGAGGAGGTCTTCCGAGAACAATCCCTGGCGTTGGACGAGCTGGTGAAAAACGCCCCCCGTCCTACGGAATCGCCGGAGGTAACGGACTCCCATGGAGTAATTCTGCAGGACGTTCCCGCGGGAGCCTTCGACTCCCTCGTGCTGAGCACCGAGGAGAAGGCGCATATGGGCGATGTCGAGGCGCAGAACGATCTGGGTTTGATGTACGATACCGGAGAGGGAATGCCGCAGAACGACGAGGAAGCGGCCAAATGGTACCGGATGGCTGCGGAAGAGGGACTGGCGGTGGCACAGGCGAACCTCGCCTGGATGTACGAAAAAGGCAGAGGCGTTCCTCAGGATGTGGATCAGGCTGCCGAGTGGTACATGAAAGCGGCTGAACAGGGCCTTTCTCGCGCGCAGAACAATCTCGGCGTGATGTATGAATACGGCACGGGCGTGCCCAAGGATGAGAAGAAGGCCGTCGAACTATACACGAAAGCCGCCGAGCAGGGGTACGTGATTGCGCAGACCAACCTCGCGTGGATGTACGAGAACGGCAGAGGCGTTCGCCAGAACGACCGGAAGGCCGTCGAGTGGTACCGAACTGCGGCCGAACAGGGCGATTCGCGCGCGCAGACGAACCTGGGGTGGATGTACGAGAACGGCCGCGGCCTCCGCCGCGATGAAAAGAAAGCCGCCGAGTGGTATCTCAAGGCCGCCGAGCAGGGAAACCCATACGCGCAGACGAACCTGGGGTGGATGTACGAGAACGGAAGCGGCGTAGACAAGAACGAAGCCGAGGCTGCGGAATGGTACCGGATGGCCGCCGAACAGGGGCATGCCCGCGCCCAGACCAACCTTGCATGGCTCTATCAAAACGGCGTCGGCGTCTCTCAGAGCGACGACGAAGCCGTCGAGTGGTACCGGATGGCCGCCGAGCAGGGCGACGCGCGCGGGCAGACGAACCTCGGCTGGATGTACGAGAAGGGAAGAGGCGTTCCCCAAGATGACAAGGAGGCTGCGGAGTGGTACCGGCTGGCGGCGGAACAGGGGTACGCCACCGCGCAGAGCAATCTGGGGTGGATGTACCAGAACGGCAGAGGGCTGGCGAAGAGCGACAAAGACGCCTTCAAATGGTACAGTCTGGCGGCGGAACAGGGGCATGCGAACGCCCAGAGCAATCTCGGCTGGATCTATGAAAACGGCAAGGGCGTCCGAAAGGACATGAAGAAGGCCCTGGAATGGTACAGGAAGGCTGCGGAACAGGGCGACGACTACGCGAAAAAGGCGCTCGAACGTCTCGCGCCGAAGTAGCGCCAAGAAAAAAGAGAACCTTGCATACGAAACCAACGCCGGGGAGCCCTCTTCTCAGAGGGCTCCCCGGCGGAATTATGTCGGCAGCCTTACCGCCGGCGCTCCCACTCCTTTTTCAAGAGGGAAAGAATCCACTGATCCTGATACCGTCCGCGCGCGAATTCATACTGGCGCAGCGTCCCTTCGAGCGAAAACCCAATTTTCTCGAGAAACCCAAGGGAACGCTCGTTGCCCACGGTGACGAAAGCCTCCACACGGTTCAGCCCCATCGTCCCGAAGCCGTACCCCAGAGCGGCGGACACCGCTTCGCTCATGATACCCTTCCTCCACATCCGGGAATCCAGCTCGTACCCCATCTCCGCCTTCGCGTGCTCCTTCTTCCAGTTATGAAAGCCGCAGGTCCCGAGCGCCAGATCGTCTTCAAGAAGGGTAATCGCCCAGCGTACCCCCTCTCCTGAAGAGCGCAGCAGCTGGAGCAGCGAAATCATGTCGACCGTCTGCCTCGGATCGGTAAAGGGCTCCAGCACGAGATGTTCTATCACGAGAGGATCTGTCCAGACAGAATGTAGCCTATCGGCATCCGACGCAGTAATTTCGCGCAAATACAGATGGAGCGTCGAAAGCGCGGGGAAAGCGGAATTTTGTTCGTCCATGGCATGGTTCCTCTATCTTTCTTTTCGAATTAGATTGCGTATATACAGCATCGTCAGGATACCACATTTCCGCAAAAAGCAAGAAGGGGCAGCCTATCTCTTCGTGCGACTAGGAACACATCACGAAGGCTTCGGAACGGCTCCTTTCGCGGGAAGAAAGAGAGCCATGAAAAAAGCCCAGAAACAATGAATTTTCTAATTCTATTGCACTATGTTCCATAAGTCATTAGGCTCAAAGAAAAAAATGATATTAAGGTCCTTGACAAAAGAGCATTTTAAAGTTAGAGTCATATAACAACAAGTGCTTTCAGTACTTGCAATACAATATTCTTCAAAGGAGGCAACACAACATGTTTCGTTCTGCAACAAAAAGCAAGTCGTTCCAAATCGCTGCGACATCTCTCATGTTGTCGCTTCTTCTCGCGACACCCGGCGCATTCGCTCACGATTTCTGGGTCAACGCCGCTCGTTCCGAGAACGGGGTTCTCAAGGCGGAAATCGGATACGGTCACGACTTTCCCAAACCCGAAACGATCGTCGAAGACCGCGTCCATCTTTTCGACTCTCTCTACCTGGCAACTCCCGAAGAGAAGGTAAAACTGGTCCAGTCCGGAGAGAACTACGCTTACGAAGGAAAGAAGGAACTGGCGAAAGGAAGTTACATGGTCCTGGGATACTATCACCCCACCTTCTGGTCGAACGGCGCCGACGGATGGGCGCAGAAAGACCGTCAGCAAAGGCCCGACGCGACATATTGCGAGGAAGTAAGCATGTTCGCGAAAACGATTCTCAACATCGACGGCAGCGACGATGATTCCTTCATAACGAAACCGACGGGTCAGCGACTGGAAATCGTACCTTTAATGAATCCCGCCAAAGTCAAGGCGGGGGAGAAGTTCACCGTACAGGTACTCGTCGACGGCAAACCTTTGAAAACGGCCAAGCTCGAGGCTACTTTCGGCGGTTTTTCCGATAAAGACTTCAAGGCGTTCTCCGGTAGGGCCGATCTGCAAGGGATAATCGACATCATCCCGCTGAAGGCGGGATACTGGTTCGCAAAAGTATCACACGCATTCGAACATGAAGACAAGACACGGGCCGACGAAGTCGTTCTCGTCTCCACGCTGACATTCCATATCGGCGAATAATACACGCTCCTCCTGAAAACACCTTCAGAAAAACCGTTTCTTTTTCCATCGAAGAGGGCAAGCTTTTTCCGCACAACGCTGCTTGCCAGGGATTTTCGGAACACATCAAGAAAAACGACAAGAAACGAAAAACCCGCTTCAAATCGTAGCGGGTTTTTCGTTTCTTGTCGACTGATATCGGACTCTTACCTTCTTACAATACGAACTTTCTGTATTCTCTGGCCAGCCATCTTGACAATCTGAAACGTCAGATCCTCCCATTGAACAACAGACCCGACCTCCGGGAGAATCGTGAAGCGCTCGAGAAGCCATCCCCCGAAGGTGCTCGATTCGCTTTCGGGACTCGGACGATGGAGAAATTTATCGAACAGATCGCTAAGATAGACGTCCGCGTTCACAAGAAAGACGTTCTCTTCGACCTGAGTAAAGTTTTCCTTGATATCGTCGTGCTCGTCGTAGATTTCCCCGACAAGCTCCTCCAGCAGATCCTCCATGGTGACGATGCCGGAAGTCCCGCCGTATTCGTCCAGAACAACGGCCATATGGCTCCGCGACGTCCGGAGAATGCGGAGAGCGTCCATCAGACTGGCGCTTCCGGCGATCAGCAGGGGACGGGTGAGCACGCTCTTCAGTTCGAAGGGCTCCCCCTGCGTCCACTTCGCGAGAAAATCCTTTTCGCTGAGAAAACCGATGATGTTGTCGACAGTCCCCTCGAATACCGGAACCCGGGAATAGTGGTTCTTGACGACAAGGTTGCGGACGTTCTCAAGCGGTTCCTTGATGTTGATGGCGAAAAGATCCACGCGAGGCGTCTGCACTTCCCACACCTCCAGCTCGTTGAAGTTGATGGAATTCTCGATGAGTTCGCGCTCCGCTCCCGGCAACACCCCCTCGCCGTGCATGGCGTCCACGATGGAAAGCAGTTCGTCGTGGGTCACTCCGGGAAGATTGTCGGCCGGGCCGGGCGCCCAGCGCCGCAACAGCGCCGCCAGCTTCCGGGTGAAGTTCGTGAACGGGCGAAAAAGGCGCACCAAAAGGTGCAACATCGACGCGGCCGAAAGCGCGAACTCTTCGGAGCGGTCTTTTACGAACGCCTTCGGAAGGATTTCGCCGAAGAGGATGATGAGACACGTCATCAGAAGCGTGGAATAAACTGCGCCGAGCGGACCAAAAAGAGAGGTCAGCACGACCGTTGCCAGCGCCGTCATAAAAATGTCGACGATATTTCCGCCTATGAGAATCGCGGAAAGCGTCCCGTTGAAATCGCGCAGCAGCTCCTGCGCTTTCATCGCGCCCGCACGCCCCTCTTCGACGAAGCGTTTCACCCTGATCTTGTTGACGCCGGAGTAGGCCATCTCGGCGGCGGAAAAGAAGGCCGAGAGCACGAAACAGAAGGTAAAGAGGGCGAGCAGGCCGAAAAACGACATCTGATTCACGACGCATCCCCTCCCCGGCGCAAGCGCTCGGCGTATTGCGATGCGCGCTTGCTTCCCTGCGCAGTCATCGTCATGAGACAACGATTGTGCCATGGAACACTCGACAAAATTCCAATTCTCTTTTTTGCTGCAAACATCGATACGCACCTCCACGATAAATCATAGCACGAGAAGACTTCGTTCCGATACGCGCAGCTTTTCATCGGAGATTTCTTTCCTCTCCCGTGCGCATGAAAGGCCGAAAAGGCAGTATAATGAGGCATGTAAAGACTTTGCGGGATATCGTTTTACCAGGCGAAACAACGCCTTTTCTCTCCGGCAAAGCCCTTCTGCCGGAACGGAAGCGACGCTGGACAACGTTTCTCCCGCGCACACATCGAGAAGGAGGTGCGCCATGACGCGAATCGCCTTTCCCTACGACGGTTTCGGCGATATGGTGATTCCCGACGAGAATCTTCTGGCGGTGCTCGCCCCACGGACCGCGACGCCCCCGACGGGAACGGATCTTGACGAAGTACGGCGGGCTCTGACCGAGCCGATCGCCTCCCCCAGGCTGAAGGATATGGTCAAGCGGGGGGAATCCGCTTTGCTGCTCATCGACGACAACACACGCAACACCCCCGCGGCCCGCATGCTTCCGCTCGTTCTTGAGGAGCTGGCCGCGGGCGGCGTCCAGCTCCAGGACACGGCGATACTGATCGCCCTCGGAACCCACCGCCCCATGACGGACGCGGAAGTGGAGGAAAAAGTGGGCGCGGGGCTTGTCGGGCGGATACGGGTCTTCCAGCACGACGCCCACGACGAGAGCGGGCTCGCCCATATCGGAGTCACCGAGCACGGCACCGACGTCTGGGTGAACAAACTGCTTCTCGAGTTCGACCACGTCATCGCCCTTGGACACATCACCCCGCACAGGGTCGCCGGATTCTCCGGAGGGGCCAAGATGGTCCAGCCGGGCGTCTCGGGCGTGGTCACCACAGGGCAGACGCACTGGATCAGCGCACTTTACGACGGGGCGGAGATCATGGGGACGGTGGACAACCCGGTGCGCCGCGAGATGAACGCGGTGGCGAAGAAGGCCGGGCTTTCCTTCATCGTGAACGTGATCCTCGACAGAGAGGAACGAATCTACCGCTGCGTCTGCGGCGATCCGGAGAAGGCGCACGCCGTCGGCTGCGAGGCGTCGAGGGAGATCTTCGGCGTTCCCTTCCCCGAGTACGCCGATATAGTGGTCACCGACACCTTCCCCGCGGACAGCGAACTGTGGCAGGCGGCGAAGGGTATTTACGCGGGCGACCTTCCGCTCAAACGGGGGGGCGTGCTGATCACGGTGACGCCGTGCCCCGAGGGCGTCGCGCAGGGGCACCCCGAACTCGTCGAGATCGGCTACCTCCCCTTCTCCGACGTGAAGGAGATGGTGGACCGCAACGAGATGGAGGACCTGACGATGGCCGCGCATATCGTCCACGTCGGACGGATCATCCGCGACAAGGGGCGCGGGATCATGGTCTGCCCCTGCATCGACGACGCGACGTCCAAGAAACTCGGCTTCATCCCCGCCTCGACGCCTCAGGAGGCGCTCGACATCGCCTTCTCCATGACCGGTTCGGACGCCACGGTGATCGTCCTTCAGAACGGCGGCGACCTGCTCCCGATCCACGAACCCCGGAGGAACGCCCGATGAAGCGGCTGCTGGAGCTGGGGACGTCCCTCTACAGGGGCGTGCTCACCGTCATGACCATGGCGCTTTTCGTCATCGTCGGCGTGAGCGTCTTCACGCGCTACTGCCTCAACAGCTCCCTCGGCTGGTCCGACGAGCTGTCGCGCTTCATCTTCATCTGGGTGACCTTTCTCGGGGCTGCGTACGCCTACGGGCTCGACGAGCACATCGGCCTCGATTTCGTCGTGGACCGCATCAAGAGCGACAGGGCGCGCACCGTCGTCCGCCTCTTCGGCGAGGTCGCCATCGGCTGCGTCATCCTCGTCATCACGTGGCACGGATGGGAAGTCGCCTTCTCCGCGACCAACCTCTCCCCCGCGCTCGACATCCCTATGACCTGGGTCTACATCGTCGTCCCCCTGACCGGGTGCCTGATGGTGGTCCAGAATATCCTGAAGATCGGAAAGTGGATCGGCATGCTGCTCGCAACGCCGTCCGCCCCGGCGGGGAGGTAACGCCATGCTCTGGCTCTTTCTCGGCATTCTCTTCTTCTTCACCATTTTCGGCGTTCCCATCGTCTTCTGCCTGGGCATCGCGAACATCGTGATGCTTCTTGTGATGGACATTCCGCTGATGGCGCTTCCCGCGAAGGTCATCCAGGGGGCCGACAGCTTCCCGCTCCTCGCCATCCCCTTCTTCATGTTCGTCGGCGAGGTGATGAACCGCGGCGGCATCGCGCGCAGACTCGTGGACTTCGCGGACGCTCTCGTGGGACATATCACCGGCGGCCTGGGACACGTCTCCATCCTCAGCAGCATGTTCTTCGGCGGCATCTGCGGCTCCGCGGTGGCCGAGACGGCGGCGATCGGCGGCCTGCTCATCCCGCCGATGAAAAAGCAGGGCTTCCCCTCCCCGCTCGCCGCTGCGATCTGCGCGTCGGCGGCGGTCATCGGCATCATCATTCCGCCGAGCATCCCCTTCATCCTCTTCGGCATCATCACGAGCACGTCGATCGCCCGCATCTTCCTCGGCGGCATCATCCCCGGCATCGTCGTCGGCATCGCGCTAATGATCACCACCTACTTCATCACGAAGAAGCAAGGGATCGCCAGGCCCGCTCCGGACAGGAAGTTCTCGCTCAAACGCGTCGGACAGACTCTGCTGAGCGCAGGGTGGGCGCTCTCCATCCCGGTCATCATCGTCGGCGGCATCCTCGGCGGCATCTTCACCGCCACGGAGGCGGGCGCCATCTCGGCATTCGTGGCCATGATCCTCGGCCTCTTCGTCTACAAGGAGATCACGTTCAAGGACCTCCCCGCCATCTTCCTCGCGACGGGAAAGACCACCGCGACCGTCCTCTACCTCTGCGGCATGGCGATGTGCACCGCGTGGCTGCTCACCCGCGCCCGGGTTCCCTTCGAGCTGGCCGCGATGGTCCAGTCGATCACCGACTCGCAGCTCGGCGTCCTGCTGATGACGAACCTGCTTCTCTTCCTCGTCGGCTTCGTCATGGATCTCACTCCGGCGATGCTCATCCTCGCGCCGATTCTTCTTCCCGTGATGCGGCAAGTGGGTGTCGACCCCGTCTATTTCGGCGTGATCATGTCGGTGAACCTCGGCATCGGACTCATCACCCCGCCGGTGGGAACGGTTCTCTACGTGGCGACGGGCGTGGCGAACGTGAAGTTCGAGGAGCTGGTGAAATCCATCGTACCCTTCGTCGTCGCGGAGCTGGCGGTGCTCATCCTGCTCATCTTCTTCCCCCAGATCGTCATGTTCATCCCCAACCTGGTGCTTCCATAGCGCGTCATCTTCATAGAACGGACGGAAGGGGGTGCGGACAGGGACAACCACGGGAAGCGTTGTGCGGTATCATTCACTCTTGAAAAAACGAAGGGAGAGAAACAGATGAAAATCAGAACCGGTTGTGTTGCCATTCTTCTTGTCGCGCTCTTCGCCTCGACGGCTTTCGGGGCGCAGTTTACCATCAACGCGGGTATCGGACTGAACGACAAGTCCGCCCAGTTCCAGTCGCTCCAGCACTTCAAGGAGATCGTCGAGAAAAACTCGGGCGGGAAGATCGAAGTCGTCCTCTTCCACTCCAGCCAGCTCGGCGACGACCGTACCATGATGGAAGCGCTCAAGATGGGGACGCAGGAGATGACCTGCCCCTCCACCGCTCCGATGACGGCATTCGTCAACGCCTTCAAAATCTACGACCTTCCCTTCATCTTCGCCAACGAAGAGGTCGCCGACTACATCCTCGACGGCCCTGTGGGGAAGAAGCTGCTCGACATGCTCCCCGGACAGGGGCTCGTCGGCCTGGCCTACTGGGAGAACGGCTTCCGCATGCTCACGAACAGCTCCCGCCCGGTCGTGACGCCGGAAGACCTCAAGGGGATGAAGATCCGCACCATGGAGAACCCCATCCACCTGGCCGCCTTCCGTACGATGGGCGCCAACCCGACGCCGATGGCCTTCGGCGAACTCTTCTCCGCCATGCAGCAGAAGGTCGTCGACGGGCAGGAGAATCCCTGGGGCACCATCTTCCTGCAGAACTTCTTCGAAGTGCAGAAGTACGCCACGGACACGGGGCACGTCTACTCTCCGTTCGTGCTACTGATATCGAAGAAATTCTGGGATAAGCTCCCCGACGACATGAAGGCCGTCGTCCAGGACGCCGCCGACCAGGCGAAGGTGCACAACAGGGCGCTCAACAGGAAAATGAACGCGGAGTACCTTGAAAAGCTGAAGGAGAAGATGGAAGTCGTCATCCTCACTCCCGAGCAGAAGGTCGCGTTCCAGAAGGCCTGCCGGCCGATCTACGAACAGTTCGGGAAGGACATCGGCGAAGACCTGATCAAAGAGGTCCAGGAACTCTCCGCCGGATTCAAGAAGTAGCACGAAAAGAGGGCCGCCGAATTCTTAGGCGGCCCTCTTTTCGTGCGCAGGTATCGGAAGTCATCTTCCGTAGTCGTCCTCTATGCGGACGATGTCGTCTTCTTCTATATACTCTCCTCCGCGAACCTCCACCAGTTCCAGCATCACCTTGCCGGGATTTTCAAGTCTGTGGACGCTGTGTTTCGGAATGAAGACGCTCTCCCCCTCGTGAACGAAGCGTTCCTCCGCGCCGATCGTCACCTTCGCCGTGCCGCGGACCACAACCCAATGCTCGCTGCGGTGGTGGTGGTATTGAAGACTCAGGCGTTTGCCCGGAAGCACCGTCACCCTCTTGATCGCGAAGCGCTCCCCTTGATGCAGCAGCTCGTACCCTCCCCACGGGCGCGCGCCCTCCGGGGAGCGAACCACCTCGACGGCGTTCTCGGCCTTCAGGCGGTCCACAATGGCCCGGACCTTCTGGGAGGAACCTCTGGGGGCTATAAGCAGCGCGTCGGGGGAGTCCACGATGAGGAAGTCGCGGACGTCGACCGCGGCGACAAGGCGCTTCGTCGAGAGAAAGAGCGAGTCGGCGCACCCCTCGGCCACGATGCGGCCCTTTTTCACGTTGCCCTCGGAATCTTTGTCCGAGAATTCGTAGAGAGCGTCCCACGATCCGATATCCGTCCACGGCGCCTCCAGAGGGACGAGGGCGACGTTCGTAATCCGCTCCAGCACCGCGTAGTCGATGGAGATGGACGGCAGCGAAGCAAAGGCCTCCAGGAAAGACCCGTACCCCTTTTCGATCAGAGGAGCCGTCTCCGGGAGGTATTTCGAGAGCGCGTCGAGCATCGTCCCTACGGTGAAAACGAACATGCCGCCGTTCCAGAAGAACCCCCCCTCGTCGAGATACTCCCGCGCCTTCTCCAGAGAAGGCTTCTCGACGAATCGCTCCACCATCCGCCACTCTCCGCACGGCTCTCCGGCGCGAACATAGCCGAAGCCGGTGTCGGGTCTGGTCGGAGGGATGCCGAAGACGCACACGTTCCCGGAGCGCGCCGCTGCGGCGGCGGCGCGGACCGCGTCCTGAAAAAGCTCCGGCCCGTAGATGATATGGTCGCTGGGGCAGACGAAGACGACGCCCTCCCTCGTCGCACCGCACTCCTCCATCAGGGCGAGCAAACCGAGCGCGATGGCCGGAGCGGTGTTCTTCGGGCAGGGCTCCTCCACGACGAAACTCTGCGGAACATCCAGAAGCTCACGCGCCTGCAAAAGGGCCATCGCGCCGAACCTGACGCTCGAGAGCACTTTCGTCCGGGCCGGGTCGCCGAGCGCGAACGCGCGGCGCAGGGTGCACTGGTAGAGGCTGCACCCCTCTTCGATCCGGAGAAACTGTTTCGGGAACTCCTCGCGGGAGAGAGGCCAGAGCCTGGTTCCCGACCCGCCGGCAAGAACAAGTGTGAACACGGGTTCCATACGATCACGCCCTATCGTCGGTATGCGTTCTTCCTCGAAAAGTATAGCATTTCGGTGGCCCCAACGTAGAGAAAACCTCCGTAGTCGACGCCGTTTTTCCGCACGGAGAGCGCGTCGCTCGCGCCGTTATGTCGCCTGGCGTGCGGAAGGATTCGGAGACGCGAGCCTCCATAAAAAAAATCCCCCCTGCGGAGGGGGGATTGCAGCCGTTCGTTACCGGTCGGCTGTTTACTTCATCTTGACGCCGATGCCGCGTTCCTCGTCCGTTCCCGGAACAAGGGAGTCGCAGAAGGCCGCGCAGATTCCGGCGACCGCCATGGGGGTCTTCAGAATGGCCCACACCATCCCGCCGACCGTCTGGAGCGCCTGGTGGTACGCGGGGTTCATGAAGAGTTCCTGGTTCTTCTCCACCCAGCCGGGAAGCCCCATCGCCATGAGGAAGGCGAAGCCGACGATGAGGACGTTGCGCTGGCTGCCCATGTCGGCGCGCATGAGCACCTGGATGCCGAGTGCGCCGATTGTGCCGAACAGTGCGATATACGCGCCGCCGATGATCGGAGAAGGCATGGTGGCGACGAGCGCGCCGAGCTTCGTGACGAAGCTCATGAGGATCAGCAGGATGGCGCCCGTACGCACGACCCAGCGGGAGGCCACGCCGGTAAGGCCGATGAGGCCGATATTCTCCGTGTAGGAGGTGGTGCCCACCGAGCCGAAAAGACCGGAGAGGGCGCAGTTCAAGCCCTCCGCGCCGATGCCGCGGCTGATCGTCTTCTCATCCGGGTCGTCGAGCCCCGCCGCGTAGGAGACGGAGTGGTAGTCGCCGATCGATTCGATCATGACGGCGAAGAAACCCGCGAGAAGCGCGCCGAAGGCAAGAAGGCTGAACTTGGGTGCTCCCCACGGCATGATGATGTCGATGCGGTACCAGGGCGCCGCCTCGACGCTCGCAAGGTTGATGTGCGCAGGGTGCCCCTCGGGGAAGATTCCAGCCCGGGAGAGTCCAAGGCAAAGGAGGTAGGTAAGAACGATCGACGACAGAATCGCGAAGATGTTCGCGTACTTGTTCTTGCTCACGAGGCTGAAGAAGAAGATGAGCGCCACGACCAGCAGGGAAACGGGCCAGTAGTTGGCCGCGTTGAACTGGATGGCTACGGGGGCCAGGGAGAAGCCGATGGCCATGATGACCGGACCGATGACCACGGGGGTGATGATCTTACGGATATAGCCGATGATACCGGTGTAGCCGATCACGGAGAGCAGGATGCCGCCCGCGATGAGGCCGCCGCCGATGTACTGCATGATGACCTCGGGCCCCGATGCGCTGTACGCGCCGATGATCGTCATGACCGGAGGGATGAAGCTGAAGCTTGATCCCTGGACGATGGGAAGCCCCGAACCGAAAGCGGGGTGCGTCTGGATCAGCGTCGCGACGCCCATACCGAAGTAAACGCATGAAATGAAGACCGCTATCTGCGCCTGGCTCATCCCCATCGCGGGACCGAAAATCAGCGGGACGAGCGTGGTGGCGCCGAACAGAGTGAGGACGTGCTGCGCTCCGGCAAGGATCAGAATGGGAAACGGAGGGACGTCGTGCAACCCGTACACTATCTTTTTGGCCATGAGAGAATCCACCTCCTGAAAAGAATGATGTCACAGAAACAGGTGCGTCCGGTACAGAACCTCGCGTGCTCCATGTTTCACCCCCTTCCCTGAAAGGCCGGTTTTCGGAAAGGCCCCCGAAAGATCGGGGGCCGGTGTCCGCTGCCTACTTCCACTCCTTGATGGCGTTCTTGTAGGACTGCTCCAGCGCGTACGGATACTCCCAGAGATCCGTTTCGCCGTTCTTTTTGGCCTGTATGGCCTTGTACACCCGCTCGCGCCCGAGCGGGTACGTGTGAATCCTTATCCCCAGCGCGTCGAAAAGCGCGTTGTCGATCGCCGGCGCCGGGGAGATCATCGAGTGCTCGCCGACGCCCCTGTTCCCGTACGGAGAAAGTTCCTCCGGCGTCTCCTCCCAGAAGGAGTCCACTTCGCGCGGCACGTCCATGCTCGTCGCGATCTTGTAGTCGGTGAAGTCGGGGGTGAGCAGCTTTCCATGCTCGTCGTAGTACATCCCCTCCATCAGTCCGGCCGAGATACCTTGGATAGTGCCGCCCTCGATCTGCCCCTTCACGTTGATCGGGGAGACGGCCTTGCCGACGTCGTACCCGGCGGAGACCTTGTTCACCTCGACGGCGCCCGTCGCAGGGTCGACCTCGATGTCGATGCCGACCGCGCCGACCGTGAAGTGTACCACGCTCTTCGGCGATTGACCAGTCTCCGGGTCGGGGTAGATCACATCCGGGGGCACGAAGCTCCCCGAACCGATCACGGGACCGCCGACGTAGTTGCCGGAGGGCATGTGGAAGCCGCTCTGAATCTGCTCGCCGATCGGCTCCGCCTTCCCCTTTTTCTTACATTTTACTATACCGTGCTCGATGGTGATACTCTCCGGGTCGGTCTCCCAGTATTCCGCGTAGAGGGCGAGCAGCTTCTCGCGCGCGTCGGTCGCGGCGCGCTTCACCGCCATGCCCATCGACCAGCACGAACGACTGGCGACGGTCTGCCAGTCGTACGGGTGGCTCTGCGTGTCCGGATAGTAGCACTTGATCTTCTCGATAGGGATGCCCAGCTCTTCCGAGGCCATCTGCGCGTACGCCGTATAGGCGCCCTGCCCCATGTCCATGGTGGCCGCAAGGACGTCGACCGTGCCGTCGCCGAGGATCTTGACGATGGCGGAGGACGCCGCATCCGAAGGCATCGCGGGCGCCTTCAGCGCGAGGGCGAACCCCTTGCCGCGCACCCACCCCTTCCGCGTCGCGGGCTCCTTCTCTTTCAGCTTGATCTTCGCCACGATCTTGTTGACGATCGTGTCGAGCGCATGCGCGTTCATCGGCATGCCGGTGCAGGTGGGAAGCCCCGGCTTCAGCATGTTCTTCAGGCGGAACTCGATCGGGTCCATGCCGATCTTCCGGGCGGCGATGTCGATGACGACCTCCATGGCGCCCATCAGCTCGGGGAGCCCGAAACCGCGGTAGGCGCCCCCGAAGGGCTTGTTCGTGTACACGGCGTAGCTGTCCGTCCAGACGTTGGGCACGTAGTAGCAGCCAGTGGAGGAGTAGCCCGCGCTGCGCACGGGGTTCGCACCGTACTCTGCGGAGATGCCGGTGTCGAAGTAGAATGTGTTCTTGATCGCGGTGATCTTTCCCTCTTTGTCGATGGCGAGCTTCACCTTGGAGACGTAGGCTTGGCGCACCCAGGAGGTGAGCATGACCTCCTCGCGCGGAATGTAGAGCTTCACGGGGCGGCCCTTGATATCCGGGTCCATCGCCCCTGCGAGGCAGAGGGCTTCGACGGTCATTCCGGCCTTGCCGCCGAAACCGCCGCCGATGGGGGGCGCGATGACGCGGATCTTGTTGAGCGGATAGTCGAGCCCCTTCGCCACGATCTCGCGGAGGGCGAACGCCGACTGGGCGGAGGACCAGATCGTCAGGTTGCCCGTGGCCGCCTCCTCCTTGCAGATGCAGCAGTGCGGCTCCAGAAAGCCGTGGGCTATCTGCGGGCAGTTGACCGCCTCCTCCACGACGTACTCGGCCTCGGCGAATGCCTTGTCCACGTCGCCGCGGCGGATCCGGAACCAGTTGGCGATGTTCGTCCCCGGAAACGGGGTGATGAACGGCACGTGGTCGTACGTCTCCAGCTCCGGGTGGACGAGCACCGAGTTGTCGGTGGCCGCCTTGACGGGGTCGAAGATCGGAGGCAGGTCCTTGTACTTCGCGGCGACCTTGAGCATCCCCTCCTCCGCCGCTTCCTCGGTTTCGGCGACGACGAGCGCGACCGGTTCGCCGACGTAGCGGACCTTGCCGATGGCCAGAGGCGTTCGATCCTGAAGATAGAGACCGAAACGGTGGACGAAGTCCCTGCCGACGACCACCTTCACCACTCCGGGGACTTTCATGGCCTCGGAGATGTCGACCGACAGAATCTCGGCGTGCGCCTTGACGGAGCGGAAGGCGCGCGCATGAAGCAGTTCGGGGCCGAAACGGAGGTCGTCGGTGAACGCAAGCGTCCCGGCGGCCTTCTCCAGGTCGTACTTCCGGGTGGTCCACGCGCCGACGCCGTTGCGCGTCACAGTCTGTTTCATCGCGGTTCCCTCCCTGTCAGCGCGCGCCGCCGGGAAGCTGCCCCAGCTCGCGCATCGTCTTCGCGGCCTTTTGAACGGCGCGGAAAATCGGAATATAGCCTGTGCAGCGACAGAGGTTGCCGGCCAGCGCCACTCTGATTTCCTCCTCGGATGGATCGGGGTTCTTCCGGAGGAAAGCGTAGGTCGTCATGATCATTCCGGGGGTGCAGAAACCGCACTGAATCGCCCCTTCTTCGATGAAGGCCTGTTGGATCGGGTGCAGCTCCCCCTTGGGGCCCACAAGCCCCTCGGCGGTGAGGACGGACTTCCCTTCGGCCTCGAGGGCGAGCATCATGCAGGACTTCTGGGCGAGATCGTCGACCACCACCGTACACGTGCCGCACTCTCCCTCTTCGCAGCCCCTCTTCACGCTGGTGACGCCCCAGTCGCGGAGCGCGCGCAACAGCGTCGTGCGAGGCTCTACCGAGAGCGTCGCCGGTCTTCCGTTGAGTATGAAATGCACATCGCGCTTCATCATGCGTTCCCCCCATGAAGCCTCTCGGCGCAGATCGAGACGGCCCGTTTCGTCAGTTCCTCCACCATGGAGAAGCGGTACTCCCGGCTCGCCCGGACGTCGGTGATGGGGTTCACCGCCGCCGAAGCGGCCTTCGCTGCCTTCTCAAGAAGCGCCGCGTCCGGGGCCGCCTGTCCGGCGAGGATATCCTCGGCTTCGGAAGCCCTCACCGGACGCGGCGCCACAGCGCCGTACGCCAGCCGGTACTCCCTGCCCTTCTCTCCGTCGATCGCGACGCAGGCCACGCCGACCTGCGCAAGATCGAGCGCGTTCCGGCGGCCGAGCTTGATGTAGCAGCCCGCGGAACGGCCGCGAGGCAGCGGCAGCGTCGCGGAGACGACGATCTCGCCGGGGGCCAGGACGTTCTTTCTGGGCCCCGTGATGAAGTCCGCGAAGGGAACGTCTCGCTCTCCTTCACGGCCGAAGACGTGCAGGACAGCCTCCAGGGCGGCGAACGGAGGGATCATGTCGCCAGAGGGCACGGAGGCGCAGATGTTGCCGAGGACTGTGGCTTTGTTGCGGATGAGCGCGTCGGAGTGGGAGAGGCAGGCGTCCGCGAGGGCGCCGTAGTACCTGCGGGAGTCCTCGTGCTCGGCGACCTGATTGACCGTGCACATCGCGCCGATCTTGATCCCCTTGTGCGGGTAGAACGAGATGCCGCGGAGTTCCGGAATTTCGGAGAGATCCACGAGCATCTCGGGATGGACGGCATGTTTGCGCATCCACACGAGCACGTCGGTGCCGCCCGCTTTGATCATCGCCTTGGAACCGTATTTCCCCAGAACTTCGACGGCGGCGGCCAGCGATCTGGGGCGTTCCATTTCAAAAGCCAGCATTGAGATATCACCCCTTCGGTGAGAAATCCGTATGTGAAGAGGGCGTCCCCGCTCCCTCGAGAAACCATGAGGTGGAGGACGCCCGTCGTAACAGACTTATTCTTCGGCGAACGCGACGATACGCGAGATGCAGGACTCGCCGCCCACGAATCTCCACGGGAAGCAGCCGATGGTGGCCCGCTTGCCGCTGAGCATGTCGATGTCGCCCGCGACGCACTCGGCGTGGATCAGGTTGCTGGGGAAGAGGGCGATGTGCATCACCTGGTAGTCCTCTTCGGGGAAGAAGTCGTCGAGTCCCTTGCCGTACTTCTTCTTCAGGTGCGCGTCCGCCTGCCTGGCCTGGACCGGCATCCACTCGCGGATCTTCGTGTTCATCGGATGGTCGGCGGAACCGCAGTCGACGCCGATCCACTTGATCTTCTTCTTGAGCGCCCAGGTGGCGAACTCTCTGGTGGGTCCGGGGTGCTTCACCATGTAGCGGACCTCGTCGGCCTCGGGCTCGTTCCAGCCGTACCGGTGGTAGCCCGTGTTGATGATGAGGATGTCGCCCTCGCGGATGTCGGCGCGCGCCTCGAGGTCCTCGGGCGTATAGATGCCGTAGTCCTCGGCGATGTCCTTGATGTCGACGACCACGCCGGGGCCGACAAGGAAGTCCTTCAGCGGAAGGCTGGCGATATCCTGACCGTGGCCGCAGAAGTGGATCGGGCCGTCGAGGTGCGTTCCCACATGGTTGGAGTGGGTCACCAGCTGCCCGTTCGCGCCGTTGGGGGCGAGGCGCTTGAAGTACTTCATCTGCAGGGGCTCGTACGTCGGCCAGGCCGGAGTCTGGATGCCGATGGGAATGGTGAGATCGTACACCTTGATATTGCTCCAGTTCTTGAGTTCGAGACTGTTGGACATTGAAATGACCTCCTTTGTATTTTTACCTTGTATTTGATTTATTCGCTCAGATACTTGTCCGCGAAAGCCTCGGCGGCCTTCACGAAGGCGTCCATCGGCATGCGGACGATGCCCGCGCCGACCTGGCCCTTGCCGGGCTCCTTGTGCGCGGCCCCGGTGTCGAGCACCGGGGTGATTCCCGTTTCCACCACCTTGAGGAGGTCTATCCCCGTCGGGGTGCCGCGGAAATTCAGACCGGGGATGGTGAACATGCTGTTCTCCCCCGCAGTTATCTCGTACATCTCAAGCGTGTAGTTCGCCGCGTCCTTCGGCGTGCCGCCGATGAACTGGACGATGGCGGGCGCCGCGGCGAGCGCGAAGCCGCCCACGCCGTACGTCTCCATGATGGCGCTGTCGCCGATGTCGCGGTTGGTGTCCTCGCGGGTGAACCCGGGGAAGAGGAGCACTTCGGGAAGCGCCGCTTCGCAGGTGAACCAGCGATCGCCCAGCCCCGAGACCTGAATGCCGAACTCCGTGCCGTTGCGCGCCATGACGGTGAGCATGCTCGACCCTTCGATCCCCGCGGCCGCTTCGAGCGAAGCCTTCCCCGCCGCCATCGCGATGTTCAGGAAGAAGTGGTCCGTCTTGTCGATGAACCGGAAGACCTCGGCAAGCTGTGCGCTGTCTTTCCAGGTCTCCACCATGTGCGGGGCGAGCGCGCGGAGGAAAAGCGACGTTCCCGCCTTGTTCCGGTTGTGCAGCTCGTCGCCCATGTGGAGGGCCTGGGCGATCATGTTCTTGACATCGGGCTCCTGCCCCTTCTCCACCGCGTGCTCGATGGCCGCCTTGAGCACGGGGTAGAGCACCTTCTCCATCCACTTCAGGTGCTCGATGACCTCCGGGCCGAAGGCGCCCATGCGAAGCACCTTCCCGAGTCCCTCGTTCATCGTGACATACGCTTTGTTGCCGTGCGCCCTGTTCTCCAAAACGAAGACGGGCATGCTCGGAGACATGATTCCCGCCATCGGCCCCACCGCGTGGTGATGATGGCACGGTTCGAAGGCAATGGCGCCGCTCGCGGCGAGCTTTTCCGCCTCTTCGGGGGTCTTCGCCCACCCCTCGTACATGCAGGCCGCCATCACACCGCCCCGGATCGGGCCGGACGCGGTCTCCCACGTCAGGGGAGGCCCCGCATGCAGGAGCATCTTGTCCTTCATCCCCGGAACCGTCTCTTTCGCTATCCCCATACCGACGATCAACGGCTGCGCGGCAAGCAGGCGCGAGAGCGCCTCCTGATTCGCTTTCTCCAGATCGATCACGTTCAGTTACCCCCCTTCGGCGACTAAAAGCATGTCGCCATATGCGATCGACACGGCTCCTTATTCGCTTCGCGAATGTTCGCCGGTCGCCTGTCTTCGGCGACTAAAAGCATGTCGCCATATGCGATCGACACGGCTCCTTATTCGCTTCGCGAATGTTCGCCGGTCGCCTGCTTAATTTTTTTCAGACGGGCGAGCAGGTCCCCGCTCGCTGCGGGTGGCTTCCAGTCCCAGACGACGGCCTCCGCTTTCTGCGTCTTTACGTCGAGGTAGAACTGCTCCACCCCTATATTGACCACTTTCGGGCCTTCTTTCAGGAGTGTTTTCATCATGCGAGTTCTCCCCTTTCCAGAAGCATCGCCGCAAGACGGGCCGCCCGCGCGTTGCTTCCGCAGACGTGCACGCCGAGTTCCTCAAGAATCTCCCGCTGCCGGGAGGCATTCTGGGGGTCGGTATCCACGCCGCAGATGGAGGCGACGAAGGAGATCCTGTCGCCCGCGACCTTCCGGGTCTTGCGGATTCCCTCGGCGAGCCCCGTCGCAGGGTCGTCGTTGCACCCGTATCCGAGGACCACGTCGAGCAGAACGACGCCCACATCGGGATCCTTCGCCTCTTCGAGAATGCGGTCGGCTCGGAGCGACACGTCGATCATCGGGTGCAGCCGACCTTGAGTGAACTCGTCTTCGCCGTAGTCGACCATGGTGTGCTCCACGCTCTTGAGGCTGTCGGCGAGCTGCATCGACTTGTCGAGCGGCGTGTTGCTCCAAATCGGACCGAGGATCTCGCGCGCGACGAGCTGCCCCTCGTAGCAGAGGGTGCCCCCGGAGTAGAGGCCGCGGAGGTAGCCCTTCCGCTTTCCGATCTTCTCCGCCTGCTGTTTCAGCGCATCGTACTCCGCGTAGAGCGCGTCGCGGGCCGCGGCGGCGTCCTGACCGTTCGCCAGCGCCGCGACGACGGCCGCCGTCTCCTCGAGTTCGCGGCAGATGAAGACGCCGTCCGAATCGCCCTTCGCTTCGCCGCCGATGAAACCGAGGACTGCGGGTTTGCCTCCGGCCTTCACCGCGTCGAGAATCTTCCTCTCGACCTCGGGCGCCGGCGGCTTACCGACTACGGCGAGCACCTTCACCTCGTCGTCGGCGAGAAGAGCGCCGACCGCCTGAAGGCACATGATGCCGCCGACCTCTTTTTTCACATCGCGCCCGCCGACGCCGATGCCGTGAAGGACGCCGACGCCTCTGCGGGCGAGCTGCACATGGACTTCCTGCAAGCCTGTTCCTGCGGCGGCCACGATGCTCACGGGCCCCGTGGGACAGGCGTTCGCCATCCCCATCGCAACGCCGCGAATGATGATCGTGCCGCAGTCGGGCCCCATGACGAGCAGTCCCTTCGCGGCGGCGGCCTTCTTGACTTCGATCTCCTTCTCGACCGTGACGTTGTCGGAGTAGAGCATCACGTTGAGGCCCTTCTCGATACACTGAAGGGCCACGTCGCCCGCATAGCGCCCGGCCACGGAGACGATCGCGAGGTTGGCGGCGGGAAGGACGGAGAGCGCTCCGTCGAGGCTCTTCGGCCTGTAGTCGTTGTCGCCCGAGTCCTTCTTCCGCCCCGGAGGGTTGGCCAGGTACTCCTTCGCCTTCGCGAGGGCGTCCTCAAGGACCTTTTCCGCCTCCGACGCGTCGCTCATCAGCGCGACCACAAGGTCGTTCGGCGTGGCGTCCACGCCGGTCAGGTCGAAGCCGCCCGCCCCCATGATTTTATAGTTCGCCTCCGTCCCCATGTTCAACGTGGCGACGGAGATCCCCTCCAGCTTGAGCAGCTCTTTCGCCACAAGCATCAGGGTAACGCTGTCGTAGTACGTCCTTCGGATGATTTCGAGGCGCTGGTTCGAAGATGCCACAGTATCATCCTCCTTTCATGCGTTGCGTTCGATCGTGTCCGAAACGGCTGCGGAAAGCCCCGCGAGCCACGCTCTTCCGGACGAGTGCCCCCAGTCGAGAATCCGTGCGACCGTCCGTGTCGCCGCCCCCGCATCGTCGGCGGAGAGGGCTTCCAGCACATCTTTGCTTCGTTTCCAGACGAGGCCTTCGCCCGCGTCCCGAAGCATGTCGCCGGAGAGCCAGGTAGTCCGGGACGTGTCGGCCAGAGGGGGAACCGGGGCTCCGAGCCAGAGCCTTCCGCTCGTGTAACCGGCCAAAAAGTCGTCCCCCGCCGGCGTACTCCCCGGCCCGAGGCCGAGAAGCTCGCCGAAGCGCCGGTTACGCGCCGGAGAAGCGATGAGTTCGAGATCCTCTTCGAGAAAGGCGCTCCACTCCTCGACCAGAGGAACCCATCGGAGGTTCATGGCTGCCGTGGGAAGCGACGGGTCGTACCCCGCCGGAATGCCCTTCACCGGCAGACAGAGAAGCTCCCCCCGCCGAAGCGGAGGCAGAACATCCGCCAGCCACGTCCTCGGGCCGAAATCCTCCTCCGAAGTGACGAGGGAATACCTCCGCCCGCTCTCCGGTTCTTCAAGGTTCGCTGTTCTTTTATAGATTTCCCGCACCCGCAGCGCCGGAAGGAGACCTTCTTTCCGATTCGCAGTTCGGGAGAGCAAATCGCCGCTGCAGGCGCGGAGACGCATTCGGGAAACGCCTTCCCGTACGGGCTACACCACGCCGTCCTTCTTCAGCTCTTCGAACTCGGCGGCGGAGAGTCCGAGATACGACGTCAGTACCTTCTCGGTATGTTCGCCGAGCAGCGGCGCGGGAGACTCCACCTCGGCGGGTGTATCGGAGAACTTCACCGGAACGCCGGGGATCTTCATCGCACCCGCCACCGGATGGATCACGTCGACGATCATCTTCCGCGCGAGAACCTGCGGATCGTTCACGACGTGTGCGATGTCGTTGATCGGTCCGCTGGGCACGCTCACCTTATCGAAGGCGGCGAGCCAGTGTTCCGTGGTGTTTCGGGTCGTGCGCTCCTCCAGAATCTCCTTCAGCGCCGCGAAGTTCGCCACACGGCCCGCGTTGTCGACGAAGCGCGGATCCCGTTCGAACTCCTCCATACCCAGCACGCCGCAAAGCCTTCGCCAGATTTCGTCGTTTCCCACAGCGACATTCATCGCGCCGTCGGCGGTCGCAAGCGTGGTGAACGGCGAGATCGAAGGGTGTCTGTTTCCGATCGGATGTGGAATCTCGCCGCTCACCAGGTAGCGGGAGACCGCGTTCTCCAGCACCGCCACCATGCAGTCGAGCATGGCGACGTCGACGAGCTGCCCCCTGCCGGTCTTCATGCGGGAGTTCACAGCGGCAAGGACGCCGATCGTGGTGAAAAGACCCGCGAAGATATCGGCCACCGAGCTCCCCACCTTCGTGGGCGTGTGCTCGTCGGGACCGGTGACGCTCATCATGCCGCCCATCCCCTGAATGATCAGGTCGTAGGCGGGGCGGCTGCTGTAGGGACCGGTCTGACCGAAGCCGGAGCTGGCTGCGTAGATCAGACGCGGATTCACCTTGCGGAGGTCCTCGTAGCCAAGGCCGAGCTTCTCCATCGTCCCTGGCTTGAAGTTCTCTATGAGGATATCGCTCTTTCCGGCGAGCGACTTCAGAATCTCCTTGCCCTTCTCGTGCTTCAGGTTGAGCGTGACGCTCTTCTTGCCGCGGTTGAGGCTCATGAAGTACGCGCTCTCCCCGGCCTGGAAGGGGGGATATGCGCGGGTATCGTCGCCGCCGTCCGGCCGTTCGATCTTGATGACCTCCGCCCCCATATCGGCGAACATCATGGCTGCGAACGGCCCCGCGAGCACTCTGGTCATGTCGAGAACTACAAGTCCTTCCAACGGTTTCATACCAAATCCACCTCCGAAATGATGACCGGGACGAAGAACAACGAAGTTCCTCATCCGGTTCGAGCCTCTCGTTTCTCTAGGAAAAAGTCGCATTATGACAATAAGCGACACCCCGGAAAAACCTTCCCCGATGTTATACTACGCTAAAGACACTTCTCAAACTTCCTTTTAAAAAACATCCCAAAAACGCTTGAAATCAGTGATTCAGATTTTACAACGATCTTATTTTATCATAAAATATGTTTGGAGCAGAGGAAATGCAATGTCACTAAATGACATAAATTCAACACACATCCTCCAATAGATGACATCCGCCGAACGAGGAAAAAAGGGAGAGTTTACATGATCGTCGCCGACCTGTTGAAAAAAAACCTGTTCCCTGACTTTCAGATACTCGCCGGAAGCAGCGGCGTCGGGCGCGAAATCAGCGCCGTCTCGGTTCTCGAAGCCCCCGACGCCGACCGCTGGATGCGGGGAGGCGAATTCCTCGTGGGCAGCGGCTTCGTCTTCAAGGACGACCCGGAGCAGCTCACCCCTCTCCTCCGCCGCATGAACGACAAGGGCGTCGCCGCCCTCGGCTTCAAGCTCGACCGATTTCACCACAAACTGCCCGCCAGCATGACCGCCGAAGCGGACGCTCTCCGGATCCCCATTCTCGAAGTGCCCATGCACTACCGCTGGACCGACATCATCGAGCTGATTCACACGGTCCTCGTCCAGGAGCGCCAGAAGGACCGGCCGGACGACCTCAGCGCTTTCTGGGAGGAGAGCCTCGACTTCAAGAAGCTGATGTCCAGCTTCGCGCAGAACCTCGGCAGGGATCTCATCGTTCAGGCCCCCCAGCTCGATCTGAACAATCGCTTTCTTGCCGACGGGAGCATTCTCGGAGGCGAGGCCGTGCAGAAATCGCTGGATACCCCGCTCGTTCAGGAGCAACCCCTCCCCAAGAAAGGGCAGATACACTCGTGCGTCGAGGTACGCAACAGCGGGACCATTCAACGGCTCGCCGCGTACCGCCTGCGGCTCGACACCCCCATCTCCATCTTCATGATGCTCTCCTCCGGAGAGCTTGCCCCGTCCGCGCGGCAGGAGCGGATGCTCCTCCGTGCGATGACGATGCTGCGGGCGTCCGCTCTGGAGATCGCCATCCTGTCGAGCAAGAAAGTGCTGAAAAAGGAGCGTTTTCTGGAGGGGTTGTGCTTCGGAATGTACTGCGACCCGTCGATGATACGGATCAACCTGCAAGAGCTGTGTATCCCGCTCTCTCTGCCCGTGACGGTACTCATCGTCTCGACCGCCGACGGACTCTCCACGCCCCGATGGTCGTCCCCCTCTCCGCTGAGCTACCGCTTGGGAAACACGTGGGTCACGCTCATCGACGAGTCGGAGACCGCCGCGTGGAAGAAGAGCCTCGCGCCATTAGCGGAACAGGGAGGACTCCACTTCTCCTTCGGCGGCAAGGCCGCGGATCTGATGGACATTCCGCGCTCCTACCAGGAAGCGCGGCGGACCTTCTCGTTGCTTCGCGACTTCTCTCTTCCGCCCGGCGTCTACCTCTACGAGGAACTCTCTCTCTACGGGCTGCTCCAGAACATGACGAAGCTCCCCGAGGCCAAAGACGTCTGGGCACGGTACTGGTCACCCCTGGAAGAGGACACCTCCCAGGCGCGCAGAAGCCTTCCGCTGAAGGAATTAGCCGCGATGCTCGTCGCCCGCGACTTCAACGCCCGCTCGTGCGCGGAGGGGCTGCATCTCCACTACAACACCGTGCGAAACTACCTGAAGGAGATAGAGGCGCTGCTTAACGTCGACCTGAACAACCCCCACCATCGCCTCGGGATGACGCTCGCCTGCCACATCAACGGCGCCTACGTCAAGGAGCGCCCGCAGCGGGACCGGGCCTGAGCAGGCGAAGCGCGATCGCGGGGTTGGGGTTGTGTTCGGCCGCCAGAGAATAGGGAGTGTTCCCCTGGCGGTCGGAGACGAAGGGGGCGGCTCCCGCTTCGAGGAGCAGTTCGACGACTTCGAGGTGCGGATTGCTCTTCGCGGCGTAGTGCAAGGGCGTCCATCCGAGTTCGTCGACGGCGTTCACCTCCGCCCCGGAGAGAAGCAGAAGACTGGCGTTCTCCGCCGTCGAGCTGTTCTCCGCAGCCAGCATCAGCGCGGTCATACCGCGGACGGTGGCGGCTCTCGGATCGGCTCCCCCCTCAAGCAGCGCGGCGATCACGGCGGGCGGCGCATCCAACCATACCGCGCCCATCAGCGCATCCCAATCCTCCTCCCCCTTCGCGTTCACATCCGCTCCCGCCTTTACAAGCAGGGAGACGACCGCAGGGTCGGTATTTCCGCTCGCCGCCGCCATCAGCGCGGTCCAGCCCCGGCTGGACTCGGCGTTGACGTCGGCCCCCGCCGCGATCAGCAGCGCAACGACATCCACGGTATTATCCTGCGCGCACCACGTCAGCGCCGGGATCCCCTCCTCGTCGCGGGCATGCACGTCGGCCCCCGCTTCCAGAGAGTCGCGCACATCGTCAAACGATCCTTTTCGGCAAAGAGCGACGAAATCCCCATCCCCCGAAGAAGCAAAAAGTGTTGTGCAAAAGAGGAACTGCGCTCCCAACAGAAGCACATACATCGCTCTTTTCATGAAGAACCAACCCTTTCGTCCGCAATTCGGTCCGAACAATTTCCTGCGCCAGAATTGTATCACTTATCCTCGAAGGCAACGCTTGCGCAGTCGCTCCGTTTTTCCTTACGCTGTTGTACGGAATAAAGAGGCATGGGAGGAAGGGAAAGAGCTATTGTAAGATTTCTTTTGTTGTGATATGTTCTTTCAGCTTCTTACGGGTTCATTTCACCAATACTTGAACTCTCGACCTTTTGTGTAATCACTGAGCGATTTAGTCAACTACCAAAGTCGGTTACTTGTGATGATCGTAGATACGTGGCTTTCTCTTTTCGTCGCACATCTATCGCAAAAAAAGAAAAGGGGGGTTTGTTCTTTGAAGAAGAGATTCCGTGCTGCGCTGCTTATTCTGTTCCTCGCACTTTCCTGCGCCGCAGTGGCTTCCGCCGAAGCTCCGCTTTCCATTAAGGCGGTCGTGGTCACTTTTTGGCAGTTGACCGGTGAAAACGGGGATCCTCCGGGCGAACGAAACCTCTGGTTCCAGAAGGGGGATTTCACGGAACACCTTCCCTTTCCTCTCGGCGAGTGGGATTTGGGGTACAATCCCGAGAACCGGACGCTGCTTCTGACCACCGGCGTCGGCGACATCAAGGCCGCGTCGTCGATCATGGCCCTCGGAATCGATCCGCGCTTCGATCTTTCCAAAGCCTATTTCATCCTCTGCGGCATCGCCGGCGGGGACCCTCTGGACATCTCTCTGGGGAGCGTCGCCGTATGCCGTTTCGTCATCGACCACGATCTGAGCTACTTCATCGACCCGCGGGAGATGCCCGGGGAGTTCTCCACAGGCTTCCTCCCCATTTTCAGAACACAACCGTACGAAGAGCCCATGCGCGAAAGCGGGGAACTCTACCGTCTGAATCCCTATCTTGCACGGAGGGCGCTCGAAATCGCGAAAGATGTTCCCCTCGAGGAGTCGGAAGGGCTGCTAAAAAAACGCGCGCTCTACGCGGACTTCCCGGAGGCTTCGAAGCCTCCGTTCGTGATGATCGGCGACATCCTCTCCGGAAATCGCTTCTGGCACGGGGAACACTCCAACGAGTGGGCCAACGACTGGATGCGCTACTTCAGCAAGGGTGAGGGCAACTACGTAGTGACCGCCATGGAGGACGCGGGCGCGATGCTCGCGATCCAGCGGCTCTCGCAGACGGGGAAGGCAGATCCGGAGCGGGTGGTTATCCTCAGGTCGGTTTCCAATTTCGCCATGCAGTGGAAGGGCGCTTCGGCCTACGAAAGCTTGATGAGCGAGGGGGGCGACGAATACAGCTCGGTCGTCGCGGCCGTAAACAACGTCCACGCCGTCGGCGCCGCAGTGCTGCGTGGGCTGCTGAAGGAACAGAAGCAATAACTTCTCGAAAATCATAAAAACGACTGAATCAAAGAAGGCCTCTCGATACGGGGGCCTTCTTTGTTGAATTCGATCTACTTTTTCCTCGCGAGCGCCGCAGTGTTCATTCTTCTGACGACATCGAGTATCTTCTCGGCCTGCCGTTCGTCCGTCCTGCCGAGATAACTGAACAGCGCCGCACGGACGTCCTCCGTTCCCTGCATCGCTGCGGAGAGGGCGAACGTCCCCGCCATCACGTTGTTCCGTACCTTGAGCAGGTCGTCCACGGTCTTGACCTTCGGAAAGTGCTTCGTGATCCACGCCATGTTCTCCTGCACGTTCACCTGCATCAGGCCGACCCGTGAATGCGCGACGGCGTCCGCTCGCCCCTCCGACTCCACGCAGACCACTGCGGCGACCAGAAAAGGGTCGACTTTGTAGAGTTCGCTCGCGTCCCAAATATGCCGCGAATACTCCGTCGCTTTCCGTATGGGCCCTTTAATGCGCCACGGCGTCATCGCCGCGCTGATTTCGCGCGACATGATGCCGATGGCTGCCCTCCTGCCGACCGACGCTCCCAAGAATTCCTGCGCGCGGAGTTCCCCCGCGAACACTCCATCGAGGAGGATCGCCGCCAGCAGAAGCGAGCACATCGCTGCGCCGAAAATTCTGTTTCGCATGGGCACACGCTCCTTCATATGTTTTCGAGCATGATAGCATCGAAGAGGAGAGTTAGGCATCGTAACAAATACGGCTTCTTCGAAAGAGCGCCCGATGAAGACGCCGCGCTCCGGCGTTTGATTTTACCGCTCCAGCACCCGTCACCGTCTTGTCCACCAAGCGATAGAAACGAAGCGCACGGTGAAAGCGCTCCGTTCGCGAAGCCATTACGAAGAACGTGTAACTGCGTAAGACTGCCGGATTCCCTAGGAGTGCGCAGAAGAGAGAATCCACTCCTTATTGCTTCTCACTTTTTCGCCCCTGTCTTTGTGTTACAATACTGCAAGATTTCCGCAACACTTGGGCAGTCCTACACTCTGAATCGGGAGGGATTTGAAGAATGAAACGGTACGGAAAACTGGTGTGCATCGCGACCGCGGCGCTTCTGGCGTTCGCGTTCCTGGGCGACGCGGCGTTCGCGAAGGAGCTGGTTGTGTATTCCAGCGTGGACGAGGAGAATGCGAAGAACCTCCTCGACGAGTTCTCGAAGGCGACCGGCATCAAGGTGAACATGGTCTTCCTCTCCTCCGGCCCGGCGATGAGCCGCATCGAGGCCGAGCAGGCCAATCCGCAGGCGGACGTCTGGTTCGGCGCTCCCAACGAGAACCATATCGTCGCCAAGGACCGCGGCCTGACGCAGCCGTACGTCTCCGCGGCGGCGGGCGACCTCGCCGACGGCTTCAAGGATCCCGAGGGGTACTGGCACGCGTTCTACATGAACCCGCTCGGCTTCGGCGTGCTCCCCGAGGAGCTGAAGGCGGACGGCAAGCCCGTCCCGGCATCGTGGAAAGATCTGCTGAATCCGGCATATAAAGGGATGATTCAGATGCCCTCGCCGCAGTCGTCCGGCACGGCCTACGCCATGATCATGACGCTGATCGAGACGTTCGGCGAGGACGAGGCGTACGCGTACATGAAGGAACTCAATCCGAACATCCAGACGTACACGCAGAGCGGCACCGGCCCCAGCAAGAACCTCGCAATCCGCGAGACGTCCATCGCCATCCAGTTCACCCCGGCGTTCCTGAAGCTGGTGGACGAGGGGTACCCGGCGAAAGTCGTCTTCCCCGCCGAGGGCGTGGGGTACGAGGCGGCGGCGCTCTCCATCATCAAGGGAGCGAAGAACCTCGACAGCGCGAAGGCGCTTGTCGACTGGATCATCTCCAAGGAAGGACAGCAGGTGCTCAGCGCGAAGAAGACCTACTTCTTCCCGGTGCGCACCGACGTCTCCGCGGGCAAAGGACTTCCCGCGCTCTCCGAGATCAAGCTGATCGACTACGACCGTCTTGAGGCCGCGCGCGAGAAGAAGCGCCTCGTCGACCGCTGGGTGACGGAAGTCCTCGGCCAGTAGCCGCCGCGTTTTCGACGAACCGGGGGAAGGGGCTCGCCTCTTCCCCCTTTTGCTTAGGAGGTGTCGATCAACAGGATGACCGCATTCGCACGCGGAAGAAGGGAGATTCGTCTTCTGGCCCGCGACCCCCTTCTCGCGCTTCTGGTAGTGTTGCTCTTCGTGTCGCTGGGCGTCTTCGTCGTCTATCCGCTGCTCTCCGTGCTCGTCAAGAGCTTTCAGTCGGAGCAGGGCGCGTTTTCGCTCGAGAACTACACGCGCTTTCTCACGTTCAGCTATCTTCGCTCGTCCCTCTGGAACAGTCTCACCGTCGGCTTCTGCACCGCCGCGTGCAGCGTGCTCGTCGGCTACGCGGCGGCGTTCACCATCACGCGCACGTCCGTCCCCTGGAAGAAGGCGCTCCACCTGCTCTTCATCCTCCCCATCATCTCGCCCCCCTTCACCAGCGCGCTCTCCATCCTGATGCTCTTCGGCGCGAACGGCCTGATCACGCGGGGGCTGCTTGGGATACGGAACTACAACATCTACGGCTTCAAGGGAGTGCTGCTGTCGCAGATCTTCACCTTCGCGCCGGTGGCTTACCTCACCTTGAAGGGCGTCATGGAGTCGCTGAACCCGACGCTCGAGGACGCGGCGATGAACGTGGGCGCGGGGAGGCTCCAGACGTTCCTGCGCGTAACGCTGCCGCTGAGTCTGCCGGGGATCGCGAGCGCCTTCCTCGTGGTGCTCATCGAATCGCTCGCCGACTTCGGCAACCCGCTGGTGCTCGCCGGAAGCCGCTTCCCCATGCTCTCCACCCAGGCCTACCTCGAAATCACCGGCTCGTTCAACCTGCCGCTCGGAGCCGCTCTCGCGGTGGTACTTCTGATCCCGTCGATCACCTCCTTCGCCATCCAGCGCTACTACCTGCAGAAACGCCAGTACACCACCGTGACCGGAAAGCCCGTCGCCTCCTCCTCCAAGCTGGTGAGCAGAAACGCGCGGCGCGGCCTCCTCGCCTTCTCCGCCGCCTTCTGCGGCCTCGTCCTCCTCTTCTACGGGACGATCTTCGTCGGCGCGTTCACCCGCGTCTGGGGGTTCGACTTCACCCCCACCTTGACACACTTTGCCTACGCATTCAGCGTCGGCATGGGGACCATCCGCGACACGCTCATCGTCGCGATCTGCGCCACGCCGCTCTCCGGCGTCATGGGGATGCTCATCGCCTTCCTCGTGGTGCGCACCTCCTTCCCCGGCAAGGGGGTGATGGAGTTCACCTCCATCCTCAACTTCGCCGTCCCCGGCACCGTGATCGGCATCGGCTACATCCTCGCCTTCAATACGCCGCCCCTCATGCTGATCGGCACCCTCGCGATCCTGGTGCTGAACTTCGTCTTCCGCTACATCCCGGTCGGCATCCAGTCGGGGATCGCGGTGCTCCGCCAGATCGACCCGTCCATCGAGGAGGCCGCGCAGAACCTCGGCGCGGACAAGCTGACCACATTCCGGAAGGTCACGCTGCCGATCATCGCCCCGGCCTTCTTCTCGGGGCTCGTCTTCGCCTTCGTCCGTGCCATGACCGCCATCAGCGCCGCCATCTTCCTCGTCTCGGCCAACTGGAATCTGCTCACGGTGCAGATACTGAACCAGGTGGGATCGGGGCGTCTCGGCGTGGCGGCGGCTTTCAGCGTGATTCTCGTGGTGATCGTGACGGCGGCGATGGCGATCATCGCGCGCCTCGTCCCCGGCCGCGCGGGCGGCATGGCGGCAATTCAGATTCAGGAGGAATAGGCTCGTGAAAATAGTCATCGACTCCATAACCAAGGATTTCGGCAGCTTCGACGATCCGGGCAGCATCTTCCGGGCGGTGGACGCCGTCTCGCTGGAGGCCCGCGACGGCGAGCTGGTCACCCTTCTCGGCCCATCCGGCTGCGGCAAGACGACGCTCCTCCGGATGCTCGCGGGCTTCGAGGACCCCACCTCGGGGAACATCTTCTTCGGCGAGCGGCGGATGAACGACGTCGCGCCGAACAAGCGGAACGCGGCGATGGTCTTCCAGTCGTACGCCATCTTTCCGCACCTCGACGTGCGCGACAACATCGCCTTCGGCCTGAAGCTCAAGGAGCTGAGCAAGAAGGAGATCCGCGAGCGGACCGAACGCGTCGTGGAACTGGTCGGGCTGGAGGGGCTGGAGGAACGCCAGCCGAGCCAGCTCTCGGGAGGACAGCAGCAACGGGTGGCGCTGGCGCGCGCGGTGGTGATGGAGCCGTCCGTCCTCCTCTTCGACGAACCCCTCTCGAACCTCGACGCGAAGCTCCGCGAGCAGATGCGCATCGACATCCGGAAGCTCCAGCAGCGCCTCGGCATCACGAGCATCTACGTGACGCACGACCAGATCGAGGCCATGAGCATCTCCGACCGCGTCGTCGTAATGAACCGGGGGCGCATCGAACAGATGGGAAGCCCCCGCGAGCTGTACGCACGCCCCGTCAACCGCTTCGTCGCCTCCTTCATCGGCAAAGCGGCCTTTCTTCCGGCCGAAAAGGACGTCTCGGGCGCGTGGACTCTTCTGGGGAAGCCCTGGCGCCCCGAGGCCGGAGAAGAACTGGCGGCCGGCGCCTACGAGGCGATGATCCGCCCCGAGGCGGTGCGCCTCTCCCCTGCCGAAGGCCCCGGAGGAAGCGCGCTTGCCGGAACCGTGCTCCGCGCAACCTACCTGGGGAGCGTGATGGAGTACGAGGTGGAACTCCCGGGGACTGAACCGGTTACGGTGCATATCCCGAACCCGTTCGAGCGCGACCCGCTCCCCCCCGGTGCGGAGGCGGAGCTGCGTTTTCTCCCCGAGGGGCTCCACTTCCTCTCTGCGGAGGCGTAACGCAGGGGACGGCCGAAAAAGAGAGGCTCATTCTTCCCGGATGAGCCTCTCTTTTTTACGCTAAAGCAAGAAAGAAGTTCTGTTGAAAAACCGCGCTAAAAAGAGTATCATAGTGAACATCAATGGGATGGTGTGCGATCTTCTTTATTCTTCATCTTCACAAAATACCGGGGCGCATCCGCATCATCCCTCAAAATGGAGAGGAGGGGTATGCGATGCTTCAGAAGAGATGTATTTCCTGCCTTCTGCTTCTGTTTGTTTTCTGTATTCCGGCATTCGCCACGGAGGAGGTGTTTCTTCCGCCGATCGAGGAAGTTCCGGAGAGAAGCGATACCGTGACGGCAGCGCCTGCCGTGGATGTCACGACGGCGTTCGACGCGGGACCTGCTCTTCCCGCTCCTTCCCCGTCCGCGTTGATCGTCGGGACCGAGTTCGCCCGCATCAACTGGACCGACGACTATGTCGAGGCCTCGGGACAGGCCGTCGCCCCGACCGGCAAGGAGAAGACCGCGCAGGGGAAACTGCTTGCCCGCAGAGGAGCCATCGTAGACCTTCAGCGCAATCTCCTTGAAGCGATCCAGGGCGTGCGCGTGGACGCGAAGACCACGATGACCGACTTCATGGCGAACGACACCGTGAAAACGGAAGTCCAGGGACTCATCAAGGGCGTCGAAATATCGGACGCTTCCTGGGACGGCGAGATCTACACCGTCACCGGGCGCGTAAAGCTCGACAAGGTGCGTACCGCCGTGTTGCCCGGGCTTCCCAAGGCTCCGGGGCAAAAACCCGTCCCCCCGACGCCTCCGGCGGGCAAGATCGGCGCATCGGGGCTGCTGATCGACGCGACGCATCTTACGCTTATTCCCGCGATGATCTTCCGCGTCGTCGACGAAAACGGCAAAGAAGTGTACGGAATCGACTTCGTGGACGCGGAGCGCTTCCTCGCTTCCGGACTGTGCGATTACCACACGAACCTCGCCTATGCGAAGGGCGCGCCCAGAATAGCCTCCACCCCGATCGTCGCGAAAGCCGTTCGGACCGTCGCGCCGCAGAACGTCGACCTCGTCATCAGCAATGCGGACGCTGCGAAGGTGCGCGGCAGCTCCTACGACTTCCGTATCCCCTGCCGCGTGACGGTGGTCAAACGGTGACGTCATGAGACGGAAACCCTTTTCCGTAGTATGCGCGATTCTTCTCCTCTTTTTCCCTGCGCTTGTATCCGCAACGGAGAAGATCGTCGTCGACGCGGAGGGAATGGCCGCGATCGTGAACGGCGACGTCGCCCGCGCGCGCGAGGAAGCTCGGCGCCAGCTCCACAGAAACGCGCTCGAAAAGGGAATCGGCGTGTATGTTCAGGGCATCACCGAGATGAAGGATTTCGAGGTGGTGCGCGATAAGGTATTCTCTCGTTCGGAAGGGCTGGTAACGGCGACGGACAATCTGAAGGAGGAGCGGACGAACGACGGCATCCTCCGCCTGACGGCGCAGTGTACCGTATCTTCAAAGGCGCTCGACGGCGTCCTCGGGCCGGCGGTGATCGACGCGCTGGGCAACCCGAGGATCATGGTGCTCATCGACGAGGTTGTCGACGGAGAACGCCAGTTCCTCTCGACGGCGGAGAGCGAGGTGCTCAAAGCGTTTCAGAAGGCCGGGTACATGCTTGTCGACCCCGGGCAGTCCGGGGCAATCCGCAAGGGAGAGATCGAGGCGGCGAAAATCTCGGGTGACACGACCACGCTTCAGGAGCTAGCGCGGAGCTTTCAGTCCGACGTGCTGATCCACGGGAAGGCGCAGGCGAACACGGCAACGAAAAACAAGGTCGCGGGCACGATGCTCTACGCGGTCAACTCGCAGCTCCAGCTCAAGGCGATCATCACGCAGACGGCGCATGTCATCGGCGCCGACGGCTCCGAACTGAGAGTCCAGGGAACGTCGCCGGGGGACGCGGCGCTCAAGGCGTTCCAAAAACTGACTCCGAAAATGGCGGGATCGCTGCTCCATACCGTGGCCTATACCCTTGTCGGCGGCTCTTCGGGCGGCATACCCGGAAGGTCGTTCAAGGTGAGCGTGAGCGACCTTTCGTTCAGCGAAGCCAGATCCCTTCGAGACAGCCTGGGAGAGGTAAACGGCGTCAACGGAGTCTACCAGCGCGCCTACGCGAACAGGACGCTCGAACTGGATGTGTCGGCGGAGACTTCCGCCGAAGAGATCGCCATCGCGCTGGAGGCTCTCGGCGTGGAAATCACACGGATTACCTCGGGAACGGTGGAAGGACGAAAGGGGCGATAGACGGTGAGTGTCCGCAGAGTTCTCTTTTGCCTTCTGATCGCTCTCCTTTCCTCCGCAGCCTTCGCATCGCCTCCTGCGGAGGAGGATATGGCGGCTCTCTTTCAGTCCATTGCGGAGGCGAAGAGCGGATCGGAAGATATCCAGGTCTTCCGCTTCGGCGTCGTCGACTGGAAGGGCGAATCGGTGACCTCGCAGGGGAAGGCGCCGCTCTCCTCCCCGTCCTCCCGCGATCAGATGCTCGCGAAACGCGGCGCCCTGACCGATGCGCGCCGGAACCTTCTCTGCCTCCTCTACGAGATCCGTCACGGACTTCCCGAGAAGATCAGCTCGATCGAGATAGAGGGCGAGGTCGTCGACGGGCAGGTTGATTTCCAAGGCGTGTCGAACGGGGTGTATACGGTAGAAGTGACGGTTCCTCTGAAGCGCTTTTTCACCGAAAGCAGAATCGTGCGCGTCGAGGTGAGGTGAACGGTTATGAGAAAAACACTCGCGATCTGCATGGCGGCCTTCGCGATCTTTATGCTTGTTCCATCAGTCGCAGCCCGGGCCGAACTGCCGAAGGGAAAGACCATCGCCGTCCTCGTGAAGGGGCCGTCGCATGCCGCGCTCGCGAGGTCGATCCTGATCCGGGCGCTTTTGGACGAAGGGTATAAGGCCGTCGACGAAAGACAGCTCGAAAGGATCCGCGAAAACAAGGCGGCAATCCTGGCGCTTGAGGGCAATGTCGAGGCGATTATGGAGCTGGGCAGGACATTCAGTTTCTCCGTCCTTCTTTCCGGTTCCATCTCTCTGCCGCAGCCCGTGCGGAACGAATTCGGACTCTTCACCGCCATGGCGACCGTCTCGGCGACGGCCTGCACGGCGTCGAACGCCCGCCAGATCGCCGCAGGAAGCGCTTCGGCAAAGGAGATCGGGTACACTGCGGACGAAGCGGCACGGAAAGCGGTGGAAACAGCGACACGTTCCGCTGCTGCGGCGCTCCTCGGAAAGGCGCCTCCTCAATCTGCGGATACGGCCGGAGCGACGTTCCTGGTGATCGCTCCCGCTCGTTCGTTCTCCGAAGCGCACGCTCTTGCCGCAAGCTGCCGCGACGCGGGGGCGTCCTCGGCCTCCGTGGCGCGCTTCGCCGGAGGCAGGGCGGAGATCGACGTTTCCTTTTCCGGCTCGGCGCGGCAGCTGCTTGCCGCACTCCTGGGCAAGAGGACGGATCTCCGCGAAGAGAGCGTGGAAGGCAATACGCTCCGTCTGAGCAAAGAGTGAAGCACAGTATCGGACGTACCTCATTATGAAGGGAGCTGGTATCCAATGAACGCACGCAAACGGGTATCTTTCGGGGCGCTCGCTATCTTCCTCGCGGGACTCCTCGTTGGGACGGTCCCGGCGTTCGCGGAGGTGCAGGTTTTCATCGACGCGTACACGGTGCGTGTTCACGATCCGGTGTTGAAACGGCAGTCCATCCTCAACAACTTCAGAACAAGCGGGTACCGCGTGCACAATCACCTCGCACTTGTCTGGAGCGAGGACGCCGCTTGGGTCTACGACGTGCGGACGCAGCAGTGGCTCTCCGAGAGCGACTTCCGGACGCTTCTGGGAGCGCTCTCCGACGAGTACGCGCTCGTGTGGAACGAGAACGAGGCCGCGATCTTCGACGCGAAGAATCAGAGGTGGCTGCGGAGCGACTACATTCCGTGGAAACTCACAGGGGCGTCGCTTTCGCGCGGAATGACGATACTGACAGGCGAGGAGGGGCTGGTAGTCTACGATCCCGTCCTCGGGAAATGGCTCTTCTCGCAGTTCTTCCCCTTCGGCGCGCTGAAAAAAGCGCAGGCGGGCGACGTACTCGCAGCGGCGTGGTCCGATCCCGACCTGGTGCTTTACGACATGACGATCCACCAGTGGGTCGTCAAGGAAGGAATATCGCCGCAGGCGTGCATCATCGACGGATACAAAGCGTCCATATTCACTGCGGACACGGTGTACACGTACGACGCGGTCAGCCATAGATGGAGCCAGAAGAGCAGATGACGAGCGCAGATCATTCGACGGAGAGGAGGTTCCCCTCATGAGAAGAGGACGCATCGTACAGGCGAACGCGCTGCTGTTGCTGCTCCTGGCCCTGTTCAGCCTGCCGGAGGTATCCTCGGCGGCGCAGATGACCGTCGCCGTGCACCCATTTCTCGCCCAGGGAACGAGCTTCCACCTCGGCGCAACGGTCGGGGACATCGTCTCCACATCGCTTGCAGGGAACAGGGACATTACGCTTGTCGAGCGCTCCCGCGTCGCCGAGGTCGCCAGGCAACAGCGGCTTGCCATGTCCGGAGTCGTGGAGACCGCGACGGCGGCGAAGGCGGGGAAGCTCGTCGGCGCGCGCTATTTCATCCTCGGCGCGGTCAGCAGGTTCGGCGCCCTTCTCGTGGCGACGGCGCGGCTTGTCGACGTCGAGAGCGGCCGCGTGCTCGCGAGCTTCGAACGGACCTCGAAACAGGGGGAAGACGAGACGCCGCTCGTGTCGAGAAACCTGGCTGCGGATATCCTCGCCTTCATCAGCGGCGACGCTCCTGCGCGAGGGGATCCGACGAGCGACTACAAGTACTACCTCTATGAAGCGCTCGGGTACTACAACCTGGGAGAATACCGCAAGTCGCTCCCGTTCTGGGAGAAGATGACGCAGCTCAGCCCGCGCAACGGACTTCTGCGTTTCATCGTCGCCGGACTCCACTTCCAGACGAAGCGCTACTCCGACGCGCTGCTCGCGGCCCAGCAGGCGGTCACATGGGAACCGTCCTTCGCCGAAGCCCACCTTCTCGTCGGCAAAGCGTACTTCCTGCTCGGCGACAACCATAAGGCCACGGCGCCGCTCGACAAAGCGCTCGAACTCGATCCGAAGCTCGTCGAGGCGCTCTTCCTGAAGGGGTCCGCATTCAAGAACAGAAAGAGGATCGAGGAGGCCGCCGACTTCTTTCTGGAGGCCATTCAAATCGATCAGGCCTATATTCCGGCCTATCTGGCTCTTGGACAGCTTCTGCTCGAAAACGGCGCAGCGGACGAAGCCGCGGGGATACTGCTTTCCGCGCTTCAACAGCAGCCGGGTAACGGCAATCTCCGCTTTCTTCTGGGCACTGCCCAGATCATGCGGGGAAATCTTCAGGGGGCGAAAGAACAGCTCGCGGCTCTGAAGACCATAGATGCGGCGCTTGCAAAGAAACTGGAGGATATGATTCCCAAACAGTGATTGAGAACAGAAAGGATGTGGCGAAAATGAGAAAGAAATTCGTACTTCTTCTAAGCATTTTTGTACTTGGCGGCGCGCTGCTTCTATCGCCTGTCGCGGGGTTCGGCTGAGGAGGCGGCGGTTCCGGAGGTTCCGGAGGCGACAGTATATCCGCGGCCGATCAGACGGAAATCGACAAGCTGGTGCAGGTTTTCCTCAAAGAAGGCACGCTCACCGGCCGCAACCTTGATCGGGTCATCCAGCTCGCGACGACCGTGAGCGGCGAGGGAGGGTGCACCGCATCCTTCGTCGGAGGGGCGAGCCTGATGCGAAACGGCACGTACGAACAGGGGCGCGATCTTATCCTCCCCGTTCTTGACAGGTGCTATGAAATGTCGGTACGTTTCTGGGACGAGAGCGAACGCATGCGCACGCTCGTTGCTAGCGAAGTTTCCCTTCACGCGGGAGGAAAAGGTGACTACAAAACCGTTCTCGCCGTCGAGGAGAAACTGGGAAAGGATATGATCACCGACAGACTGCTGGTCCGCGACGCGAAGGGCATCCTGCAAGGACGGACACGTCTCGGCGACGTTCTCCGCTTCCACAAGGCGCGCGCCTACACGACGGCGAAGATGCCGAAGGAGGCGAAAGAAACGCTCAACGAACTCGAGTTCGCTTCCGGCAAGGTCTTCGTGGACGGAGAGGTGACCGGGCTGAAGGACGCTATAGCCAAGCTGAAGGTCCAAGTCGATGGAATGGCCCGCATGATACTCTCGTTCTTCAGGGCGGCATGACACCGGCGGATTTGAAACGACATTACTGCAAAGGGGGGATCGAGGATGTCCTGTAAAAAAGCGTGTCGGCTCATTCTGCTGTTGCTCTTGGGAACGAGCATCCTCGCCGCTCCTCTTCCTTCGACGGCCGAGATGCTCATCGCCATCCCCGACTTCCAGGCCGTCGGGTGCATGCCGTACCTCGGCGGCGCGGTCGGGGAGCGCGTCAGGGGAGCGCTGGTCAACCGGGGGCCGTGGACCGTCCTCGAAGCCTCCCGGATGAACGAGATCGCCTCGGAGCACAAACTCTCGCTGTCGGGACTGGTCGACGAGAAGAAGGCGATCAAGGTCGGTAAGGTCCTGGGCGCGCAATACCTCATCGTCGGCTCGGTGAACGCGACGGGCTCGGTCTTCACGCTCACCGCCAGACTGGTCGACGTGCGGACGGGCGTCGTCCACTCAGGCTTCCAGGCAGTCACCCACCAGGGCGAGGAGGGGCTGATCGAGGCCTCGAGCTTCCTCGCCGAGGACATCGCGCTGGAGCTGGGCGGCCCGGACGTGTGAGGGCGCCGAGGGCAAACCGAAACAGACGCAAAAGACCGGGGCGGGAAATATATTCCCGCCCCGGTCTTTTGCGTCCGAAAAACACACGCGATCAAAATACCTCTCAGGCAGTTATTTCAGCATCCTGCCTACGGCTTCACCTTCACGAAGAACACGGCCTGCTTCTTCTCGATGTCGGACTTCAGGATGATACCGTCCTTGTCCTTGGGGTTGTGGAACTCGTCCATCGTGAGCGTCGCGTGCATAAGCTTCAGGTCCTTCGTCGCCTCCAGGGCGTCGCGGATCTTCACGGGGTCGTCGCTGCCGGCGCGCTCGATGGCGTCCTTCACCCAGTAGACGGCGTCGTAGGCCATAACCGCGTTCATGAACTCCATGCACTCGGTGCCGGTCTGCTCCTCGTACTTCTTGAAGAAATCGGCAAGCGTCGGGTCGGCTTTGTCGACGTGGCTCACCCAATAGGTCTCGCGCATCGTGTCGCCCGCGATCTCCCACATGAAGTCGCCGTAGCCGTCGCCGCCGACTATAGGAACCTCGATACCGAGGTCGCGGGCCTGCTTCACGGCCAGAGGAAGCGCCTTGCCCATCGTCGGGATGACGAGGACGTCGGGGTTGGCTTCCTTGATGACTGTGAGCTGCGCGCGGAAATCGACGTCTTCGGCGCGGTGTCCCTCGTCGGCGACGATCTCTCCGCCGTACTCCTTGAAGGAGGCGGTGAAGAACTCGCGCAGACCGTGGGAGTAGTCGCTGGATACGTCATACAGCACCGCGGCCTTCTTCTTGCCGAGGTCCTTCGCCGAGAAGTGGGCGATCATCTTTCCCTGATAGGGATCAAGGAAGCAGATACGGAAGTTGTAGGGACGGACGTTGCCCTTCTCGTCCACGGTGACGAGGGGGTTCGTGGGGAGGGTTCCGATATGAGGAACCTTCGCGCGATTGAACACAGGAGCCGCCGCGATGCACAGGCCGCTTCCGCTGGGGCCGATGACGACGCTGACCTTGTCCTGCTCGACAAGACGCCGGGCCGCGTTCACCATATCTTCCTGCCGCGTGCGGCAGTCGTACATAATCACCTCGACCGGTCTGCCGAGGATTCCGCCGGCGGCGTTGATCTCCGCGACGGCGATCTTCACCGACTCGACCTCCGCAACGCCGTAGGCGGCGAAGTCGCCCGTCACCGTGGCGATTTCGCCGATCCTGATCGGGTCCGCCGCGAAGGCGGGGGCCGCCATCATGCACAGAACGAACACCAGCGCCAGCATCTTCCGAACCGTACTCATACTCCTCATTCTTTCTACCTCCCATACAGTATGTGATCGTGGTGCACAAAACCGTACCGCATCCGAGAAAAGACGGACGGATCGCTCCGGCCGCCGAATCTCCACAGGGAAAGGCTACATTGGTCCGAAATTCTTTGTACTCACGAAGTACATAATACTACATCCACGCGTTTTTCGCATCTGCTTTTTCGCCTGTTCACGCCGTCCCGGGTCACTCGTCAAGGTAGGAATCGAAGTACCCGGAAATGTAGACAACCGGAGTTCCCTTGTCGCCGGAGCCGGAGACGAGATCGCAGAGCGACCCCAGCAGGTCGGTCAGGCGACGCGGCGTCGTCCCCAGCGTCGAGTGGGCGAAACGGTCCATGACGACCTTGTTGCGAATCGCCTCCCGGACGGCTTCGTCCGGTGACTTGTCTCCCGCGTTGTCGGCGATATACTTGAACTTGATCTCCTTCGGGAGCCCCTCGAGCCCTTCCGTATAGCCGGGCGACACCACAGGGTCGGCGAGTTCCCAGATGCCTCCCGCAGGATCCTTGAATGCGCCGTCTCCGTACACCAGCACCTCGACACGCTTCCCCGTTCTCTCCCGAAGTTCGTCCGAGAGTGCGCGGGCGAAGCGACCGCTCTCCCGCGGAAAGAGCTTCACCGAGGTCTCGTTGCTGTAGTTGGAGCCCAGGAGGCCGTACTCTTCGTTGAATCCTTTGCCCTCACTGAGAGGCGCGGAGCAGAACTGGTCGAGGGAAAAAACCGAAGCTCCCGCCTTCTCCAGAATCTCCCGGTGCAGGAAGCGTGCGTGGATGCTGCCCACGATCACCGTCTTCGAGAAGCGCAGCGCGGAGAGCGGGTTGTTGGCGAAATGAATCCGGATCTTCGGGTCCATGTTCTTGTAGTAGCTCACGTAATCCACGCCGGTGAACGGGTGCGGGTAACGGCCGAAGAGCTCGTCGTACTCCTTCTCGCCGAAGAGGTCTCCAGAGAGCCGATCCCCCTTCAAGTAGAAAGCGCGCGGATCGATAAGCAGGTTCCCCACTTCGTCCGCAGGGTAGGAGAGGACCACGTGCAGCGTTCCTCGAACTCCTCGAGCGATGCCTTCGAGGAGGCGTCCGAAGCGATTGCGGCTCAGAATAGGGAAGATCAGCGCGACGTCGCCTTCGGGAACCCGCCTGCGGACATCCTCGGCGATGTCGTCCAATGTGACGTAGTTCCCCTGCGAACGGGCGAGCACCGACTCCGTCACGCCGACGATATCGCCGTCGCGGAATTCGAACGGATCGCGCGACGCCGCAGACGCCTTGACAAGCTCGTCGGCGACGATTGTGACCAGATCCGCCCCCTTCGAGAGGACTGGAAGCCGGATACCTCTTGCGGAAACACCTGTACAGCGCATAGACGCCTCATTCCTTCCGTTTCGACTCGCCGCGCCCGACGGGAGCGAAAAGCCTCGAGTGTACACCGGGCGCAGAGTGCCCGGAATTCAGTGTTCTGTTCCTGAAACGTAACCGCGGTGATCCGCGGGAATTCACTCCGCCGCCGGGACGTACAGGCCTGCCGGATTGGATCCCATCAGGCCCGCTTTCAGCAGGTCTTCGTCGACCTCGACAAGATGTGCAACCTGGTCCGAATCCAGCAGCTCATAGTAGGGCAGCGCGCGGAAGGCGTCGCCGATGTATTCGAGATCGTCGTCCGTCTCCATCCAGTTCTTCCCGTCGAACTGCGCCAGTTTCAGCGGCCTGGAGTAGGCCCGAAGCGTCTTCTGCCCCAGCGTGTTGAAGTAGAAGTCGAAGTAGGACATTGCCAGTTCCCTGAGGGTACGGTAGACGGGTTCCCGGAAACGCAGCGTGGTGAAGTTGGATTTTGCGACCGCACCCCAGCGTCCCCGCTCCTTGAAAAGCGCGATGACGTGGTCGTCGTCGTTCCACGCCCGAAGGTCCATCAGGAGCGGCGGGTACCCCAGCTCCCGAAGTCGGGAGGCGGCGAAGAGCGCGCCTTCGAAGCAGTGCGCGTTACGCTCGGCGAGCACGCGCTTAGGCGATTTGCACTCCTCTTTCGGATTGTACGGAATGGCGCTGAGAAAGCGTTGAATTTCCCAGGGGGATGAGAACGCGGGCGCGTGGTTATTCTCCATGGACTTCCCTCGCTTTCGAAGTCGGCGAACTCGAGAGGTCGCCGGATCGCGATGCGGGAACACCGAAACAGGAGAATTCTCTCCTCGAAACTGCCTCGGATGTTCCCGCATAATGATAGCGCACCGTATCGCGCGGGACAAGCGCGAAAAACTCTTGAATCCGCTCGTTCTTCGGATAATCTACAGACGAAATTACCTCTCCTCGTACCCTCCGCCGAGAGCGTGCGCGAAGTCCGCGCGCGCCGTGTACGCGTCGTATATCGAAGCCGCAAGCTTGTTCTGCGCGTTGACGAGGGCTACACGCGCATCCAGAACGTCGAGGTTGGTCCCCGCCTGCACGCGGTAGCGCTGCAACGCCATACGGTAGTCCTCCTCGGCCAGGATCACCTGAGTGCGCGCGACATCAGTTCTCTTCAGCGCGGATTCAAGATTCAGCCGCGCTGTGGCCACTTCGAGAATCACCTGCTTCTCCAGATCGTCCATCTGCCCGAGAAACTCCCGGACCATGGAACGTCCTTTCTTCGCCTGCGAACGTACTTCTCCGTGATCGTACAGAGTCCACTGCGCGACAAGAGAAAGAGTCCACTGATCTTTCTTGTCCGGATAGAAGCCGTCACCGACGTCCTGATACTTACCCTCGAAGAAGATTTGAGGTTTGCTTTGTCCTTCCGCCGCCGTCACGCTTTCGAGCGCGGCTTGGCGCATAAAATCGAGGGCGCGCATCTCCTGACGGCTCTCCAACGCCAGCCGTTCGGGGTCGGGCGGGAATTCCACTCTCTCCAACGGCTTCTCCGGTTCGGGAAGCGCCGCGTTTTCGGGAAGAGCGATTCCGACGGCCCTCGAAAGCCCCTTCCAGGCGACGTTCACCGCATTCTCCGATTGGATTTGAAGCAGTTCCGCGTTGGAGACGTCCACCTGTACCCTGAGCACTTCGTTCTTCGCCACGGCCCCGTGCCTGAAAAGCGCCTCCACGACTGCGAGATGCTCTTTCGCCAGTCGCGCGGACTCCTTCGCGATCACAAGAAACGCTCTCGCGCGCTGAAGGTCGTAGTACGCCCGTTTCACCCCGTTCTCCACTCCTTGGAGCGTACGGATCTCCCGCGCCCGCCGCGCCTCCGCCTGCAACCGCGCAGCGGCACGGTTCGCCGAGAGCGTGCCTCCGCTGTACAGCACCTGCGTGAGTACGACGGCCGTCTGCCACGTATTCTCGAACCCCTCCAGAATAAAACCCCCGGTCGGTCGACCCGCCGCGTCGAACACCGGGTTCCGGGCATCCTCGTTGTATCTGGTGTAGCTCGCCTGCACCTTCACTTTAGGCCCCATCGCCGACGCGGCCTTCTCGACATCGGCCTCCGACTGCAGGACCTGCTCTCTGGCCACCGAGAGCAAGGGATTATACTCCCGGGCAAGAGCGAGCGCCCTCTCAAGAGTCAGCGAACTCTCCGCTCCGAACGATTCTCCCTGCACGGCGAACAGGGAAGAACACAGAATAAACAACAGCACGCACGCTTTTCTACGCATACACAAAACAATCCTTTCCATTCGACCTCCGCGAAGCGCATACGCACCGAAAAAACGTAGACGCATCACCGGTACGCTCCTCTCTCAGAAAGACGTACCCTCTCCAAAAGACGAATCCGCTCGAAATCCCACTCCACCGGACGGACCGTCACCCAGCCAACCCACTCTCTTTTCAGCCGCGAGGCCAGTTCCAAGGAAACAGCCGTATTGACCATCCCGGAGAGCGGCCACAAGAGTTCCGTCGCTCCATCCGAGGCGATCGACACGTCTTTTCTGGAAATGGAGACGCATCCGACCCAGAGTTTTCTGCGATATTCCATCTGAAAAGAGTATCCTTTGATCGAAAGAGGCAGCGGGCAACGGGCTTGAAAGATCGACTCCATCACGCTCTGACCGCAGTCCGAAGGTTTGAACAGAGAGAGCGCGGCGTATCCTTCGAAGGCCTCCCAATCTCCCGCCATCTTTCGCTTCCCTTGCCGTCGATCCTCCTGATATTCTTGAAAAAGTTCCTTCAAGCTTTCATCTTCGGGTGGTCCCCAATAAAATGACAATACGTGGTCCATTCGTATCCTCCTATTCGGATGGAATGCCCGCCTCGGGTCCATCAAGGCACAGATATCTGTCGTCGGCGGCTATCTTGAAGAAGAGACTGTACAGAACGGGAACGAGCAGGAGCGTCAGGAACGTGCCTCCGAACAATCCTCCCATGATCGTGGCCGCCATGGCGGCGAAAAACGGATCGGTAATCAGGGGGAGCATCCCGAGAATCGTCGTTCCCGCAGCCATGGTAACCGGACGCAGGCGGCTCACCGCAGAGTCCAGGATTGCTTGATAAGGAGCTTTGCCGCTGGTGATCTCAAGCTCGATCTGGTCGATCAGGACGATGGCGTTCTTTATCAGCATGCCGGAGAGCCCCAGAAATCCAAGAATCGCCATGAAGCCGAACGGTTGTCCGGTCACCAGGAAGGCCGCCGTCACGCCGATGACCGAGAGCGGCACCGTGAGGAAGATGATGAGCGTTCTCCGAATCGAATTGAAGAGAGAAAGGACGAGCACGAACATGGCGATCAAGCAGATCGGAAACGATATCTTAAGAGGCGCTATAGCCTCTTCGGAATCTTCATACTCTCCTCCCCACTCCATGGAATAGCCGGGAGGCAGCGGTATAGCCTCCATCTCGCCCCTCAGATCATTTCGCAACGTGTCGGCCAGACCGGCCACGGGATTGCACTGGACCGTGACCGCTTTTCGCCTGTTGTACCGATGGATCAGCGGATCCTCCCAGACGGTCTCCACCGCGGAGACGACCTGCGGCATCGGCAGATAGCCCCCCGACAACCCGCTCCAGACTTGGACGTCCTCTATGTTCGTTATTGAAATACGCTCCTCCTCCACCGCACGGGCGACGATAGGAATCAACGTGTCTCCTTCGCGAAAGAGGCCTACCGCGACGCCGTCGAAAGTGAACTGGAGCGCCCGAGCAAGATCCTGGCGGCTGACCCCGGCACGTCGTGCGGGGATCTCCGAAAAGAGAGGCCGGACAGTTTGCAGAGGATGTCTCCAGTTGGTCCGGATATCGCGCACATTGGGGTTCTTTCGGAGTATGGACTGCGCGCTTTCTGCAAGCTCCTTGAGTTTCTCCGTCTCCGGCCCCCTGAATCTGACCTCGACCGAATACTCGTTCGCCGGACCTATCGATATTTTTTTGCAGCGGGCCTGAATATCCGGGACATTCATCCGGACATACTTCTCTACATCGTTGATCAGCTCGTCGACCTTCCGATAGTCGTCGACCTCGACAAGAAGTTGGCCGTAGCTGGAGTTCGGCGTCTCGTAGTTGTAGTTCAGTATGAAACGGAGAGTTCCCTCTCCCACGAACGAAGAAACGTTCTCCACTCCTTCCAGTCCGGCAATGTACTCCTCAATCTCCCGCAAAGAGCGCGACGTGCTCTCGATCCGCGTACCCTGCGGGCTCCAGACGCTCACATAGAAATATCTCTGAGTCGACGCGGGAAAGAGGTTGCGGGGAACGAGAGAGAAACCTATCACTGAGAGCGCCAGCAGCCCCAAGGTGACGGCGACGACGATTCTCCCGTGTTTCAGACACCCGTGGACCGCCTTGCGGTAGATCCCGTACATGGGGCTTCCGTAAGGATCGGAATCCCCCGAAGGGATGTCGACACGCAGGAACTTCACGCAGAGCAAAGGCGTCGCGACCACCGCCAATACCCAGCTGAGTGATAGTGAGATGGCCATCACATGGAAAAGCGACCGCACGAATTCTCCCACCTCTCCCGGAGCGAAGGCTATCGCCGCGAATGCCAGAACGGCGACGACCGTCGCTCCCAAAAGGGGCCATTGCGTATCCCTCACCACGCCCGCAGCCGCTTTTTCCTTGTCGACGCCTCGTGCGGTTTCGACGAGGAAACCGTCCGCAACCACGATCGCATTGTCCACAAGAATGCCGAGAGCCAGTATGAGAGCGCCCAAAGAGACTTTCTGAAGATCTATATTCAGAAGGTACATGCCTATAAACGTCGCCAGGATGTTCAGCACCAGTACGAAGCCTATGAGAACGCCGCTTCGCCATCCCATGAAGAGCATAAGAAGCGCGATGACTATTCCCACGGCCTGCATAAGATTGACTACGAACACGTCCACGGATTCGGTGACAATATCGCTCTGATAATAGATAGGCTGCAAAATCATACCCAAAGGGCGTTCGCTTTCCAGTTCAGCGAGACGCCGAGCGACAGTCTCGCCCATCGTCACCACGTTCCCCCCGTCCACCGTGGATATGCCTATCCCGACGGCCGGTTGTCCGTTGAATCGCATAATTCTCGCCGGCGGTTCTTCGTACCCTCTGGAGACTTTCGCAACGTCGCCCAAGCGGACGAGCCCGTCTCTTCCTCCTATGAAAAGATCCGCTATCAGAGCCTCGCTGACGAAATCACCCGTCGGAGCGACGCGAAGACGACGATCTCCGGCATACACAGTTCCGCTTTCCTGAACCATGTTGCTGGAAACCAGCGCCTGCTGCACATGCTCGGGAGAAAGTCCCATCCGCGCCATTCGCGCTCTGTTGAATTCGACATAGACAACCTCCTGCCGTGTTCCCCAAAGCTCTATCTTGGCAACATCTTTACAAAGCAGCAGTTCTTTTTTCAAATCCTGCGCGTACTCTCTGAGCTGCGCATAGGAGTACCCGTCCCCGACGAGAGCGAAAAAGACGCCGTACACATCGCCGAAGTCATCGTTCACCAACGAAGGACCGGCCCCCGGCGGAAGCCTGCCCTGCACATCGTTGACCTTCCGGCGGAGTTCATCCCATATCTGAGGAAGCTCTTCCGTTGAATACGTCTCCTTGATATCGACATAGACAATAGAGAGGCCATCCTGTGAAATGGAATATGTTTTTTTCACCTGCCCCATGGATTGGACAGCCTCTTCAATACGATCCGTTACCTCTTCTTCCACCTCTCCGGGAGCGGCCCCCGGATATCTTGTCATCACCACGGCGGTCTTGAGCGTAAACGTAGGGTCTTCAAGGCGCCCCAAAGAGCGATAGGAAAACGCTCCTCCAACGAAAAGAAGGAGAAGAAGCACATAGACGAGAGTGCGTTTTTTCAGCGCAAAAACGGCGGGATTCATCACGTGCGACCTCTAGCGGGAGCGCATGGGCTTCAGCTTCATTCCCTCGGCGACAAGATTTGCGCCTGCGGCGACGATGTGCTCTCCAGGATACAGTCCTTCAAGCACCAATATGCGACTTCCTCCGTCCGAAAAAGCTCCGGTTCGAACGGGTCGTTTTTCCGGCGAAGAGGTCGAAGGGTTGAATACCCATACCGACGAACCGCCGGAACCGTCCGTCACAAGGGCTCCCAGAGGTACGCTGACGAACGGAGGCGTATCGTCGTTTTTCTTCCACGATAGTTCACCTGTCATGCCGGGCAGGATTTGCGCCTCTTTCGGCGCGGGAAGCGTGAACGTCACCGAATATGTACGAGTCGACGGGTCGGGGGAAGCGCTCCACTCCTTCAAAAAAGCTCCGAATCCTCGCCCCGGGAGAGAGGCGAATCCTACTGTCGCTTCCTGTCCCAAAACAAGCGATTTATGGGCGATTTCATTTTCGGGGATATTCGCCTTGATCTCAAGATCCGACAGATCCAAAACGGTCAACACAACTTGCCCGGCGCTGACCATCTCGTGGTTTTCCACCCTTCTGGTCGCGATGATGCCGTCGAAAGGGGCGAGGAGTTTGGTATCGGCAAGCTGATGTCTTGCGATTTTCAGCCGTGCTTGAATATCCTTCACCGAGGCGGCCGAAGTTTCGAACGCACCCTTCGCAGCGTCGTACGACGCCCTGGAAATGACGTTCTCCCCCAGAAGCGATTTCGCTCGCTCGAAATCGCGCCTTGATTTTTCCAGAGCGGCATGCGCCCCTGTCAGTTGCGCCTCCAATACTCTGATACCGTCCTGATAATCTCGCGGATCTATCTCCAGCAGCACCGTATTTTTCTTGATCGGATCGCCGGGCTGTCCGTTCACGGTTACAAGAGGGCCGCTTACTCTGAAAGAGAGCGGCGCTTCCTTGGAAGCGTAGACCGAAGCCGGATATGTTCGATTCCGTATCCCGCCACCAAGACGAACTTCTTCCACCAGTATCGGACGCGCCTCGGAGTAAAGCGTTCGCATCTTCGCGTCCACGCTTCCTTCCGAGGCGACGCTCGTATTGCGGAACACCGCAAAACCTCCTACCGCCGCCATAACGACTGCGGAAAAAATCAAGGAAATAACAGCCATTCGCCTCACTCTTGCTCGCCCCTTTCTCTTGTTGCATCCTGCAGACCGAAGAAGAGCAACGTCTGCCGGACGATAATGCTTTCCATTGCTTGAAGATACTCTTCAGAATACTCATCCACTCCTAGGACGCCAAGAATCACATCCATATAGTCCGCATGAAAACAGACAGGAGTAACAAGAATAAAAAAATGAAGAAGTGCCTCCTCTCTACTCATGTCAGGACAAATATGTTTAAAAAGAGATTCATTAATAATCATGTACGGAGTGAGTACCTCCTTCATAAGAAAATCTCTCAAAGCACTTTCCTTACGCAAAACCTGAAAGAGAGCTTGACACTGCCAAAGTGGACCACCGGTACGGAAAAAGGAGTGGATCATGGTATGGACAAGAGATCGAACAGCCTCCGCTTGCCCTTCGCGAGTATCGAACGCCGGCTCGAAATTTGCGAGGATCGCCGGGATGGTTTCCTCTCTCAGATCCTGCGTCGCCTCCATAAGTACGGCTTTGAAAAGATTCTCTTTACCTCCGAAGTGATAGTGAATACTGCCCGGATTCTCGCCTGCTCTTGCGGCGACAGCCCGTGTGGAGACATTATCGAACCCCACTTCGGCCGCAAGTTCCCCTGCTGCTTGAATCAATGCGCTGCGTGTTTGCTCGCTGCTTGAATATGTTGCCAAAACCCATCTCCGCCCTTCATACAAAATTTAACCGAACGACCTAAATTGCTCATGCAATCAATTTTATCCGTTCGATCAAATTAAGTCAAGTGGATAAACAAGCAAATCATGTCACTCGCTCTTCCCTTTCCCAAGTTAAAGTCTTGAGAGTTCTTTTTGTTTGGGAAAATATACCAGGAATTTTTCCATAACTTGAACAAAGCATTCTGCCATGGTAAACTTTCATAAATTCAAACTCTTTCGCTTGTTACGATCCTGAAGTCTTCGCAATGTAATAGGGATGCAAATTCCACCACAACGAGTACAGGGTGCTTCGTTCTTTTCGTTTTCGCGGAAATACCCCCAACAAAGCGCCGGCTGAGGCTGTCTTGTTCCGAAGGAGGATGATCGTTGTGTTTCAGAGCTTCTTGTCGTTGCTCGATTTCCCGACGCTCTCGCTCGTATTCTCCGCGACGGCGATCCTCTCCTTCGTGGCCATGCTTGTTTTGTGGCTGCTGAATCCTTCCGAAAAGGGACCCCCTTTCTGGGCCGCCGCCTGCCTCTGTATTAGTTTGGTTGTTCTTGTCCGACCTTTCTTTGAATTTCTGGGTCCTTTTACTTTTGTACACGTCATAGGATTCCCTCTCGCGTTGTCTCTTGGGTTCGAGGGCTTGATGCGCTTCCGCGGCCTGGGAGGGGAAAATGCTCGAAAAAATTTTTTCGCAGTTTTCTTTCTATTTTTCACGTTCACTTCGTACGCGGCAGGAAATCATGCGGGCCTGAGGTCGCTGCTGCACGATGGTTTCATGGTGGTCATCCTCCTCTTCGCAGCATTCACTATGGTGAGGGGAACACGAGGAATCGAATTGTTGGTCAACGCCATAAGCGCGCTTGGATGCCTTGTGTTGGCCGCAGCTCTGGCCTATCAATGGAGTCTGGCATTCGCCGGATTGATAGGCGAGCAAATTCACGCATCCTCAAAACTGGTCTATTTCGCTGCGATCCTGTGGATGCTGACGACCTGGAGCTTCGGTGCAAGCATGGCGGTCATGCTCCGAGCACGTCAGCATATAGTTCGATTGGCCGACTACGACACGCTGACCAGCCTTCCGAACCGCAGGAACTACGACAGACAATTGGATTCGTTACTTACGGGAAAGAACGGTGGGCGAAAAACATTCTCCATAGTGATCGTCGACCTCAACGGGCTGAAACATATTAACGACTTCTACGGACACGCCTTTGGAGACATGGCTCTGATCCTTACCGCCGAAGCTCTCGGGCGGGCAGTCGGCCAGGAGCAGATGGCTTCGCGGTTCGGCGGCGACGAATTCGTGCTCCTGGACAGGAGCGCAACCGATTGGAGCGACGTAAAGAATTTCGAGATGAGAATCAGAGATCTCGTGGAGCGGGAACACCCGCTCCACGACGGAGGGAAAATCCGCTTGCGAATCAGCTTGGGAAGCGCACTTTTTCCCGAAGACGGAACGAGGGCGGGCGATCTTTTCCGTGCTGCGGACCAGAGAATGTACCTTGAGAAGCAGATGCGCCACACTCTTTCGGAGGTGATGCGACCGTGAGGAGACTATTCTCCGTAGGAAAGGGTGGACTCGTTCACCTGCGTATAAGATGCGGCGCATCGAATCAGCGATAGAAGCTTGATTTTCTCTAAGATCAACCCCTTCAGCAAATATCCTGAAGAAATATCCTGAAGCAGAGTACCCTGCGTAATTTTAGCTCTCTACCTCGGCAGCGCCACAGCGATCTTCGGGTCGAAGACGAGGTGCACGGACTCACCCTCGCTCCATATCCGCTTCCCGGGCAGGAAGGGGTCGAAGGAGAGCGCGGTCTGGCCGCTTGGGAGGAGGACTTCGTACTCCATCCGCCCGCCGAGGAAGGTCGCCGTCTCCACCGTGCCGGAGATGCCGCCGCCTTCGGACGGGAGAAGGTTCTCCGGGCGGACGACCACCGCGGCCGCGTCGCCCGTCGCAAACGAGCTTTCCTTGACGGCCCGCACGGGGAAGACATGTCCGGCGACGTCGACGGAGAGCGTTCCGCGCTCAACGGCGCGCACCTCGCCGGGGAGGATGTTCGCCTGGCCGATGAAGTCCGCCACGAAGAGGGAGCGCGGGTCGCTGTAGATCTCCATCGGCGCGCCGACCTGCTCCACCTTCCCCCTGTGCATCACCATGATCCGGTCGGACATGGTGAGCGCCTCCCCCTGGTCGTGCGTGACGTAGAGGCAGGTGATGTTCAGGTGCTTCTGGATTCTGCGAATTTCGGTGCGCATGTGGATGCGCAGCTTCGCGTCGAGGTTGGACAGCGGCTCGTCCATCAGCAGCACGCGGGGCTGGAGCACGAGCACCCGCGCCAGAGCGACGCGCTGTTGCTCCCCTCCCGAGAGCTGGTTCGGAAAGCGATGCTCCGCCTTGCCCAACCCCACGAGGTCGAGCCCTTCGCGGACCTTACGGCGGATCTCGGTCTCCCGGTCGCCCTTCACGCGCAGGCCGTACGCCACGTTCTCGAAGACGCTCATGTGCGGGAAGAGCGCGTAGTTCTGGAAGACGAAACCGATGTCGCGCCGGTTCACCGGGACGTTGGTGACGTCGCGCCCGTCGATGGTGATCACCCCCTCCGAGGGAATCTCGAAGCCGGCCACCATGCGGAGGGTCGTCGTCTTGCCGCAGCCGGAGGGGCCGAGGAAGGTCACCATCTCGCCCGGCGCGACCGAAAGGGAGACGGAGTCCACGGCGCGGACCTGCTCCCGGTCCTTCTGGAAGATTTTGGAGACGTTAGAGAGTTCAAGCGTTACGGCCATCAGTTGCGGCCTCCTTCACCGGAAATTCGCCTCGTTGCGAAGCGGGTCAGCCCCGCCAGCACGGCGGTGGTGGCAAAGACAAGCAGAATGAGCACCACGGAGAAGGCGCACGCCTGGGCGAACTGCAGCTCGGTCATGCACTCCAGGATGCGCGTCGTCAGCAGGCTCCAGCGGACGGAGACGAGGAAGATCGTCGCGCTGATGGCCGTCATCGAGTGGATGAAGAGGTAGCGCATCCCCATCAGCACGGCGGGGACCACCAGCGGCACCGTCACGCGGAAGAAGGTGCGCACCGCGCCCGCGCCAAGGCTCGCCGAAGCCTCCTCGATGGAGGGGTCGATCTGGTGCAGCGAGGCGATCACGGCTCGGATGCCCGCCGCGTGGTAGCGGAACATGTACGCGGCGACGAGGATCGTCATCGTGCCGGTGAGCAGGATCGGACGTTCGTTAAACGCGATGATGTAGGCGATGCCGACGACCGTCCCCGGAAGCGCGTAGTTCAGCATGGAGAAGAACTCCATGGCGCGGTTGCCGAAGAATCGCTTGCGCTGCGCGATGTATCCGACGACGACGGCCATGAGGCCGCCGAGCGGGGTGGCCACCGCCGCGATGGTGAGCGTGTCGGTGATCGCCTTCTTCCCGTGGGTGAAGACGTAGCGGAAGTTCTCCATGGTGAGCGAGTTGTCCACGCCCCAGACCTTCACGATCGCCCCCCAGAGGATGAGCGAGTACAGGTAGAGGATGAACCCCGTCAGGGAGAAGCAGACGGCCATTACGAGCCCCTCCGCGAGTTTCCCCTTGCTCTTGAATCCGGAGCGGCTGCCCGTCTTGCCCGAGATGGTGACGTAGTTCTTCCGCCCCACCCAGAAGCGCTGCAGAAAGTAGACCGCCATGGCGGGAAGCAGCAGCAGGAAGGAGAGCGCCGCGCCGCCCCTGAGGTCGTACATGCCGGTGATCTGAAGGTATGCCTGCGTGGGAAGCACGGGGAAGCTGTGCCCGCCGAGCACCAGCGGCGTGGCGAAGTCGGCCAGCGAGCTGGCGAAGAGCAGCAGAAAGGAGTTCGCGATGCCGGGGACGGAGAGCGGGAGCGTCACGGTGCGGAAGACGCGCCCGGGCGACGCGCCCAGCGAGAGTCCCGCGTCTTCGAGGTTCGGGTCGATGGCGGAGAGCACCGCCGCCAGGGTGAGGAAGGAGACGGGAAAGTAGGTCAGGGTCTCCGACATCCACGTTCCCCAGAAGCCGTAGAAGTTGAAGTTGCCTATGCCCAGCAGTTTCAGCAGGATGCCGTTGGGGCCCAGCGAAAGAGTGAGCGCGATGCTGCTCGTGAAGGGTGGCGAGATCAGCGGGAGCGTGGTGACGGCCCCCAGGAACCACTTCAGCCAGAGGGGCATCGGAATCCGCGTCACCGCGAAGGCGTAGACGTAGCCGAGAAACGTCCCCGCGACGGAGACCGTCGTGGCAAGCCAGATGCTGTTGATGAAGGCCTGCCGGTCGTACCAGCTATCGAGCACGGCCGCGAGATTGGAAAAAGAAAGCTGCCCCTCCACGACGAACGTGGTCAGAAAAAGCCGGAAGAGCGGGTAGAGCACGAAAAGAGCGAGCGATATCCAGATGGCGATCAGGGCCGGAAGAAGCGCGGGATCCCGCTTCAGGAGCGATACCTTGTTCGCCGCGTGGGGCGCGGGTGGTTGTGTCATGAGATCGATCTCCTTGCCTGAGTATCGAAGGTTGCAAAAGGGAAAAACCCCGGCGGAAGGAGCGTCCGCCGGGGTCGGAGCTTTTGGGAAACCGGAGAGAAGAGCCTACTTGATGACTTCGTTGATCCAGCGGTCCACGAAAGCCTTTCTGTTGGCGCCCTTCCACGCGACGTCGACCTCGATCAGATTCACCTTCGAGACGTCGAGCGCGGGGTTCGTGGTCACCACATCGGTGCGCGTCGGGATGTAGTTGATCTTTTTGTCGACGAGAAGCTGCGCGAACGTCTTCGACGAAGCCCAGTCCATGAACTTCTTCGCGTTCTCAAGGTTTTTCGCGCCCTTCAGAATGCCGGTGGCCTCGATGCCGTAGGAGACGCCCTCGGCCGGGTAGCTCAGCACGACGTCGTGCCCCTGCTGCTGAATCTCCAGCGCATCCACGATGTAGAAGATGCCGGAGGCCGCCTGGCCGGTCGCGATGGGCATCGCGCCGCCCGCGCCGCTCTTCGTGTACATCTGGATGTTCTCGTGGAGCTTCTTCTGGTAGGCGAACGCCTCGTCCTCGCCCATGATCTTCACCAGGGCGTAAATACGCTCGGTCGCCGTGCCGGAGGTGCGGGCGTCGGCCATCTGGAGGCCGTTCTTGTACGCCGGGTCGAGCAGGTCGTTCCAGGAGGCCGGAGCTTCAAGCCCCTTCTCCTTGAGGAACTTCCCGTTGGTCAGGAAGACCAGGGGGATGATGCCCACGCCGGTCCAGTAATTCTCGGGCGAGCGGAACTTCTCGGGAATCATGTCGGCCTCGGCCGGTTTGTACTGCTCGAAGACGCCCTCCTTGATGCCGGCTTCGTAGGTGTCGGCGGGACCGCCGAGGATCATGTCGACCTGCGGGTTGTTCTTCTCCGCCACCACTCTGGCCAGCGCCTCGCCGGACGAGAAGCGCATGAAGTTCACCTTGACGCCGGTCTCGGCGGTGAAGGCCTCGAAGACCTGGGACGCGTACTTCTCCGGCATGATGGTGTACGCGTTCAAATCCGAGGCGAAGGCCCCGGACGCCAGGAGAGCAACCAGAACAACGGACGCGACGAGCAGTTTCACTTTCGACAACAGAATCATCTCCCTTGTGCGATATGTAAAGGATGTGTAACCAAAACGTATCATAGCGTCTATTATCTCGTGAACGCTCCCGTTTCGCAACACCGGCCCGCGCATCCGAAAAACAAAGGCGCCGGAGCCTTCAGGGGGAGAGAAGGCTCCGGCGCCGCTCCGGGAGAGAAAGAGTTCCGTTGCGAACCGCTATCTCGGGATTCGTTCTTTTTCGATGGCTCCGCCTTTTTTGGTAAGACGGATGGAGCAATCGAACGCGCTTCTCTGTTCCGGGAAATCAGTTCTGTTGTGGGTTCCCCTGGACTCTTCCCTGGCGAGCGCCGCCTCCGCGAGCAGAAGGCCCGAAAGAGCGCACTGCTCCGTGAACGTGTCGCCCGAAGCCTGTTCACGGAGATCGGCGAGGGAGGTCAGCGCCCCCGTCAGTCCGTCGGCGTCGCGTTCCCGCTCGATGTGCTTCGACACGGTCTCCCTGATCCGCGGGAGGAGCAACGCCCGCCGCCGCGAGTCGACTCGGATGGAGGGTATCTCGGGCAGTTCCGGAAGATTCTCCGGCGGGAACTCCGCCATGCTTCTGCCCGCCATCAAACCGGAGACCGCGGCCTGGGTGGCGGCGTTGCCCGCCATCCGGCAGGCCCCGTGCATCCCTCCAGCCGCCTCGCCCGCCGCGAAGAGCCCCCTGATCGTCGTCATGCAGCGGCGGTCGATCTCCAGGCCTCCCGAATGGCTGTGCGCCATCGGCCCCACTTGAAGCAGTTCCCGCCGCACGTCGAGCCCCGCGTTTTCGACCCTCTCGTAAAACCACGGATAGGCCTCCAGCACCTTCGGGTCGAGGTGACGAAGGTCGACGAAGACGCCGCCGAGAGAGCTTCCTCGTCCCGCCCTTACTTCTTCACGGATGGCGTTGTTGATCAGACTTTTCGGCGCTCCCGCCTCTCCTTGGGGGCGTACCTTCAGGAGAAAGCGCTCCCCCTTGTTGTTCAGGAGGTACGCGCCTTCGCCGAGCATGGCGGTCGGACACGGTTCTCCGACCGCCTCGGGGGGATCGTAGCAGACCATGGGTTCGAATTCGACGAACTCCAGGTCGATGAGCGACGCGCCCGCCTCGAATCCCATGGCGAGCGTCCGTCCGTCGATATCCGCAGGGTAGGTGGACTTCCGGTAGAGGTTGCCCACACCGCCCCAGGCAGCCAGGACTGCGGGAGCGCGAAGCGCGGCAACCTGTCCGCCCTCCGTAGCGGAGAGCACCCCCGCGATGCGCCCTCCGTTCACCAGGAGGCGCACGCAGGCGGTTTCGTCGAAGAAGACGACCCCCTGCCGTTCGAGTTCCCGCCGGAGCACGTTCACGATATGTCCGCCGACGAGCGTATCGGTGCGGCAGAGCGACCTCGGACGGCTCGAGCCGGAGGCGTGGCGCAGTTTGTACCGGCCGTTCTCCAGCCTGGCGAAAGCGACGCCGCGGCGTTCCAAAAGGGCGACGCACTCGCCCGTCAACGCTCCCAGCGCCTCGACGAGCGCCCTGTCGCCTATGCCGTAGCCCGCCGCCAGCATGTCCGAGCAGTAGAGATCGGGGCTGTCGACGGAGGGGTTGTCCGGAAGCACGGCGTTGAAGGCGGCGATATAGGGGGCGCCTCCGTATCCCGGAGAGAGCACAGCGACGTTCCGGACGCCTTTTTCGGAGAGCGCGCAGGCGGCGATCAGTCCGGCGATGCCCGATCCCGCGATAATGGCGTCGAACGGTTCTTTGCCGCGCATGTTCATCGGGAGCCCTCTCCGAGCGATTTCCGTTTTCTGAAGGTGCACAGGAGCATCATCGCCGCACCCGTCGCTATGCCGACGAGGTCGGTCATCGGCTCCGGAAGAATCATCAGTATGGCGGCCGCGATCAGCACGATCCTCTCAACCGGTTTGAGCGGCGTGATAAGGAAGCCCGCCATTCCGGCCGCGAGCAGGAAGGTACCGACGAAGAGCACGGCCGTCGCCTTGGCGATCTCCGCGCCGGAGCCCATGAGCAGGATCGCCGGTTCATAGACGAATATAAAGGGAATGAGAAACGCCACGAGCGCGTACCTCGCTCCCGTCCAGCCCGTCTTCCACGCGTCGCCCCCCGCGATTCCGGCGGCCGTGAACGACGCCAGGCAGACGGGGGGAGTAATCTGGGCCATGATTCCGAAGTAGAAGACGAACATGTTCGCCGGAAGGGCGGGGACCTTGAGGGCGACGAGCGTGGGGACGAAGAGGATATTCGCCACCAGGTAGGCCGCCACCGTGGGCAGGGCCATGCCGAGCAGCATGCAGCCGCCCATCGTGATCAGAAGGGCGACGACCAGGTTGCTGACCCCGACGCCCGCGATGATGGTGGACATCTTCGTGGCGAGTCCGGACTGGATGACGATGCCGATGATGATACCGCACGCCGCCGTCGGAATGGCGATGTCGGCGGCCTGGCGCACTCCCTGGATGACAGCGTCGAAGAGGCCCTTCGGACCGACGTAGTACTTTCCTCCCAGAACGAACCGGCTGACGACATTGACGCCGACCGCGGCGTAGATGCCCATCATGCCGCTGCGCATCAGCGACGCGCCCGAGACCATGTAGTAGACCAGGACGATCGCGGGCAGAAGCATATACAGTCTCGGCGCGATGGCGTCGACCTCGATCGCCGTCTCTTCGGAGCCCTTGGCGACATGCTGTTTCTGCGCGAAGAAGGTGACGAAGAGGAAGATGGAGAGGAAGTACGCGACGGCCGGAATGATGGCGGAAAACGCCACCGTCTTGTAGGGCACTCCCAGCATCTCCGCCATGATGAAGGCGCCGATGCCCATGATGGGAGGCATTATCTGTCCGCCCGTGGAGGCCACGGCTTCGATGGCCCCGGCCTGTTCGGGGGTGTACCCCACCTTCTTCATCATCGGGATGGTCATGACGCCGGTGGTGGAGACGTTCGCCACCGCGCTGCCGCTGATCATCCCCATGAGGCTCGACGAGATTATCGCCGCCTTCGCCGGACCGCCCGAACTCTTGTTGGAGCACTTCATCCCTATGTCGATCAGGAGCTGTCCACCGCCGCAGACCGAGAAGAAGACGCCGAAGACGATGAAGTAGAAAAGACTGTTGGCCGATGTGTACAGGGGCGTCCCGAGAATACCGTCGGGCCCCATGGTCATGAGTTCCGTGAACTTCCCGAGATTCGTCCCGCGGTACCTGAGGATGGAGGGGAAGTACTGGCCGAACCATGCGTAGACGATGAAGAAAAGGATGAAGAAGAAGAGGATTTTTCCGAGCGTCCTCCGGACGGCCTCCATGAGGACGATCACGCAGACGGCCATGGCGACGACGTCGATGAGCATCACGTCGGAGATGAAGGCGACTCTGGTCGTCAGCCTGACGGACTCGGAGATGAAGTAGTAGAAGAGGAAGAGGATCCCGGCGAAAAAGAGCAGGTCTCCTGCTCTTCCAAGGCTGCCGCCCGATTCAGCCCGCCTGTAGAGAAAGACGACGAGAAGGGCGAGAAGCAGGTGTACCGGACTCTGAATCATCGGGTGCAGCGGGCTGACGATGGCGAGATAGAACTGGAACGCGATCCAGACGAAGCTCGTCGCGACGATGATCGCCTTTCTCGCGGTCATTCCTGCCGCAGTGTGTTCTGACATTTTTTTTCCCCCTGTCGTGCGTGCTGCTCGTTCGGTTGCTCTCGGGCGGCTGCGCCGTCCCGGGAAAAAAGGAGCCGCGGCGCGACTTCCGCCGTCGGCTCCTCCGAAACGGGTTCCGTTTATTTCATGTAGTTCATTTCTCTGTAGTATTTCTCCGCGCCCGGATGGAGCGGCGCGCCGGTCTTCAGGATGTCGTGGGCCGTCGCCGGGTCGAAGGAGGCGAGCGTCGCGTTGGCCTCGGCCAGCTTCGCCTCGCCTTCGCAGAGGGCCTTCGTGAGCACGTACACCACTTCGTCGGGAACGGACGCCGAAACCAGGACGACCTGCGGGGATCCCACGGACTGGATCTCCTTCGTCTGGCCGTTCCATGTGTTGGCGGGGATCGCGATGTTGTCGAAGCCCTGTCCGTTCATCTTGGCGCGGGTCTCCGCGGAGAGTTCGGGGAAGAACATCGCCGTGGTCAGGCACAGCTCCGTGGTGGCCGACTGTCCGGCGCCCACGTGGTCGATGGTCATGTCGGCCTTCGCGTCCTTGAGCAGGCTGACGATGGCGTCGGTACCGCTCTGCGTCACGCTGCCGCCCCAGGACCTGACGGTATCGTAATCCACGCCGAGAACCTCGAGCACCTTGTTGCACGCAAGTTCGCCGAATGAACCGTTGGCCTTGATGGCGATACGTACGGGGTACTTCTTCGCGACGACTTCTTCCACGGTGGTGATGCCCGTCTTGTCGACGAAAGCTTTGGTGAACATCACGTTGACGAAGTCCTTGCCCAGCCCGCCGGCCATGGCCCGAACGCTCTTCGTGGGTCGGCTGCCGAGAATACCTCTCTCGTACGCCCACTTCGCGGGGGCGGAGTTTCCGAGGACGATATCGCAGTCGCCTTTTTCAAGGATGACAGGAGCGCCGACGCCGCCGGGGGAGGTCGTGGTCACATCGACCAGGGATCCCTGCGGAAGGGCGGGCGTCCAGACGTTGACGATCGCCGAGGCGTACATGTACATGGCGGAGCCGACGCTCTGGGTGGCGAACGTGAGGTTCACCGCCTTGTCGAGCGCGGCAAGAGCCGCTCCGCCGGTGAAGGTAAGCAGAAGAGCGGAAACCATCAGGAACGCGATCACTTTTCTCGAGATTTTCATACTTTTTTCCTCCTAGAATAAAGTAGGTGCACCTTCTCATATACCGCGATTTTTCTGTCCCGGGCTTTCACTGCCTCGAAAGCCTGCGTACCGACAAGGGGTACGCGGATGAAATACCATCTCTTCCAGCCGTCGCCGGAGGTCGATTTTCCGCCTTCCGAAGCCCGGCGCATCCTCCCTTTCGCGCTGCTTCCTTCCGTCGAAACGTGCCTGTGCGAACCGCTTTCCGGGCGCCTCACCTCCCCTTCTTCATTCCGCACCGGCGTAGTGCTCCTTGAGCACTCTGCCGATTTCCTCCGCCACTGCGGGGTCGTCGCTCCAGAAAGGCTTTCTGCACGGACCGACAGGGTGGCCGAGCAGGTTCGCCGCCATTTTAACGATCGAGTTCGGGTTGCCGAGCCGGAAGCAGTTGCGTATGGCGCGGATGGAATCCTGAACCTTCTTCGCCCCTTCGAAGTCGCCCTTTTTCCAGAGGTCGTACACCGACACCAGAGTCCGGGGGAAGAGGTTGGCGATACCGCAGACCCCTCCCCTGCCTCCGGCCTGAAGCGTCCAGAGCAGCAGCGAGTCGTTCCCCGAGAGGACGGCGAAACCGCCGTCGGTGCGTTCGATGAACTGGAGGATCGTGTCGAAATTACCGCTGGAGTCCTTGACGCCTGCTATGCCGGGAATTTGGGAGAGCTTTTCCACCGTGTCCGGCGTGATGGAGACGTTGGTGCGGGCCGGGATGTTGTAGAGGATCACGGGGAGATTCACGGAATCCGCGAGAGCTTCGTAGTGTGCGATAAGCTCCTTCTGAGAAAGGGCGGCGAAGTAGGGAGTGATGACGGAGAGTGCGCCGGCGCCTCTTTTTTCGCACTCCCGGGAAAGCCGGATCGTATCCGCTGTTCCCGGACAGCCGGTCCCCGCATAGACCGGAAGGCGTCCGTTGTTCTCCTCCACAGTGATTTCAAGCACCCGCAGCTTTTCCGCTTCGCTCAGCGCATAGAACTCTCCGTTCGTCCCGAAGACGAACAGCCCGTGCACTCCCGCGGCGATCTGGCGGCGGACCTGGTTGCGGAGTTCCTTTTCATTGATGCTCTCATCCGGGTTCATTGGGGTGACCAGAGCCGGGATGACTCCGTGAATATCGATCATGAGCTTCTCTCCATTCGATGTGTCGTGTACGGCGCCGGGCTAGGGCAGCAGGTTCAGGTAGATCTTCCGTGCGTCTTCCGGCGAAACGGGTTTCGGGTTGTTGTCGAGAAGGCGGGTCACCTTCATGGCGGCGGAGACGATCTCGTCGAGGTCCTCTTTCCGCACTCCCAGCTCCCGGAGATCTTCCGGGATTCCGAGTGAGCGAACCAGGGAGAAGATACCCTCCACGGCCTTTTTCGAAGTTTCGTCGTCGTCGGCTCCGGGAGGAATGCCCATGGCCGCGGCAACCTCCGCGAACCTGTCGACGACGGCGTCCCTGTTGAACTCCATAACCCACGGAAGGAGTATGGCATTGGAGAGGCCGTGGGGTATCCGGTACCGTCCTCCGAGAGGATAGGAGAGCGCATGGACGGCCACCGTGCTGGAGGAGGCGATGCACATACCCCCGTAAAAGGCTGCGAGCAGAAGATCTTCCCTCGCGCGGGTATCGGCGCCGTCCGCGCAGGCCGTGCGCAGGCTGCGACTGATGAGCCGGATGGCTTCGAGGGCGTAAAGGTCCGAAAAGGGATTCCTCTTTTTGGAGATGAAGCATTCGATGGCGTGACAAAACGCGTCGAGGCCCGTCGTGGCGGTGATGTTCGGAGGGAGGCTCAGCGTCGCTTCGGGGTCGAGGACGACGCAATCGGGGATGAAAAACGGGTGGACCACGCCCACCTTCAGCTTCTGTTCGGGAACGACCACGATGGAGTTCGGCGTCGCCTCCGAGCCGGTTCCCGCCGACGTGGGAATCGCGATCAGCGGAACGCCTCTCTCCCCGATCAGTCCCGCGTCCAGAAGATTATCCAGAAAGGAGGGGTTGCGGAGCAGCACGGAGATCATCTTGGCGCTGTCGAGGACGCTGCCTCCGCCCATCGCGACGATGAGATCCGCGTTGACCCCCTTGATCCTGCCGAAGAGTTCCTTCACCTGTCCGGTCTCGGGCTCCACCGGAACGTCGCTGAAAACGCGGAGTTCCGTGCCCGGGAGAGAAAGCAGCTCCACAAGCCTGTCCGCTCCGCCGTTCTTCCGCACGTTTCCGTCGACCAACAAAACGACGGACTTCGGAGAGTAGGACGAAACGATCTCCCCTATCTGCTCCAAACTTCCTTTTCCTGAAACCACATCCCGCGGCGGGCGCATCCTGTAGGTCATAGTGTTCACTCTCCTGTCATGGCGGATCCATTCGGGAAACGGGAAACAACGTGGCACAGTTCTGGTATACCATGGTTATCAGACGTCGTGATCCGATTATATGCATACCCGGCGCAGTTGTCAATGGAAACGTCCCGCGAAAAGTCCGATTTTATTGATTTGCTGAACACAGGAGAATCCGGGAGGCGAGTTCGGGCAAATAAAAAACCGGAGCCCTGCACGACGCAGGACCCCGGTAAGCGTACGAAAGTTCTGTTCTTCGGGCGGGTTATGCGACGAGTTCGGCCTTGGCGGCGCGGCGAGCCGCTCTGCGTTCTTTAACCCCCCAGTAGATCGAGTAGACCGCGGGGATGACCAGAAGGGCGATGATGCCGCCCGCGATCAGACCGCCGATGGCCACGAAGGCGATGGGCTGACGGAACGAACCGCCGTCTCCCGTTCCCGCTGCGAGCGGCACCATCGAGATCACCGCCGTCGAGATGGCCATGAAGAGCGTCCTGAGTCGTATCGCGCACGCCTTTTCGATGGCTACCGCCCCCGGCTCGCCCTCTTCCACGCGGCGCACCTCGGCGTAGTCGATCACGACGATGGCGTTGTTCACCACCAGGCCGACGAGCATGATCAGTCCGATGAGCGCGAAGAGCGATATGGAGACGCCGGACATGAGCATCGACGGGATGACGCCGAGCGCCGCCAACGGAACCGAGAGCGTGATCACGAAGGCGAAAAACCACGACTCCAGTATCGCCGCCACGATGATGAAGGTGAGCACGATGGCGATCAACAGGGCCTGCCCGAGTTCGGCGAAGTTCTCCGCCATGTTTTCGGCGTCGCCGCCGAACTGAATCTCGTAGCCGGAGGGTAGCTCTACATCCGCGATGGCGCGGCGGGCGTTCTCCGTCGCTTCGCCCACGGTGATGTAGCGGGAGTCCGCCTCTACCGTGACCGCCTTGCGCCGGTCCTTGCGCACGATCTCCGTAGGACCGTCGCGCCACTGCACTTCGGCGAACTCCTTCAGCGGGACGAGTCCGAACTCGGTCATGATGGGGAGTTCAGGCACCTTGAAGATATCCTTCGTATGCTCGGGGTTGATGCGCGCCTTGATGTCGTACTCGTAGCCGTCTTGTCGGAACTTGCCCGCGTCCATACCGACGAGGTAGCCGTAGACCACCTGCGACAGCGTCGTCATGTTGATGCCGAACTGCGAAAGACGCCAGCGCACGGGGAGAATCTGCAGCTCCGGTTTCCCCATCTCCACGTCGATGCCCGCGTCGACGATGCCCGGAGCGCGGGCAATTTTGTCGCGCATCTTCTCCGCCAGGCCGTAGAGGGTCTCAAGGTCGTCCCCTTTGATGATGATCTGAATCGGTTTCCCGCCGCCGCCCATACCTTTGCGGAAGCCGCTCACCGTCGCGTCCACGCCCGGCATCGCGTTCACGAAGGGGCGCAACTGGTCCGCCATGTCGATCGTGGAGGGGCGCTCGACGTCGTTCCGGAAGTACGCCTCGATCGTCGCCTTGTGGGTTCCCTGGTTACGGCCGGACGCCCCGATGGTAGAGACTACGTACCTCAGCGCGGGAAGCGTCTCCTTGATGCGGTCCTCTATCTCTTTGGCTCGCGCCTGCGTCACCCAGACCGGAGTGTTGCTCGGCAGCGTGATGTCGATGGTCATAACACCGTCGTCGGTACGGGGCATGAACTCCGCGCCGATGAATCCTCCCGCCTTGAAAACGCCGAACGTGAGCGCGGCGAATACGGCGATCGTCAATAACGGGTGCCGGATAGCCCTCCGCAGGAAGAAGAGGAAGAGCGTCTCGAATCCGGAGTAGATCCAGTCCCACCACCCGCAGAGAAAACGTCCGAGCCTGGGAATCCCCGCGTCGGCCTTGAAGCGCGCCGCCATGGATGGCGTGAGCGTCAGCGAGACCCACAGGGAGAAGAGCGTCGCGTAGACGATCGTCATCGCGTACTGCACCAAGAACTGCCCCGCGATGCCCGTCATAATGGCGACCGGGAGGAAAACGCCGAGGTTCGTCGCCGTTCCCGCGAGAACGGAGAGCGAGATTTCGACGGTTCCCTTCTCCGCCGCTTCCTCGGGGGAGTACCCCATGTCGCGGTAGCGGAAGATGTTCTCGATGATGAGAATGGCGTTGTTCACCAGGACGCCCATGGAGATGGCGAGCCCCAGCGAACTCATGATGTTCATCGAGTACCCGTGCATCACCATCGGCGTGAAGGTCGCGAAGAGCGCGACGGGCATCGCGATGGCGACGATGAAGGTCGCCGAGAAGCGTTTCAGGAAGAGATAGAGCACCACCGACGTCAGCAGGATACCGAAGCCCATGTCTCTAAGGACGTTCTTCACGGACGACTCGACGAAGAGGGAGTCGTCGTACGGTATCTCGGCGGTGAAGTCGGGCATGGTCTTCATCAGATTCTCCAGCTCCTCCCTCAGGAGCTGCCCGGCCCTCACAACGTCGGAGTTGGGGCGCGGACTGATACGGAGCTGCACTACGGAGCGTCCGTTCACCCTTGCTATGGAGCGCACGTCCTCCTCGCTGTCCTCGACGCGCCCAAGATCGCGGAGCCGGACGGGGTTCCCCGACGGAGTGGGAATCATGATGTTTTCCAGCTCGTCCACCTTGTTGAACTCGCCGACAAGACGCAGCCACGTTTCGTCCTTCGTCTGCGTGATGTAGCCCGACGGGTTCGTAACGTTGTTCGCCGCGACGACGCCCGCAAGCGTCTGGATGCTCACTCCGTACTCGCTCAGCGAAACGGGGTCGAGCAAAATTCGTATCTGCCGGTTCCTGCCTCCCGTGACGTCGGTCTGGCCGACGCCGTCCACGCGGGAGAGGATGGGGACGACGGTGTCTTCGATGATCTTCCGCGCCTCTTTCTCGGGGAGCGCGCTCGTAAAGGAGACGATCATGAAGGGGGAGGCGTTGATGTCCACCTTGGTGAAGATCGGTTCCTCGACCGCGTCGGGCAGCTTGTTCCGGGCGGCTTTCACCTTGTTGGAGATGTCGACGAGCGCCTGGTCGACGTCGACCTGCACTTCCATCTCGAGGACGACGAAGGACATACCCTCCGCGGAGTAGCTCGTGATCTTGTCCAACCCCTCAAGGTCGGCGATCGCGTCTTCGATGGGCTTGGTTACGAGCTGTTCTATTTCGTTCGGGCTCGCTCCTCTGTACACGGTGCGTACCACCACGATGGGAATGTCCACCTTGGGCAGCAGCGCGACGGCCAGCTTGTTGTAGCTGCTCACCCCCAGCAACATGAGGACGAGCACCATCGCCCAAGTAAACACCGGGCGCTTTATGCAGAAACGTACAAGACCGCCCATGATTACTTTTCAGCCGTCGTTTCCGCGGCGCCCGATGCCGTCGCGCCTCCGGCCACCTGCACCAACGTGCCTTCGGAAAGCAGATTGTATCCTCTGATCACTACAAGCTCGCCCTCCGCGAGGCCCTCCGCCACGGAGATCGATCCGTTCTGTCCCTCGCCGGGTACGATCTCCCGAAGCGTGGATCTGCCTCTCTCGACGACGTAGACGTACGCCTTTTCACCGCGCCGCTGCACGATATCCGAGGGGATGACGAGCAGGTTCTCCTGCTTCTCGACGAGGAAGCGGGCCTCGAGGTGCGTCCCCGGAAGAATGTCGAGCCCGTTCAGACCGACGACCACCGCGTACAGGCCCGACCCCTGCGCCGCCTCGGGGCTGATCCTGCGGATGGAGCCCATGGTGCGGGCGCCGTCCGAAATGACCTCCACCGGCGTCTCGGGCTTGAGACTCATGATGTCCCTTCTGGAGACCATGATCTCCGCCTCCAGGTCTTTCAGATCGATGACAGTGAGCAGCGGTTTGTTCTCGCCCGCCACCTCGCCCGGTTCGATCATGCGCGAGGCGACGATGCCGTCGATGCTCGCCCTGAGTTGTGTGCGCGAGAGGGAGGAGCGAGACGCCTGCAACTTCGCCTCCTCGCTCTTCATGCGGGAGAGCGCCTGCTCCACCTGGGACTTGGAGACTCCCCCCGACTTCTGAAGCTCGGACAGACGCTGGTACTCCCTCACCGAATCCTCGTAACTGGAACGGAGGGCGGCCTCGCTGGCTCGCTGGTCCTGAGAGGAGAGGGTGAGCAGCACCTGCCCCGCCTTCACCTTGTCGCCGATGCGGACATGGACGTCCCGAACGATCTCCTTCACATAGGAAGAGACCGTCTGGCTGCGTCCGGCCTTCGCCTGACCGTAGTAGCTGCGCCAGACTTCCCAGTCGCGTCGGACAAGCTTCCGCACATCGACCGGAACAGCCGTCTCCTCCTGCTGTTCAAGAGCGGCGGTGTTCGCAGCGGCGGCTTCGAGCCTCGCCTGAACGCGGAGCACCATCAGCACGCCCCCGGCGCAGAGAAGCGCGATCCAGAAAAGAACGCTCAACCTCGAAAAAAACTTTTTCAACATGACTCTCCCAACCCTTTCAGTACCAGATTCATCCGCTCGAAAGAAACGACGGGAACATTCGCACAAAACTCGCCACCGTGCTGCGGACGCGCGGGCAACCGAGCGAAGTCTCCCGGAGCGGCGGCGGATCGGACGGCATCCTTGGTCCGCCGGTCGCCTGCCTAGTGCATCCGCAGATCATCATCTGCTCACGGCGACAGCACCCTCTTGAACATATCCAGAGCGAACGCCACAAAACCATCCAGATCTACGGACTCCGACTCGTCCAACAACCTGTCGAACAGCCACGAGTCCATTGTGTACCCCACCGCCTGCACCACGCTGCGTAAAAGCTCGGGAGGAGCGTCGCTCCGCAACGCCCCGAGTTCCTGCCCCTTTCGGAGCACGACAGTCATCCAACGCTCCGCTCTCCTGAAAGACTCGAAAACCGGACCCTTTTGGTTTTCACATGAGAAGAGGCCGTTCGACGGATCAAGAAAACTTCTGGCGACGTTGACGATCTTTAAATTTGTGACTGCGAATTGCAGCGCTTTCTTATAGTGATCGTTGCAGACCTCCCAGAAAGCTTCCTTTTCGTCGGGGATTTTCAGCATACCGACCGCGGAAAGGAACTCTCTTTCAACCTCTTCGAGAACCGTCGTATACAGACTCTCCTTGTTCTCGAAATAATAATACACCACACCCTTGCTCAACCCCGAGCGTTCGATGATCCTATTGTACGAGGCTCCCTCGATGCCGTTCGCGGCTATCTCCTCGATAGCGGCGTCGATAAGGCTCTTTCGCTTCTCTTCATCCAATCTTCTGGAACGGGAACGCACATCGCACCTCCTTGATGCTTCGGCCACAATTGCGACTGACAGGTTAGACCATGCGGTCTACTTTGTCAATAGGGGAATCGAGCAACTATGAACTCGCGAAGCTCCTAGGCGCCGAAGGCTGTGGTATGATACGAAGGCTTGAAGCCGATCTATTCTTTTTCAAGGAGCGATGCGCGATGAAGAACTGCCCCGGATGCGGCGCTGTAATTCAGGAGGACGCGGCATTTTGCGAGTACTGCGGAGTTGCCGTGAAAAAACGCCCCGAAGCCGGCGCCCCGGCTCCGACTTCCGCATGGCCCGTCGAGGGGACTTGGAGCGCGGCCCCGGAAGAAACGCGCGGCGGAATTCCGAAAGCGAAACTCAAGAGGATCAGCCCGCTTATCATGATCTTCTTTTCGCTGCTGACTTTCCTGATCTACCCCGTCGTCTGGCTTTTCCTGCGGCAGGGAACATTCAACTCCATGTCGGAGAAGACGCGGCTCAGCCCTGTCATCTCGGGCCTTTTCGCATGCGCCGCGCTCTCCCTGGCCCTCGTTCTGAACGGAGAATCGCTGATCGGACCGTCCGTTCCGCAGGAGGCCCTGGACTCGGCCATCACCTATATCTTCCTGGCGTATTTCATTCTCTCGACGGTCGTCACCTTCACTCTGCGACGAATACTCCGCGAGTACGCGTCCCGGATGGACAAGAGCCCTCTCGCGGCGAACATCGTCGCCCGCTCCGAGGTCTTCGCCTTCTTCTTCCAATTCCTCTACATCCAGCACCATATCAACCTGCTGATCGAGGCGGGGCTGGCGGAACGGACGAACTGATTCTTTTCGCCCGACTCCGGAATACGGCGGGAGCCTCCCTCGGCGAACGGCCGGAGAGGCTCCCGTGAATGTTCTATTGCGCTCCGTCCTCCGCTGGAAAACTCAGCCGATTGATCCGGTCGACGAGGAGCTTGCCCGGCGCATGCTCGGGAAGATCCTCTCCGAGATCGAGCGTCGTCACCGCCGCCCGTCCGACGATGTGCCGCCCCTCGACTCCCTTTCGCTCCGTCCGTATCCCCCACATGTTATGGAAGACGAGCGGCTCGCCCCTGTGCGTTCCGACGTAGAGCATGATATGCCCGGGGAGGCCGACCAGCGTAAGAAACGGAACTCCTTCCCGCTTCAGAAGTTCCTTCTTCTCCTCGTTCGAAAATCCATCGATCGGAAGGAACTTCCCGCTCTCGGCCTGGAAGCGAGAATTGCGGGGCAGCCAGATACCGAAGGGGAGCAGAGCGTCCCGCGTCAACGCGCTGCAGTCGCGGTTTCCGAGGAAACCTCCCCAGCCGTAGAGTTCGCCGCGCAGCTCTTCCGCCACTGCGGCCAGCTTCCAGGGCGTCGGGACAAGGGGCGCGGGAACCGCCTCCTCGGCGGAAAGACGGACCGAGCGCTCGACCAACCGGCCGTCCTGCCCGCGCACCGGAACAACGAGCACATGCTCAGCGATGCCTCTCCGCAGCAGCGGCAGCATCGCGCCGACCTTCGCCCGGAAGAGCGATTGCGTACCGTCGCGGAGCAGCGCGTTCTCGCGCACGATCACCGCAAGAGGCAGCGTCGTCCACTTCGCTTTCGCGGCATCGTCGACGAAGGCGAGATCCCGGACCTCCACCCACCCCGACGCATAGGACGTATCGCACCACGCCCACAGACCGTCCATCGAGAGGTGCGAAACGAAGAGCGGCTCGCCCGGGTGCACTCCGCTGTTCTGCAGATAGTCGAACGGGTACCCCTCCCCCGCCAGTTCGGGGGAGCGGAAGGCCGGGGTCGTTGTCGGCATCAGGCGAAGCGATGTCGGACGGACGCTCACCGCGTGGCGATTCAGCTCGCCTATGGCGTCGAGCCTCGCTTGAAGGCGCTGCTCCTCGGTCCATGAGGGGGAGCGAGGCAGGAGGTTCTCGCCGTAGACGTCGACGCCGTAGCGGTCGAACACCCATTGCAGCACTTCGGCGGCTTGGCGCGGCTCCGTCTGCCTCCACGGAGCGTAGAACCGCTCCTTCAGCTTGCGGTACAGCTCTTCATGACGTTCCGCCGAAATCAACGGTTCATCGGCGAAGGATGCCGCATGGTACATCGGAGACTGCGGCACGGCCAGCCCCGCCAGAGCCCACGCGGTGGACGCGCCCGTCGAATTCGAAAAGAGGAAGCAGAACAGCGCTGCGAAAGCGCACGCCATACCTCCGAAATACCTTTTTTTACAGCGTCGCACGAATGTGTATCCATTTCTCATCGAAAATACCTCCCTCCAGAGTCGGCACGGCCCTCATTCTTCATAGGAATCATGGGAATCATGCTGCACCAGAGTACCGCTTTTTTCGCCATGAGTCCAGACTCCGCTTCCGCGCCGCGCTTTTTTGAACGAAGTGTTGAAAGAAACTTTTCGATATGCCATACTGAACTTCTGAAGCGGGCGGCGCAGACCGACATCCGACGCCGCCTCGTTTGAAAGGAGCTGCGCGATGAAAATTCCAATGGGAACCACGATGGAGATGCGCTTCCCTCTCCTCCAGGATTTTTTGCCGACCATCCTCTCCTGCTGCCGAGAAACCAGCGGTCTCTTCGGGTTTTCCCGTGAAGATTCGCTTCGGCTCGAAATCGCCATGGAGGAAGCCCTGACCGCGATCATCTCCGGTGAAACAGACGCGCCGGAAAAGAAGAGCGAAGCAGTCGCTCCCCTCGCGAACACGCTGTCGGTCCGTTTCCGCCGAGTCCCCCTCGGTATTCGGGTGGTCCTCGGCGATTTCCACGCCCCGCTCGACAGAAAGAGCCTGGACGCGTACTCGCCGGAGGAAGAGTTTGACGAAAGGAACTTTTCCGGTCTCGGTCTCTTTCTCATGCGCAACCTCGTCGATCAGGCGGCCTTCTACGACTTCGAGGCAGAGGGCAGAGGCAAGGAGCTGCACCTCTTCAAAATGCTGCGAAGAGCGGCGGAGGAACCGCACCCGACACCTTCGCCGGAAGCGTTACCGGAAAAGGAGAAACCCGCGGTTTGCGAAAAACCGTTTACCTCCGAACGAGTCGCTCCCTCGCGCGTGTCCGCCATCACTTCTTCTTTTGCCCTTCCGGGAGGCGAAAGCGCGGAATCGCTCTCTTCGGCGCAGCTCCGCGAAGCTCTTGCGGATCCCGACATCTCCCTCTTCGCCGCATGGGGAGAGCGCCGGGAGCTGCTCGCGCTGCAAGCGCTCGGAGCATATACGCAACGGCGCTCTCTCGGCGTGCTTTTCCCCCCTCTCTTCTCCAGGCATGCCGAGAAAGAAACCTGCGCGGCAACGCTGTTGAACGCGCTCATCGAACATGTCGAACTGGAGGGGGAGATAGAGGGGCTCCTGGGCATCGTTCCGGGAAAGTCGCCCGCAACGGCTTCTCTGTTCGCCTCCAAAGGCTTCGCCGAGTGCGCCATACTCCCCGCGCTTCCCGGGAACAGCTTTCTGAAAGGGAATTTCGCGGGTATGGCGTCTTTCCGTCCCAGCACCCTGGAGACGCTTCCATCGCACGCCGGTACCGCGGCAGAGTACCGCGACGTGCTTCGTCGAATCGACGCCGAAGAAGCGCTGCACTCCCCGCTGCACGCGCCGGAAAAATTTCACTCGCTGATCCGGCGGCTTCTCAAACAGGAAAGCCGACTGCTTCTCGCAGGCGAAGGAGGGAGTCAAGAAGATTTCAGAAAGCGGAGCGTCATCTCCGCAGCGGCGGAGTTTCAACAACAGCGATGCGATCTTTTCGTCCACGATTACGGACTTGACTTCCTCTTCCAGCTCTCCGGGCTGACGAGCAGATTGCTCGGGAAGGACCTCGCCTCCCTGACGCTCCATCTGCCGATGGAGCTTGCCGCAACGGCGTCGGGAGCGGAAGAGGCGGAAAAAATGGGGTACGTCTTCTGCGGCGTCGTCCCCGGAACACCGAAAGGGAGCGAACTGCTCTACATTCACTGCAAGAACCTTCCGGAACTTCTGGAGGGAGCGACGCCGGCGACGGATTCGGGAAAGCGACTCGTAGAGTCGGCACGCAACGACTGCCGAAGAATCAGATTCCTCACGAAGTGGGACTGACGGCCCCTCTCTCTTGCGAACATGGTCTTCCGGCCGTTCCTTCCCGAGCAGAGGGAAACGGCCGGAAGGCGCGACGAGAGAGAAGCCGCTTTCAGTACCCTCTTTCTTCCAGATACTCCAAAAGAGTCTTCGCCAGCGCTACCCGCGAGCCCGAGTAGGAATGGTCGTCGTCCAGCATGGCGCCCTCGACATGAACTCCGTCGGTCCTCCTGAACGCCTCGAACAACAAATCGTGATGCATCTCCGGGGGCACGGCGGCGTCTTGCGAAGCGCCGACAAGGAGAACGCTTCTCCCGCCGAACGAGCTGACGGAATCGCGAAGGTCGAACTCGTTCTTTTTTTCGGCGATCTCGCGAAGCAACGCGTCGGGGCTTGTGCCCGCAAGACGCGAAGCGGCGCCGTCGACAAGCCCCCGCACTCTTTCCTCCGCCGCTCCGTCTTCCGGAAGAAGTTTGCCGTCGAGTCCGATATTCCAGCCGGAGATGGAAATCGTCTCGCGTATGAACGGACAGGCCGCCGCCGTTTTGATCGCGGCGAAACCGCCCATGCTGTGCCCGACGAGGACGATGCGACCGCCGTCCACCGCGAAGCGCTCCCGCGCCTCGTCGCTCCGCAAAAACTCCACAGCGGCGAGACTGTCCTCCAGCACCTTCGAGAATGAAAAGCTACCCTCGCTCCCCCACGCTCCGCGGTACGAGAAGAGCATCGTATTGAAGCCCGCGCGGCGGAAGGTCTGGGCAAGATCGATATTCTTCTCGTTCCCCGGGAAACCGTGCAAGAAGAGCATCGTTGGACGAGGCCCTTTTCCCTGAGCAGTGTAGATAACCCCATAGATTTCGCACCCGCCGGAGCGGAGCGACAGCGCACCGAACGACGGCGGGAAACAGTGATCCCGTGGAGGATCGGAGAAGATACACTCTTTATACATATTTTTCCTCCCTTACATTCTATGACACCGCGAAAAAATACTGTAGCAAGTCTGCGATCTGAATAAAGCCTCGAACAAACCATCCGTAAGAACGCGCACACCTTTGAATATACATGCGGGTTCATGCGAAAGACTTCGGCTATTTACCTGCGGAGCATCCCGGAAAGAACATCCCGCAGTCTTTCTCTGAAAGCGTTGAAGCTCGGCATATCGATTCTTCGATGGTCCACGCTTCCATCGAGAACGATGTCGTTCAGCTCCGCTCTTCCCTGGGCCTCTTTGAGGCGTTTCTTGAGATTGTCGGGCGCTCTCCGGCTTCCGGAGAGACGTTCAAGAGCTGCGCAGTCTCGATAAGGCGTTTGCTTCAGAGCGCAGAGAAACCAAGCTTCGCTGGTCGGCTGGGGAACCATAGGAACGCCCAGAGAATATCCCTCGTGGTCAAAACCGAGAAGCATCGCATTCGCAACCTTTTCCCACAGAGGTTCGTCTTTCTGCCTGCTGTCGGGGTCCGCATCGTGAAAACAGACGGCGACGACGCTCCCCCCCGCATCTTTTTCAAGTTCGCGGGCTTTTCGGGCGAGGAAGAGCGCCATACGCGCATAGCGCAACATTTCGCGAGCTCCATCCTTAATACCGGGCAACTTGATCCTCGGCGAAACACCGTCCAAATCCTTCTTCAGCGATTTTCTGCTTGCGAAGTACACGCAATCGCGCTCAAGGAGCGAACAGCCGAACTCCTTCACGAGAGAGTCCAGCAGCAAGGCGAGAGGTCCGGGATCGAAACTATCGAAACCGACGACATCCTCTACGGAGACTCCCGGCGCCCCCCCGAAATCGGAAGCGCCTTCGCCGCTTAAGAGAAACGCGATCATTCCTCTCCCTCGCCCCTCTCCTCCGACTTCAGGCTTTCCACAAGCCGTTGCAAATCGGTATCCGCGTACGCCTCCCCCGGCCCCATGAACTGAAGGCGTTCGTCGACTTCGTGGATGTCGAAGAAACGAACGCACTTGCTTCGCCCTTCGTCCTTGTAGACAAAAAAGAGAGACTCGCGCGCCTCCTCGTCGAGAAGATAGTTCAGCACCAGCGGACTGTGAGTCGTCACCAGAACCTGCTGCTCCGCCTCGCGGGCCAGATACTGCACCAGTTCCTTTATCAGTTCCGGGCTAAAACCGTTCTCGATTTCGTCGAACATAAGGAAGCGTTTCTCGCCGAGCGTCTGCGCGACGATTCCCATAAGGCGCAGCATACCGTCGTTGATATGATGCCCCTCCGTCTTCAATACCCCTCCGGTATCGGGAAACGCCTCGCCGATGACGAGCTGCTTCCATCCATACGCTTTGGAAAGCACCGAAACCCTGTCCAGAGACGGATAGAAACGGCGCATGATGGAGACGAAACGCTCTTTTGTCTCATTGGGGAGCGCATGAATGAACGCGAAGAGCCCCTCTCCCCCGAGTCCGATATTCTCGGCCCTCTTGTAGTTCAAACGCATCTGATGGGGCGAGAGGAGGTCGAGAGAGCTTATGCTCCGCATGAAGTCCCTGAAGAAGAGCATGCGCTCTCCGAGCTCATGATCTTCGAGCTGCGAGAGTATGGAACCCTGATACTGAAAGCGGATTCGTTCGGGGGTGCCCCTTCCGTTTTCATCACAATACTGAGTCATCATTTTCTTACGTACTTCGAGCAACGGTATATCTCCCATATCCATCACGAACGCGACACCATCATCACGTGCCGAGCGAAGAGATAGAGATTCGCTCTTACACTGCTTTGAATTGGCGCTGAAATATCCCGCCCATTCGAACACCCCGAAATCGGCGGAAAGTACCACACGGAGAAAAACCGTCTTATCTTTTTTTTCAGGAAGATTGAACTTGATATCCCCCGCCTTCCACCCGCGCCGGTTCAGCCATGCGTCGATATCGCCGCGGAAGAGCTGGCTCAAAAAATCCACTCCGTGCAGAATGCTGGACTTTCCCGCCCCGTTTAGCCCGATCAGACATGAAAATTTCGGGAGAAGGAACCCCCCCTCGCTCTCCGAAGCAACACTGCGGGACATGCCCCCAGGAGGCAGCGTCAGATGCTCCAGCGACTTGAAATTGCGAATCTCGATCTCCAAGATCTTTCCATTCATGCGCACACCCCCTGTCACGCCCTTGCCGTTCGGGACGTTATCCCGCCTTACAGAACAGCCGAAGCGCGATGATGGAAACGATAGACGCGCCCGCGCTCGTTGATCGCCGCGACACGTGCCAGCGCCTCGTCGTCTGACATGGAGAACTCTTCCCGCAGCACCGAGTAGAGATGGTAAAACTCCCCCTTCAGCGTCCCGGCGAATATCCCCGGATCGTCCGACCCTAGACAAATCATTATATCCGGATCACCCTCCAGCGCTCTGCCGGGGATCTTCATCCAGCGAAAGACGTGGTGCTCCTTCATCTCCCTGTACTGACTTATGCGGACGTTGCTGGTGGGCAATGTCTCCATGATTATGCGCCTCCGGGAGACCTCCGACAACACCGACTGTTGATAGGCAAGGAGTTCCGACACATCGCAAAAATCGCTTGGAACCTCTTCGTAACAGCCCCAAGCCCTCTTGGAGACCTCCTCGTCCTCCCACCATCTACACAGCAGTTTCAGACGCCTTTTATCCTTCGTCTTCGCTGCCTCCTCGTAGACCATCTCCGCTTCTTCGCGGAGATCGTTGTCGAGAGAAGCACCGCACCAGTGCCAATCGACCTTCCTCGACGCCTCGAAAACAAAGCCCTGATGGAGATGCCGGAGTCCCATCACACCGTCCAACTCCTCCAAAGATAGCTCCTCTCCAAAGACAAGACGCCCGACTCGCAAGGCTTCCGTAGCCGCCCGCGAGGCGACGCATCCGTCGTCGTAACGCATGTGTCTCCAAAGAGAGAGCATATCAAGCAGAAAATCTCCACGACGCACCATCGTCCGCACCGGCATGCTGCCTTGCCACGTCCCAGGTTCGATCCCCAGGCTCGTACAGTGCCCCAGCCTGTCGCCCGATTGCAGCCCCAGAAACCGGAGAGCGTCGTCGACCTGTCTGATGCCGCCGAGTAGATGAACGAAATCCTCGCCCACATGATAGGTCGCGTGTTCGATGCCGAAACGCCTGCAAAGACGAAACACGGAGGCGAAAACCTCCGGAGGCGCATCCAGTTCGTTGCTCGCCGCATCCACCCCCCGAAGCCACAGAGCCATCTTCGGATATCGTCGCAAGACTGCGCGAAGCAGAATGGCTTGCTTCTGAAGTTTTATTCGGAGCACGCGAAAATGAAAATCATTCCTCCCTCCGCGACTCCACTCCTTCTTGATGAAGTGCGCCACCAGAGCAAGCCGAAGTCTTCCGCCGGCGCAGTTTTTCTCGGCTTCCTCCAGCGTATCCAGAAAGAACTTGAACGAACGGAGGGGCTTGGCATCATCCTTTTCGACCTGCCCATGCCCCTTCAGATAGCGGAAATACCCCCGAAGAATCTTTCGAAGGCACTCTTCGCTCCCTTCCAAGGAATCCTTGGGAGCGAAACGCCCTTCCAGCGACGAAAGCCGCCCTTTCCCGCCGACATCGCCGTGAAACTGCTCGAAGCGATGCTGATAGGTCTTTTCGGATGGACTGCGAAGCTCGTTCAACGTCACTTTCTGGAACTCGTCGAACCCCCATAGATCCTCGCGCTGCACCAGAAGCTGAACAAACTGATTCTGCAAGAGCAGATAGAGATGGAAAGCTCTTTCGATCAAGGCGCAGGGGGCCTTTTTCATCTTTCGGATCACCTTGAGCTGCCAGTCTCGCTCCTCCTCGTAACGCTGAACCGGTCCGCGCCTGTCTCCTCTTCGCAGAAACACGGGAATCGGACGATACTGAGCGAGCCGCGAAGGGTGAAGCGCATATCGCCCCCCTCCGCCATTCGGCCCGATTGAGAGATTGAATATTCTATCGCATCTTGCGAAATAGAGCAGAAAAGCCCGAAGCTGCTGCGCCAGAATACAGCGCTCCCGCAAAAAATTCGGTGTGAGCCTCTCGTCCACGCTGCGAAGAAGCTCCCGCACGGCCCTTCCATCTTTTTTCTTCGCATTTATGCCGCGAAAGGGCATGAGGGCTTTTTTCGGCGCATCCAGCGCTAAGAGCCAGACATACTCCGCAGGAGTGGAGCCGTTGAGGTGCAGGTGGCTTTCATGCAGTCCGCAGCGCTCAACGTAGGATTCGACCGGAGGGTCGAAGGGCGTTGGGAAGAACGCGGGTTCTATAGGGAGGGGTTCGTCGAGGGATAATGCGCACTCGAAGGCGGCCCGCACGGGGAGAAGGGACATCCTGGAAATAACGGACTGCCAGAGATCGAAGCACCCCTGGCGAACCCGAATATTGCCCTCTCGGTACTCCAGAAAGAGACGGGCAAGGGATTCGAGCGCCGGAAGAGCCCACCCCCTGCGTGAAAACTCGTCGCCTCCGGACATCGCCTTCCATCGGTTCCGGGCCACGTGATCCGGAAGTGCGTAATGGCAGGAGTGAAACGCATGGAAGACGTCCGCGTAGCAATCTTGCTCCGACAAAGGCTCGTCAAGCGGCATATTCTCCAGCCTGTTCAGGAGGAACGGGTTCGCCAGGATATAGGGTTCGATCAGGACGTTGTTGAACATTTGATCGCCTCACTCAAATTGATACCAAAGGTCGGTTTCACTGTTGATTTTCGGATCCAGAGGGATTGTCTGTTTTTTTATCTCCTCTTCTTCCTGCACGCTTGCCTTTTTCTTTTTCTCTAACCGGTTCCATCTCTTGATTCATCATAAGAAGCTCTGCCTGATCGGCAGTTTGCGGAATAACCTTAAAAGACCGCCTTACACCAGACACGTACACTCGCGTCACTGTTACTGGTGGTATCTTTTGCTCAGAGTCACCTTCTGAAAAAAAATTTAAGAACTCACTATCCCATATATCGGTAAACTTCAGAATTTCCGTATCGCCTGTTTCAAGAAGACGTTCTTCTTCGTACAGTTGGTAAAGCTCGAAAACTCTAAGCAACGGACATGAGGCAAAAAGAACAAAAAGAGGAAAGCGCTGTATAATTTTTTCCTGCATCGCCCATCCAGTTTCACCTGACATGTTCCTATTGCCAATATCACCAAATGTTGCATAAAAATTTTTCTTATATTCTTTCAAACTTGTCGATGGATTCTTTCGCGATATTTTATCTAATATATTGAAAAAAACATCTTTATCCTCTAGCTCTTGTCCATATAGTGTTTCTTCAGTTAAAACAGCATTCAGAAAACACGATATATTTAAACTCATAATTTTCCATATATTTCCGCTTCTTGTGCGACTTCTATTTATGCTCTGTCCTGCAATGCTACTTAATCCAAAGAACGTACGTGCCCATATCTTTCCCAGCAACAGGGATGATGGTTGAATTTTTTCCAAAAGCACCTTTTTATCAATAAATTTAAACCATTTCAATATTAGACCAGAAAGTCCCTCTTCAAGAACCTCATTTTCGGTTTCATCATCCGAATCTTCTTCTTCTGCTGCTCTGGCAGTGTCAAAACCCTTAAGCCAATGTGCCACAGAAACAGTATTGCCGCTATAAAGCTTTTTTAAAACCTCACGTATCTCGTCATTTGTATCCGTAAGAGAAGAGCCATGTAAAAACTTGAACTCTAAAAGAACCTCTATAGCTCCCAGGAGATTAAAAAAAGAAAGGAACTGATTCTCCTGTGCCCCTAGCATACAACTGACAGCGGAACGGATAGCTTCATTAAGTGGTGAAGCTATTGGAAGCTTAGTCAAAACATTTATCTTGGTCGGCTCAGCTTTAATGTCTTTGGGCTTTCTTACGTTAGTCTTAAGCATACCGCAACCGATTCCTAGCGGACTAGAGTTTTCCAATTGCGTTTCTTGAAGAACGGAAGGTGATCTCAAGGCCCAATCTCTTGCGGTGGCTTCTCGGCCTAAACCAAAATATTCTTTGAACAGCTCTCGTTCGTTGCCCTGTCTACGTTCACGTAACTTCTCTGCAACAGCGAAAAGGCTAACGCTTCCTGGGCCTTGAAGAAGATAGCGAAGGACTCTGTCCGGGCGCCCTCGACATGCTCTTGCAACCTCTGCGGAAAGAACAAAAGAAGATGAACGAATATACTCTTCTCTGCCATCGGGACGAAGATAGTAGCCGGTGTCCCAATCTCCTCCGTCCAGTGTCACATCGAAGACAGCCTCCACCAGCTTACCAAAGACATCGTTGGAGATCGCCTCGACATCTATCCCCTGCTTGTACAGACTTCCAATCATGGCGCTTCTCATGGCTCCGGCGAGGGCTGACTGATTGGACGCGGAAATCTCGTCGTTGTGGTATCGGGTCAGAATCTGGAGCACGCTTCGCACTGGAAGGCGCAGGAAGTATTCTACATATCGCTTAATCTCACTCTTGAGCTGCTGCCCTCCCAGAGAGAGGCCTTCGGTAAGCATTATCTCGACGGCTTCTTGTAGCTCGATCGCGTTTTCTCCGCTCTTCTTCCCGATTCTCTTCTTTTCGGATTGCCCCAGTTCAAGCTTGTATGCAATGTCGTTACTCTCCTGCAACAATTCCCACAACGCCACAAGCTGCGTCCTCTGATGCAAAGGGAAGATCTTCAGAAGATACTGCTGCTCCAAATGGTCCACCATTCGGGCGCGTTCTTTGATACGCTGCTCGTCGTTTTTAGCGAGCGAGTCGCTGAAGTTGCGGAAGTGTCTGTCACGAACGAGGTGAGTGTAGAGCTGCAAATCCCCCGTAACCAAGAAGATCAGCCCGGGGATGTCTCCGTAACGACGGATTGTCTCCAGAACCTCCCACCCAATGTCGAAGTTGGTATCCACATCGTCGAGCCCGACAAGGAAAGCATCCACTCCAAGCAGTTCCCGAGCCGTCTTGAATAGTTTTGCAAGTCCTTCTTTGAGAGAAAGCCCGCTTCCAGCGTTGTTCAGCTTCTCATCGAGCAGAATGATTTCATCGAAATACTCCGTGTCGATATCGCGTTTCCGGCCGGACGTCCCGAGCAACGCCAGCCCGTTGGCGATGTTCTGGAAGTGAACCCGCCAGCTCTCCCAGGGAGAGCCTTTTCTATCGTACGAGCCGTCACCGGAGCATTCAAGGCACCTTGTCCTTGCCTTTATTTTTTTATCCAAGCTGGCCAGAAGAGAGAGAAGGATATGTTCGCCGGTCTGAATCATAGTGGGGTCGACGTACGCAAGCCTCTCCAGCTTTACGTCGCATATCTTGTCTTTGGATAGCTTCTCTTTATCCTTATGCAGCTCCTCGATCACTGTCTGCAAAAAAGTGCTCTTCCCGGAACCACGGGTTCCGTCGATGAAAAAGACATTCCATCCACCACCGCCATTGTCGGCTCTGCTCCAGTTGCTTTTCACCGCGTCGTGGATCTTTTTCGCCAGGGATTCGTATGCGGTAATCCGAATCAACTCTTTAGGATCCAACGCCTTGACTGGATTTTCACGCGTGATATCCACTACCACGACTTTGATCCCGTCCTGATTTTGTGCGCCCTGATCGGTCACGTTATTTAGCCGCCTCCTCTTTAAGGCATCAAACCTGAATGGATAGCCGTGATTTTTTAGACAAAATCAACATCAAGTCAATAACATAAAGAGCAGGACGTCGTCAAGCCGTTGTACTCGGAAACGTCGACAAATTAATCCATTCCAGGTCGCCATCCTTTCTATCTGTCTCTTCCTTTTGTGGTCAACCTCCCCCTACAGCGCCGCGAAGAAGAGCAGCGCCGACAGCTCCACGATCTCGCAGACCGCACCGTACGAGTCGCCGGTGAGACCGCCTATGAGACGCTTGATCCAAAGCGAGAAGAGGACGGTCAGCACCGGGACGATACCGAGCAGCGGCAAGCCGTGGAGGCCGCTCGTCAGCAGCACCGCCCAGAGGGCGGCGAGCGAGCCCAGGATAAGCTGCGGTTGGCCGCAGTGTTTGCGGAAGGTGTCGCCCATGCCTCCGGGACGGGCGGAGGGGAAGAAGCGCATGGCGATCAGGATCCCCCACCGCCCCAGCACCGGGGCGAGGACGAGCACTTCCAGACGTCCGCCGAACTCGGCGAGAATCACCGTTTTCAGCAGCAACACGGCGGCGAGCGCCGTCCCCCCGAAGGTCCCCAGGCGGCTGTCCTTCATGACGGCGAGGCGGGACTCTCTGTCGAAACCGCCTCCGATGCCGTCGAACGTGTCCGCGAGCCCGTCGAGGTGGAACCCTCTCGTTATAAACGCCCAGAGGGCCACGACGAGGGCCGACGAGGGCAGCGGCGAAAAGAGACGGTGAAACAGCAGCGCCGAGGCGTAGAGAATCGCCCCGATCACCGCCCCGATCACCGGGAACCATCCGCTCGCCCGCCCGTACTCCTCGACCGTGCTCTCGCGTTTCGGGCACGGAAGTATCGTCAGAAAGCTCAAAGCCCGGAAGAAACCGTCGAGCATGCTCATTTCATCCCTCGTCGACGACACCTTCGGAGTCGAGAGGACCCGAGACGCCCGCGCTCTCGAACGTCGCCATCTCGTTGAGTATCTTCGCCGCTGCCTCGACGATCGATATTGCGAGCGCCGCGCCGGTGCCTTCTCCGAGCCGGAGTCCGAGATCGAGCAGCGGATCCGCTTCGAGGAAGTCGAACATGTGTTCGTGCCCTATCTCCACCGACTTGTGCGAGAAGATCATGTACGCCTTCGCCCTCGGGCAGAGCAGCGCGGCGATGAGCGCGCCCGCCGTGGAGATGAATCCGTCCACGACCACCGGGATGCCGAGCGAGGCCGCGCCGAGAATCGCCCCGGCGATACCGCCGATCTCGAAACCTCCGACCTTGGAGAGCACGTCGATGCCGTCCTTCGGGTCGGGACGGTGCAGCGCGAGCGCCTGTTCGATAACCTCTATCTTGCGTTTCAGCCCCTCGTCGGTGAGTCCGGCGCCTCTGCCCGTGGCGAGAGGAACGGCGACGCCCGTCACGGCGCAGGCGATCGCCGTCGAGGGCGTGGTATTGCCTATGCCCATCTCCCCCGTTCCGAGGATATCCATCCCTTTCGCCGCTTCCTCGTAGACGGCGGCGATTCCGTTTTCGACGGCCTGTACCGCCTGCTCCCTCGTCATCGCCCGTCCCTTGAGCATGCTCAGCGTTCCGCGCGCCACTTTGCGGATCTGCAAGCCTTCCATCGGTTCGAAGTCATGATCGACCCCCATATCGACAAGGACGACCCGCGCTCCCGCATGCCGGCCGAGTACGTTCACCCCTCCGCCGCCTCGCTGAAAGTTGAGCACCTGCTGGACGGTCACTTCCTTGGGGTAGAGCGCGACGCCCTCGGCCACAACCCCGTGGTCGCCCGCCATAGTCAGAATCACCTTGTCGCGGATCACGGGACGTGCGGTTCGCTGAATCCCCGCGAGCTGCACCGAAAGCGCCTCCAGACGTCCGAGGCTCCCCTTCGGTTTGGTGAGCACGTCCTGGCGGCTGCGGGCCGCCTCCATCGATTCGGCGCAGAGAGGGCGTATTCTGTCGATCGTCTGTAGAAGAGTTGTCATGATGCCTCCCGAAAAGTTCCCGCCGTACGCGGGAGAAATTGGTGAAACTCAACGCGGAGAGCGGCCGCCTCCTGCGCTGATCCGCACCCGCGCAGCAGTCCCGGAAAGCGGACGGCGTACGGGCCGGAAAGAGCTATTTCAGCCGCAGGGGCAGACCGGCCACTAAAAACCAGACCTCGTCCGCAGCCCGTGCGGCTTCCTGGTTCGCCCATCCGAGGATATCCCGGTAGAGCCTCCCGAGATGGGACGGAGGAACAACACCGCACCCCGTCTCGTTGGAGACGACGATCACATCGGCCGAAGCGCGCTTCGCAGCGTCGAAAAACCGTCGCACCCGCTCCAGAATCGCGTCGCTCGCCCCCATCTCCTCCTGCTCCGGGGCTATCAGGAGGAGATTGCTCACCCAGAGGCTCAAACAGTCCACGAGCACGACGCTCTCCGCTTCCGGCGCCGAGACCGCTTCCTCCAGGGCGTAGGGCTCCTCGACCGTCCGCCACGTCGCAGGACGCCGCGAACGGTGCCGCGCGATCCTGTCGCTCATCTCCGCATCGCCGGGGCGGCGCTCGCACGTCGCAAGGTAGGTCACCGACGCCCCGGCGCGTTCCATCTCAAGCACCCGTCCTTCGGCCCACGCGCTCTTGCCGCTCCGCGCGCCGCCGAGCACGAAAACGATCTTCCCCATGAAGCTCACCCCCTCGAAAATGCGGTCAGGCAGTCGATCAGACGGTCGTTCTCCTCCTCCGAGCGGACGCCGACTCTGACGTAGCCCGGCAGCCCGAACGAAGCGCAGTCCCGGACAAGAATGCGGTCTCTCCAGAGAAACTCTTTAAGCGCCGCAGTATCGCCGCTCTTGAAAAGAAGGAAGTTCGCTCCCGGAGTCAAGGGGGCGTACCCGGCAGAGCGCAGCCGCCCGGCCATCTTCTCCGTCAGTCCGCGCATTTCGCGCCACTGCGCCTCGTAGTACGCCTCCTGCCGGAGCGCTTCGATTCCCGCCTCCTGGGCGCAGGCGTTCACGCTCCACGGAGGCTGCAGCGCCCGCAGGGGGCGAAGCAGCTCGCGCGTTCCCAGAACATACCCCAGCCGCAGGCCGGTCAGGCCGTAGTCCTTGGTCATCGAACGGAGCAGCAGCAGGTTCGGCGACGGGAATAGAAGACATGCGGAAGCTCCCGAAGGGGCGAAGTTGACGTACGCCTCGTCGAGCAGCAGCAGGGCATTCTCCTCCTCGCAGACGCGCAGCAGCGACGTCGCCTCTTCCGCGGAGGGAAGCGCGCCCGTCGGATTGTTCGGCGAGCAGACCCAGACCAGCGATGGACGATTCTCCCTCACCGCCTTCATCATGCGTTCCGCAGGGAAGACGAACCCTTCGTCCTCCCGCGCAGGGACGTGGAGGACATCCGCTCCGGCCAGGCGCGACGCGGCCTCGTACTCCCCGAAAGTCGGCGACGCGACGAGCGCGCCGCTTCCTCTGTCGCAGAAGGCGAAGGCGAGGAGAAAGATCGCCTGGGCCAGGCCGTTCGTCGCCAGCACTTCCTCCGGCGACATGCGGAGCCTCTCCGCGATCGCCGTACGGAGCGCGCCGGAAGAAGAGTCCGGATAGCGGTCGACCGCCGCCCGTGCGACTGCGCGCGCCACCTCCGGGTGCGGCGGAAAGGGGTTGGTGGAGACGCTGAAATCGACGATGGTTTCCGGCTCCACGCCTTCGCTCCGCAGTTTCGCGTAGTCGAGCCCGCCGTGAACCGTTCCTCCGGCGCCGAGCAGCTCCTTTCTAACCGAAAAGGGCATGGAGTCCGCCAAGCACGGCGGCGAAGGCCAGGATCAACGCGGCGCAGATACGGACCACCTTCACGCAGCGGCGCAGCGCTTGCGTGCAGAGAGGCTCGGTCCCTCCCGCGAGGGCGTACTGCCCCCGCTTCTCCAGTGTGACGCTGAGCAGCCCCGCCATGACCGACATGGTCCACCCCGCGTTGGGGCTTGCGGTATTCCCTCGTTCATCGCGCAGCGCCTCGGCTCCCTTGATGACGTCCTCCTCTGCGAGCACGCCCGCGCCGAGAAGCAGAATCGCGGTCACGCGCGCGGGAATCCAGTTCAGGACGTCGTCGAGCTTCGCGGCGATTTTGCCGCCCCACTCGGTATCCCCTCCGCGGTAGCCGATCATGGCGTCGCACGTGTTGCAGAAGCGGTAGAAGAAGGCGCCCGGAAGACCGAAGAGCGCGTAGAAGAAGAGCGGCGAGGCCAGGCTGTCGGTAAGATTTTCCGCAAGCGACTCTATCGTCGCGCCGACGACCTCCTCCTGCGACAAGTCCTCCGTGTTCCGGCTGACCAGACTCCACGAGAGCAGTCGCCGCGCCTCGGGCAGATCGCCGAGTTCCAGCGCGCGGAGAACGCTCTCCCCCGCCTTCAGCAGCGCCCCTATCGAGAAGACGCTCTTGAGCAGCGGAATGGTCAGAAGCAGCGCCGTCAGCCCCGGCAGAAGGTTCAGCAATCGCAGCGGGAGGGAGAAGAGCAGCGCGCCGGAGACCACGAGAACGCCGCCGAAGATGAGCATCTTCCTGTCGTCCGCTCCGGATGGACGCCGGTTCCAGATCCCGCCGATGAACTTCCCCATCCAGACCACGGGATGAAGTTTCGACGGAGGCTCCCCCAGCAGCAGATCCCACACGGCGGCGGCGAAGAGAATGACGAGCACTTCCATATGAACTACACCTTCCTTTCAGACGGAGCGAAACGCGCCCCTCCGGGCACGAGAGCGTGCAGACGGATCTCCGCCGCTTCGGGCAGCGCACGCGCCGCGGCGGTCTCCACATGCTTTCGCTCGTCGAGCGCGGCGGCGGGAAGCAGAATGCCGTAGAGCGTGCCGCTGTGCGCGACACAGACCCCGTACCCCCCGAGCGAACGGGCAAGAGCGCGGCATCGCTCAAGCAGCGGCTTTTCCAGAACGCGGCGGCAGGCCTCCGCGCTGATCGTCGCGGCCTCCCCTATTATTGCGGGGTCTCCCCGCGCCACCCCATTCTTCAGCAGGGAAAACGCCTCTCCGTGCGCGGAGGCGAGCGAGGCGAGAACGGCGTTGTTGTCCCTCCGGTTGAACTCCTCGGTGTCCACGACGCCCCCCTCGTCCACCACAAGCACGGCGAGATCGGGCGGCGGCCCCAGAAACCGCATGATGCGCCCCTCGCGGTGATCGAGCAGGGCCAGGCCGGGCCACGCGATGCTGTCCGTCGGCTCGACGGCGAGCGCGATGCCCGACGCTTCCTCCGGCGGCAGCGGCACATCCGCAAGCTGCGCCAGACCGTAGAGCGCGGCAAGAATGTCCGCCGTGCTGCTTGCGTACCCCTTCCCCTCGGGAAGCGACTCGAAGCGGCGGACCCGCAGCGCGCCCGAGAGCGGACGGCGTGCGAGCGCCAGTTCGAGCGCTCTTCTCGTCTTGCTCATCGACGGAGGAACGGAGAGCCCTTCTCCCGATTCGAGAGCGAGTTCCAGCCGGGCGAACCTGTCCACGGGGCAAGAGACCAGGCACGGAACGCCGTCGAGCGTTCCCTGGAACAGCTCTCCGCAGGTTCCGGGAAAGGATGCGGCGACACGCTTCATAGTCCTATGATCCGCTCCAGCAGCTCCATGTTCAACGCGGCCTCCACCTCGTCGGCAAGTCGGTCGAAGGCCTGCTCCCGAACCTGTGCGAAGGAGAGCGGATTCTCTTTTCCTTTCCAACCGAGCGAGCGCAGCCATGCGGTCCGGAAGGCGCCGTTGTCGAAGATACCGTGCAGGTAGGTTCCCCAGACGCGACCCCCTGCGGACACCGCGCCGTCGACGCGGCCGTCCTCGAATCGAAGCAGCGGACGAGCCCCGTCCGGCAGCACGGTGCGCCCCATATGGATCTCGTACCCCTCCACGTCGAAGCTCTCCTCGGAAAGAAAACCCGGGACCGCGGCCCTCGCGTCCGGCGGAACCGCGATCGTCCTCCCCCTGGCGAGCGTCGTCTCCTTGACAGGCTCGAAGATCGTCTCCGCAGGCAGCAGGCCGAGCCCGGACTCCTCCGACGAAAGCCCCTCCACGCCGAGCGGGTCGGAGATACGCCGTCCGAGCATCTGGTAGCCTCCGCAGACGCCGACGACGGAGCTTCCGGCGAGCGCGAGGGCGGCGATGAGTCCGTCGAAGCCCGAGTTGCGCAACCAGGCCAAGTCCTTCAGCGTCGTCTTGCTCCCCGGCAGAATGACGGCCGCGGGGCGCCCCAAGTCTTCCGGACGCTCCACGAAGCGCAGCGAGACCCCCTCTTCGAGGGCGAGCGGGTCGAAGTCGTCGTAGTTGGAGATGCGGGGGAGCTTGATCACGGCGATGTCCACGCCGCACGAGGAACCGTCCGCAGTCCGCTCTTCAAGCCAGACGGAGTCCTCCTGCGCCACGGCGAGGTTCTTCAGCCACGGAACGACGCCGAGCACCGGACGCCCCTCCGTGAGATCGGAAAGCATGTCGAGCCCCGGCTCCAGCAGCTTCGCGTCCCCCCGAAACTTGTTGATCAGAAAACCCTTCACCAGCGCTCGCTCCTCCTCGTCGAGCAGCGCGAGCGTTCCTACGAGCGAGGCGAAGACGCCGCCCCGGTCGATGTCGCCGGCGAGGAGGACCGGACAGCCGAACGTGCGCGCCACGCGCATGTTCACGATCTCGTGCTTTTTCAGGTTGATCTCCGCCGGGCTCCCCGCTCCCTCGACAAGGACGAGGTCGTTCTCCGACGCCAGCTTCTCGAACGACGCGACCACCGAACTCCACAATACCTCCCGGCAGGCGTAGTACTCCCCCGCCGAGAGCGTCTTCCACGGCCTCCCCATCAGGACAACCTGCGAGCGCGAATCCCCCTCCGGCTTCAGCAGCACGGGGTTCATCTCCGCCTCCGGAGCGCGCCCCGCGGCGGCGGCCTGCACCGCCTGCGCGCGCCCCATCTCCGCGCCCGCCGCCGTGACGTAGGAGTTCAGCGCCATATTCTGCGCCTTGAACGGGGCCACCTTCAGCCCCCTGCGTGCGAAGATGCGGCAGAGCGCCGCCACGAGAACGCTCTTGCCCACGGAAGACGACGTTCCCTGAATCATCAGTCTGGACGCGCGAATAGCTCATTCCTCCGATCCGGTGAATTCCGGGACAATCCTACCCAGTAGCGGGCGTTTTGGCAAGTCGCGGGGAGAAACGGGAGGCGCGGGAAAACATGACGGGCCGGGTCGGACAAGTTCTTCGCCCTCGCTAGATTGTGATACAATGAACGCCATCTTTATCGACCGAAAGAGGTGTACATATGATCAAACGCTCCGCGCTTCTCCGCTTTCCAGCCTTTCTCTGCATCGTCGCTCTGTTCGCTCCTATGGCATTCGCCGCCCGGCCGATTCCGCCCGAGGTGAAGAGCTACGTGATCAAGTTCTTTAATGAATACGGCAACGCCGCAAAAAACATGGCGGACAGGGTACAAAAGACCGACGACCCCGTGGTGATCGCCGCCGCGCTCGACAAGTACGTCGACGCGATAGCGCCGCTGATGAAGGGAATGGAAGACCTGCGGAAAAAGTACAAGGAGTTCTTCGACGCAATGGAAGAGGAAAACCGGGAAAATAGCGGCGACGCCGACATCGACCGTGCCAACGCGGCTTTCGAGAAGGCGCAGCAGGGATTGATGTCCGCCATGCAGAAGATCGCTTCGCATATGGAACACCCGAAGGTCGAGGCGGCCATGGAACGGCTCGAAGAATTCATGTCGAACATGGACAAGAGCGAGGAGTAAACGCCTCGGTGCGTATTTTCAGCCCGGCCGGTCAAGGCCGGGCTTTTTTCGATTTAGTCTTGCACGTTGACGCCCTTCGGTGTCGTATGCGGCGAAAAGGGGCACGGCGCACGCCGAAGATCGAAAATGCGCCGCTGCTCGATCTTCGAATTCGGGCGTCAAAGTTTCAATGCATGATATCGCATCTCTTAGTAAGTTTGCTGACAACATTCTTCGGGCCGATCAATGCTATACCGAGATATTTCATGTTTTCCGCAGAAATTCGTCGCGTTGCATCGAGATATTCCTGGTAATTTTTCGTTTGTTGTCCTTCCACCGAGAAATCCACTACATCGCAGCCTCTTTCCAAAGCCAGCAGACGTAATTCCTTCAAATGTTCCGCGTTAGCGCACAACATAGGAACACCCGTCGGTATCAAGCCGGGGTGCGCTTCACCGGAAGCGTCGAGCAAATCGGTTCCCATAAGGACCGGATGTCGTTTACCGACTGTAAGCGCAATAACGGCTATCGCATTGGCCAAAGCTCCTCCCGAAAGAGTATTGTCCATCACGAGGGTGCATCGCGTTGGAATTATATCTAAAACTGTAAGAAACTCTCCGTTTTCGACCATCATACTATCCTCCTCTTTTCGAAAGCGAAAAAAACACATACGTAAATCTTCTCTGTCTAAATACAGTGGCTACCTTAGTAGTTACTTATATACTACATCTGCGGAGCTTGCTATGTCAAGGGTTCTTGTTACAATAGCTTCGACTTTCGAAAAATTAATGAAAAGGCGCGTGAAGAACACATGAAAAGCTCTCTCATAGCTACTTTGAAAAACTTGAATTTCACAGAGTACGAGGCTAAAGCGTATCTGACTCTTCTGGAAGATTCTCCGCTCACGGGGTATGCCGTCGCGAAAAATTCGGGCGTGCCTCGATCGAAAATCTACGAGATTCTGGAGAGTATGGTCGCTCGGGGAGATATTCTAATCAGCCGGGCGACCACGCCTTTATACACACCGATTCCGGCAGATACCTTACTAAAAAATCGACGAGCCCAAGCTGAAGGAAATTTCAGACTAGCGGAGGAGGCTCTTAAGAAATTCCAACAAACGAAGCAGAACAGAGAATCAATATGGAATATTATCGGCCACAGCGAAATCATATCGAAGCTGAAAGAGTGCATTGATTCCGCCAAACAACGCATACTCGTCGAAATCTGGGAAGAAGACTACCTGGAAGTAGAATCCGAGCTTCGTCGGGCGGCGGGGCGAGGCGTTTGCATAACAGTTGTCGGGTACGGAACAATAGCGTCTGATTTTGCGGAAATCTATACTCACGATATGAGCCGGGACATTACGGATGAGTACGGGGGACGATGGATTGTTTTCAGTAGCGACGATTCAAATGTCTTGGCCGGCATCGTATCGCTCGGAGAAAATAGCCGAGCGGCATGGACACAACATCAAGGGCTCGTAATGCCTATAACGGAAGTCATTATCCATGATCTGTATATTCTGGAGATTATGGGAAAGCATAGGTTGTTATTGGAGGACAGCTTCGGAAAAAATCTCGTTGCACTGAGAAGGAAGTTCGCGATACATCCCGATTTCAAAAAACACTACGTCTAATCATTAAAACATGCTTCATAGAGAAGCGACACGGCGATCTTCGAGTCAAGAAAGCGTCGTCAGGACGATCAACGGTCGACCGACGATACCTCAAGGCGGACGGCTATACGTCTCTCCTCCAAAGCTTCCGACGAACAAACTTGTCTATACGCTCGTCGATCCCGCTCGCGATCAGGACGATGCCGATCGTGTCCACGAAACCGTGCACGAAGATCGCCAGCCACAGGTTGAAGCCTTCGAAGATGAAGAGCGTTCCCAGAAAGAGCCCTACGGCTCCCGTGCTCAGTACGCCGCTGAGGTTCTGGTAGCCGTGCGCCAGGCCGAAGACGACGGAGGTGTAGAACACGTTGAAGCAGAGTGCGAACGGCCCCGTTCCGGCGACCTTCGCGATCTCGGTCATCAGGAATCCGCGGAAGATCCCCTCCTCCAAGAACGCGACCAGAGTCCACACGAGAGTAAGCCACAAGATCAGCGTTCTCGTATTCCCCCGGACTCCGTGGAAAACGCTGTGATCTTGCTCCGTCCCGGTGAGCTTTTCGCTCAGCGGTCCGACGAGCGTCGCGGCAAGCAGTTGGAGTAGCGCGGCGTACGCGAATCCGAGAAGAAGCGTTCCGCCCCAGTCCTCCGGCGGCGCGAATCCTATGGCGTAAAGGGATTCTCCCCGAAACAAGAGTGCCCCCGCGATCGGGAGAACCGACGCGACGGCCCCGATTCCCGGCTGCTTCCCGAGGCCGGTGACGACGAGAAGCAGCGAGACCGAGAGAACCAGCAAAACGGAGACGGCATCAGAGGAAAGGTGCATCCGGACGTTTTCGACTCGACGGCGTCAGCGCTTCAGCAGCCCTATCTTCCTTCGGAACTCTCCGTCCAGAGCCTTGTTCGCCGCCTTGCGCGGCGCGTGCTTCTTCAGCAGCGCGTACAGCTCTCTCGCCTTGTCGAGATCGTTGGTTTCCAAATAGACGTCGATAGCCTGGGAGAGGTGATTTTCGTCGGTCATCGTCCCGAGAGCGAGCATTTTCTGTACAGCGGCCCTGGCCTTCTGAAAGAGATTCAGCTTCTCGTAGATGCGCGAGGCGTTGTAATAGTACGCAGGGTTGTCGTCGACCATACCCAGCACCGACTCGATGATCTCCATCGCTTCCTCGTACCGGCCGGCGGCGTATGCGAGCCGCTGTTTCTGATTCAGCGCAAGAATGGAGACGGAGGCATCCTCGGACATCGCGATCGGATCGAGAATGGCGATCACCGCGCCGATCTTCTCGGGGAACTTCCCGCCGACATGCTCCACAAGTCCGCTCAGAAGCGCGCACGTGTCGGCGGGCGACAGATCCGAATCTTCCCTGTAGTGCTGAAGAACGTAATCGATACCGACCGCGCTTCCGATATTCGCCAGCTTTCGCGCAGCCGCGAGCCGCTGCCGCGAGGCCACGAGCATGGGGAGCGCCTTCTCGAACAGACGCTCGGCGGCGGAGACGTCGGCCCGGGCGACCGCCACCAGGAAGGCCTCCGTGGGATCGCCTTCAAGGGAAGGCTCCGGTTCGGCCCCGCCCCAGGGCGAAGGAGCGCCTAACTTCAACCCATCCATCTTCGCGGACATCTCCTCGAGCACGTCGAGGATGATATCCAGTTTTTCGCGGTGTTCCAACTCCGCAGCCTTCTCCTTCTGCGCCGCAAAGAGGGCTTCGAGACTCTCCGTGAGCGACATCATCTCCTCGAACGAATCAAGATCCCCGTAGAAGACCGCGCTGTCGCTCTTCCGGCCGAACGGAACGGCGCTCCCTCTCCGCATCAGGTGCACGTACGGTTTTGCGGCGCCGTGCCGGAGCCCGGTCACGTAGAAGACGTTGGGATCGTTTTCGGTGAGAATGCTGACGCACAGCCCGGACTTGATCACCAAATCCCTGATTTCGTCGGTAATCACCGAAAGGCCGCCCGCCTCCCGGGAGGTGGTGACCGAGAAGGAGTGCTTCAGCGCGACGTTGCGGATCGCCCAAAGCAGCTTGTCCGTCTCCTTACGGGTATTCGAAGCGTCGTCCGGAACGGGAGCAATCACAAAGCATGTGCTGATTTCTGGTTTCATCGCTAGTCTCCTCTTTGCACGGAATATATGACGATGCAGCGGATCCATTCATTGATCGAGCGGAACGCCGTCCGGGTCCGCGTTCCGCGGACGGACCGGTCCGGCAGCCCCGCCATGCCCCGATGATTCCCGCGCTCGCCGGGATATCGCGTCTGCTGTCTTTTCTTGCGGGACCCATTCCGTCGCATTCATTCTTTATGCTACACAAAACACCCGCCAGCCGCAATAGGCGTTTTTCAAAACGAACATTTTTCCTCTGAACGCCCGTCGAGCGGAATCGCCGCGATACGCCCTCAGAACGAAGAAAGGGTCCTCAATCCCAAGGGAGTCCTTATATGCGCGACTAAATGCGGAGCCTCGCCGGAGCGCGCCTCCTCCACCAGGACCGGTCCCTCGAACCCCAGAGAACGCAGCAGTCGCGAAACGCGCTCCGACTCCGGGTGAAAAAGCTCCAGCCGGACGAGCGACAACCCCCGGTCTTCGAGCCTTTCCGCTGGATGCCGCTCCCCCGCCTTCCATTGAATCAGCGAAGGGGCGAGCCCGCCGAGCGCGAGCGAACCGTCGGCGGAGATGGTGATATGCCATTCGAGCGAACCGCGCGTCATGGCCTCCACATCGCCAAGACGCTCGGACGCCCCCGCCGAAGCCGCGTGAATATCCTCCGTGCGCGCCACCCACGCGCCAAGCTTCGGCGCGGAGTCCGGCCGAAGCGTATCCAGGCCGAACCAGCGCGGCCGCCCGGGTCGCTCCGCATTCGGATTCGGCGCGATCACTTCGAGATAGACGGTCTCCCCCAGGCGCAGCAGCATATTGTGCGTCCCCATCCGGGGGTGCTCCCCTCCCGGCTGCGGAGAGACGCCGAGCGCCTCGCGGACGAATTCGGCCCCGCTCTCGAGCGACGGGGCGGTCACCGCTATATGGTCGATGAAACAGCGCATCTTCTCAACCTCCTTCAATCAATGGAATCCCGCGGGCCTCCAGCAGATCGACGTACGCACGGTCGACGAGGGCCGACTGCGGAATCTCCAGCGCGGCCAGAAGTTCTTCCACCTCGCGGACTCCATCCGCATCCGGCTCCCCCTCTTCGAGGACCACCTCCAGCTCGAGGAAGTCGCCCAAACCCTCTACGCGGTCGATGTGCACGCGCGTCCGCCCGATCAGGAAGAGCGTCCGTCGTTTGCGCACCCGCCCCGCCGGCCCCAAAGCCGCCGCGAGTGTCTCCCGCAGCGCGTCGGCGTCCTCCACCGGAGCGATGCGGTAGGACGACGTCTTCGGCCCCTCCCTATCCGGACGCTTGTAGAAGATGAGCTGCCCCGCGCCGCCCGCGAAGGCGCGCAGCTTCAGCCGCCCCTCCGGACAGCTGAAGAACGTGTCGTCCTGCGCGATCTCCTCGGGGCCGGACGTCGCCATCCGGGCCACCCTGGCCGTCAGCTCCGCGACATTTCCGGCCCGCGCCTTGATCTCGACGTTCCGCGCCATCGTCCTCAGAGCGAATACAGCTCGCCGAACTTCCCGCGCAGGTAGCGGATATACGGGGCGATGTCCAGCCCGCCGCCGGTAACCCTGTGCAGCAGCTCGGACGCCGTGTACTTGCGGCCGTGACAATAGATATTCTCCTTCAGCCACGAGTGCAGCGCACCGAACTCTCCGCGACCGATCTCCGACGGAATCTCCGGGTGCGCCGCCAACGCCGCGTCGAAAAACTGCGCCGACATCACGTTCCCCAGAGTGTACCCCTGGAACGCCCCGCCGATATGCCCGCCGAACCAGTGGACGTCCTGCATGCAGCCGTCGACGTCGCTGGGCGCGACGATGCCCAGGTCCGCGTCGTACGCCGCATGCCACGCCTCGGGAAGGTCGTTGACCTCGAGACGCCCTTCGAGCATCCGAAGCTCCAGCTCGAAGCGGATCATCACGTGCAGGTTGTACGTTACCTCGTCGGCCTCGGTGCGGATCAGCGACCGCCGCACCGTGTTCACCGCGCGGTAGAATTCGTCCAGCGGGACGGACGCGAGCTGCTCGGGGAAGGCATCCTGAAGCTGCGGGTAGAAGTGCTCCCAGAAGGGGCGGCTTCGCGAGACCAGGTTCTCCCAGGTGCGCGACTGCGACTCGTGCACGCCGGAACTTGTTCCCTCGTTGAGGGGCGTTCCCTCGAACGAAGGGTTCACCCCCTGCTCGTAGAGGGCGTGTCCCGATTCGTGCGTCGTGGAGAAGAATCCGTACCCCAGGTCGTCCTCCTTGATGCGCGTCGTGATGCGCACGTCGCCCGTCGAGAACTTCGTCTCGAACGGATGATGCGTCTTGTCCTGGCGGCCGCGCAAGAAGTCGTACCCGAACCGCTCGATCACCTTCCGTCCGAAGGCGAGCTGCCGCTGCTCCGGAAAGTGCTTTTTGAGGCAGGAATCGTCGGCGGGCTCCTGCGACGTGATCGCCCGCACCAGCGGCACAAGCGCTTCGCGCAGTTCGGCGAAGACCTTCCGCACGTCGGCGGCCTTCATGCCGTAGTCGGCGAAGTCGATCAGCGGGTCGGCGATATGGTCGTATCCGGGGAAGAAGTCCGCCATGCGGCGGCTCATGTCGAGGGTCTTCTCCAGCAGCGGCCGCACGCGGGCGAAGTCGTTCGCGGGGCGCGCCTCCGTCCACGCCTGGTAGCTGGTCGCGGAGTGTTCGTAGAACGCGGAGAGAAAATCGGGCGGTATCTTCACCGCCTTCTCGTAGTCGCGCCGGGCCACGCGGATCAGGGAGGCGTCGTCCGAGTCGTACGGCAGGCTCTCTTCGTAGAGACGCAGTTCGTCGAGCAGCCGTCCCGTCGCGGGATCGGAAAACATCTCCTGCGCGATGCGGCCGACGACGGCCATCTGCCGCCCGCGCGCGGCGGCCCCGCCCGGCGGCATGTAGGTCGCCTGATCCCAGTGCAACACCGCGCCGACGCTGTTCAGATCGGCCACATCGCGCAGACGGGCCTTCAGTTCATTCAATTTCTCCGTTGTCGTTGTCATAGGGAATCCTCCTGTTCGAGGTGTTGGACGTTCTCATTATACCTCGAACAGGAGGCGAAGCGAACGTTGCCGCACTTTCGGGCAAGATTACGGAGCGCTCTTACTCGCCGTGTTTTCCGACGATATCGATGATAACCACTTCGGGAGGGGCGAAAAACCGAAGCGGCGGCCCCCAGGTTCCGACGCCGTTGCTCACGTAGACGCTGCTCTCTCTGGAAATTTCGGCGGCATAGACTTCTCCCCCTTTTCTCGAGGGAGAGAGCGCGCGAAGCCCCGGACGATAATCATAGGTCGCTCGCGTCAACCAGTAGAAGGGCCAGATCTGCCCTCCGTGCGTATGCCCGGAGAGTTGGAGGTCGAACAGTCCGACGGATTCCCGTATCACCGAAGGCCGGTGTTTGAGCAAAACGACGAAAGCGTCTTCGGGAAGGGATGCCAGAATCTCCTGCTCGGGAGGGAGATCCCCGGCGGGGTCGTCCATACCGTGGGGGTCGTCATCGGCGGGGTCGTCATCTCCGGGGTCGTCCATACCCACGAAGAGCAGACCGCCCACATGGAGATGTTCGTTGCGCAACACCCGCATGCCGGTCCGCTCCTTGAAATCGATGGCCTGCCGAACTCCGGCATGGAACTCATGATCGCCCGTGACGGCGTACATACCGAGCGGCAGGTTCAATCCCCTGAAAAGAGCGGCTTCTTCGTCGCGGAATCCCATATCATCGTCGACAAGATCGCCGGTGCTTACAAGCACATCGGGCCGTGCAGCCCGAACGACGTCGAGTATCCGGTCCAGACGCTCCCCCTGGACGATCCACCCCAGGTGAACGTCGGTTATATGCGCGATACGTACTCGGTCGACTCCCGCCGGGAGTCGCTCCGTCTCGATGGCGACATACGTCGGTTGTACGTTCAACGCTTCGAACCAACCGTAGACGCAGGCGAGAAGTGCGAAGGTCGTCGCGCTCCAGACACGGCGCTTCGGAGATGCGAGGCATTCTCCGATTTTTAGAGAGAAAAGGCTGTCGAACATCCAAGCAAGCACGCGAAGGAAATCGAGCGCGAGGAAAGCCGTGAAGAGAAAGAAGAAGAAGGCCAACCCCATGTACACCGGCCAGGAAAGCATTCGCCTGAAGTCGTGGCGATTCCCCAAATCGCCGTGCCACAGTATCTGCGATCCCATGAGCAGGAAGACGCACATCAGCAGATAGAGAACAGTCCACCTCCATCCCGGTCCGACGACGCTCCGCAGCTTAAAATAGACGTATGCGTAGTGCGCTGCCAACGCTCCCAGAAACAACACTTCGACGAGTATCATGTTCATTTTCGATCCTCCTGCCTCTCCAAGGATGGCGTCCTTTCACCGCCTTCGGGTAGAAAGAGTTCGACGAGGCGATAGAAATCCTTACAGGGGACGACCTGCTCCATTTCCGCGAGAAACTTATCCCTCCTTGCGGGCTTCATGTATTCATCGAAGGAGGAGGGGTTCGCAAGAGTACTCCGGCGGTTCATCGTTCTCACCTCCTTGGCTAGGGGTGTATTGAAAAGCAACTGCGACAACACTATTTTACAAGATGGAAAACCGATTTGTCGTTTTTTTTTCGGAGATCCCTTAGTTTTCTCCTGTTCCGCGTCGCTGTCGAAAGCAACAAAATACGATGATGATTTTTGGATTTTTCAACATGCCCCATCTCCTTCCGTTCTATTTTTTCAATCTTTCCAAAGAAGTCTTTTACAATCTATCTGTCGCGCTAATGATTCAATTTCATCTTTGGGTTACTCTATAAACAGACTTTTTAGAGGAGCGTGAGGAAATGGAATTTAAGAGCGGCATAGAACCGACCGAACGGTTTCGTTCCATGGAGGTCATGAAAGGCGCGTTTACTCTGGTACGTGATATCATGCTCGCCAAAGAAGGCGAGACTCTTGTCGTTACATGCGACAGTTCCGGCGACCGACGCGTTGCCGAAGCCGTCGCGGAGGCGGCCTTCACCGTCGGAGCAAAACCGATTCTTCTTTACTATCCCACCCCGGAACTCGCCTTCGCGAGCGAAATGCCCGCCCACATGGCCGCGGCGACGGAGAACGCGGATATCTGGATCGAGATATCCTACGCCACGGTTATGCACTCGCAAACATGGAGAAACACGATGGCGAAGGGATGCCGGTACATCTGCCTGACCGGTATGGACGTATCGATGCTGGTCAACTGCATCGCCGGAGTCGATTACGACCGGGTCATCGAACTCGGGGTTTTATTTCAGGAGATACTCGGAAAAGCGGACAAAATCGAAGTCCGCAACGCCGCCGGAACGTCTTTGACGGCGTACAACCGAGGAAGAAAAATCCGGCTTTCCGGAGGGAGAGCCGATGTGAAGGGGAACCCCGTCATGATGGGAGGTCAGGTAAGCTGGTGCCCGATCGAGGAGACGATCGAGGGAACCATCGTCTTCGACGCCGCCGTCTTCCCCCCCGCGCAGCTCGGCGTTCTGCGCGAACCGATCCGGCTTGAGCTGAAGGAAGGCGTTGTCCGATCCATCGCCGGGGGAAGAGAGGCCGATGTATTCAGGGCATGGATGGAATCGTTCAGCGACCCGAACATGTTCCGACTCGCCCATTACTCCCTGGGGTTCAATCCCGGAGTGACCGCTCCGACCGGACGTATCGTGGAGGATGAACGCATCTTCGGATGCATCGAATTCGGTTTCGGAAGCCAAGGCAAACAGATCATGGGGAAATGCTGGTCGGCGGCCTCTCATACGGACGGAGTCACGCTGGCGCCGACGATTCTGCTCGACGGCGTCGTGTTCGAGGAAAACGGTATATACAAAGAACCTCGGGCCGCGGAAATATGCAGGAGCATGCGCGTCCAAGGCTACTAACCGTTCGCATATCGAAGGAATCAAAAAATGACGAGCCTTGACGCGAAAATCGCGACGCTGTTGCCTTCTCTTCTTCTCTCCGTTCAGGAATCGGTGCGAATCCCGAGCATCGCAGGGGCCCCCGCCCCCCGGGCGCCCTTCGGAACGGACGTTCGAAGAGCGTTGGATCACGCTTTGAAAACGGCATCTCTGCTCGGCCTTGAAACAGGGGAGACGGACGGCTATGTCGGATGGGCGGAATACGGAGAGGGAGAGGAGATGATCGCGGTCCTCGGACACCTCGACGTTGTTCCGGCGGGAGAGGGCTGGTCGCGTCCCCCCTTCGGCGCCGAAATAGACGGAAACAGAATGTACGGGCGGGGCGCCCTCGACGACAAAGGTCCGTCGATCGGAGCTCTTTGGCTCCTGCATGCGATAAAGACTCTCGGGATCCCGCTGAAACGGCGTATCCGGGTACTCTTCGGCACCAACGAGGAGAGCGGAATGAAGGATCTTCCGTACTACCTGGAACATAACGGCGAGGTTCCCGTGATGGGCTTCACTCCCGACGGAGAATTCCCCGTTGTCTCCTCGGAAAAAGGGCAGCTTCACCTAAAATTCGAGGGGAGCTTGGCAGGCGAAGGGAAAAACCGCCTTCTCTCTCTCTCGGGAGGAAGCGCTCCCAATGTCGTTCCTTCGGAGGCGACGGCGGTTATCGACTGTTCCGACGAGTGCGAAACGGCGTTGGAAAAGATCGAAACGGCGTTGAACACGATGAGCGAGAAGGTGGAATTCCACAGGGAAGACAACGCCCTGTTCGTGAAAACCTTCGGGATCGCCGCGCACGGCAGCACGCCGGAACTGGGACGCAACGCCGTCGTCGGCCTGCTTTCTTTTCTAAACGCCGTCTTCGACGATCCATGGGCGCGGACTCTGGGCGCCCTGGCGCGTAGTTTCGAAGACGACACGAAAGGGGGAAAGATCGGGATAGCAATGGAGGACAAGCAATCAGGAGCACTGACATGCAATTTGGGACAGTGCACCTGCGACGGAAAAACAATTTCCATCGTTCTGGACATACGATTCCCGGTCAGCTTCGCGGCGAATGCCATTCTGGACCCGCTGCGCTCCTTCGCGGAGCGATCGAATCTCGAGTTGAGCGTACTTCGCAGGAAAGCGCCTCTCTGGGTACCCGAAGACAGCGCGCTTGTCAAAACGCTCCAGCGGGTGTACCGTGAAAAAACCGGTGAAGAGCCCCGCTTGCTCTCAATGGGAGGAGGAACATACGCCAAGGCGTTGCCCAATATAGTCGCCTTCGGTCCGAAATTTCCGTGCTCTCCGGAAGTCGCCCACAAAGCCGACGAGCACATCGACATTCGGGAATTTCTTCATGTCCTGAGGATTATGGGAGCGGCGATGGTGGAACTCGCGTCATAGTCCGAAAAAAACGGTAGCGTGTACCAAAAGCGGAATTCGAGAGAATGTATCGGAAAAACAGCATAGACAAGGAGGTTTTACAATGAAAAGAACGGGTATTTTTACGCGCGCTGTTTTTGTTTTCTGTTTCCTCTCGCTGTTCGCTTCGCTCGCGGGAGCGACGCCCGAAGACCGTATCGTGCAGTACACGGGATCGAACACTCCTCAGCTCGACCCCGCCCAAGGAACCGACAGAACCAGCTGCAGCGCCTACGCCAACATCTACGACCCTCTTATGTTCCAGGATTACGAGGGCAATCTCGAGGGCGGCGTGGCCGAGTCATGGAATATTTCGGACGACGGTCTTACATACACATTCGCGATCCGCAAGGGAATACGTTTTCACAACGGAGACGAACTCACCGCGGAAGATGTTCTTTTCAGCATGGAGCGTCTGCTGGCCATCAAGCGCGGTTTTTCCTATCTTTTCTCCGGCTTGATCAAGAATGTCGCCGTCCCGTCTGAAAACACCGTCGTCATGGAGCTGAGCAAACCTTTCGGACCGTTCCTGAAGACCCTTGCGAAATTCTACATCGTGAACAAGAGCGAGGTGCTCGCCAACCTGAAAGACGGAAATTTCGGAGAGCGCAAAGATTACGGAATGAACTGGCTTATGAACAACGACGCCGGCAGCGGCCCGTACAAGGTCGCGGAAATGGCGCACAATCAGCATTTGTACGCCGTCAAGTTCCCGGAGTACTGGAGAGGTTTCAAGCCGGGCAACCCAGAGGGTTTCAGACTGCTGGCCCTATCGGAACCGGTGACCGTCAGAACGATGATGTTGAGGAAACAGCTTGAGTTTACCGACGAGTATCAGCCGGTGGAAACGTATCACAGCCTCCAGAAGACGGAAGGAATCGACGTTTTTTCCATATCCAACGGAAAAATGCTCTACCTGTCGCTGAACAACGCGAAGGCTCCCACCGACTGTCCCCATTTCAGAAAAGCGATATCGTACGCGATCGACTACGACAGCCTTCTCAAAATTTTCGCATGGAGAAGCCATCCGAAAGCTCCGGTAGCGGTGTCGCTCATCGGCGGAACCAAAGACCTGCCATATTACACTTACGATCTTGCGAAGGCGAAAGAAGAGCTTGCGAAATCTCGTTACGCCGACACGCTTGACAAGCAAATCATGGAGATAGCGTGGATCGCGGACGTTCCCGACAGAGAAAAACTGGCGCTTGCGTTCCAGGCGACTTTCGCCGACCTCGGAATCAATGTCGAAGTGACGAAAGAACCGTGGGCGAAATTCGTGGATCAAGCCTCGCGCAAAGAGGACACGCCCAACGGCGCCACCCTCACTATCGCGGCCCATTACAGCGAAGCGGGCACGCTGCTTCGTTCGGTCTACCATTCGAGTTCCATCGGCAGTTACGAGAACATGAGTTGGAAGGCCTATCCGGAAGTGGACGATCTCATCGACGCCGCTCTTCGGGAGACGAACGAACAGGAACGGATCAAGAAGTATATAGAGGCGCAAAAGCTCATCGTAGAAAATCAACCGCACATACCGATTTTCGAGGAACCCGAGATCCACGCCTACCAGTCCGGGTATCTCGCGTGGGAACCGGTGGAGCTTGTAAACGCGGGGAAGACGATAGTTCCAGGGCTCGATCTTCTCTATATGAGGGGAATTCAGTTCAAGTAAAGCCGCTGCGGACGGAAAGGCCGCGGAGTTCGACGCACGCTCCGGGGCCTTTCCTCCTTTCCTCTAGACAACGGAAGGAGGTATTCTATGGGATCGTCGTCATTCTTCGCTTTCAAGCGCGTCTTGTGGTCTTTGGCCGCGTTGGTCGGTCTTTCTCTCCTTATTTTTACACTTTCCAGAATCATCCCCGGCGACCCGGCGCGTATGGCGCTCGGCCCCAGAGCGACCGAAGAGGCGGTGCAGGAACTCCGGCATGAACTGCGGCTCGACAGGCCTCTGCCCCTTCAGTACGTTTCCTGGCTCGCCAGCGTCCTGAAGGGGGACTTCGGTCTTTCTCTCATGACGATGCGCTCCGTCACTCAGGATATAAAGATTTTTCTCCCCGCCACCCTTGAGCTGGTCCTCATCGCAGCACTGATTCAGTTGATATTCGGCATCCTCCTGGGGGTGCTCTCCACCTCGTGCCAGGGGACATGGCTGGACTATCTCCTCCGTATAACGGCATATCTCGGCGTCGTCACGCCATCTTTCGTCTTCGCTATTCTTTTTATGCTCTTATTCGGTTTTCTCTTTCCTGTTCTTCCCGTCATGGGAAGAACAAGCGTGCTGTTGCAGCTCCCCCCGATCACGGGAATGCTGATCGCGGACAGCCTTCTGCGGGGAGATTTTTCTACGATGTGGAACGCGTTCACGCATCTCATTCTTCCGGCAACCGCTCTTGCGATGAACGGCATGTCGCAGCTCGCCAGGATCACCCGTTCAGCCATGGTGGACAACCTTGGGAAGGACTACATCGTCATGGAGACCGCGCAGGGGATCAGCAGAAAAAAAATATTTTTCCACTACCTTCTCCGTCCCTCGATCATTCCCGCCGTCTCGGTAATGGCCCTGCAGGTAGGCTCTCTTTTCGGCAACGCGTTTCTCGTCGAATCGATCTTCAACTGGCCGGGGCTTTCGCGGTACGGGGTCCAGGCCATGCTTTTCAAAGATCTGAACGCCGTAAGCGCTGTGGTGTGCATCATAGGATGCGTTTTCATCATCGCAAATATCGTCGTGGATATCCTGGTCGCCGTAATCGACCCAAGAATCCGACTCAAAGCGGGAGAGTGATCGACCGATGAATATCCGCACATCGCACCGCCGCGGCATCCCCTTGAAAGAACGGATGGGGCAGGGATGGTACCGATTCTCCAGAAGCAAACTCTCCATTCTGGGGCTTGCGGGAGCTGCGCTGCTCGTCTTCGCGGCCGTTTTCGCTCCCATCATCGCGCCATATCCCCATCACGCGGGGAAGGTCGTCGATTTCGCCAACGCCAACCAGCCTCCGAGCCTCCAGAATCTCTGCGGAACGGACACCATGGGAAGAGACGTTTTCAGCCGGATCATCTACGCGCTTCGCTCCACCCTCCTGATGGGCGTCGTCGTGCTGAGCGTCGCCGTACCGTTCGGTACGAGCATGGGGCTGATCGCGGGATACTTCCAGGGAAGTCTTATCGATTCGCTCATCACCCGACTCACCGATATCTTCCTCGCCATTCCTCCGCTGATTCTGGCGCTCGTCGTGGCGTCCCTGCTGAAACCGAATCTCCTGAACGCCATGCTCGCCATCACCGTTACTTGGTGGACGTGGTACGCACGGTTGGCGTACGGCATGGCCACCTCTCTCAACAGGGAGTACTATATCCGCTCGGCGCAGCTCTCGGGAGCGGGCTGGATCCATATCGTCTTCAGAGAGATGCTTCCCAACTGTCTCTCTCCTATTCTCACGAAAATGACGCTGGACATCGGAATCGTCATCATGATCGGCGCAGCCCTCAGTTTCGTCGGGCTCGGCGAGCAGCCGCCCGCCCCTTCTCTCGGCACCATGATCTCGGACGGCGCCAAATACATGCCGACGCAGTGGTGGTTGACCGTTTTCCCGGCGTTGACGATCATGATCATCGTCCTCTCCTTCAATCTTCTGGGAGACAGCTTCCGAGATCTTTTCTCGACGGAGGAGAAAAAATGAACGCCGGCAGACTGCTTTCCGTCGAAAATCTCGACGTCGATTTCGGCGTGTACCGGGGACGCTCCCGAGTTCTGAACGGCATCTCCTTCAACGTCGACAAGGGAGAGAAGCTGGGGCTCGTCGGTGAAACAGGATGCGGGAAGACAACGACGCTCAGGGCGCTTATGCGCGTGCTCGATCCAAACGCGCGCTGCTCCGGAAAAATTCTGTATACTATAGCCGGGCAAGACAAGGACATCTACGCGATGAACGCCGCCGAGATGCTTCGCCTCCGAAGGACCGAGATGTCCATGATATTCCAGGATCCTACGAGCGCGCTCAACCCCGTATTCACGGTGGGCGAGCAAATTTCGTCCGTCATCCGGGCGAATCTCGTCGCCAAACAGGAGAGTTTCTCCAAGAATTCCATCACTGAAAAGGCGGTCAAGGCTCTCGCGGACGTCTTCCTTCCCGACCCGGAACGGATTCTCGAATCCTACCCCTTCCAACTGAGCGGCGGGATGCGGCAGCGGATCTGCATCGCCATGTCGGTGGCCACCGAGAGGAACCTGCTTCTCGCGGACGAACCGGGCACGTCGCTCGACGTCACCATCCAAGACCAGATTCTACGCCTCATCAACACGTTGGTCGAGACGAAGGGCATGTCCTTTATTCTTGTGAGCCACTCGCTCGGAGTCGTCAGAAAAACGTCGGACCGAATCTGCATCATGTACGGCGGCACGATAGTCGAAAGCGCACGAACCGCGGATCTCTTCGCCTCCCCCCGCCACCCGTACACGCGAGCACTCCTCGCGTGCGTGCCGAAGCTCGGCGGCGCCGGAATCGCCGAAGGAATTCCGGGAGAAATGGTGAACTACATCAATCCTCCCGCCGGATGTCGGTTCCACCCGCGCTGTACTCAAGCTTTCCGGGCGTGTCGGGAAATACAACCCCGCCCCGTCGCCCTCGGCGACGGCCATGCGGTGTCCTGTCATCTGTACGCCACAGGGAGTTGATCTTATGACATTACCTATCCTCACAGTCAAGGCGCTAAAAAAATACTTTCCCTACAAAAAAGATCTCTTCGTCAAAGCGGTGGACGGAGTGGATTTCGAGATATTTCCCGGCGAAACCCTCGGCCTCGTCGGAGAATCGGGCTCGGGCAAGAGTACCGTCGCCTATACCATAGTCGGGATGTACGCCCCCACACAAGGTAAAATCCACTATAACGGCGAAGACATTTCCAGACTGTCGAAAAACAGATCTCATGAGATGAAAGGGAACATCCAGATCGTCTTTCAGGATCCCGGATCTTCGCTAAATCCGCAGAGATCCGTCGGGAAGACGCTCTCCTTTCCGTTGCACCTTCATCAACGCAACCGGAAAAGCGGTTTTCCCACCACAGCCGTCGAACTTCTGGATTCAGTCGGTCTCCCCGAGGAGAATCTGTACCGCTTTCCCCGCATGATGAGCGGAGGCGAACGACAGCTGGTCGCCATAGCCCGCGCCTTGGCGACCGGTCCGAATCTGATGGTTCTGGACGAGCCGACCTCGGCTCTCGACGTATCCGTACAGGCGAAGGTCATCAATCGTCTTCTGGCTCTACAGAAGAGATTCGATCTCTCATATCTTTTTATCACCCACGACCTGAGCCTGATGCGCAATGTAGCGCATCGCGTCGCCATCATGTACCTGGGGAAGATCTGCGAAATAGCGACGATAAAAGAATTTTTCGAACGACCGCTCCACCCCTACACAAAGATGCTGCTCTCTTCCATCCCGGTTGCGACGGAAGAAGAAGAGGCGTTAAAGCCCGACACGGCGCCGTCGAGTGGAGAAATTCCGAGTCCGGTGAACATCCCGACGGGATGCGGCTTTCATTTACGCTGTCCCATGAAGATGGACGTCTGTACACGACACGATCCGGAAACGACCTCCATCGCACCGGATCACAAGGTTCGTTGTCATCTCTTCTCCGGCGCTTCATAAAAGAAGCTGCGGACGATTATCCTGCGGAAAACGGAGGAAGAAATAAAAAGATGGGAGAAAGGCTCTTCGTCGGTATCGCACAAATCGAGTCCGAAGCGGCCGACCTCCGGACGAATTTAAGGAAAGCCCGGGAAGCGGTGGTCGAAGCCGAAAGCAAAGGGGCGCAGATCGTCTGTTTTCCGGAGCTTTTCCCCTCGGGGTACTGTCTTGAAGAACTCGATGGTGAAATCGCAACATTCTACAGGCGACATCATCAGTTCATCGTGCGCTTCTTTTCGGAAGCGGCACGGACGTCGCGCCTGCACATCGTTCTTCCTACAGGCCTACCGAGAGAATACGGCGTTCTGGAGAACGGTCTTATCTGTTTCTCTCCTTCCGGGGAGATAGCGGGAACACACTCGAAATACCACCTCTGGGGGAAGGAGAAAAAGTACTTCACAGCGGGCGACCATACCCTCTTCATTAGGGTCGGCAACACGACCGTCAGTTTCGCCATCTGCTACGACCTCGGTTTTCCCGAAGTCTGCCGATATCTCGGGCAACAAGCCTCCGTCGTCATTTCTCCGTCGGCGTGGGATATCTCCGGTTTCAGGCTTTGGGAACTCAACCTCTCTCAACGGGCTGCGGAGAACACTGTGTTCACTGTCGGCGTCAACGCCGTCGGCACCTTCAAAGGAGTTCGTCTCTTCGGCCGGAGCATGCTCTGCGGTCCCACGGGAGATATCCTCTCCGAACTGCCTTCGGACACGGAAACAATAGGCGTTTTCATGATCGAAACGGACGCGCTGGAGAGCGCCCGGGAATTCCTTCCCTACGCGAAAGACAGGCGTCCCGATCTCTATTCCGGATGGTGTGCGGAGATACGGGAAAAAGCTCGCAGGTTCTCTCCGTAAAGGGAAATGCTTTTTCCGCGACAATGGTAGAATATACGCGATGCACCGGTTTCGTTCGACAGTGCATATACCTACGAGAGGAAGATATCTCCATGCTGTTCACCGTCGAACAAATGCTCCAAATAGGTAGCTTGCAGGAAATTACGGTTCTTGCCGGCGAGAAAGGGCTTTCACGGAGGACGGTCAAGACCGTGGTCGTGATCGACGTCCCTCATTCCGACCAATGGGTCCGGGGAGGCGAGTTCCTTATAACGTCCGGCTTTCTTTTCGCGGAAAATCCCTACGAACTGATAGACCTCGTCGGCGGACTTGCACGAAAAAACGCAGCCGCGCTCGGCATTAAGATCGGCCGTTTTCTTTCGACGATCCCTGAAGAGGTTCTGGCGAAAGCGGACGAGCTGGATTTTCCCATTCTTCACATTCCTCCGCACGTCAACCATACGGACATCATCAATCCCGTTCTTTCAACGATTGTGAACACTCAATACGAACTCCTCCGAGAGACCGACAGAATACGCGACAGATTTATGGACTCCGTCGTATCGGACGCGGACGTTCCTCGCGTCCTCGAAATCCTGGAGGAATTTCTTCACACCGGGGTCGCATTTGCGGACACTGTCTTCGGCGACCTTTACGTATCCGGAAAAAGCGCCTTCCCGCCCGTCGGCGCGGATCTGCCCCGAATCAGGGAACTCATGAATCGTCTTCCGCATGAAAAAGTCGTCCTCGCCGACAAACCGGTCGGGGCGATCGTCTTCGAAACGGACCCCTACTCCATCTCGCCCTTGGCCGAAGTTTCTATTAAACAGGCGAAAAACTCGCTCGTCATCCATCTTCAAAGAAAAAAAATATCTCTTGAAGTAGAGAGACGACATAAGGACGAGTTCATTCAAAACCTGCTGTACTCCAAGTTCAAACGCGGCGCGGAGACACTGCAGAAATCGCGGATCTACGGTTGGAATCTTGAATGGCAGCTTCTTGTAGCGGCCGTGCTCGTATCGCCTGTTTCGGATGAGAAAGAAGCCGAAAGAAACGCCTCCGAGCACGACCAGCAAGAACGTTACTATTTGTGCACACGCCACTTCGAAATGTTGTTTCCCGGCACTATCGGCATCGAATACGAATCCTCGTACATCGCGCTGATACCGGTCAAAAACCACGAGAACAAAAACGATACAAGAAGACGCCTCGAAAAACTCCGCACGATACTCTCCGAGGCAACCCGGAAGTGCGTCACCGTCGCATTCAGTACGGTGAAAAAGAACCTGCTGGGAGCTGCGGAAGCCTTTTCCGAGGTTCGGGCGACGCTGGACGTCATCGAGAGAATGCAGTATAGAGGGACGGTCCTCTCCTGGCAGGAACTTGGAGTGGACCGTGTTCTCAGCATCATCAAGGGGACCGAGACCAGTAAAAGTTTCTGGAGAGATGTCCTCGGCAACCTCGTCGACACCTCTTCGGCATCCGCGAAAAATCCGCTCCTCATGGAGACTCTCCGGGCTCTCATAGAAAACGACTGGCAACCCAGGCGCGTTTCGGAATTATTAGGAGTTCATTACAATACCATAAAGTACAGAATCAAACTCCTTGAAGAGCTTTTAAACGCGGATCTCGGTCGAGGATCTACAAGATTCCAAGTGTCGTTGGCTTTTTTACTCTTTACAGCCGACACAGCGTGCATCAAAAAATAGAAAAATCTCATACCCTTTAACCCAATCGCACTGTTATCAATATATTATTCGATATATACGCGCGGAAGAGGCGCCAAATCGGAGCAACGGCCCCCGGGTTCCGGCGCCGTTGCTCACATAGACGCTGCTCTCCCTGGAAATTTCGGCGGTATAGGCTCTGAAGTCCGAACGATAAACAGTGAAATGGCGGAGAAAGATGTCCGGTTCGCCCCACGCGACAGTTGATTAAATCGCATCTTATATCTTTTTCCCAATATAGAAGACATAACCATAATACTGTTTGTATTTTAAATACAGCTCCGCTTCGCGCCTCAAAAATGCAATCATATCCTCGGCAATTTTATTCCCCTTGTGCGCCTTCAAGAATTCCACCTGTCTTGCCTTTTGCGGAGTAAAATAAGAGTCTGTCCAGCAGCTTTCGGGCAGAGTGAACGAGGCAAGGGGAATATACCCCGCTTTCTGCATGGTACAAATATTACGCCCGATCGTCCCGATCTCGGGAACCGCGTCCACCCACCACTTTTCTATTTCGGCGGGGCGTTCCTCGGTAAACCACGACTCGTATGTTACGGCGACATAACCGTCTTTCTTGAGGAAGTTCTTCCAGTAGTTCAGTCCTTTCTCGAAACCGATATTCGCGATCGCCCCCTCGGACCAAATAAGGTCGAATTCGCCGTCCTGAAACGGCAAATCGTCCATTGAACCAACGACGCCTTTTACTCGGTGCTGCAAACCGAATCTTCCGGCCGTTGCGTTCAGTCTCTCGATCGAGCCGGCGTAAAGATCGAGGGCGGTGATGGTCGCTTTCGTATTGTGCGCCAGAACCATCGTCTGAGCGCCCGTGCCGCAGCCCAAATCGGCAATCCGCGCCTCGTTCGGAAGGCTTCCGATAAAACTCAAGGCTCTGATGGTTTCTTCGGAGCTGCCGGGCCCCTGCCGTTCCATCTCCGTGAAGAACTCATTGATGAGGGAAAAATCGAATTCGTGAATCTTTATTTCTTCCATTATTCAGACCCCTTACCTTCCACATGCGCCTTCGGCATCTTTTCCTTAGAGACGTTCTTTTCAAAAAAACGCTCGATATGCGTCGTCAACAGCTTCACGGCCTCTTTTTCGTCGAAAGCCGCATCCGAAATACTTACCAGCAAATAAAAAGGCGCGTACAACTCGAGCGCAAGCTGTTTAGGATCGCTTTCTTCCCCAATGTCCTGTTCCATCATTTCACGGAATAGATCTTCCATATAGCTCACGGGCCCGCTTCCAAGACATTTTTGATACAGCTCCATGATTTGCGGGTTCCTATACTGCTCCACCGTCAGCATTTTTCTAAAATCGCAGGCGAATTCGTCCTCGGTCCAAAAACGAAATTGCGCTTCGAGGAAAACCTTGATTTTATCCACAGCCGTATCGCGGTAGCTCGACGGAGATTTTTCGAAGGTGTCCTCCGGCACTTCGTATTTTTTGGCTCTTTCAACATCGACCCGATAGATACGCTCCACAATGCTGTCGAAAATATCCCGCTTGTTTTTATAGTGCTTGTATAAGGCTCCCTTCGTCATGCCGAGCTCTCCGGCGATATCGCTTACCGAAGCGGCCTCATAGCCGTCCCGCGCAAACATTCGAAGCGCGATACGCATAATTTTTTCTTTTGTATCGACCATCACGACACCCTCCGTACAGTGAACGATCGTTTACCATGCAGTATAGTAAACGATCGTTCACTTGTCAATGGGTTCAAAGAGCGAAATGACCGGTTGACCGAAAATTCGATGCTTCGTCAAACACTCTGCAATGGTTCCGCAGCCACGGAAGCGTTTATTCGCGATCTGCTCTCCGGCAGTTTTTGTCGCGGAAGAGAAAGCGGCGAAGCTTCCTCTCTATATGAAGATGAATCGAAACCTTCTCTCGACGCACCGGTCTCGGGAGTCATATTCTTTTGATCCGATCGATCTTCTCTTTGATCCCCGAAAGGTTTTCCCGTACATACTCGTCGGGAACCGATGAGACATACCCCGCGAGATCGGTCAGTGCGAAAAGAACGTATGATTTGACCAGCTTGCCGTATATGGCGGGAGCAAGCGACTCTCCGGCGCGCTCCTGAAGGTACCGGGGGATGGCGTTCATGAGGAACCTGAAGCCCTTGGCAAGCATGTCGCCGCTGTCGAATCCCTTGTCGAGGCCGGAGTGCAGCGCCGGGAGCACAAACGCGCGGAAGATCACCAGATCGTTAGGATCCGGCGCGCTCTCGGCGACGTCTTCGTCCATTCCGGGAACGGGGGCCTCCGCTTCAAGTATCCGCTCCACGGCGTCGATCAGGAGAGGTACGATCTCTTTCTCGATCCACATTCTTTCACCGCCTTCCTGCTCCTGCTGCTTCTTCGTCCGTTCTCGAAGAGATACGCATCCTACAACCTCGCGATCTTCGTGGCCACCTCGTCGCAGAAGGCCCTGTCGTGCTCCACGAAGAGCATCGTCGGCCGGAACTCCAGCAGCAGATCCGTGATCTGGATGCGGGAGATCACATCGACGTAGTTCAGCGGCTCGTCCCAGATATAGAGGTGCGCCTGCTCGCAGAGGCTCCGCGCCAGCAGTACCTTCTTCTTCTGCCCTCCGCTGTAGTCCGCCATGTCCTTTTCGAACTGGAGCTTCGAGAAGTCCAGTTTGTCCAGGACCATTCGGAACAGGCTCTCGTCGATCCCCGAGGCGCGCACGTACTCCCTCGGGCTCCCGCGCAGGTCGTCGGCGGACTGGGCGACGTACGAGATCTTCACCCCGCTCCCCACGACCAATCTTCCGCCGTACTCCAGAGACTCTCCGTGAAGAAGCTTGAGGATGCTCGACTTGCCGCTGCCGTTCTTCCCCTGAAGCGCGATGCGCTCACCTCGCCCGATGGAGAAATTCACCCCTTCGCACGCGACCCGCTCTCCGTAACGTATGGAGACGTTCTCCAGCTCCGCAAGAAGCGGGGAGTGGTAGACGAGGGGGATGAGCTTCAGCTCGTCGCTCTTCTCGACGTTCCGCAGCAGCGCCGACTTCTCTTCGATGGCCGACTGCCGCCTCGCGTCGATCGACTTCGACCGCTGCGCCATCTTCGCCGCCTTGTGGCCGATATACCCGGTGTCCGGCCGCAGTCCGGAGTTCCGCACACCCCGCTTCGTCTTCTCGACCTTGTCCGACCAGTCGGATGTCCGGCGGACCGCTTCCCGCATCCGGCCGATCTCCTTCTTCAGGCGCTCGTTCTCCGCCCGCTCGGAGCGTTCTCGCATCTCCATGTTTTTCCACCAGGAGGAGAAGTTCCCCTTCCGAACCTCGATGTTCGTCCTGTTGATCGAAAGGATGTGATCGATGCACGCGTCGAGAAAGACCCTGTCGTGCGAGACGAGGATGAAGCCTTTCTTCCGGTTCAGATAGGCGGTCACGGCGGCCCGCGCCTCCATGTCCAGGTGATTGGTGGGTTCGTCGATCAGCAGAAAGCTGTTCTTCTTCAGAAAGAGGGCGGAGAGCAGCACCTTGGTCCTCTCTCCGTTCGAGAGCGTGCGGAACGGGCGGCGGAGCGCGTCGTCCGCCACGTCGAGGAACGAGACTTCGCGGGCGATCTCCCACTCTTCCGCGCCGGGCGCGGCGCTCCGGATCAGCTCCAGCGTCTTCACCTCCTCGTCCGGCACGTCGTAGGGGAAGTACTCGAAATCCACGCTCGACGAGATGGTCCCCTCGTACTCGTACCGTCCGAGCAGCAGGTTCAGGAACGTGGTCTTCCCCCTGCCGTTCCTGCCGGTGAAGCCGAGCTTCCAGTCCGTATCGATCCGAAAGCTGACGTCTTCGAAAATATTTTCCAATCCGCCCTCGTAGGCGAATGTAAGATGCGCGACGTTGATCAACGACATGAACATATCCTCCTGTGAAAAAAGAGCCGCAAGAAAGAGGACTCTCGCGGCTCGGAACACAGCGCAACCGGGCCCCGAAAGGGACCGGCGCGGATATGACGTCGAAGAGTGAAAAAGAGTCGCGGATTTCTTGCATCGGCATGGCGAAAGAGAGCGACGTTCTTCGTCGCCCGTCCCGTTTCGTTCGGCCTTAAAAATCAGCAAGAAAGATCGCGCATTCTCCCACCCCTGATCGATAAACAACTCCCAACGATTAAAGCACATATCGGAGACATTGGCAATGGGCGGGAAGAGGCGAAGCGCCGCGAGTCCGCGGACTGCGCGCACGCCGTTGGAGAACGTCGTTCCCCGCGTTCTCGGCGCGAGCGACCAGTCAACGGGAAAGGTCCTTCAGGAAAACGGCGGGAGTGGTTCCGACTATTCGCCGGAACCAGCGTGTAAGGTGGCTTTGATCGGCGAACCCCGCTTCCGAAGCGGCCCGGGCGGGGGAGAATCCCGCGCGGAGAAGATTTTCCGCACGCCTGACGCGGAGCTGCGCCAGGTAGGCGTGAGGAGGCAAGCCCGTTTCGTCCCGGAACGTGCGAAGGAAGTGCCAGGGACTGAGGGATGAGAGCGCCGCCAACTCTTCGAGAGAGACGTTCGTGTGTATGTTGTCCCTCAGGAAGCTGCAAGCCTCCCGGACGGAACCCCTCGGCGTCCGGCTGGGCGCGGGGTATTCGCCGAAGTGTTCGAAAAGGAGCGAAACGAAACGGAGCCAGAGCGCGGAGGCGGCAAGCCTGTCCATATTCTTCTCCCGAAGCCCTCCGTACACCCTTCGAAAAAGACCGGCAAGTTCCTCCGATTCCAAGACCCCCTGCGCGATGAACGGAAGCCCCCTGTCCCTGCCCCGTATCTCTCCGGCTATCCTGCGGATAGCCTCCGGCTCGACATAGGCCATGCGATACGTCCACCCCCGATCATGAGCCGGATGGCCGTCGTGCACCTCTCCGGGGACAACCAGGCCGAGCATTCCCGCCGTCGCGACGACGTTCTCTCCCCGGTAGCGAAAACCCAGCGCGCCGCCCTCTATCACTCCGAACGCGTAGGTTTCGTGAGTGTGCCGCGCGAAACTCATCTCGCGAAAACTTCCGTCCAAAAACAACGCCTCCGGCAGGAGTTCCGACCGCCAGAAACGTATCCTGTTTTTTCCTTCATTCAGAGGAACGGCATCTCCGCGACTGTTCATAGAAAACCTCCATACGCAACAGCAATTCCGTTCAAGAAAATCGGTACGCTCTCGGGTATCATAAACGAAAACGGCGAAGAAATGGAGATGATGGAATCGTGATCACTGTATCCGCGAACTGGAAGGCGCGCTATCCGGACGTCTGCTTCGGCGTCCTCGCGATGGAGAGAATCGACAATACCGGGAAATGCCCCGCGTTGGAGGAACGAAAGGACGCCCTGGAACAAAGCCTCCGCACTCGCTACGCGGGGAAGAGCCGAAAGGAAATAGGAGCCGAACACCCCTTCGCAGCCTACGGGCGGTACTACAAGGCTTTCGGGAAGAACTATCACGTGCTGTTTCAGGTCGAGACGGTGGCGTTGAAGGGAAAGCCTATCTTTTCTCCGTCGCCGCTTGTGGCGGCCATGTTCATAACCGAGCTGCACACCGGCCTGCTTACCGCCGGGCACGACCTCGACCGGATCGCGCCGCCCTTTCTCCTGGACGTTGCGAAAGGGGGAGAAACCTTTACTTCACTGGGAGGAACGCTACGCACTCTTCCTCCGGAGGACATGTATTTCTCGGACCGGAACGGCACTCTCTCCAGCGTCATCTACGGGCCCGACGACGGCAGCGCCATTACCTCGGCGACATCCCGCGCGCTCTTCACGGTGTACGGAGCGCCCTCCATTTCCGCCGGAGAGGTGCGCGCGCACCTGGAGGAAATCGAGCAGCTCGTCCGCATCCTCAACCCCGGGGCCGCACGCAGGGAGTTGGCCGTCTTCGAGTAACCTCCGGGAAAACAACCGGGCGCGTCGGAGAATGAGGACTCCCGACGCGCCCGGCATGTTTGCGCAGGAAAAAAAGACGCATTAGAAATGTTTCGGCGCGAAACCGCGTTGCGTAGTTATGTCCGACAGTTCAAGCTTCCGTTCTCTGCGGCGGATACCGGAAAAGAGCGCCGCCTGGAACAGCACGATGGAGACCCAGCCGACTCCCGTCGCCAGCGCCACCGCCTTCAGCCCCATCGCCGGAGCGAGCATGTAGGAGAGAACCACGCGCACGCTCAGGTGCATCGTCGTCCCGATGAAGGGGATGTTGATCCGTCCGCTGCCGCGGAAGAAACCCACGAACGCGCTGCCCGTGTAGCCAAGGACATAAAAGAAGGAGACGAGCCGCATATAGGCGACCCCCTCGGCGATGGCCGCCGCCTGGTTCGTGCCGATGAACAGCGCGATGGATCGCTCCGCGGAGAGGTAAAGAATACACGATGCCGCGATACCAAGCGCGACGAGCGCGAACAGCCCCTCGCCGAATCCCTTAAGAGCGCGCTTTTTGTTGCCGGCTCCCGTGTTCTGGGCGACGAACACCGAAATGGACTCCGTGCCGCTTTCACCGAAAGCAAGAGATAATCCCTCTATTCGCGTCGTGGCCGTGTACGCTGCGATGGACGCCGTCCCCAACAAGTTGACCGCTCCCTGCACCAAAATCTTGCCTATGTACAGGCTCGATTGGTGCATCGCGGACAGGGAGGCGAAGATAATCGTTTTTTTCAGCAGCGCTCCGTCGTACCGCATGTCCTCCCTTGTGGGCACGAGGAACGGCAGCTTTTTCTTTATGTACGCCATGCAGAGAACGGCAGACAGCCCCTGCGAAAAGACGGTCGCCCAGGCCGCGCCGGTGATGCCCCGTCCCAGCGGCACGACAAGGACGAAAGTCAGCCCTACGTTCACGGCGACGGCGATCATGAGGAAAAAGAGGGCGTAGCGGGTATTGCCGACGGCACGGAGAGCGGCCGCGCAGAGGTTGTAAAAAAAGGTCGCCGGCAAACCGGCCAGGATGATGAGCAGATACTGTTGCGTATAGCCGAATATCTCGGCGGGGGTGTTGATGCTCTCCAGCAGCGGCGAAAGCAACACGATGGAGACAAGACTTACGACGAGGGTGAAACCGGCGCCGAACACGATGGCCAGAAACGACTCTTTCCGCAGGGAGTGATACTCTCCGCTCCCGAAGAGCGAGGCGAGGATAATGGAAACGCCGGTGCAGCCGCCGACAAGCACGAAGATGAAGAGGTTCATCACCGTCCCCGCCACGCCGATCGCCGCGAACGCCTCTTTTCCTATGTATTGCCCGACGATGACGGCCGCGGCGACGTTGTAGAGCTGTTGCAGTATATTGCCCAGCAGCAGCGGAAGCGCCAACGCGAACAGCTGCGAGCTTATTTTCCCCGACGTCAGGGAACGTGAATGGGTTATGACGAGTCCCTCCTCCGAAAATATGGAGATAGTATACACCACGGAGCGCGGCGGAGGCGTGGAGACAATGCGAACATCACGCACGGGAGAGGACGGGAAACCTCAGCCCTTTCTCAAGAAAATCCACCGAGTTTTTCAAGACGAAGAGGGTTGTATTCTCCTCCGTACAGACCGTGCGTTCAAGGTTTTCGTCGCAAAGCGGAGAAAAGCCGAACGTCGCTCTTGTCACTCCTTCGCCGAAGGCGCAGATCACATCGTCCAAATTCACCGCGTCCTCGCAGAAGACGTCGTCGATCCGCACGCTTTTTTCCTCGACCTCCGCGACGATAATGGCGTTCGTCGGAGGATCGAAGTACACGTTCTCCCGCGAAGGACCGGTAAGATGGAACATGACGAGCCCGGCGTTGTTCACGCGCACTCTGCTCACGCCGCGCGTTCCGCGGACGGCACGCTCCACTCTCGCCGGAATTTCCGCGGAGTCCATATCCAGCTTCTCCGCCCGTACAGGCCCCGATGCGCGAACTGCGACGGATGCGCACGCTTCGGCGCTCTCCCGAAACCCGAATTTCGGGTAGAAGCCGAGCACCTCCTCGTTGGCGAAAAGATAGATTTCATCGACCTTCGGCGTCCACTCCTCCAGCACGGTCTTCATAAGGATCCGGCTCAACCCCCGCCCTCTGAAGTCAGGATCGGTCATCACCGTGCCTATCTGCGCCATCGTCATCGGCTCCCCGTCGATGTTCACCGGCATGAAGCTCACCGACACGTTCGCGACGACCTGCCCCTCCCTCGCCAGTGAATAGGGAATATACTGCTTCGTCCAGTACCCCGAACGGTACCATCTCTCGAAATCGATCCCGAAGGTTTTTCGCGCGAGTTCGTTGAACGAGTACCGAAGCGTCTCGACATCTTTGTACCCTATCAGAAGTGAAAACTCGCCGTCGTTCATCATCATATCAACCACGCCGGGACGAACCAGTGAGTAGAATCTATCGGGAGCAGATCGTTCGCCATGCAGACAACTGCACCGTTTCCAAGTCGAACCTTCATTCCGGCGGACTCTCCGGGCTTCTCGGTTCGGGCGAGGGGCTCCAGCGCACGGAAGTGTTTCACAGCCTCCGTTCCGGGAGACGCCGACTTCTTGATCTCGACGGGTGAGAGCGTTCCGTTTTCATAGATCAGCAGGTCTATTTCTCTTTTTTCTTTATCCCGATAGTAGAACAGAGGGGGCTCTCTTCCGGCGTTCAGATAGCTCTTGGTGACTTCGGAGAAAACATAGCTCTCGAAAAACGCCCCCGACATCGCCCCTCTTTCAAGCGCCTCCGGATTGCCCCATCGCAACAAGTAAGCGCAGAGACCGGTATCAAGAAAATGGAGCACGGGCATTTTGGTCACGCGCTTCAGAATGTTATGGGAGTAGGGTTGCACGATCGCCACAATATCCGACGACATCAGGACGGAGAGCCACTTTTTCGCAGTCGGAGCGGAGACTCCGCTTTCGCTTGCGATCTCTTCGTACACGACCGGCTTCGCCGTTCTCGCGGCTACGACCGTCATAAAATTGTAGAAGGCCATCTCGTCCGCAACCTGCGTAAGGTCCTTAATATCGCGCTTGAGATACGTGTCGATGTAGGAGCGGTAGTAGATCTCCCAATCCACGCTCTCATCCGCATGCAGCTTCGGCATCGAGCCCTTGAAAATCCGCTCGTACAGTTCGTTCAGCCCGATGCGTTCCACTTCCCCGGCGCGCTTCATGAGGCTCTCGGGATCCGTCGTAAAGGGTCTTGAGGGAACGCCGCGAATCTCGCTGGTCGACAGCCCCGAAAGCCTGATGATCCCGACGCGCCCGGCAAGAGTTTCGCCGACATTTTTCATCATCACGAAGGACTGAGAGCCGGTAAGCCAGAAGTCTCCGCTCCGCCCGGAACGGTCCACAGCCATCTTGATATAGGGCAGCAGCTCCGGCGCGTACTGAATCTCGTCGATCAGCACAGGGGGCGTAAATCGCTGCAAAAAAAGCGCAGGGTCGTTCCTGGCCAGATACCGGACGTCGGGATCGTCCAGCGTGACGATTCTTCGTTCAGGCTCCGCCAGGCGCTCGAGAAGCGTCGACTTGCCGACCTGGCGCGGACCGGTCACAAGCAGCACCGGAAATGTGGCCGCCGTCTTCCTGACGGTATCCTCGACGGCTCTTTTGATATACATCGGTTTCACCTCGTTTTCGGTAGCGGAGCCGATCGTCCGACTAAGCTAAAACCTGATTTTATTATAGCCAAACACTGTGAAGAGGCAAGACCCCGTCACGCTTATTGAACGAGCACCGCACCGAGAAGGCATCCCGGTAGCCTATCGGAAGTGAAAACTCGCCGTCGTTCATGCTCATCTCCTTCTGCGGACTCCGCCGGACGCACACACAACGACGGCTCAATACGCCGTCTTCGAATAGCTCAGCGCAATCTCGCACAACGCCCGTACGCCTATCGGCAGACACTCCTCCGGGAACAGGAATTTCGGATTGTGAATCTCGACGACCGGCCCTTTCGGGTCGCGGCTGCCCAACAACAGGAAGAGCCCCGGGACATGCTCCAGAAAGACGGAGAACTCCTCGCACCCCATAGTGGCTGGATAGTCCGCAACGATCGCTTCGTTGCCGAAAGCGCGCGCCAGTACGTCCGTCGCGAACTCCACGAAAGCCGGGTCGTTCACCAGTGGAGGCATCACCCGGACATACTCCATCGAGCAGGAAGCCCGGGCGGATCGAGCAACTCCCTCGGCGATCTCTCCGATCCTCTTGTGCATAAAATCGCGCGCATCGCGATCGAAAGTTCGCACGGTCCCGTGCATCGTAACGGACTTGGAGACGACATTCGCCGCCGTGCCGTATTCCATTTTTCCGATCGAAACACAGGCGGGAATCATCGGGTCTATTTCTCGGCTGACGATTCTTTGAAGAGCAAGGATCACCTCCGCCGCCGCGGGCAGCGGATCGACCGCCATGTGCGGCCATGCCCCATGCCCGGCGATTCCATCCACTTTCAGCGTGAAGAGGTCGCTGCTCGCCATCACGGGCCCCGGACGCAATCCCAATTTTCCTTGAGGAACGTCATGCCAGATATGCGGGGTGATGATCACATCCACATCCGGATTCTTCAAACCGCCGGCCTCCACGATCTTTGCCGCGCCGCCGGTATTCTCCTCAGAGGGCTGAAAGATCGCCTTGATATTCCCGTTCAGGACGTGTTGATAGCGCGCAAGAATTTTGGCCGCGCCCAAAACGACCGTCATATTGCCGTCGTGCCCGCACGCATGCATACGCCCGGGGATCTCGGAAGCGTAGTCGACGCCCGTTTCCTCGGGAATATCAAGCGCGTCCAGACACGCCCTGAGCGCAAACGTCGGGCCTGCCTGAGCGCCGTACAGCACGCCGATCACTCCGGTACCGCCTATACCGGCGGTAACCTCGTACCCGCACTCTTTCAAGTAATCCGCTACTTTTTCGGACGTGTAGTACTCTTCGAATCCCGGCTCGGGATGCCGGTGCAGGTCGCGGCGAAGCGCCACCAGTTCCTCCCGGATCGCCTCCACTGCGCTTTCAAGACTAGTCATACGAATTCCTCCCGTTTTCAATTCGTGTTTTCTGTTGCTCTTTTCTCCATGTTCCCCTCCGCAACGACGCGTGGAAGGCGCTTCCTTCCGAAATACTCACCGAACGCCGCCCCTCCCAGAATCAGCGCCGCTCCGGTCATCTGCTCCGGAGACAGGCGTTCGGCCAGGAAAACCGCCGAAAAGACCAGCGCCGAGAGCGGATCAAGATAGCCGCAGATCGCGACCGATTGCGCCGGAAGCCGCTGCATCGACGAAAAGTACAGATAGCATCCGACGCCCGTGTTCACGAACCCCAACAGAAGAACGGGCGCGAAACTCCCGGTGGGAATGTCGATCGCAAACCCCTGCTTGAGCACTGTATAGATCGCCACCGTGACGAAGCTCGTCGCAAGCTGCCAGACGGCGTTCTCGAACCCCGTGATGCTCGCGGCCATCTTGTTGAGAATCACCATGAGCGCGAACATGACCGCCGAGAGCGCGCCGCACAGCAGTCCCAATGAAAGCCCGTCCAGCATCAACGCGTCCCGGTTGACAAGGAACATCCCCAGAAGAACGGCGACGAAGCCGCAGAGTCTCGCGGGAGTCATCTTTTCCTTGAACAGCAGCGGCGAGAGCGCCATCACGATGACCGGCCCGCAGTAGTAGGCCAGCGTCGCCATCCCGACGCCGATTTGCTGGTACGCCTCGAACAGAAAAATCCAGCTCGCGCCCATGGCGCCCCCCGACAGAACCAGGAACGCGAGGTGCCGTCCATTCCGCAGCCCGGAGAACTTCCCCCCTGTCAGCAAGAAAACGGCGAGAAGGAACAGACTGCCGATCAACGTTCGCAGAAAAACGATCTCATAACTGCTCATCAAAATATAGCTTGCCACGATTCCGTTCGAGCCGAACAGCAGGCACGCCGAGATGAATTTCACGTAATGCACGTTCATCGTACAAACACTTCTCCTTCCAGAGGCGGAAAACCTTTTTATGATATTGATTATCAGTTGCGTGCTCGGCTCTTTTGTGTCATCATGTCGAAGGAAAAAAGCTCTGTTTTCCGTGCGCAGTTTTTCGGGAAACAGGTATTGTATTTATGGTTCGTCTACGGGGAAAGAACGCCTTCCCCTGTCGAAAACCGGAACGCACACCATTGTACGCTTTCGGAGACGCCCGGTCATCTTGTCGAGGAGGGAAAATCGCTGTGAATACAATCATCGAAGAGCTTATCGAGTACGGACTCTCCCATTTCAAGGGAGAGCGAGTGGAAGACGTCCGGGTCGGACTGGGCTATACCGCAGTGAAGCTTGATACCGCCCAGGCCGGAGTCGCGTGCATGCTCCGGCATCGCCTCGATAATGCGGCCTGCTGCCTGATGGCGAACGCCGGTTCCATCGCGGGAAGCCCTGCCGACCGGGTTATTCCCCTCCTGCGTTCTCCGAACATCGCGGAGACATCCGTCGGACTGGCGGCCCTCAACGCGCTTATCCAGCAGGACGGATACGAAGAAGACTCTTCCAACGACGATCTTGTCCAGCTGCTCGATATCACTTCGAACGACCGGGTGGGAATGGTCGGCGATATTACGCCCATTTTCAACAGGATTCAAAAACACGCGAAAGAATGCATCGTCTTCGACGAAGGGAAAAGCGACTGGGAAGGAATCGCCGACACCTCTCTTGAAAAGGACATGCTCCCGCGCTGCGACGTCGCGCTTCTTTCCGCAACGACGCTTCTCAACAACACGTTCGAGAGCGTGCTCTCGATGGTGGCCGGCGCGCGGGAGATATGCGTCATCGGCCCTTCGGCGCCTCTGCTGCCCGACGTGTTCAAAAAACGTGGCGTGACGCTGCTTTCCGGACGCCGTTTTCTTGACGCCGACCGGCTGCTTCGCATCGTCAGCGAAGCCGGGGGAACCAAGTGCTTCGGCCCGATCAGCCTGAAAGTCAACATCCGACTGAAATAGAAGAAGAGCTGTTCCGTTGCGGGAAGGCATTCAAGAGAATTCCCATGAGGAAGGGAGCCGCAGGCAAACGCCTCGACTGACGGGCTATCCTTTTCTGGCGCTCTCCCACAACCCCTGTATCGCCGCACATCCTTCCACCGGCGAAGCGCCTTCTTAAAAATTTCGGTACAAAGTTTTTTCGAAAGGGAAGCGGTCCGGGAGTAAACGAGAAAAAAGAGTTCACCTCCCGGACCTCTTGAGGATCGTCAGTATTTTTTGCCATGCGACTCCAGGTATGTACGCGTCCGAAGCTCGGCGTTTTGCTGAAGATTCCTGTAGAAGAAAGTGTAGTCGTAAGGGTGGTAGAACTCCCGGATTTGAACGGCGTCAAGGTCGTCGATGTTGGAAGGCGTCGGGATGACGAAAGCCCCACCGACGGTCTGCCCTCCTGTATAGCGGGGGATCTCCAGGACTCCTTTGTCGGTAAAAAAGACCGCTCCCAAGTTCCGATCCGCATCCGCAACCTCTCCGGTGATGGTCATGGTGAGCGGATTGACGCCCACGGCCCCTTCCCGGACGATGCTGTACCCCGGATTGGGCCCCTGTGTGTTATAGCTGACGATGCCCCCCGTCTGATCCGGTCTCTCGGCTATCTCTAGAAAAGGATACCGGGCAAGATCGTCTTTCGTGACCGACCAGCCGACGATATAGGCCGCAACCAGCTTCTTCCTCAATTCAGCATCGCCGAAGCGCCGTTCCATGAGGTGCAGCAGGTGTTCCGATCCTTGGCTGTGACCTGCCAGGATAAAGGGCCTCCCCTTGTTCCAATAAGTCATGTAGGCGTCGAAGGCTGCCTCCACGTCCGAGTAGGCCACGTCGAGCGACTTTCTGGCCGGACTCTCTTCGGGAGTATGCAGCACAGCCAGATTAGCCTGACGGTAGTACGGGGCGTAGAGACAAGCGGATGTTGAAAAAACCCCCGCCTGACTCTCCATAACCCCTCGAACCTTTGGATCGGCGCTCTCGCCCTCAAGGGACTGGTTCCAATTTTCATCGCCTTTATACGTCGTAGGGTGAGCAAAAAAGATATCCACCGGATAGGAAAGAGGCTCTACTGGCAGAACAGCCCAGCTTGTCGGCAAGGAATAGTCAGGGGAGGAAGGAGCCCGAGCCGGGTCGAAAGAATACCCCGGTTCCGCACAGGAAATTCCTGGAAAAAATGGTACCAGGACGAGAGAAATCAACGCAGCAAGAATAAAAGGAAACCGTCTGGGCATCAGGATTCACTCCTTTAATTTGTATGTACATTTTTAGATTCGGTGACCAAGCATATATCGAATCTTCTCCGATGCTTTGTGTACTTTCCTCCGTCGAAACCGGCGTCCGACAAGCCGGAACCTTTTCGGGCTTCCTCTCGCGGACCAACCGTTCATAGCGCTCCTCCCCCTTTTACCGAATTATTTCCTCGCGACGCGGAAGCTTGTGCACTCTTCGTACAGGCCGGAGTTCATCGCGTCGAGTATCTCGAAGATGCCGGCGACGACGTTCTCTCTGCCGTCGAAGAGGGCGTCGGGGTCGCCTGCATCGGCTCATAATGCCGAACAATCTCGTTCGCTCCACTCCGACATGGCTTTATTATAGAAGCAAGACCACCGGATTCAAGAGACTATCGCACAACCTGGATGCCGCCTCTCGGCAATGTTTTTGAACAGTCTTCGACATGATATACTCGAATCATAGAGTTCCCGAGCATCGAAAAGGAGGTTGAGACGATGGAAAAGGTTTCGCCGGAAAACTCTTCGTTCGATGTTATACCTTTTTTCCGCTACCCAAAAATTTTCTGGGACGACAAGGAGATCAGAAACGCCTCCCCATCGGAGCTGAAACGTCTTATCGACAGACTGCGTTCTTCTCCGGTTCCATCGGACCGGCTCCGCTTCAAGGCATTCGTCCGCAGAATGATCGAGCGAGGCAGCGCCAGCGACGCGCTGCTTTTTCTGACACCGGACGAGATCAGGGAGTTTCTTGAGCAGGAAAGCATTTACTGCATGGATGAAAGGATGGAGAGCCTATGGAAGAAAATCTCCGACCTGCCGGAATCATTCCAGCTGAAAAGAGCGCGGGCTGGGAAGCCCCGGAGCAGCGGGCTCTCTTAGTCGAGATATTCAAGATACCGCTTTTCAGTGAAAGCTTCTTCCTCGGAGGCGGTACCTGCCTCTCAGTAATGTATTTCGGCCATCGCCAAAGCCAGGATCTTGACCTGTTCACGGTTGATGAGATTTCAATCCCCGTTGCGTGGGGGATGCTCATCAGGCGTCTTCCCAGAAGAGGCTACGCCCTGGAAACAACGATTTCAATCAGCGAAGGATTCGCGTCCGGAGTCTTTCAAAAAAATGGCGTAATGACCAAAGTGGACCTTGTTCAGGACATGTTTGTCGAGGATCTGCGCCGTGAACAGGTCGCTCTCGACGGAGTTCCTATACGAGTGGACGATTTCGGCAATCTTGTAACCGGGAAATTCTCCGCCTTTCTGAGCAGAGGAGAACCGAAGGATATCATCGATCTCTCGCGTATACTGGAACACGCAAAGGATACCGGTCAGTTTATCCCGTTCCTGGAACGCCTGCTGACAGAAACATCGAAAAGAGACGCTCTTGCCGACGACAACACTCTTCTCAGCGAAATCTTCACCAAGATAGAACAACAGCACTCCGACCTGTTTAACCCGGGAATCGCCCGTATGGTTGTTGAGTTTTTAGATGCCGTGCAGCACCGGAAAAAGGCTCTTTCAGAGGGGGATCATTCCTGAAGTCTCTCTTTTTCAAACCGCAAACGCCAGCCATTAACAGGTTGTACTCTCTCCCGATTCATCATTCCGTTCCCCCGCTCTTTCCCCTCGCGACGCGGAGGCTTGTGCGCTCGTCGTACAGGCCGGAGTTCATCGCGTCCAGCGTCTCGAAGATGCCGGCGACGACGTTCTCCCTGCCGTCGAAGAGGGCGTCGGGACCGCCCGAGTCGATGCGGGTGAACGGCGGCTCGTAGAGGGCTGACGGTTCCATCACGCCGTGCGCCGTGAGCTGGTCGATGATCGTCTCGACGAAGCGGATCTGCTGCGGGGT